>NZ_JBIVFL010000003.1:0-717339 GCF_044748125.1 Streptomyces sp. NPDC090025 | reverse complement strand
GGGGGGGGGGGGGGGGGGGGGGGGGGGGGGGGGGGGGGGGGGGGGGGGGGGGGCGCGCCCCCCCCCCCCCCCCCCCCCCCGGGGTCTCCGGTGCGGATCGTCCGGACTGCGCCTCCACCGCGCTCCGCGCGCGTTCCGGCGCTTTACGTCCGGACGACCCACACGCTCCGACCCCGGCCCCCGGACGGTCTTCAGTCGTCCGCCCGCCGACGAGCGGGGTGGTGGGTGGATGGGTGCGGGGGGCGCTCGCCACCGGGGGGTGGGAGGGGGTGAGGACGTGGTCGGGGTGGGTGGGCTCCGGCGGCGTCGGGGGGTCGGGGAGGGAGAAGGTGGGGGGCTGGTCGGGGTGGACGGGCACGTGGCCGGGGGTGGGCAGATGGTCCTTGAGGTGGGGGAGGTCCGTCAGGAGGAGCTCCGTGAGGACGTCCGCCTGGTCAAGGGCCGGGGTCGCCAGGCCGTAGACCTGGCCGCGGTGTTCCGCGCAGTCGCCGATCGCGTGGATCCGCGGGTCGGAGGTGCGCAGCTCGTCGTCCACCACGATGCCCGTGCGCAGCGCCAGGCCCGCGTCCCTGGCCAGCGCCACCCGGGGGCGGACGCCGCAGGCCAGGACCACGAGCCGGGCGTCGAGGACGAAGCCGTCGGCCAGTTCGACGGCCGTCACCGCGCCGGACTCCGAGCGCAGGCCGCTCACCCGGCACTCGGTGTGCACCTCCACGCCCAGGTCCCGCAGATGGGACAGGAGGAGGGCGGCCGAGGTGGGGTCGAGCTGGCGTTCCATCAGGTGTTCGCCCTGCTGGGCGAGGACCACCTCGGCGCCCGCCGCGGCGAGGGCGCGGGCGGCCGAGACACCGAGCAGGCCGCCGCCGATGACCACCGCGGGCACCCCGGGCCGGACCAGGGCGCGCAGCGCCAGGCAGTCGTCGAGGGTGCGGAAGGCGTGCACGCCGGTGGGCGGCTCGGTGCCGCGCGGGCCCCGCAGGCCACGCAGTGGGGGCAGCACGGGGGCCGCGCCGGTCGCCAGGACCAGCCGGTCGTACGGGACGAGGGAGCCGTCCGCGCACTCGACGAGGCGGGCCGCCCGGTCGACGCGCACCGCGCGGACGCCGAGCCGGGCGGGCTCGCACGGCGCGGGCAGCGCGATGACCTCGGGGCCGTACCGCCCGGCCAGCACGTCCGCGAGCAGCAGCCGGTTGTACGGGGCGTGCGGCTCCTCGCCGAGGAGCGTGACCGGCAGGCGCTGGGCGAGCCGGGCGCCCGCCGTGCCGCCGCCGACCACCACGATCCGTGTACTCATGGGGGAAGCGTGCGCGGCGGGTGTTACCCGCCGGGAACCCGGTTGTTTCCCGCGCGGAACGCTGATCTCACGGACGGCGGGGCGGGCTGTGAGGGCGCACGGTGAGGGCGCACGGTGAGGGCGGGCCGTGAGGGTGGGCGCGCGGCCGGAAGCTCTGGGCTTGCTCAAGACCGCCGGGAATCGATGGAGGGCACACGCATCCGCCCTCTAGGCTCACCCGCATGCCTGACATATCCCTGACCACTCTCGCGCTGCTCTGCGTCGCCGCGCTCGCCGCCGGCTGGATCGACGCCGTGGTCGGGGGCGGCGGGCTGCTCCTGCTGCCCGCGCTGCTGCTCGGCCTGCCGCAGCTGCCCGCCGCGCAGATCCTCGCCACCAACAAGGCCGTGGCCATCGTCGGCACCTCCGGCGCCGCCGTCACCTATGTGCGCAAGGCGCCCGTACAGGTCGGCATGGCGGTCAGGATCGGACTCGCCGCGCTCGCCGGGTCGATGGGCGGGGCGTTCTTCGCCGCCGGGATCAGCAACGAGGTGCTGCGCCCGGTCATCATGGTCGTGCTGCTCGGCGTGGCCGCGTTCGTGCTGCTCCGGCCGTCCTTCGGCGCCCGCGCGGAGGGCACCGAGCGGCCGCCGCTCACCCGCGCCCGGGTGGTCACCGCGATCGTCGTGGTCGGCGGCGGCATCGGCCTGTACGACGGACTCTTCGGCCCCGGCACCGGCACCTTCCTGGTGCTCGCGCTCACCGCCGTGCTCCATCTCGACCTGGTGACCGCCTCCGCCACCGCCAAGATCGTCAACGTCTGCACCAACGCGGGCGCGCTCGCCATGTTCGCCTACCAGGGCCATGTGCTGTGGGCCCTCGCGGGCACGATGGCCGTCTTCAACCTGGTGGGCGGCACGCTGGGCGCCCGGATGGCACTGCGCAGGGGCTCGGAGTTCGTCCGCGGGGTGCTGCTGGTGGTCGTGTTCTCGCTGGTCGCGAAGCTCGCCTTCGACCAGTGGGCGTGAGGCGGCGTCCCCTGGGCCCGTACGGGCCACGGTCTGGACGCCCGGCCTAGACGCCCTTCACTCCGATCAGGTGGCCGAACGCCACCACATTGCCCTGGTAGCCGCCCGACTTCCGGGAGAAGGCGCCGCCGCAGGTGATCACCCGGATCTCCGCGCGGTCCGCCTCGCCGTACACCTTGGCGTCCGGGAACGCGTCCTTGTCGTAGACCTCGACCGCGTCGATCGTGAACACGGCGGTACGGCCGTCCTGGCGGTCCACCTCGATCCGGTGGCCCTTCTTCAGCGCGCCGAGCGCGTAGAAGACGGCCGGGCCCCGCGCGTTGTCGACGTGGCCCGCCACGATCGCCGTGCCCTTCGCGCCCGGGCCGGTGCCGTCCCGGTACCAGCCGGCCATGTTCCGGTCGGCCGCCGGAGGCACGTCGAGGGCGCCGCCCGGGCCGAGGCCGAGGCCCATCACCGGGGTGTCGACGTCGATCTCGGGGATCCGCAGCCGGACCGGCGCGGCGGGCGGCAGCGGGTCGGCGGCCGCCTCGGTGTGCACGCTCGGACCGGCCGCGAACGCCTGGGCCGCCGACGGCACCGGCGGGGTCACCTCGCCGGAGCCGTTCTGGATCATCCACAGGCCCACGCAGGCGGCGATCGCTATGCCCCAGCCCTTGCTGCTGTTGCTCACGGGACCTGCCTCTTCGGTACGGGAAGGTGGTCCTGCCCCCGCCGGGCCGTCAGCGGGCGCGCGGCGGGGGCAGGACGAGTGGCGGTACGCTCAGCCGCCCTGCGCGCCGCTCGCCCGGCGGCGCAGGAGCCAGGTACCGCCGACGGCGGCTGCGGCCAGCACCGCCGCGCCCGCCGCGACCTGGGTGTGGTCGGGGGTCACGCTGCCCCCGACGCCGGTCTGCACATGGCCGCTGGGGTTGCGGTGCTTGACCACCAGCTCGCCGCGCGCGGTCCGGCCGTTGTCGCAGGCCACACTGATCCAGTAGGTGCCCGCCTTGGCGTGGTGCGGCACCGTGAACTGGCCGACCACGACCTCCTTGTGCGTGCTCGGATTGAGCTGGAAGTCGCCCGCGCCGAGCGCGTTCGCGTCGCCGACGCCGTGGCCGTGGGAGCCGCAGGCGAGGGTGTTCACGGTGACGGTGGTCCCCGGGTCCGCGGAGGAGGGGAAGATCTCCAGGGACTCGGAGTTGTTGTTCGCGTACGCCAGGGGGGCGGCGAGCACGCCGAGGGCGACGGTCGTGATCGCGGCGCCGGCGAGCAGCGGGAGGGCGGGGACAGGGGTGCGGCGCATGGGGCCTCCGTGGCGCGCGGTAGGTCGTCCGGAAAGGGGCTTCCGTAGGACCGAGATAAATGCCCGCCGGGCCCGCCCGCCTGCTGATGTCCCATCAGAATTGCTCCGTCCGGGACGGCGCGTCACCTGGCTGCGGATCGTTTTCGCAGGTCAGGGTGGGTTTCGAGGCGTCAGCTGACGGTCCGTGCCGAACGGGTGAGGCCGCTCACCCGGTCGCTCGCCGGGCCCCCGTCCGGCCGCTCGCCGGGCCCCCCGTCCGGTAGCTCGGTGGGCCGCCCGTCCGGTAGCTCGGTGGGCCGGCCGCCCGGCCGCGCCCCCGGGCCGCGTGTGCCCGACCCGTAGGTCCGTCGTCCGCCGTCCGTCGGGCCCTGCCCCCCTGGCGCCTACAGGACGTCCCAGGTCGCTCCCTCGTACGCCGCCCACACCCGCGCCATCAGTTCCTCGTCCACCATCAGCTCGACGTCGTCGATCCGCGACACCGGCGCGATCCCGCGCGAGTTCGTCACGAAGGCCGAACGGAACCCGGGCACGTCCGCCAGGGTGACCTTCCGGGACACCGAGGGCAGCAGCGGGGCGACCAGCGCCATCGTGATGCCGGTGAGGTGCGGCGCCGTCGGCCAGATCACCGAAGTGCCGTCCCAGAAGGCCACGTTGGTGACCGCGCCCTCCGCGACCTCGGCGTCGGGGCCGCCGGTCAGCAGGGCCTCGTCGAAGCCCGCGCTGCGGGCCGCCTCGCCGTGGAACGCCTGGCCGAAGCCGCCCAGGTGCTTGATGTGGGCGGCGGGCCGCCAGTAGTCCACCGACTTCAGGGCGCGCGGCGCCCGGTCGTCCGGGGCCCCGGGCCGTACCGTCACCACGGTCCTGACCTCGCCCTCGCCGGGCCCGCCGCCCGCCCCGTACACGTACACCCGCGCCGCCGCGTCCCGTCGCCCCGCCGCCGCGAGGGCCCCGGTGAGCTCCGCGCGCACCCGCTCGCCGGGCAGGCCGCGGCCGAAGAGCTCATGGGTGGCGCGGTCGAGCCGCTCCAGGTGCAGGCCGAGCCCGCGCACCCGGCCGTCGCGCACCTGCATCGCGGTGAAGTGGCCGTAGCCGCTCATCAGGGTGGCGAGCAGGGCCGGGTCGCCGACGGGCGCGCCGTCGACGGACAGGTGGAGGGCCACCTCCCGGTCCGGGCCAGGAGCGGCGGGCGTCGGGGGCGTCGGCGGCGTGGCGGGCATCGGAGGCGTCGGAGGCGTCGTCATGAGGGTCACCGTATGTGGCGGAGAACTCGCGATCGAAGGGGGTTGACCTCAACCATGCTTGAGGAATCAAGCTTCTCGCCATGGACACCACGAACCCGCTGAACCTCGTCGTCATCGTCGCCAGCAACCGCGAGGGCCGCTTCGCGCCCGTCGTCGCCGACTGGTTCACCGCCCGCACCGCCGAGCGCGACGACTTCACCACCCGTATCGTCGACCTCGCCGAGGTCGACCTGCCCTCCGCCCTCTCGCACACGCCGAGCCCCGCCGTCCAGGCCGAACTCGCCAAGGTCGCCCCGGTCCTCGACGCCGCCGACGCCTTCGTCGTCATCACCCCCGAGTACAACCACTCCTTCCCCGCCGCCCTCAAGTCCCTGATCGACTGGCACTTCAAGGAGTGGCAGGCCAAGCCGGTCGGCTTCGTCTCCTACGGCGGCGTCTCCGGCGGCCTGCGCGCCGTCGAGCAACTCCGGCAGGTGTACGCCGAGATGCACGCCGTCACGGTCCGCGACACGGTCTCCTTCCACGGCGCCCACGGCCGCTTCGGCGACGACGGCAACCCCCTCGACCCGACCGGACCCGACGGCGCCGCCAAGTCCCTGCTCGACCAGCTCGGCTGGTGGGGGCACGCCCTGCGCAGTGCCAAGTCCACCCATCCGTACGCCGGTTGACCGGTCCGGTCCGGTCCGGTTCGGTCCGGATCGGATCGGAGCGGACCAAGCCGGAGCCGGCCGGCGGTGGTGCCGGCGCCATCGGCGTCGCCGGCGCCGCTCCGGCCTCCCCGCCCGTCACCCGACCACCCGCCCGTCCGGACCCGCCGCCCACCACCCGCGCGCCCAGGGGGTACACCCGCCATGCTGCTCCGCCTCGTCGTCGCCCGGCTCGGTCCCCACCGGCCGCGGCTCGCCCTCCTCGTCCTGCTCCAGCTCGTCCAGACCCTCGCCTCCCTCGCCCTGCCCACCCTCAACGCCGGAGTCATCGACCAGGGGGTGCTGCGCGGCGACACCGGCCGCGTGCTCTCCGGCGGCGGCCTGATGCTCGGGATCACCCTGCTCCAGGCCGCCGCAGCGGCGGCCGCCACCTACCTCGGCGCGCGGATCGCCATGGGCGTCGCCCGCGATCTGCGCTCCGAGACCTTCCGCCGGGTCCAGGGCTTCTCCGCCCACGAGACCGGCCGCTTCGGCGCCGCCTCGCTCGTCACCCGCACCACCAACGACATCCAGCAGATCCAGACCTTCACCGTCCTCGTCCTCACGATGCTGGTCGCCGCACCCCTGCTCTGCGTCGGCGGACTGGTCCTGGCCCTGCGCCAGGACCTGCCGCTCTCGCTCGTGCTGCTCCTGTTCGTCCCCGTGATGGCGCTCTCCGTCGGCGCCGTGGTGCTGCGGATGCGGCCGCTGTTCCGGGGCATGCAGCGGCGCGTCGACCAGGTCAACCGGCTGCTGCGGGAGCAGATCACCGGCATCCGGGTGGTCCGCGCCTTCGTCCGCGACGCCCATGAACAGCGCCGCTTCGGCGCCGCCAACGACGGTCTGCTCGACGTCGGGCTGCGCGCCGGACGCCTCCAGGCCGTCATGTTCCCCGTCGTGCTGCTCGTCTGGGAGCTCGCCGCCGTCGCCATCGTCCTGGTCGGCGCCCACCGCATCGACTCCGGCGCGCTGCAGCCCGGCGGACTCATCGCCTTCCTCGGCTATCTGCTCCAGATCTCCATGTCCGTGATGATGGTGACCTTCCTCTTCCTGCACATGCCGCGCGCCGAGGTCAGCGCCGAACGCGTCCGCGAACTCCTCGACACCACCCCCTCCGTGACCCCGCCCGCGCACCCCCGGCCGCCCGCCGCCGACCCCGGGCGGCTCGATCTGACCGGCGTCGGCTTCCGCTACCCCGGCGCCGAGGAACCCGTCCTCTCCGGCATCACCCTCACCGCCCGCCCCGGCCGCACCACCGCCGTCATCGGCTCCACCGGCAGCGGCAAGTCCACCCTGCTCGGCCTGGTGCCCCGGCTGTACGACACCACCGGCGGCCGGGTCGCGATCGGCGGCACCGACGTCCGCGACCTGGACCCGGCGCTGCTCGCCCGTACCGTCGGATTCGTCCCGCAGCGGCCGTACCTCTTCTCCGGCACCGTCGGCGGCAACCTCCGGTACGGGCGGCCCGACGCCACCGACGAGGAACTGTGGCGGGCCCTGGAGACCGCCCAGGCCGCCGACTTCGTCCGCGCGCTGCCCGAGGGGCTCGACGCCCCCGTCCAGCAGGGCGGCGGCAACTTCTCCGGCGGACAGCGCCAGCGCCTCGCCATCGCCCGGGTCCTCGTCGCCCGGCCCCGGATCTACCTCTTCGACGACTCCTTCTCCGCCCTCGACTCCAGCACCGACGCCCGGCTGCGGGCCGCCCTCGCCGCCGAGACCACCGACGCCACCGTCGTCATCGTGGCCCAGCGGGTCGCCACCATCCGCGACGCGGACCGGATCGTCGTCCTCGAAGGCGGCCGGGTCGTCGGCAGCGGCAGCCACGACGAACTCCTCGCCGCCAACCCCACCTACCAGGAGATCGTCCGCTCCCAGTCCCCGCTCACCCAGTCCCCGCTCACCCAGGAGGCCGCCGCGTGAGCAGCACCGCGCCCACCACCGGCACCACGACCACCACCGGCACCACCGGCACCACGACCACCGGCGCCGAGCCCACCACCGGCGCCGAGCCCACCACCGGCACCGCACCCGAGCCCGAGCCCGAGGCCAAGCGGCCCGGCACCCCCGACACGCGGCACGTCCCGGCCGCCCCCGCCCGGCTCGGCCCGCCCGCCGCCGAGCGCGGCCCCGGCGGCGGCCCCGCCCTCGAACGCTCGCTGCACTTCCGCGCCTCGGGCCTGCGGCTGCTGCGCACCCTCGGCCCCGACCGGCCGCTGCTGCTCGGCGTGGCCGGTGCCGCCGTCCTCGCCGTCACCCTCTCCGTGCTCTCCCCGAAGATCCTCGGCCACGCCACCGACCTCGTCGTCTCCGGCGCCCGCACCCCCGCCGGGGTCGACTTCGGCGCCGTCGGCCGGGCCCTCGCGCTCTCCGCCGCGCTCGTCGCCGGGGCCGCCGGGCTCACCTGGCTCCAGCAGCGGCTCGCCACCGCCGTCGTCCAGCGCGCCGGACACCGGCTGCGCGCCCGCGCCCAGGGCAAACTGTCCCGGCTGCCGCTGTCGTACGTCGACCGGCAGTCGCGCGGCGAACTGCTCTCCCGTACCACCAACGACATCGACAACGTCGTCACCACCCTCCAGCAGGCGCTCAGCCAGATGATCCGGGCGCTGCTCACGCTCGTCGGCGTGCTCGCGATGATGTTCTGGATCTCGCCGACGCTCGCCCTGATCGTGCTCGGCACCGTGCCGCTGTCGGTCGGCGTCGCCGCGTACGTCGGGCGCCGCGCCCAGCCGCAGTTCGTGAAGCAGTGGGCGGTGACCGGGCGGCTCAACGGACACGTCGAGGAGATGATCACCGGCCATGCGGAGGTGGTCGCCTTCGGCCGCCGCGCCGAGGCCGTCGAGCGCTTCGACGCGCTCGGCGAGCGGCTGTACCGGGCGAGCTTCCGTGCCCAGTTCATCTCGGGCTTCATCCAGCCGGCGCTCACCCTGGTCGGCAACCTCACCTATGTGGTCGTCGCCGTGGCCGGCGGGCTGCGGGTCGCGAGCGGCACGCTGACCGTCGGCGATGTGCAGGCGTTCATCCAGTACTCGTACGAGTTCAACGGACCGGTCACGCAGGTCGCCGCCATGGCCAACCTGCTCCAGTCCGGGGTGGCCTCCGCCGAGCGGGTGTTCGCGCTGCTCGACGCGGACGAGGAGACACCGGACCCGGAGGCGCCCGACCCGGAGCAGGACGTCATGGGGCGCGGCCCGGCCACCGGTCCGGTCACCGCTCCGGCTAACGCTCCGGCCACTGCTCCGTCCCCCGGGCGGGTCGCCTTCGAGAACGTCTCCTTCCGCTACGCCCCCGACAAGCCGCTCATCGACGACCTGTCGCTGACCGTCGAGCCGGGCCGGAAGGTCGCCATCGTCGGGCCCACCGGCGCGGGCAAGACCACCCTGGTCAATCTGCTCCTGCGCTTCTACGAGGTCGACGGCGGCCGGATCACCCTCGACGGCACCGACATCGCGACCGTCCCCCGGGCCGCCGTCCGCTCCCGGATCGGCATGGTGCTCCAGGACACCTGGCTGTTCGGCGGCACCATCGCCGAGAACATCGCGTACGGCACGACCCGCGAGGTCACCCGCGCCGAGATCGAGCGCGCCGCCCGGGCCGCGCACGCCGACCGCTTCGTCCGGACCCTGCCCGACGGGTACGACACCGTGCTCGCCGAGGACGGCGCCGGGCTCAGCGCGGGCGAGCGCCAACTCCTCACCCTGGCCCGGGCGTTCCTCGCCGATCCGGACATCCTGGTGCTCGACGAGGCGACCAGTTCGGTCGACACCCGCACCGAGGTGCTGATCCAGCGGGCGATGGCCCGGCTCGCGCACGGCAGGACCACCTTCGTCATCGCCCACCGGCTGTCCACCATCAGGGACGCCGACCTGATCCTCGTGATGGACCACGGCGCCCTCGCCGAACGGGGCACCCACGCGGAACTCCTCGCGAGCGACGGCGTCTACGCCCGGCTGCACGCGGCCCAGGGCGTGTCCGCGTGACCCGGAGAACCCGCCCCGGTTCGGTACCGTGACCGGGTGATCCTCTCCGTTGTCACCACCACCGACGCGCGCGCCAAGGCCGAGGCCCTGGCGCGCGGCGCCGTCGAGGCCAGGGCCGCCGCCTGCGGGCAGATCGTCGGACCGGTCACGTCGGTCTACCACTGGAAAGGGGCGATCGAGACCACCGAGGAGTGGCAGGTCGTCCTCAAGACCACCGAGGCGCGGTACCCGGACCTGGAGGCGTATCTGCTCGCGGCGCACGACTACGAGACGCCCGAGATCGTCGCCACCCAGGCCGCCAGGGTCGGCGCCGCCTACGCGCGCTGGGTGGAGCAGGAGACCGCCGCCCCGCCGCCGACCGGGCCGTGAGCACCCGGCCGGACGCCGCTCCCGAGCTGCCGTTCTTCGTGTACGGGACGCTGCGGCCCGGCGCGTACAACCACGACCGCTTCCTCGCCGGGCGCACCGCCGCCGAGGAGGCCGCGACCCTCACCGGTGCCGAGCTGCGGGACGGGCCCGGCTATCCGTACGCCGTCCCCGGCACGGGCAGGATCACCGGCACCCTGCTGACCGCCGCGCCCGGCGGCCACGATGAACTGCTCGGCATGCTGGACCGGTTGGAGCTGCCCGCCGGATACCGGCGGGTCGCGCTCGACGTCGTACGGGAGCGGGACGCGGCAAGCACCGCCGCCTGGGTGTATCTGGCGGCGCCCGGCGCGCCGCTCGGGCCGCCGATCGAGGGCGGCGACTGGTTCACGCGGCCGGAGCGGACGGGGTAGCCGGGGCGGCCGGGGGCATCGGGGCGGCCGGGGCGGCCGGGGTAGCGGGATCCGCCGCGTGCTCCGGCCCCGCCGCCCGCTCCAACCGCACCGCGCACACCTTGAACTCCGGCATCCGGGAGACCGGGTCGAGCGCCGGATTGGTCAGGGTGTTGGCGCGGCCCTCGCCCGGCCAGTGGAACGGCATGAAGACGGTGTCCGGCCGGATCGAGGTGGTGATCCGGGCCGGGGCGACCGCGCGGCCGCGCCGCGACACCACCGCGACCGGCTCGCCCTCCGCGACCCCGATCCGCTCGGCGAGCCGCGGGTGCAGCTCCACGAACGGGCCTGGCGCGGCGGCGGTCAGTTCGGCGACCCGCCGGGTCTGCGCGCCCGACTGGTACTGGGCGAC
Source organism: Streptomyces sp. NPDC090025 (assembly GCF_044748125.1). Taxonomy (NCBI): domain Bacteria; kingdom Bacillati; phylum Actinomycetota; class Actinomycetes; order Kitasatosporales; family Streptomycetaceae; genus Streptomyces; species Streptomyces sp. NPDC090025. Next base: position 706,679 of record NZ_JBIVFL010000003.1, on the reverse strand, counting down.
GACCCGCCCGGTGGTCAGCACCACCGGATACGCGCTGTCGGTCTCCTCGGCCGCCGCCCGGTGGGTCACCGGCACGAACCTGGCCCGCCCGTCGTCCGTCGCGAACCGGTCGAGGAACAGCCGGGGGGTGCCCGGGTGCGGCGGCTCGCCAGGACCGGGGTCCGGGCACGGCCAGAACACGCCCTGCTCCCGCTCGATCCGCCGGTAGTCGATGCCCGCGTAGTCGGCGGGTCCGCCCGCCGAGGCCCGCCGCAGCTCGGCGAACACCTCCTCGGGGTCGGTCGGGAAGCCCTTCTCCCAGCCGAGCAGCGCCGCGAGATCGTGCAGCACCGCCAGGTCGCCGCGCACCCCCGGCGGCGGGTCGACCGCCCGGCGCCGCAGCAGCACCCGGCCCTCCAGATTGGTCATGGTGCCGGTCTCCTCGGCCCACTGGGTCACCGGCAGCACCACGTCGGCGAGTTCGGCCGTCTCGGACAGCACGACATCGGCGACGGCGAGGAAGTCCAGGGAGCGCAGCCGCCGCTCGATGTGGGCGGCCCGGGGCGCGGACACCACCGGGTTGGAACCCATCAGGAGCAGCGCCCGCACATCGGTGCCGAGCGCGTCGAGGAGCTCGTACGCGCTGCGCCCCGGGCCCGGCAGGCTGTCGGGGTCGACGCCCCAGACCCCGGCGACGTGCGCGCGGGCGGCCGGGTCGGCGAGCTTGCGGTAGCCGGGCAGCTGGTCGGCCTTCTGGCCGTGCTCCCGGCCGCCCTGTCCGTTGCCCTGGCCGGTGAGACAGCCGTAGCCGCTGTACGGGCGGCCCGCGTGGCCCGTCGCCAGGCACAGGTTGATCCAGGCGCCGACCGTGTCGGTGCCCTTGGACTGCTGCTCGGGGCCGCGCGCGGTGAGCACCATGCCGCTCCCGGCGTCGGCGAACAGCCGTACCGCCTCACGGAGCTGGGGCACGGGCACGCCGGTGATCCGCTCCACCTGCTCGGGCCAGTGCGCCATCGCCGCGGCCCGGGCGGCGGCCCAGCCGGTGGTGCGGGCGGCGACGAACTCCTCGTCGACCCGGCCCTCGGCGACCACCAGGTGAAGCAGCCCGAGGGCGAGCGCGAGGTCGGTGCCGGGGCGCGGGGCGAGATGGAGGTCGGCGTGCTCGGCGGTCCGGGTGCGGCGCGGGTCGACGACGATCAGCCGGCCGCCGTTCTCCTTCAGCTCGGTGAGGTACCGCAGGGCGGGCGGCATGGTCTCGGCGAGGTTGGAGCCGACGAGGATGACGCAGCCGCTGCGGGCCACGTCCGCCAGCGGGAACGGCAGGCCACGGTCGAGCCCGAAGGCCCGCTGGTGGGCGGCGGCGGCCGAGGACATGCAGAAGCGGCCGTTGTAGTCGATCTGCGAGGTGCCGAGGACGAGCCGGGCGAACTTGCCGAGCGCGTACGCCTTCTCGTTGGTCAGCCCGCCGCCGCCGAACACCCCGACGGCGTCGGCGCCGTGCGCGGCCCGGGTGCCGCGCAGCCCGTCGGCGACGACGGCCAGCGCCTCGGCCCAGCTCGCGGGCTCGAGGGCGCCGGAGCCGGGCCGCCGCACCAGCGGCTCGGTGAGCCGGACCCCGGTGGCGAGCACGGCGGGCGCGGTGCGGCCCTTGCCGCACAGCGCGCCCCGGTTCACCGGGAAGTCGGGCCGCTCGACGACTTCGAGCGGGATGCCGGAGGGGCCCCCGCCGTCTCTCGTGACCCGCAGGTTCATGCCGCACTGCAGGGCGCAGTACGGGCAGTGGGTGGCGGTCGCCCCGGGGGTGGCGGCGCCTGCGGCGGGGGTTGTGGCGGTGGCCTCGGACATGGTCCGAGGATGCGGCGGACGTGTTACGGGCGGGGTCGCCGCGCATTACGGCGCGGGTGCCGGGTGCTCAGGCCGGGCCCGGGTGCCGGGTGAGGGCGCGGGGTGAGGGTGCGCCGTACCCGGCCCGGCGGCCGGGCTCAGGGCCTCGGGCTCAGGACCTCGGACTCAGGGCTTGGCCGCGGGTGCGGGTGCGGCCAGGGCCTTCGCCACGCCGTCCTCGCGGTCGCCGAGGAAGTGCGGGTCGGGCCGCAGGGCCGCGTCGAGGGCGGCCTTCCCGGCGGCGGCCAGCTCGCGGGTGGTGCCGTAGTACCAGGTGGCGTCGTGCGGTTCGGGGACCCCGACGCCGTACGACTCGACGCCCGCCGCCCCGCACAGCGCGACCGCCCGCTTGATGTGGAAGTCCTGGGTGACGAGCACCGCCCGGTCCACCCCGAAGATCTTCTTGGCCCGGACGCAGCTGTCCCAGGTGTCGAAGCCCGCGTAGTCGCTGACCACCTTGTCGCCGGGGACGCCCCGGGCCGTCAGATAGGCGCGCATGGCGCTCGGCTCGTCGTACTCGGTGCGGCTGTTGTCGCCGGTGACCAGGAGGACCTTGACCTTGCCGGTGCGGTAGAGCTCGGCGGCGGCGTCGAGCCGGTGCGCGAGGTACGGGGTGGGGCGGCCCTTCCACAGTCCGGCGCCGAAGACCATGGCGACGTCCTGCGCGGGCACCTCGGCCGGGGCGCGGAGCCGGTCGGCGGCGACCGCGTGCATCCAGGTGGCGGGCGCGAGCGCGAGCACCGCCCCGAGCATCACGGCCTGGACGGCACGGCGGCGGCCCCGCGTGGTGCGCGGGAGCAGCCGGGCCGGGCGCGGTGGCCGGGGCAGGCGGCGGGGCAGGCGGACGCCGCGCATGCGGGTACCTCCGGGGATGTCGTGCGGGGTGCGGTCGGGCCGGTCACCCTGTTCGACGCGAATCGGCCGGTTTCGGTTCGCCGGGTACGGAATCCTCTGCTCCAGATCCGGTTCCGGACCCGGGCCCCGTCCCGTAAAGCAGGCCCGCCAGGCCCATGCCGAGCAGCATGCCGAGGAGCTGGGCGGCGGCGAACGCGGGGACCGAGCCGGGGGCGATGCCGGTGAAGGAGTCGGTGAGCGAACGCCCCACGGTGGCCGCCGGGTTGGCGAACGAGCCGGAGGAGGTGAACCAGATGGCGGCGCCGATGTATCCGGCGACGGCGACCGGCGCGAGCCCGGGGCGGCCGATCCGGTTCAGGCCCCGCACGACCAGGACGAGCCCCGCGGCGGCCACCGCCTCGCCGAGCAGCAGATGGGGTTCGGCCCGCTGCTCGGTGGCCAGGTCCGCGCCGGGCATCCGGCCGAACATCGCCTCGGCGAACAGGGCGCCCGCGACGGCGCCGCCCAGCTGGGCGACGACATAGACGGCGGCGGCCCTGGCGCCGCCCCGGGAACGGGCGGTCCACCACTCGGAGAGCGTGACGACCGGGTTGAAGTGGGCGCCGGACAGCGGGCCGATCAGCGCGATCAGCAGGCCGAGGCCGAGCGCGGAGGCGGCGGCGTTGGCGATCAGCCGGACGCCGAGGTCCTGGCTGAGGGCGTCGGCGCGGATGCCGGATCCGACGACGACGGCGACGAGCGCGGCGGTGCCGGTGAACTCGGCGAGAGCGCGCCGGGGGAGCGGCACGGGGGACATTCTCATAGCGGAAAAGATATTCCGTGATTCGGAATGAAAGAAGAGGGGAGGGAAGGATCCGTGCCGTCTATGCTCCGCAGGTGATCACCGAAGCCGCCGTTCTCGCCGCCGCCGTCCGCAACAACGCCGACTGGTGCGACACCCTGTGCCGCACCCACGGCCTGCCCGGCGCCTTCGGCCCGCGCGCCTGGACCAACTCCCGCCGCACCCCGCTCTACTACCCGGACGCCGTCACCCTGACCGAGGACGCCGGGGCGGCGGACGTGCTCGCCGGGATCGACGTGTCGCCCGGCGCCTCCGTGAAGGACAGCCACGCCCGCCTCGACCTGACCGGCGCGGGCTTCCGGACGCTGTTCGAGGCGCAGTGGATCGCCCTCGCCCCCGGCGGCCCCGGCCTGCCCGTCACGGCGGGACACCGCACGGTCGACACCCCGGCCGCCCTCGCCGCCTGGGCACTGGCCTGGAGCGACGGCGACGCCGAGGAGGCCGAACTGTTCCGCCCCGGGCTCCTCGACGACCCGACGACCACCGTCGTCGGCGGCTACGACGTCGCAGGACGGGTCCTGGGCGGTGCCGTCCTCACCGTCTCGGCGGGCGTCACCGGAGTGTCCAACCTCTTCACCGTCGACGACGTGCCGCCCGCCTACGCCTGGGCGGGCGCCCTCGCCGCCGCCGACCCCGGACTCCCGGTCGTCGGCTACGAGTCGGGCGACGACCTGGCCGCCGCGTGCGCGGTGGGCTTCGAGCCGATCGGCCCGCTGCGGGTCTGGCTGGCGAGCTGACCGGAGGCCCCGGCCCCCGGACCCACCCACCGCCAGAGCCCGCGCCCACGCCCTGACACCGCGCCCCACCCCCCGGTGAGCCCGCCGCAACCACCCGTGACCCCGGCGAAACCGCGCGGCAACGCGCCCTCGGCACGATCACCCCATGACCCGCCTCACCGGCAGCACCCGCACCGACGCCCACGCCCCCGACCTGATAGCCGTCGGCCACGGCAGCCGCGACCCCCGGGCCGCCGCCGCCCTGGCGACGCTGCTCGACCGGGTCCGCGAGCTGCGGCCCGGACTGACCGTGCGGCTCGCGCACATCGAGCACAGCGCGCCGCTGCTCGCCGACACCCTCGCCACCCTCGGCACGGGCCCGGGCACCGGCACCGGCACCGGCCCGGGCCGCGCCGCCGTCCTCGTCCCGCTGCTGTTCGCCCCCGGCCACCACGTCAAGCACGACCTGCCCGCCGCACTCGCCGCCGCCCCCGCCCTCCGGGCGACCGTCGCCGCGCCGCTCGGCCCGCACCCGCTGCTGATCGAGGCGCTCGCCGACCGGCTCGCCGAGGCGGGCTGGACGGCCGCCGACGGGGCATCGGCCACCACCGGCGTGGTGCTCGCCGCCGCCGGGTCGCGGGACCCCGAGTCGGTCCGCTGCGTCCGCCGGATCGCCGCCCGGCTCGGTGAACGCCTCGGCGGGGTGCCGGTGCTGCCCGGGTACGCCTCCGCCGCCGCGCCCACCGTCCCCGACGCGGTCCGGGCGCTCGCCGCCCGGGGCCGCCACCGGATCGCGGTCGCCTCCTGCTTCACCGCGCCCGGGCTCTTCGCCGCCCGCGCCGCCGCCCACGCCCCCTGGCTCGCCGCCGCCCCGCTCGGCGCCCACCCGGCCCTGGCCCGGCTGCTGCTGCGGCGCTACGACCAGGCCGTCACCCAGGTGCCCCGGCGGCAACTCGCCGCCGTCTGATCCCTTCCGTCCGATCCCTTTGTCCGTCCCGCCCGTTACCTTCGGTGCATGGAAGGCTTCGCGGACACCACCGGCACCACACCCACCGGCACCACACCCACCGACCTCGGGAGCACCCCTCTCGGGACCGCCCCCCTCGGGGGCACCCCCGGCTACGACGCGCACGACATCGAGCGCTGGGCCGCCGAGCCCGACAAACGGCCCGGCCGCACCGCCTTCCAGCGCGACCGGGCGCGCGTCCTGCACTCCGCCGCGCTGCGCAGACTCGCCGGGAAGACCCAGGTCGTCACCCCCGGCACCCGCAGCCACGCCTGGGACGCGAGCCCCCGCACCCGGCTCACCCACTCCCTGGAATGCGCCCAGGTCGGCCGCGAGCTCGGCGCCGCCCTCGGCTGCGACCCCGACCTCGTGGAGGCCGCCTGTCTCGCCCACGACATGGGCCACCCGCCGTTCGGGCACAACGGCGAGCAGGCGCTCAACGACTTCGCCAAGGACTGCGGCGGCTTCGAGGGCAACGCCCAGTCGCTGCGGCTGCTCACCCGCATCGAGCCCAAGCGGTTCGTCGCCGACCCGGCCACCGGCGAGCCCGTCAGCGTCGGGCTCAACCTGACCAGGGCCGCGCTCGACGCCGCCACCAAGTACCCCTGGACCCGCGGCGAGCACCCCACCGACCCCGGCTCGCCGAAGTTCGGCGTGTACGAGGACGACCTGCCGGTCTTCGCCTGGGTCCGGCAGGGCGCCCCCACCCACCGCAAGTGCTTCGAGGCCCAGGTCATGGACTGGTCCGACGACGTGGCCTACTCGGTGCACGACATCGAGGACGGCCTGCACGCCGGGCACATCGACCCCAACCTGCTGCTCGCCGAGCCCGAGCGGGCCGACATCTGGGACGTGGCCCGCGGCCGCTACGTACCGGAGGACACCGACCCGCAGGAGCTCGCCGACGCCCTCGACCGGCTGCTCGACCAGGACTGGTGGCCGCACGGCTACGACGGCTCCGCCGTCGCCCAGGCCCGCCTCAAGGACGCCACCAGCCAGCTCATCGGCCGCTTCTGCCTCGCCGCCGAGGGCGCCACCCGGCAGGCGTACGGCACCGGCCGGCTCACCCGCTACGGCGCCGAGCTGGTCGTGCCCCGCGAGACCCGCAACGAGTGCGCGGTCCTCAAGGCCGTCGCCGACCGGTACGTGATGCAGCGCGCCGAGCAGGAGGCGCTCCGCGCCGACCAGCGGATCGTGCTCGCCGAGCTGGCCGAGGCGCTGACCGCCCGCGCCCCCGAAGGGCTCGAACCCCAGTTCCGGTCCATGTTCGTCAGCGCGCCCGACGAGCGTTCCCGCAAGCGGGTGATCGTCGATCAGATCGCGTCCCTCACCGACGCGTCCGCCCGCGCCCTGCACACCAGGCTCCGCCCGCCGCGCAGTTCATGACGGGGAGGGGCGCCCGGCGGGGGCCGTTCGCCCCCTTTCGCCTTTCCGGCCGGTGCGGGACCCTCGCATCCACGTCCCGAGCGGGTGCGGTCCCGGCCGCGCCCGGGGGCGTAGCGTAGGGAACCGGGCGCAACGAGGAGGAATCAACGTGGTCGACGCAGATCAGACCTTTGTCATCGTCGGCGGTGGCCTGGCCGGGGCCAAGGCGGCGGAGACGCTGCGCGACGAGGGCTTCAACGGCCGGGTGATCCTCGTCGGCGACGAACGCGAGCATCCCTACGAACGCCCCCCGCTCTCCAAGGGCTACCTCCTCGGCAAGGACGACCGCGATTCGGTCTTCGTGCACGAACCCGCCTGGTACGCCCAGCACGACGTCGAACTCCACCTCGGCCAGACCGTCACCGCCATCGACCGCGACGCCCGCACCGTCCGGCTCGGCGACGGCACCGTCATCCGCTACGACAAGCTGCTCCTCGCCACCGGCGCCGAGCCGCGCCGCCTGGACGTCCCCGGCACCGGCCTGGCCGGGGTGCACCACCTGCGGCGGCTCGCCCACTCCGACCGGCTGCGCCACGAGCTGACCGCCCTCGGCCGGGACAACGGCCACCTGGTGATCGCGGGCGGCGGCTGGATCGGTCTTGAGGTGGCCGCCGCGGCCCGCTCGTACGGCGCCGAGGTCACCGTCATCGAGAGCGAGCCGACCCCGCTGCACAACGTCCTCGGGCCCGAACTCGGCCAGCTCTTCGCCGATCTGCACGCCGAGCACGGCGTCCGCTTCCACTTCGGCGCCCGGCTCACCGAGATCACCGGCCAGGACGGCATGGTCCTCGCGGTCCGCACCGACGACGGCGAGGAGCACCCGGCGCACGCCGTGCTCGTCTCGATCGGCGCCGCCCCGCGCACGGTCCTCGCCGAGAACGCCGGGCTCGCCCTGGTCGACCGGGCCGACGGCGGCGGCATCGCCGTCGACGAGTCGCTGCGCAGCTCCGACCCCGACATCTTCGCGGCCGGTGACGTGGCCGCCGCCCACCACCCGTTCCTGCACCACCGCATCCGCGTCGAGCACTGGGCGAACGCGCTGAACGGCGGCCCGGCCGCCGCCCGCGCCATGCTCGGCCGGAACGTGTCCTACGACCGCGTCCCCTACTTCTTCTCCGACCAGTACGACCTGGGCATGGAGTACTCGGGCTGGGCGCCGCCCGGCTCGTACGACCAGGTGGTGGTGCGCGGCGACGCCGGGAAGCGCGAGTTCATCGCCTTCTGGCTGAAGGAGGGCCGGGTGATCGCCGGCATGAACGTGAATGTGTGGGACGTCACAGATCCGATCCAGCGGCTGATCCGGTCCCGTGCCCAGGTGGACCAGGACCGGCTCGCGGACCCCTCGGTGCCGCTCGACGAGCTGCTTGCCTGAGCCCGGGTTCCCCGCCCGCCCCCGTATCATTCATGCGTGGCAGGCAGGATCAACGATGAGGACGTGAAGGCGGTACGGGACGCGGTCCCGATCGACGCCGTCGTGTCCGAGTACCTCCAGCTCCGCAACGCGGGCGGCGGGAACCTCAAGGGCCTCTGCCCCTTCCACGACGAGAAGTCGCCCTCCTTCCAGGTCAGCCCCAGCAAGGGTCTGTTCCACTGCTTCGGCTGCCAGGAGGGCGGCGACACCATCGCCTTCGTGATGAAGATCGACCACCTCTCCTTCTCGGAGACGGTCGAGCGGCTCGCCGCCCGCGCGGGCATCACGCTGCGTTACGAGGAGGGTGGCTACAACCCCGGCCACCAGCGCGGCGAGCGCACCCGGCTGGTCGAGGCGCACAAGATCGCCGCCCAGTACTACGCCGAGCAACTCGGCTCCGCCGAGGCCGAGATCGGCCGCACGTTCCTCGCCGAGCGCGGCTTCGACCAGGCCGCCGCCGAGCACTTCGGCGTCGGCTACTCCCCGGCGGGCTGGGACCACCTCACCCGCTTCCTGCGCGGCAAGGGCTTCACCGACCGCGAGCTGACCCTCTCCGGGCTCTCCCAGGAGGGCCGCCGCGGCCCCATCGACCGCTTCCGCGGCCGTCTGATGTGGCCGATCAGGGACGTCGGCGGCGACGTCGTCGGCTTCGGCGCGCGCAAGCTCCGCGACGACGACAACGGGCCCAAGTACCTGAACACGCCCGAGACGCCGATCTACAAGAAGTCCCAGGTGCTCTACGGCGTCGACCTGGCGAAGAAGGACATCGCCAAGGTCAGCCGGGCCGTCGTGGTCGAGGGCTACACCGACGTCATGGCCTGCCACCTGGCCGGTGTCACCACCGCCATCGCCACCTGCGGCACCGCCTTCGGCGGCGACCACATCAAGATCCTGCGCCGCCTCCTGATGGACAACGGCTCGGCCCGGGTGATCTTCACCTTCGACGGCGACGCCGCCGGGCAGAAGGCCGCCCTTCGCGCCTTCGAGGACGACCAGAAGTTCGCCGCCGAGACCTACATCGCCATCGCCCCCGACGGCATGGACCCCTGCGAACTACGGCTCGCCAAGGGCGACCAGGCCGTCGCCGAGCTGGTCGAGCCGCGCGTCCCGCTGTTCGAGTTCGCGCTGCGCCAGATCGTCCGCCGCTACGACCTGGAGATCCCCTCCGGCCGGGCCGCCGCCCTCGACGAGGCCGCGCCGATCGTCGCCCGGATCAAGAACGTGGCCTCCCAGCACGAGGTCGCCGTGCAGCTCGCCGGGATGCTCGGCATCCTCGACACCCAGTTCGTGGTGCGCCGGGTCGCCCAGGTCGCCCGCTGGCAGCGCGGCGGCGGCAAGGGCCAGGGCCCGGGCCACGGCGACGACCGGTCCGCCGGGGCCGGCCGCGGCGCCCAGCGCTCCTCGTACGACATCCAGGCCCCCAGCGGCCCGGCGGGCCCCGCGCTCAACCTGCGCAGCCCCGCCCACCGCACCGAACGCGAACTCCTCAAGCTCGCCCTGCAGTACCCGGCGCTGGTCTCCCCGGCCTTCGACGCCTACGGCATCGACGAGTTCACCGCCCCGCCCTACGCGGCCGTCCGCCAGTGCGTCCAGGCCGCGGGCGGCGCCACCGGGGCCCCCGCCGACTACCTCGACGCGGTCCGCGAGGCCGCCCCCGACGACACCGTGCGCGCCCTCGTCACCGAACTCGCCGTCGAGACGATCTTCGCGAAGAACGTCGACGAGGCGTACGCGGGCGACCAGCTGGTGACCGTACGGCTGCGCGCCGTCGACCGCCGGATCCGTGACGTCCAGGGCGCCCTGGCCCGGCTCGGCCACAACGGCGACCCGCAGCAGCACGCGGCGCTCCAGGAAGAGCTCTGGGTCCTCACCCAGTACGGCCAGTCCCTGAAGAACCACGGCGCGGCGGCGCTCTGACCGTCCACGCCTCGCCCGCGCCACCGCACGTGCCCCGGTCGCGCCCCGGCCGGGCGTCCGTCGGCCGTGCGTTCGCCGGGTAACCGGCCGGTCACGTACCGAACTCAAAAAGTCGCCGCACGCCCCTCGTGGCGGCTGGCGCTCGTGCCCCACACTGGGTGACGGTGCCGTCCCGCTGCCCGTACGCCCCCGAACCGGCAGCGATCACCCGCCCTGGAGGTCGCCCCCCGTGCAGACCCAGACCGTTCCCGCGTCCCGGGAGTCCCAGGAACCCCCGCCGGTCGAGCTCGTCGCCGTCGAGGACGAAGCCGAACCGGACGAAGCCGAACCGGACGTCGAGCCGTTGGCCGAAGCCGAGCAGGAACCGGACCCGGAACCGGAACCCGTGCGGGCCGCCGCGCGGCGCGGCAAGCCCGATCCCGGCGGGAACGGGCCCTCGTCCGACCTCTTCCGGCAGTACCTGCGGGAGATAGGCCGGGTGCCGCTGCTCACCGCCGCCGAGGAGGTCGAGCTGGCCCGGCGCGTCGAGGCCGGTCTGTTCGCCGAGGAGAAGCTGACCAGCACCCCTGATCTCGACAGCCAGTTGGCGCACGACCTGGACCGGATCGTGGTGCTCGGCCGGATCGCCAAGCGCCGGCTCATCGAGGCCAATCTGCGGCTCGTCGTCTCCGTCGCGAAACGGTACGTGGGCCGCGGCCTGACCATGCTCGACCTGGTCCAGGAGGGCAACCTCGGCCTGATCAGGGCGGTCGAGAAGTTCGACTACGCGCGCGGCTACAAGTTCTCGACGTACGCCACCTGGTGGATCCGGCAGGCGATGTCCCGGGCCCTCGCCGACCAGGCCCGCACCATCCGGGTCCCGGTCCATGTCGTCGAACTCATCAACCGGGTCATCCGGGTGCAGCGCCGGATGCTCCAGGAACGCGGCTACGAACCCACCGCCGAAGAGGTCGCCGCCCAGCTCGACCTCGCCCCCGAACGGGTCGGCGAGGTGCTGCGGCTCGCCCAGGAACCCGTCTCGCTGCACGCGCCCGTCGGCGAGGAGGACGACGTCGCCCTCGGCGACCTCATCGAGGACGGCGACGCCGCCTCCCCCGTCGAGTCCGCGGCCTTCCTGCTGCTGCGCCAGCACCTGGAGGCGGTGCTCTCCACCCTCGGCGAACGCGAGCGCAAGGTCGTGCAGTTGCGCTACGGCCTGGACGACGGCAGGCCCCGCACCCTGGAGGAGATCGGACAGCTCTTCGGCGTGACGCGCGAACGCATCCGCCAGATCGAGTCCAAGACCCTCAACAAGCTGCGGGACCATGCCTACGCCGACCAGCTGCGCGGCTATCTCGACTGACCCGCCGCTACGGCCGGCCGGTCCCGGACCGAGGTCAGTCCACCTCGGCGACCGCCTGCGCGAACTGCGCCGCGTACAGGCGCGCGTACGCACCCTCCGCCGCCAACAGCTCCTGGTGCGTGCCCTGTTCGACGATCGAACCGTTCTCCATCACCAGGATCACGTCCGCGTCCCGGATGGTGGAGAGCCGGTGCGCGATCACGAACGAGGTCCGCCCGTGCGCGAGCCGCGCCATCGCCTTCTGGATCAGCACCTCGGTCCGGGTGTCGACCGAGCTGGTCGCCTCGTCCAGGACCAGGATCACCGGGTCGGACAGGAACGCCCGCGCGATGGTGATCAGCTGCTTCTCACCGGCGCTGACCCCGGCACCGTCGTCGTCGATCACCGTGTCGTAGCCGTCCGGCAGGGTCCTGACGAAGCGGTCGGCGTGGGCCGCCCGCGCCGCCTCCTCGATCTCCGCCCGGGTGACCTCGCGGGTGGCGCCGTACGCGATGTTCTCCGCGATCGTGCCGCCGAACAGCCAGGTGTCCTGCAACACCATGCCGATCCCGGCCCGCAGGTCCTCCCGCGGCATGCTCGCGATGTCCGTGCCGTCCAGGGTGATCCGGCCGCCGGTCACCTCGTAGAACCGCATCAGCAGGTTGACCAGGGTGGTCTTGCCCGCGCCGGTCGGGCCGACGATCGCGACCGTGTGACCGGGCTCCACCGTCAGCGACAGGTCCTCGATGAGCGGCTTGTCCTCCTCGTAGCGGAACGACACGTGCTCCAGGGCGACCTTGCCCTTGAGGTCCTTCAGGTCGACCGGCGTCGCGGCGCGCGGCGCGTCCGGCGCCTGCTCCTCCGCGTCGAGCAGCTCGAAGATCCGCTCCGCCGACGCGACACCGGACTGCACCAGGTTCGCCATCGAGGCGACCTGGGTCAGCGGCATCGAGAACTGCCGGGAGTACTGGATGAACGCCTGCACGTCACCGATGGACAGGCTGCCGCTCGCCACCCGCAGACCGCCGACGACGGCCACCAGGACGTAGTTCAGGTTCGACACGAACAGCATCACCGGCTGCATCACGCCGCTGTTGAACTGGGCCTTGAACCCGGCCTCGTACAGCGCCTGGTTCTGCTCGTGGAAGTCCTCGGCGGACTCCTGCTGCCGCCCGAACACCTTCACCAGGGTGTGACCGCTGTACATCTCCTCGACGTGCGCGTTGAGCTTGCCCGTCGACTTCCACTGCTGCACGAAGTGCGGCTGCGAACGCTTGCCGATCTTCGTCGCGACCAGCACCGAGATCGGCACCGTGATCAGCGCCACCAGCGCGAGCAGCGGCGAGATCCAGAACATCATCGCCAGCACGCCGACGATCGTCAGCAGCGAGTTGACCAGCTGGCCCATCGACTGCTGGAGCGTCTGCGAGATGTTGTCGATGTCGTTGGTCGCCCGCGACAGCACCTCACCGCGCTTGGCGCGGTCGAAGTACGACAGCGGCAGCCGCGCCAGCTTCGCCTGGACGTCCGCACGCATCCGGAACACCGTCCGGTTGATCACCGTGATCGACATCCGGGTCGACACCAGCATCAGCAGCCCCGCGACGACGTACACGCCGAGCGCCCAGCCCAGCACCTCGCCGACCGCCGTGAAGTCGATGCCCTTGCCCGGGGTGAAGTCCACCCCGGACAGCATGTCCGCCATGCCGCCGTCGCCCTTGGCGCGCAGCCCGGCGAGCGCCTGCTCCTTCGTCACGCCCTCGGGCAGCCGTCGCCCGACCACGCCCGCGAAGACCAGGTCGGTCGCCTTGCCCAGGATCTTCGGGCCGACCACCGACGCCGCCACCGAGAGCACACCGGCGACCAGCATCACCCACAACAGGGCGCGCTCCGGCGCCAGCTGCTTCAGCAGCCGCTTGCCCGAGCCCTTGAAGTCCATCGACCTCTGGTCCGGGCCGCCGCCTGCCATCATCCGTCCGCCAGGACCGGCCATCAGGCTGCCTCCGCCTCGGTCAGCTGGGAGAGCACGATCTCCCGGTACGTCTCGTTGTCCGCCATCAGCTCGTGGTGGCGGCCGGTGCCGACCACCCGGCCCTCGTCGAGGACCACGATCCGGTCGGCGTCCCTGATCGTCGACACCCGCTGGGCGACGATGACCACGGTCGAGTCGGCCGTCTCCGCCGAGAGCGCGGCGCGCAGCCGCGCGTCCGTCTCGTAGTCGAGCGCCGAGAACGAGTCGTCGAAGAGATAGATCTCCGGCCGCTGCACCAGCGTCCTGGCGATCGCGAGCCGCTGCCGCTGCCCGCCGGACACATTGGTGCCGCCCTGCGCCACGGGCGCGTTCAGACCGCCCTCCAGCTTCGTCACGAAGTCCTTGGCCTGGGCCACCTCCAGGGCGTGCCACAGCTCCTCGTCGGTCGCGTCGGGCTTGCCGTACCGCAGATTGGTCGCCACCGTCCCGGAGAACAGGTACGGCTTCTGCGGCACCAGGCCGACGGTCCGCGCCATCAGCCCGGGGTCGAGCGTGCGCACGTCCACGCCGTCGACGAGCACCTCGCCGCCGGTCACGTCGAACAGCCGCGGCACCAGGCCGAGCAGCGTCGACTTGCCGGAGCCGGTCGAGCCGATGATCGCGGTGGTCTCGCCGGGGCGCGCCACCAGCTCGATCTCCCGCAGCACCGACTCCTCGGCGCCCGGGTAGCGGAAGTCCGCGCCGCGCACCTCCAGATGCCCGCGCCGGTCCAGGGTCCGCACCGGCTCGGCCGGCGGCACCACGCTGGACTCGGTGGCCAGGACCTCCTGGATGCGCTCGGCGCACACCTCGGCCCGCGGCACCATCATGAACATGAAGGTGGCCATCATCACGGCCATCACGATCTGCATCAGGTACGCGAGGAACGCGGTGAGCGCGCCGATCTCCATGGCGCCGCTGTCGATGCGGTGCGCGCCGAACCAGACGACGGCGATCGACGACACGTTCACGACCGTCATCACGGTCGGGAACATCAGGGCCATCAGTCGCCCGGTGGACAGCGACACCTCGGTGAGCTCGGTGTTGGAGCCCTTGAAGCGCTCGCGCTCGTAGTCGTCGCGGACGAAGGCGCGGATGACCCGGTTGCCGGTGATCTGCTCGCGCAGCACCCGGTTCACCGTGTCGAGCCGCTCCTGCATGGTGCGGAACAGCGGCCGCATCTTCCGCACGATCAGCGAGACCGCGATGCCGAGCACCGGCACCACGGCGATCAGCACGCCGGACAGCGGCACGTCCTGGCCGAGCGCCATGACGATGCCGCCGACGCACATGATCGGCGCGGAGACCATCAGGGTGAACGCCATCAGGACCAGCATCTGGACCTGCTGCACGTCATTGGTGGTACGGGTGATGAGCGACGGCGCACCGAAGTGCCCGACCTCCCGGGCCGAGAAGGACTGCACCCGATCGAAGACCGCGGCCCGCACGTCCCGCCCGAGCGCGGACGCGGTCCGCGCGCCGTAGAACACGGCGCCGATGTTGCAGACGACCTGCACCAGGGACACGCCGATCATCAGCGCGCCGAAGCGCAGGATGTAGCCGCTGTCCCCGTTCACGACACCGTGGTCGATGATGTCGGCGTTCAGGGTCGGCAGATAGAGAGTGGCGCTGGTCTGCAGCAACTGGAGCAGCACCAGCAGGGCGATGGGTTTTCTGTACGGTCCGAGGAAGGTCCGGAGAAGTCTTATGAGCACGGGGACTACTATCGCCCGCGCTGCCGAGACGTTACGACTCGTTTCCGGGTCGGGCGGTGAGCCTGGGGGAAGTCTTTACGTACGCGACCGCGCACGCGCCGGGCCGCGCACGCAGGGGTCCGGCTCCGTCACGCGCCGGAGCCGTCGGACCCGCCCCTGGTCAGGCGCTGAACGCGCCGGGGTGGATCTGGTTCCGGGTGGCGACGTACTGCTGGCGCACGGCCTGGCCGACGGCCAGCTCCTCGCCCGGCTCGAACACCTGTGCGGCGGCGCCCTGCCAGACCGGCGGCACGGCGGGGGAGAGGGTGCCCTGGGAGACCCCGAGCGCCCAGGCGGCCTGCCGGGCGGCGCCGAGCGCCGCGTACTCGGCGGGCTGCGGCACCACGACCTGGGCGCCGAACACACCGGGCGCGACGGCCTGGACGGCGGGCAGCCCGGCGGCGGCGCCGAGCAGGAAGACCCGGCGCACCTCGACACCGCGGGACCGCAGCACCTCCATGGCGTCGGCGATCCCGCACAGCATGCCCTCGAAGGCGGCCCTGGCCAGGTGCTCGGGCTTCATCGACTCGCGGCGCAGGCCGCTGAGGGTGCCCGCGGTGTGGGGCAGCCGGGGGGTGCGCTCGCCCTCCAGATAGGGGAGGAGGACGAGTCCGGAGGCGCCGGGGGTGGATTCGAGGGCGAGCGCGGACAGCTCGTCGAGGGATTCGACGCCGAGCAGTTCGGCGGTGCCGCGCAGGGCGCGGACGGCGTTCGAGGTGTGCACGACGGGCAGGTGCGTGCCGGCGCCGTCGGCGTACGAGGTGATCATGCCGTCGGGGTCGGTCAGGGCCTCGTGGTGCACGGCCATCACGGAGCCGGAGGCGCCGAGCGAGACGACGGCGTCACCGGTGCCGAGACCGAGGCCGAGCGCGGCGGCCATGGTCTCGCCGGTGCCGGCGGAGATCAGCAGGCCCTCGGGCGTGGTCCCGGCGGCCTCGGCGGGCGCGAGCACCTCGGGCAGCACGGCCTGGTGGCCGAGGGCGAGGTCGACCAGGTCGGGGCGGTAGGCACCGGTGCGGGCCGACCAGTAGCCGGTGGCGGAGGCGGCGCCGCGGTCGGTGGTGCGGCGGGCGGGGCGGCCGAGCAGCTGCCAGACCAGCCAGTCGTGCGGCTGCAGGACCATGGCGATCCGCTGGGCGTGCTCGGGTTCGGTGCGGGCCAGCCAGCGCAGCTTGGCGACCGGCATCCCGGCCTGCGGCACCAGACCGACGGCCTCGGCCCACGCCTGCCGTCCGCCGAGCCCCTCGACCAGATCGGCCGCGGCGACCTGCGCCCGCTTGTCGTTGCCGACCAGCGCGGGCCGCACCAGGGCGCCCTGCCGGTCGAGCGGCACGAGACCGTTCGGCTGCGCGGACACGCCGATGGCCTGCACGCCTTCGAGCAGCCCGCCGGTCGCGGCCTCGCCGAGCGAGAGCAGCCACGCCTGCGGGTCGACGTCGGTGGCCTTGGGTTCCAAGGGGTGCGGGGCATGGCCCTGCCGCAGCACGGCACCCGTGTCCGCGTCACAGACGACGATGCGCGTGGAGTCGGAAGAGCTGTCCAGACCGGCGACTATCCCCATGGCACATGATTCTGCCGTACGGACGGGGCCGGCGTGGCCGGGTGTACGGCCCGGGGCGCGGCGGGCCCGGGTCACCGCCCAGGTTGCCGCCCCGGATGTCTCCCGGATGTCGCCTCAGGTGTTGGTGGTGCCCCAGTCGTCGTCCAGGAAGCTCTCGGACTGCCGCAGCTGCCCGTTGTGCTCGCGCCGGGCCCGCAGCCGCTGGGCCTGGTCGCCCACCGCGTGCACGGCCTTGCCCGCTGCCTGGCGGCCGCCCTGCGCGGCGGACTCGGCCGCGTTGCGGACGGCGGGGTTCTCGGCGACCTGCTTGGCGGACTTCTTCATCCGCTCGTACACCTCTCGCCCGGCCCGCGTCCCGATGACGAAACCGAGGCCCAGTCCGGCGACGAAGACCAGCTTGTACCGCACGCTGCGATCCTTCCCTGGACGCCCTGGGGATACCGATTGGCGGAGCACCCCCCTGCTTGCGCTAATCTATGTCTCGCAGCGAGCGAGCGCCGCCCGGGGAGACCTGGCGTGGAGCCGTTCGGTGCAACGCAGCAATCCCCTGTAGCTCAATTGGCAGAGCAGCCGGCTGTTAACCGGCAGGTTACTGGTTCGAGTCCAGTCGGGGGAGCGCGATCCCCTGTAGCTCAATTGGCAGAGCATTCGGCTGTTAACCGGAGGGTTGCTGGTTCGAGTCCAGCCGGGGGAGCGATCGGAAGAGGACCCTTCGGGGTCCTTTTTCGTTTCCGGTGGAACCACCCGCCGGACCTGGGTGTCTTCTTGATCGAGCATGGCCGACCATCCGGAGCAGGAGATCGTATGAGCGGCTATGCTGCGGCAGACGGCGCGCACACTTGTACGTGCCGTGGTGTACGGGGCGGTAGCTCAGCCGGTTAGAGCAGCGGACTCATAATCCGTCGGCCGTGGGTTCGAGTCCCACCCGCCCCACCACAGCAGAAACGTCCTGACCAGGCACTGAGCCGGTCAGACGTGCGTGATGGAGGGACCTGACGGCCCGTCCTGAGCAGGAAAGCACACCTGATTGGACACCGATGGGACGCGGGGCGCGCGACGCGCCTGAAACGCCCGTTCGGACCAGTCGTGATCATCGCGACCGTCCGTGCCTCACTGCCGACGCTTCTTCGGCGGAGGTCCCGCCCGCGCGTCCCCGACGCGCGGCGGCCGCCGTCCCGCACTCAGGCCGTCTCGCACTCAGGCCGTCCGGGGTGAACCCGCCGGTCGTTTCGGTGGACAGGCCGCAGGGTAGGCCCCCGCCAGGCTCAAGGTGGTGGGGGTTCGATGAGCAGCCAGCGCGGGAAGATCGTCAGTGGGGTGTCGGCAAACCCTCCGGGAATCACTCGAAGAATTCCGCCGAGGATCTATTCGCCTCTTTCGGTCTCTGACCCGAGGGCGCCGGGGCTGCTCTCCTGGCCGCCGAAGAAGAAGACCTATCAGCCGCCGCCGAGTTACAAGGTCCACGACTTCACGAAGCCGCAACCGCAGACGCACCCGGCGATCCTCGTCGGGAAGCTGGCCTGGCTCGGCTGGAAGGCGTACAAGGAGCATCAGGAAAAGAAGGAGCTCGCGGAAAAAGTCGCCAAGTACGAGACCGAGAACGCCTCCTCGGTGAATCTGTCCAGCGAGTTCGAGGCGTGCCTGGACGCGATCTCCGTGCTGTGCCTTCCGCCGCTTCCGAGCGGCAGCCCCCGGGCCTTCGACCTGGCGGGCCTCGTGGCCCAGTTCCCAGGCTGGCAGGCGTTCGGGACCAGCGCCGAGCAGGCGCGTACCGCGATCGCGGAGGCGCGCGCACAGCGGCCGACGGCCGAGGTGCGGGAGCGTGCGCGCGTGGTGGCCGCGAGAACGCTGGGCAAGGCGGAGGCCATACTCAAGGCCAACTACCGGACGATACCCTGCCCGCCCTGGGGGACGGATCTCCACCTTTACGGCGCGTTCGCGGCGGAGTCACTGTTACGCCGCTATCACGACTACCTTTTCGAACTTCTCGCCTTCGAGCGCGACGATTTCACCTCCCGTGAGCGGCCGTACTTCACGATGGAGAACCCCGAGGAATCGCTCGCCGAACTGGAGTCGGCCGCCCGGGAGACGTTTCCTGACGTGATGGATCTGACGACCCTCCCGGAGGCCGCACGTCAGGTTCTCTCCTTTCAGGCGAACCCGACCGGAAGAGAAGCCGGAGATCGGTACGGGGCCGCTCTGGGGGCCCTTCTGCTGGAGATCGACATCCGTATGCGGGCTCGCCATTTTTCCGCGTGACGCGTGACGCGTGGTGCGTGGTGCGTGGTGCGGGTCACGAGTGGCCCGTGATCGCGGGGGCGGCGGACGTCGTCAGGGCGCACGCCAGACGTTGTCGAACGCGGCCTGTTCGATGTCCCGCCGCTGACGTACCGCGGCCAGCTCCGTCACCGCGTCCTCGACGGCGGCCAGGACGGTCCCCGTCGCTCCGTCGACGGGACCGGGCGCTTCCGGTCCCTCCTCGGCGAGGACGCCCGCCGCCGCGGCGAGGCGGGTGAGGACCGGTTCGTGGGAGGCCCGGCGTTCCCTGGCGTGCCGGAGCTCCTCCGTATCGGAGACGACGACCGGGCCGGGGGCGAGCGGCAGCCAGCGTTTCCGCTGCCGGGTGAGCCGGCCGTCCGCCGCGAGGGCCGCCGCGTAGGTTCCGGTCAGGTCGCGGCCCCTGCGCCACAGCCAGTCCTCGACGTACTCGTACGGTGCCTCCCGGGTGAGCGCCGCCGCGGCCTGGTCGAGGAGCGCGTCGCCCAGGCCGGTGCGGTCGGCCGGCACGATCAGGTCGCCGTCGAGCGTGGCGGCCTCCTCCGCGAGCAGGTCGAGGAGTTCGGCACCGGCCAGTGCGAGGGACAGCTCGCCCTGGCGCACTGTTCCGCCGGACGCCGCGTCCATGGCGGTGATCATCGGGTCGCGGGCGGTGGGCATCGGGCGCCTCCCCGTGGTCGGTGTCGGGAAGGCCCCAGGACGTGCGAGGCGCTTCCCCCGTACGAGACTAGAAGGGACGAGAACCGGGCCGCAGCCCGAACGGCGCGTTCAGGTCTCCCTCGGCGCGGGACGGGCGACCGCCCGGTGCGGCACATCGTCCTGACGCGGGTTCAGTCGGCCAGGAACTCCCGCAGAACGCGGTTCACCTCGGTGGCGTGTGTCCAGATCAGGCCGTGCGGTGCGCCGGGGATCTCGACGTACGCCGCTCGCGGCAGCAGCGCGCGCAGCGGCCTGGCGGTCGCGTCGATCGGCAGCAGCCGGTCGTGGGTGCCGTGGACGATCAGTACGGGGACGTCGATCGCGGCGACGTCGGCGCGGAAGTCGGTGATCCAGGCCGGAATCACCGCCACACACGCCCGCGCCGACGCGGTGGCGGCCATGGCGCGGAACCGTGCCTCCGGTTCGGTGCCGGTGCCGGTGCCGGTGCCGGTGCCGGTGCCGGTGGCCGCCTCGCCGTCGGCGTCGGCGTCGGGCGGGTCGCCGGTGCCCAGGAACGTACCGCACAGCTCGGCGAAGTAGGCGTGCCGGTCGTCCCGTACGCGGGTGATCAGGGCGTCGAAGTGGGACAGGCCGAGTCCGCGCGGCGACCCGTCGGCGCGCAGCAGGTACGGCGGAAGGGCGGTCAGGAACACGGCCTTGGACACCCGCGCCGAGCCGTACGTGCCGAGGTAGCGGGCGATCTCGCCCGTCCCCATGGCGTGGCCGACGAGGACGGCTCCGGTGAGGTCGAGCCCCGTCAGGACGGCGTGCAGATCCGTCGCGAGCGTGTCGTAGTCGTAGCCCTCGGGCGCGGGCGACGAACACCCGAACCCGCGGCGGTCGTACGTGATCACCCGGTGGCCCGCGGCGAGCAGTGCCGGAACCTGCCGGTACCAACTGCGGCCGTCCAGCGGGTATCCGTGGATCAGCACCACGGGGCGGCCGCTTCCGCGGTCTTCGTAGGACAACGCGATGTCGCCGTCACCGGCCGGGACTTGGGGCATGGTGGTATCCCTGAGTGGGGAGGTCTGGAGGTCCGGAGGTGTCTGGAGGTCGGGGGGCTGGAGGACTGGGGGGGCTGCGAGGGTCGGCGCGGGCCGGCACTCGGCCCGTGCGCCCACCCTGTCGGGGATCGGCCCCCGACCGCCTCGGTCATCCGACTGTGAGTGGTGGCGGATGCGACCGGTCGGGCCCCGGGGCGCACGCCGGCCGAGGGGCGGGACCGCCGAGGAGTCCGGCGGCTGTTCCGCGCCGCCAGTGCGCCGCCCCTCCGGTCGGCGGTGCTCGTACCGAGTGGGAAGTGGGGGCACGACAGCGATGACGGGAAGCGGGCCGATCGGCCGGAGGTCGGAGATCGTCGGGCGCATCGAGGATGTGCGGCGGGTGCGCGAGTTCCTGGCGGACGGCCCCGGCGGCCGCGGACTGCACGTGGTCGGCGAGGCGGGGGTCGGCAAGACGACGCTGCTCGACGTGATCGCCGAGACGGCGGCCGAGGCGGGGACCCGGGTGCTGCGCGCCGACGGCGTGGAGTTCGAGGCGGACGTCACCTTCGCCGGGCTGCATCAGATCATCACTCCGGTGCTGGACGGCGCCGAGACCCTGCGGCCCGAGTACCGCGACGCCCTGCTGGTCGCCCTCGGCTTCGCCACCGGACCGGCGCCCGACCGGCTGCTCCTCGTCAACGCCGCACTGGCGCTGCTGAGGCGGGCCGCCGAGGAGGCACCACTGCTCCTGATCGTCGACGACGTGCCGTGGCTGGACCGGGCGAGCGCCGTGGTGCTGGGCTTCGTCGCCCGACGCCTGTCCGGCAGCCGGGTCGGCTTCGTGGCCGCGTCACGGACCGGCCAGGCCGGCCTGTTCGATCACGGCGGGCTCCACGAGATCCGGCTGGCCCCCCTGGACGACGACTCGGCACGCTTGCTGCTGGCCGCGCGCTACCCGGAACTGGCCGAACGGGTCCGGGCCCGTGTCGTCGCCGAGGCCCGCGGCAATCCGCTCGCGTTGCTCGAACTGCCCGCCGAGCTCAGCGGGGCCCAGCGCAGTGCCCGGGAAGAGCTGCCCGTGGTCCTGCCGCTGGGCGAACGGCTGCGGGCGCTGTTCGTCGCGCGGGTCACCACACTGGCCGACGCGGACCGGCGGGTACTGCTGTCGGCCGCCCTCGACGGTACGGGGGACCTCGGCGCCCTGCGTACCGCGGCCGGACCCGACGCGGGCACGCTGTCCGGCCTCGCCGCGGCCGAGCGCGAGCGCCTGGTACGGGTCGACACCGCCACTCGGCGGCTCAGCTTCCGGCACCCGCTGATCCGCTCGGCGGTCGTGGAGGCGTCCACCCTCGCCGAACGCCGTGCCGCGCACCTCGCCCTGGCCGCGTCCCTGGCCGACCGGCCGGAGCGCCGGGCCTGGCACCTGGCCGAGGCCGCCATCGAACCCGACGAGCGGGTCGCCCGCCTGCTCCAGGCCGCGGGGCACTCGGCACTGCGCCGGGGCGACGCCGTCGGCGCGGTCGCCGCGCTCACCCGGGCGGCCGATCTGAGTCCCGCCGCGGACGACCGGGCGCGGCGGCTGGCCGAGGCGGCGTACATAGGAGCCGAGGCGACCGGTGACGTCGCCGGCGCCTCGGGGCTGCTGCACCGGGCGCGGAGCATCGACACCGAAGGCGGCGGCACTCTGTACGCGGCCGCCGCGGCGGTGTACGTGCTGCTCAACACCGAGGCCGACATCGACACCGCGCACCGGCTGCTGGTCGGCGCGATCGAGGCGGCCGGGCCGACGTACGACGCGGACGACCAGGCGCTCGTCGACGCTCTGCACACCCTCCAACTGGTGTGCTGGTGGAGCGGACGAGCGGACAAGTGGGAGGCGTTCACCGACGCGGTCGGCAGGGTCAGGCCCGCTCCGCCGCCGGTGCTGGCGCTGGCCGCGCGGTCGTTCCCGGATCCGGCCCGAGCCGCAACCGCGGTGCTGGATCAGCTCGACGAGGTCCGGGGCGTGCTCCGGCGCACGGACGACGCGACGCTCCTCGTGCGCGGCGCGACCGCCACGATCTACCTCGACCGGGTCGGTGAACTCAAGGACCAGTTATGGGAGTTGGTCCGGTCGGGCCGGGACGGCGGCGGGCCCGCCCGGCGTCACCTGGGCGCGCTCATGCATCTGTGCATGGAGGACTTCCTCACCGGTGAGTGGGCCGAGGCGCAGGAACTCGTCGACGAGGGCATGGCCCTGTGCGAGGCCGGATACCCGTTCTTCGCCTGGTACTTCCAGTACAACCAGGTGCTGCTGCACGGAGCGCGCGGCGAGTCCGAGGCCGGAGAGGCGCTGGGCGAGCGGATGATCGCGTGGGCGGCGCCGCGTGGCGTCGGGGCCGCCGCGTCCTTCGCCCGCCAAGCGCTGACGCTGTCCTGCCTGGGCAGCGGCGATGACGAGGCGGCGTACGGGCACGCCACCGCGCTCACCCCGGCCGGGACGCTCGCGCCCTACGTCGCGCACGCGCTGTGGGGTGTGTTCGACCTGGTCGAGGCGGCGGTCAGGACCGGCAGGGACGCGGCGGCCGCCGCGCATCTGAGGGCGCTGCGCGAGCTCGGGATCGCCCGGATCTCCGACCGGTACGCGATGCTCGTCGCGGGCGCGGCCGGACTGTGCGCCGTGGCCGACGAAGAGGCCGTGGCCCACTTCCGGGCGGCACTGGCGGCGCCGGGCGCGGACCGCTGGATGTTCGACGCCGCGCGGATCCGGCTCGCTCTCGGTGAGCGGCTGCGCCGTGCGGGCGCCAGGAACGAGGCCCGTGAGCCGTTACGGAACGCCTCGGCGGCGTTCACCCGGCTCGGCGCGGTGCCGTGGGCCGAGCGGGCCCGCAAGGAGCTGCGGGCGTCGGGTCAGCCGACCCGGCCGGGCGCCGCGCGCTCGCCGTTGACGCCGCAGGAGCGGGAGATCGCGCAGCTGGCGGCGTCCGGACTGACGAACAAGCAGATCGGCGCCCGCCTGCACCTGTCGCACCGCACGGTCGGGGCCCATCTCTACCAGGTCTTCCCGAAGTTGGGGATCACCACGCGGGCGGCGTTGCGTGACGCGCTGACCGCGCTCGACGAGTGACCGCGCGCCCACCGTCAGATGACTGCCCTCCCGGCAGCCGTCGAAGGGGAGTTGTCTGACGGATCCGGCGCGCGCTCCGCATCCCGAGACTCGATGCCAGGCGGAGACGCCGCCGCAACTCACCGAGGGGCAGGGACCCATGACCGAGAACCCGACCGAACTCAGCATCCAGAACTCCGCCGTCGTGCTCATCGACCACCAGCCCGCCATCGCGCTCCAGACGGCGCCGCCCTCGCAGACCCAGCTCGTCAACAACGTGGCCGGGCTCGCGGAGACGGCCGCGGCCCTCGGCGTCCCCACCGTCCTCACCACCGTGGGGGCGACGGGCAGCGTGCTGGTCGACCCCCTCTTCAAGGAGATCACCGCGGCCTTCCCCGACCTGGAGCCGATCGACCGCACCTCCACGGCCGCCTGGTCGCACCCCGGCGTGCGGGCGGCGGTCGAGGCCACCGGGCGCCGCAAGCTGATCATGGCCGGTCTCTCCACCGACGTGTGCCTCACGCAGGCCGTCCTGGGCGCGCTCAAGGACGGGTACGAGGTCTTCTTCGTCACCGACTGCTCGGCCGGGGTCACCCCGGAGGCCCACGAGGACGCGAAGGTCCGTCTTTCGATGGCCGGCGCCAAGCCGATCAACTGGCTCGCGGTGTTCAGCGAGTGGGTTCCGGACTACACCGCGCCGGAGCGGATCGCGCTCAACGGCATCATGTCGAGGCGCGCCAACTCGTCCGGGGTGTTCGCCGACTACGTGCTGGCGCAGGTGACCGGCGGCATCGTGAAGGCGCCCGACTTCCTGTCGTGACGTGACGTGACGTGACGAGCCCCCGGGCCGGAGCGGGGCGAGCGCGCGAGCGCGCGATGTCTCAGGCGTCCGGCCCGGGCGTCCCCGGCAGCAGGCCGCGCAGGACCAGTTCGGCCAGGGACTGGGCGGCTTGCTCCCATTCCGCGTCCGTCAGCCGGGTGGAGCGGCCGAGGCGGGCCGCCAGGGGGTCCTGGGTGAACACCAGGGCGGGGCCGGTGAGGGCGCTGAACAGCGTGTCCATCGGGATCCTCGCCATCCGCCCCGCGTCCATGAGCCGCTGGACGAGCGGTTCGAGCCCTTCGAGGAACGGGCGCATGACCTCGCCGTGGAGGTAGTCGAGGCGGGGCGAATCAAGGGCCGATTCCGCGGTGATGATCCGGTTCAGCACCGGGTTCTTCACGGCACCCCGGTAGAAGACCCGGACGAGGGCCTCGAACGTCCTGATGTCGTCGGCCTCGGCCTCGGCGTGGACCGCGAAGGCGGATACGAGGTTCCGCTGCGGCTCGGCCGAGGCGTGGGCGACGGCCGCGCGCCAGAAGTTCTCCTTCGACCCGAAGCGGTCGTTGATGAAGTTGTGGCTGACGCCGAGCCGCTTGGCGAGCTCGCGCACCGATGCGCCCTGATAGCCGAGCTCCGCGAAGGATTCCAGTCCGCGTTCGAGGATCTCGGCTTCGGTGAGATCCACCTGTGGTGCCCGCTTCCGGGCGGGTCGTGGCTGCCGACCGCTCTGTTCCTCGGACACGCGGCCTCGCTCCCATGGCTCTTCATCCAGCGACGTTCAGCGACGTCGAGCGACGTCCAGCGACGTCCAGCGACACACCCTACGGGAATCGGCCATCGCCGAGATGTGGGCTCCTTCGGGTGGTCCGTACGACGACTTTCCAAGCTTGACACTTGTCAGGCCAAGAGTAATCTGACAGGTGTCAAGCGAAGCCGGGAGCGCCCGCGCCGGGCACTCCCGCCCCTATTCGCAGATGTGTGGAGGCGACTGTCATGAGCCTTGTCATTCCGGAGATCCCCGCCGACGATCCGCGCTGGACGAAGCGCGGCGCCGTGTACGTCCCGGCCGGAGAGGGGGAGTCGAAGTGGGTGGCCGGCGACGTCTACACGGTGAAGGCGGACTCGGCACGGACCGGCGGCCGATTCGGGTTCGTCGAGGCGTCCGTACCGCCGGGCGGCGGTCCGACGGCCCATGTGCACAACTCGCACGGTGAGGCGTTCTACATCGTCGACGGCACGCTGGAGTTCCTCAACGGGGACGAGACGATCAACGCCCGGTCGGGAGACTTCTTCTACGTCCCTCCGGGGATCCGCCACCGCTTCCGGAACAAGGGCGTGCACACCACGAAGATGCTCTTCTTCTTCTCGCCCGGAGGCCCGGAGGCGAGCGTGCAGGTGGGCGACGACGCCATCCCCGGCAAGGCCGTCCCCGAGTGGACCATGGAGCGCCACATGCAGGGGTTCAGGGATTCGCTGGCCCTCGACATCGACACCGACAGCCTGCCGGAGAAGGAGTAGCGGCGGGGCGAAGGCCGGGGCTGGGGGGTTGAGTGCCTCCTACGAGCTCATGGCAAGCCCGAGCAGCAGCGCGAACAGCAGCGGCAGGACGGTGATGCCGAGCACGGTCCCCGCGGTCAGGAAGCGTGGCATCCGCCAGGTGCGGCGGTGGGGGAGGAGCCAGGAGACGGGGAGCAGGAGCATCCCGAGGACGAGGACCGTCTCGATGCCGCTGGTGTAGCCGTCGGCCTGGAACAGGCTGTACTCCCAGACCAGGAGCGGCAGGCCGACGAGGGTCGCGATGAGCGGGGCTCGCCACCAGGTCGGGTGTGCGGCGGAGGGCGTTGTCATGGGGGCAGTCCAGCAGCCGCGAGGGCCGGGCGGATGAGTACGCGCACTCATCCGTCCCGGCCGCGGTGCTCAGCGAGTCAGGACGCTCGACGCGTCAGTACGTCAGGATCCCCGGGTCCGACGTGCCCGCCGCGCCCGTTTCCACGTGGCCCGCCAGGCGGCGGAGGTAGTCCGTCGTCGAGGCGGCCGTGATGGAGACGTCGTACCAGCGGGCGGAGGCCGAGAGCGGGACGGTGTGGGTGACCGTGGCGCCCTTCGGGACCGACACCGTCGTGGGGGTGCCCGCGTAGGTGTTGGTGACGGTCACCGTGGTGGTGGTGCCCGGGTTGGTGAAGGTCAGGTCCAGATTGCCGGTGGCCGCGTTGTGGCGGGCCTGGACCTCGGGGACGGCCGTCTTGCCGGGGGAGCGGAAGCGGCGCAGGAAGCCGTTCGGGCCGTGGACGGTGAGGTCGGTCAGGGTCTTGGAGTACTTGGTGTTCCAGGTGTCCGCGATCGACTTCCCGGCCTCGGTCGTGTACGTCCAGGGCGCGTCCGTGCGGTTCGCCGAGGTCACGTAGAACTGGGCGCCCGCCGAGGGCCCGCCGCTGAAGGTCAGCCGGAAGGTGCCGGCCGTGGTGTCGGCGGCGCCGTCCACGTACGGGGCGTAGCGCAGCGGCCGGGTGGGCTTGCCGCCGGGCTCCTGGCGGGGCATCGTGCCGACCGCCGGGGCGGTCGCCAGGAAGTCGGAGTGCCGGTTCTTGTCCGGCGGGAAGTAGCCCGCCGTCGACGGCAGCGCGGCCGGCTGGGCCTGCGTGCGGGAGAAGTCGAAGGCCGAGGTCAGGTCGCCGCACACGGCGCGGCGCCACGGCGAGATCTGCGGCTCCTGGACCCCGAAGCGGGACTCCATGAAGCGGATCACCGAGGTGTGGTCGAAGGTCTCCGAGCAGGTGTAGCCGCCGGTGGACCAGGGCGAGACGACGATCATCGGGACGCGCGGGCCGAGACCGTAAGGACCGGCCGCGTAACCGGTCTTGCCGCCGAAGTAGTCGAGCGTGGTGGCGACCGTCGACAGGCCCTGCGCCGCGCCGGACGGCACGTACGGCGGGACCACGTGGTCGAAGAAGCCGTCGTTCTCGTCGTACGTGATGAACAGGGCCGTCTTCGCCCACACGTCCGGGTTCGAGGTCAGCGCGTCGAGGACCTGCGAGATGTACCAGGCGCCGTAGTTCGAGGGCCAGTTGGCGTGCTCCGAGAACGCCTCGGGGGCGGCTATCCAGGACACCTGCGGCAGCCGGCCGCCCTGCACGTCGGCGCGCAGGATGTCGAAGAAGCCCTGTCCGGCCTTGGCGTCGGTGCCGGTGCGGGCCTTGTCGTAGAGCGGGTTGCCCGGCGCCGCGTTGCGGTAGTTGTTGAAGTAGAGGAGCGAGTTGTCGCCGTAGTTGCCGCGGAAGGCGTCGTTGATCCAGCCCCACGAACCGGCCGCGTTCAGACCGTCGCCGATGTCCTGGTAGATCTTCCAGGAGACCCCGGCCGCCTCCAGGCGCTCGGGGTAGGTGGTCCAGCCGTAGCCCGCCTCGGCGTTGTTGAGGACGGGGCCGCCGCCCTTGCCGTCGTTGCCGACGTAACCCGTCCACATGTAGTAGCGGTTGGGGTCGGTCGCGCCGATGAAGGAGCAGTGGTACGCGTCGCAGATGGTGAAGGCGTCGGCGAGCGCGTAGTGGAAGGGGATGTCCTCGCGGGTGAGGTGGGCCATGGTGGCCTTGGTCTTCGCGGGCACCCAGTTGTCGTACTTGCCCTTGTTGAAGGCGCTCTGGCCGCCCTGCCAGTCGTGGTTGAGGCCCTGGAGGTACTCCATGCCCAGCTTGTCGCTGGTGGGGCGGAACGGCAGGGTCACCTTGGAGCCGTCGGACTGGTTCCAGACCGACTTGCCGCTGGGCAGCGTGACCGGGCGGGGGTCACCGAAGCCGCGGACGCCCTTCATCGCACCGAAATAGTGGTCGAAGGAACGATTTTCCTGCATCAGGACGACGATGTGCTCGACGTCCTGGATCGTTCCGGTGGTGCCCTGTGCCGGGATGGCCGCGGCGCGGGCGATGCTGTTCGACAGCATCGTGAACGCGGCGGTGCCGCCCGCCACTTGGAGAAAGCGGCGACGATTGAGTTCGGCCATGGGAGCTGTCCTCCGGGGGGTGAGTGACACGGTGCGCCGGACGGCCGGTCCGACGCGAGCGCCCCAAGAAGAGCGCGCGCGGGCCACCGCCCGGCGGCTGTCCCATGACTGCCCGTCGTACGTTCGGCAAATCCCCCGTGCTCGAACGTAATTGCTCAACTATGAACGCTCCCAGGGTCAAAGCTCCCGTGGTAGCGGACGATTGTCAACAGAAGTCCACTCGACGAGTCAGTGAACGACCGGCGTTCAGGAGGCCGGCAGGTCGATGATCTTGCCGTCCTTGTCGACGGTGCGGGTGGTCCAGTACTCGTCCCACTGGTCGCCGACGTGCTGCGGGACCTTGCCCTCGGGGTAGCGGGTGAAGCCCGGGTCCGGCTCCTTGCCGTCCTTCTCGCAGTAGCTGCCGGAGTCGCCGATCGCCATGGCCGGGTACTCGCCCCGGCTGCAGATGTTCTCCTCGTACCCCACGCAGGCGGTCAGCGAGAGGGCCGCGGTCACGCCGACGAGCGCGGCGGCGAGCGGGCGACGGACCGGGCGGCGGGTGCGGAGGCGGCGGCGGAGCGTGGACACGAGGTCTCCAGGCGGGCTGCGGGGGACTTCGGGCGTCCCCGGGTGGCCCCAGTCTGGACGCGCGAAGCGGCCGCGCGGATGGGTACGGGTACTCATCCGCGCGGCCGCGCACGTGCTCAACCAGGGCCCCGCTCGTACGACCTGGGTATGAGGCGTGGGCAGGAGCCGTGGGTACTACTCGATGACGAGCTCGACCTGGATGTTGCCGCGGGTCGCCTTCGAGTACGGGCAGTAGGCGTGGGTCTTCTTCAGGAGCATCTCGCCGGCCTCGCCCTGGAGGTGGTCCGGGAGCTCGGCGCGCATCACGACCGAGAGGCCGAAGCCGCCGTCGGCCGGGTCCTTGCCGATGGAGACCTCGGCGGTGACGGACACCTCGGAGACGTCGATCTTCTCCTGGCGGGCGACGTTGCTCATGGCGCTCGCGAAACAGGCCGCGTAACCGGCGGCGAAGAGCTGCTCGGGGTTGGTGCCCTGGCCGTTGCCGCCGAGGGCCGCCGGGAAGGCGAGCGGGAGGTCGAGCACGCCGTCGGAGCTGACGGTGCGGCCCTCGCGGCCGTTGGCGGTGGCGACTGCGGTGTAGAGCGCGTCCATGGGTTCTTCCGTTCCTCGGGAGGTTCGCTGCTGCCCTCTATTTATAGCGCGCTATTAAGTTGTGCACAACTCAATCGGGCGTGATGCGGCTCTCCCGTACCCTGGGAACCATGGACGTGGACCAGCAAGACGTGGAGCAGGGCGGCGCGGATCGGAGCGAGGAATTCCTCCGGCTCGACAACCAGATCTGCTTCTCCCTGCACGCCGCCACCCGCGCCTTCAACGGCGTCTACCGGGGCGCGCTCAAGGAGCTCGGCCTGACCTACCCCCAGTACCTGGCGATGCTGGTCCTCTGGGAGTACGGCGAACTGCCCGTCAAGGGCATCGGCGAGCGGCTCAAGCTCGACTCCGGCACCCTGTCGCCGCTGCTCAAGCGCCTGGAGGCGGCCGGATACGTCGAGCGGCGGCGCAGCCCCGAGGACGAGCGCTCGGTCACCGTGCGGGTCACCGCCGA
Source organism: Streptomyces sp. NPDC090025 (assembly GCF_044748125.1). Classification (NCBI taxonomy): domain Bacteria; kingdom Bacillati; phylum Actinomycetota; class Actinomycetes; order Kitasatosporales; family Streptomycetaceae; genus Streptomyces; species Streptomyces sp. NPDC090025. The sequence continues at coordinate 676,522 of NZ_JBIVFL010000003.1, read as the reverse complement.
GGGGACCGCGCTGCGCGCGCGGGCGCTCGGCGTGCCGCGCCGGATCGCCGCCGCCACCGGGCTCGACCTGGCCGAGATGCGCGAGCTGCGGGAGCGGCTGACCGCCCTGGCGATCCGCCTCGACTCCGTCGACCCGGACGACCTCGCGGCCTGCGCGGCCCCGTGACCTGGTGACGTCGTGACCCCGTGACCCCGTGACGGAGCCTTCCGGAGGGGCCGCGGACGCGAAAATGTAAGGCTCCGATACCAGGAACGGTCCTATACTGCGCGCCATGCCCGACAACCCAGGCCGGATCACGCTCCGGCGCGCCACGGCCGCCGACTCCCGGCGGCTCACCCAGCTGGTCAGGACCTCCGGCGCCTATCGCGGCGAGTACGCCGCCATGGTCGACGGCTACCAGGTCGGCGGCGCGTACATCGAGCACCATCCCGTCCATGTCGCGGTCGACGCCGACGACCGGGTGCTCGGCTTCTACGCCCTCCTCCTCGACGAGGCCGAACTCGACCTCGCCTTCGTCGCCGACCACGCCCAGGGCCTCGGCATCGGACGGCTGCTCATCGACCACATGACCGCCGAGGGCAGGGCCGCCGGGCTCGACTCGATCCGGGTGGTCGCCCACCCGCCCGCCGAGGAGTTCTACCTGCGCACCGGCGCCCACCGCACCGGCACCGTGCGCCCCACCGGCCACATCCACTGGGAGCGCCCCGAGCTGCGCTACGACCTGACGGCCGACGCCGCGTGACCGTCACCGAAGCCACCGAACGCCGCCGGGTCTTCGCCGACCTCACCCCGCTGCGCACCTCGGCCGACTTCCGCCGCCTCTGGTTCGGCAGCTCGGTGAGCTGGGTCGGCCAGGGCATGACGACCCTCGCCATCTCGCTCCAGGTCTACGACATCACCCGCTCGCCGTTCTCGGTCGGCCTGGTCGGGCTCTTCTCGCTGGTCCCGCTGATCGTGTTCGGCCTGTACGGCGGCGCCATCGCCGACACCGTCGACCGGCGCAGGCTCGGCCTGGCCAGCTCCAGCGGCTCCGCCGTCCTCTCGGTGGCGCTCGCGACCGCCGCCTTCGCGCACTTCCACCAGGTCTGGTTCCTGTACGGGATCGTCGCCCTGCAGTCGGTCTGCGGCGCGCTCAACGCGCCCGCCCGCAGCTCGATGATCCCCCGGCTGCTGCCGCCCGAGCAGCTGCGCGCCGCCAACGCGCTCAACTCGATGACCACCACCTTCGGCACCCTGGTCGGGCCCAGCCTGGGCGGCCTCATCGTCGGTCTGGCCGGCTACCAGACCGCGTACCTCATCGACGCCATCGCCTTCTCCGCGTCCCTCTACGCGATGTGGCGGCTGCCGTCGATGCTGCCGGAGCGCACCGGCGCCAAGCGCGCCTCCGTCCTCGACGGGCTGCGCTTCCTCGCCACCCGCCCCAATCTGCGGATGACGTTCTTCTCCGACTTCTGCGCGATGATCCTGGCCCACCCGCGCGCGCTGTTCCCGGCCATCGCCGTGCTCTGGTTCGGCGGCGACGCCAAGACCACCGGACTCCTCGTCGCCGCACCGGCGTTCGGCGCGCTGCTCGGCGGGGTGCTCTCCGGCTGGCAGGGCCGGATCCGGCACCACGGGCAGGCGATCCTGCTGTCGGTGGCGTGCTGGGGCACCGCGATCGCCGCCTTCGGCCTGACCCGCAACCTCTGGCTCGGGCTGCTGCTGCTCGCCGTCGCGGGCTACGCGGACACCGTCTCGATGATCTTCCGGAACACGATGATGCAGGTGGCGGCCCCGGACGAGATGCGCGGGCGGCTCCAGGGCGTGTTCATCGTGGTCGTCGCGGGCGGGCCGCGGCTCGGTGACTTCCTGGCGGGCTCGGTCGCCGACCTCACCACCCCGGCCATCGCCGTCACCGGCGGCGGTCTCGCCTGCGTCGTCGCGATCGGCCTGCTCACGCTGTACGCGAAGGGCTTCCGCCGCTACGACGCCGAGCACCCGACCGCCTGAGCCCGACGACCGGGGAACTGCTCCGGGCGGTGGGCGCGAAACGGCAATGCGCCCGCCGAACGGGTCGTCCCCCGGCCGCGTCAACGCGACGGCACTTGCCGCTGTCCCATGCCGAGGACAGGCTCCGTCCTGAGCAACCCCACTCTCAGGAGGTTTTCATGCGCAAGCTCATCGCCACGTTCGCCCTGGCCTCGGCCGCGGTCCTGGCCGGTGCCGGTGCGGCCGTCGCCAACGACGGTCCGGAGTTCGGCGACGAGACGGTGGTCACGCAGATCGACCACACGGTCGTCGTCTGCAGCGACTTCAGCTTCTGCACGGGCGACAACGGCTGACCGCTCAGCGTGCCACGCGCACGGAACACCCCCTCGGCCCGCGCGGCCGAGGGGGTGTTCCCCTGTCCGGGGCCAGGGCCGGGGGAGGGCCCGCTGTCCGGACCTTCGGGGCTTCATGCGGCGTTGCACGGGGCTTCACCTCTCGACCGGCATGCCGTAGGACGATGTCGGGCTGTGACGGGTCGTGGGCGCGACGCGAGCAGGCGGAGGAGAAGACCCATGCGGATACGCATGCGTGCGTGGAGTGCCGTACCGACGGCCCTGTCGGTGTCGGCGGCGGTCGTGCTGGGGTGCCTGGCGGCACCGCCCGCGGCGGCCCACGAGATTCGGGACGTCCACGGGACCCGGGCGAACGGCGGGAACTCGTCGGCCGGGCGGGCGTGTTCGCCGCTGGTGTCGGTCGCCGGGTTCTCCGACGCCCTCGACAAGTCCACCGCCGCCGGGACGACCACCCGCGTCGGCGGCCTCTCGGCGCTCGCCACCACCGGTGACGGCAAGGCCGTCGCGCTCTCCGACCGCTCCACGCTCTTCCCGCTCGGCCTGACCGGCCGCCGCCCCGTCGCCACCGGCGCGGTGCCGCTCACCGACCCGGCCGGAGCGCCGCTCGACTCCGAGGGCATCGTCGCGGAGCGCGGCGGCAGCCTGCTCGTCACCTCCGAGAACGAGCCGTCCGTCCGCCGCTACGGCCCGGGCGGCACCCTGCTCGCCGAACTGCCGGTGCCCGCCGCGCTGCGGGTCGCCCCCGCCGGGCGCGCCGAACGCAACCGCACCTTCGAGAGCCTCACCGTCTCCGGCGGGCGGCTGTACGCCGGGATGGAGGGCCCGCTCGCGGGCGACGGCACCGACGCGGCCGGGCGCACCCTGAACCGGGTCCAGACCTGGCGGCCCGGCCCGCACGGCACGTACCGGCTCGCCGAGCAGTACGCGTACCCCGTCGACCCCGGCCACGGCCTCGTCGAACTCGCGCCGGTCGGCGACGGGCGGCTGCTCGTCCTGGAGCGCGGCTTCACCGAGACGTTCCGCATCACCGTGCGCCTGTACGTCACCGACCCGCGCGGCGCCGAGGACGTCGGCCGGGTCGACCGCCTCACCGAGGCCGGACTCGGCCGCCACGGCGTGCTGCGCAAGACGCTCCTGGCCGACCTGGACGACTGCCCGACCCTCGGTGCGCCCTCGCACCTGCCGCAGAACCACCCGCTGATCGACAACATCGAGGGCATGGCGGTCCGTTCGTACGAGGGCGGCGGCCCGCGCGGTCAGCGGCTGCGGCTGCTGCTCGTCAGCGACGACAACGACATCGCCCAGCAGATCACCCGGCTCTACTCGCTGGACGTCACCGTGCCGTGGGCGGCGCCCCGGACGATGCCCCGGACCACCCCCAGGTCCACCAGGTCCTGAGGCCGGATCCGCAGCTGGCCGGCCGTCTCGGGCACCCGCTCCGGGTCCCGCTTGAGGATCTGCGCGGCCAGCTCCGGTGCGATCACCGAGAAGTACGCGTCGGGCGCCGCCCAGGTGGCGCCCGGCGCGGCGAGCGCCAGCGCGCCGCCCGAACCGCCCTCGCCGATCAGCAGCGAGGTCACCGGGGTGCGGGCGGCGGCGATCGCCGCGAACGCCTCCGCGATGGCGGGCCCGGCCCCGGCCCGTTCCGCCGCCGCGTCGTTGGCGGCGCCCGGGGTGTCGATCAGGGTGAGCACCGGGATGCCGAGCCGGTCCGCGAGCCGGACGAGCCGGGCCGCCGTGCGGAACCCGGCCGGGCGGGTCGCGCCGCCGCACTGCGCCGCGTACGCCACCACCCGGCCGTCGGCGCGGAGTCCGAAGCCGCACTCCACGGTGGGGTCGACGGATCCCGTGCGGTCGCCGCGGATGGTGGCCCGCAGCGTGAAGTAGGCGTCCAGGTAGGCGTCGGCGCGCGGCCGTCCGGCGGCCCGGGCGGCGAGCACCGCGTCCCAGCCGGTGGCGGGCGGCGCGGCGGAGCCGAGCGCGGCGGGCGGGGGAGCGGGCGCGGTCGGGGCGGGGGCCGGTCCAGGGCCGGTCGTGGGTTCGGGCGTCGGGGTGAGCAGGCGCAGCCAGCGGCCCAGCGTGGCGCGCAGTTCGGCGGCCGGGACCAGTGCGTCGACATGGCCGTGGGCGTACTGGTCCTCGGCGGTGTACGCGGCCGGGTCCGCCTCCGGCGGACGCACCCGGGAGCCCGCGAAGGCCACTTGGGCCGACGGCAGCGCGAGCACCACGTCCCCGCCCGCGCCGACGGTCGCCCAGCCGCCGCCGGTGGCGGGGTCGCGGAGCACCGCGAGGTGCGGGACACCGGCGGCGCGCAGCTCCACGGTCGCGGCGGCGACCCGCTGGAGCTGGCCGAGCGCGATCATGCCCTCCTGCATCCGGCTGCCGCCCGTCGCCACCAGGGACACCAGCGGCAGCCGCCGGTCGGCCGCCGCGCGGTGGGCGGCGACGAGCCGGTCCCCGGCGGTGCGGCCGAGCGAGCCGCCGAGGAAGCCGAACTCGAAGACGACGAGGACGCAGCCGTGCCCGTCGACGGTCGCGGTGCCGCACAGCACCGACTCGTCCTCGCCGGTGCGTTCGGCGGCCCGGGCCCGGGAGGCGTCGTACCCGGTCCAGCCGAGCGGCCCGTCGGGACCGTCACGTAAGGCCGGTGCGGGTGCGGTGGCGAGCGGGACGAAGTCGTCGGTGACCAGGGCGATCGCGGCCCGCGCGGAGAGCCGCGCGGGGGACGGGCCGGGCATCGGGCCGGGGTGTGCGGAGAGATCCGGGTCAGACATCGAGCACCTCGGCGGACGGCAGCGCCTTCTTCAGGATCTTGCCCATGTCGTTGCGCGGCAGCGCCGTCAGATAGCGCACCTCGCGCGGGCGCTTGTGCGGGGCGAGCTGGGCGGCGACGTGCTCGGCGAGCGCCCGCGCGGCCGGCGGGGCGGCCGGGTCGGCCGGGACGATCCAGGCCACGATCCGCTCGCCGAGGTCCGGGTCGGGCGCGCCGGTGACGGCGGCCTCGCGCACCCCGGGGTGGTCGAGCAGGGCGTTCTCGATCTCGCCCGCCCCGATCTTGTAGCCGCCGCTCTTGATGAGGTCGGTGGCCTTGCGGCCGACCAGCCGCACATAGCCGTCGGCCTCCCGGACCGCCATGTCCCCGGTGCGGAACCAGCCGCCCTCGGCGAAGGCCGCCGCCGTCGCGTCGGGCCGGTTGAGGTACCCGGAGAACAGGTTCGGGCCGCGCACCTCGATCTCCCCGACGGCGTCGGCGCCCGACTCCCCGGCGGCCGGGTCGAGGACCGAGCCGTCCTCCTCCACGAGCCGCAGCTCGACACCGCCGAGCGGCAGTCCCACCGACCCCGGCCGGGGCCGGGCCGGGGCGGCGGGCAGCGAGCACAGCATCAGCGTCTCCGTCATCCCGTACCGCTCGATCACCGTCCGCCCGGTCGCCGCCGCGATCCGCTCGTGGTCGTGCACCGGCAGCGCCGCCGAGCCCGACACCAGCAGCCGTGCCTGGGCCAACGCCCGTACCAGCGCGGGTTCGTGGGGCAGTGCCTCGGCGATCCGGTGGTACATCGTCGGTACGCCGAACAGCATCGTCCCGCCGCCCGCGCCGCCCAACTCCTTCGCGATCCCCTCGACCGAGAAGCCGCCCAGGTGCCGCAGCTCGCCGCCGCGCCGCAGCGGGCCGAGCACGCCGAGCACCAGGCCGTGCACATGGAACAGCGGCAGGGCGTGCACGAGCACGTCGTCGGCGGTCCAGTCCCAGGCGTCGGCCAGCGCGTCCAGGGAGGCGGCGACCGCTCGGCCGGACAGCAGGACGCCCTTGGGCGGTCCCGTGGTGCCGGAGGTGTAGACGATGAGAGCGGTGGACTCGGGATCGGGGTCGGGACCAAGCTCGGGGTCGGGGTCCGGGGCGGGGCCCGACGTGGGCGCCGACCGCTCCGGGGCGCCCGCCGCCCGTACGCGTACGTCCACGTCCGTCCTCGGCAGCCCGGCGAGCCCGTCCGGCAGGGTGTCCCCGGCGCCCGCCAGCACCAGGTCGGGGGCGCTGTCGCCGAGGATGTGGGCGAGTTCGGCCGCTCCGATGCGCGGGTTGAGCGGGACGGCCGGCACTCCGGCGAGCAGCGCGGCCACGACGCCGACCGCCGTCTCCGCACTCGGCGTCGCCCAGACGGCCACCCGCCGGGCGCCCCGCAGCCGTTCGGCCAGCGCGCCGGCGGCCCGGGCCAGGTCGGCGTAGGTCAGGGCGGTGTCCGTGCCGAACCGCAGCGCGGTCCGGCCGGCCGTCGTGGGGTCGCTCGCGGCCCGCAGGGCCGGGAAGAGGGCGCTCATGCGGGCATTCTGCCCAGGCGTCAGGGACGGCGCGCTGCGACCTTGCTCACGTCGGGACCGGCCGCCCCGCCGTCGCCCGCCGCGCCGTCCGGCTGGATCGTGCGCATCCGCCCGTACGCGTACACGCAACCGGCCAGCGCCAGGTCGGACAGGAGCATGAAGCCGATCGAGTAGGAGTCCTTGGCGCTGTAGATCGCGCCCATCACCAGGGGTGGCACGAAGCCGCCGAGGCCGCCCATCGCGCCGACGATGCCGGTGACGCTGCCGACCTGCGGCTGCGGGGTGACCTGGGAGACCAGCGCGAAGACCGAGCCGCTCGCGGTGCCGAGCCCGGCCGCCATGATGAGCAGCGCGGTGGTGCCGCCCGGGTTCAGCGGCGGGTCGAACGCCTGCACGATGGCGAGCAGGGCCACCACGGCGAGCGCGACGGCCGTCACCAGGGCCGGGTGGATCCGGTCCGACAGCCAGCCGCCGAGCGGCCGGAAGATGACGGTCACCAGGGCGAACCCGGCGGCCTTGGTGCCCGCGTCGGTCGGGTCCAGCTCGTACCAGGTCTTCAGATACGTCGGCAGATAGACGCCGAACGCGACGATGCCGCCGAACCCGATGGCGTACAGCGCCGACAGCTCCCAGGTCACCCGCAGCCGCCCGGCCTGGCCCAGCCGGTGCCCGAGCGAGGCGGCGGGCACCGGGCGGTCCGGGCGGTCGGTGATGAGCAGCGCGCCGAGCACGGCGTACGCGGCGAGGGCGACGGCCACCACGACGAACGGCAGGTTCTCGCCGTGCTTGGCGATCCGGGGCGTGAAGTAGCCGGACAGCGCCACACCGCCCATGCCCATGCCGAACACCCCGAGCGCGAAGCCCCGCTTGGCGGGCGGGAACCAGGAGTTGACCAGTGGGATGCCGATGGCGAACGTCGTGCCGCCGAGCCCGAGCAGGAACGCCACCACCAGCATCAGGCCGTACGAGTCCTTCACCAGGATCAGCAGCAGTACGGGCACGATGGTCAGCGCCGACACCAGCGGGAACATCAGCTTGGCGCCGTACCGGTCGGTCAGCGCGCCCGCCGGGATCCGGCCGAGCGAGCCGACGAGCACCGGGATGGCGACCAGCAGCGACTGCTCGAACGAACTGAGCCCGAGCCGGTCGCCGTACCAGCTGCCGAGCGGCGCGATCAGGTCCCAGGCCCAGAAGGTGAGCGTGAAGCCGATCGTGGCCATCAGGAGGTTCCGGTAGGCGGCCGCGGGGATCTTCGCCTGCGCTTCGGTGTCCACCTCCCCAGTCAAGGGCCGGGGGCGGGGGAGGGGCGCGCGGGACTACTCCGTACGGGGTTCCCCGTCGGTGCCGGGTTCCTCGGGCCAGGTCATCACCGTCGGCGGGGTCCCGTCGTCCTCGACCCGCAGCCGCAGGCCCGACTCGTCGGCCGCCACCTCGACCGTCACCGCCCCCAGCCCGCTGCGCCGGTGCGCGGCGGCGAGCGCGCCGCGCAGCGCGGCCAGGAGCCGGTCGGCGGCCGTCTCGTCGGCCAGCGTGTCGACGGCGCCCGAGAAGTGCACCGACGGCTGGAAGCCGAGCAGCGCCGCCGCCCCGCCGGTCTCCCGCAGCACCCGGCCGCGGAACGAGGCCGGGGCGTCGGCGGGCGGCTGCTGGAGCGCGAAGATCGTGGTGCGGACCTCCTGGATGGTGGAGTCCAGCTCGTCGACCGCCCGGCCGAGCAGCACGTCCACATCCGGCACGGCCGCCCTGCGGCGGGTCGACTCCAGCATCATCTCGGTCGCGAACAGCCGCTGCACGACCAGATCGTGCAGGTCACGGGCGATCCGGTCGCGGTCCTCGTAGACGGCCAGCTGCTCCCGGTCGTGCTGGGCGTCCGCGAGCACCAGGGCGAGCGCCGCCTGCGAGGCGAACTGCGAGGCCAGCAGCCGGTCCACCGCCGAGTACGGGCGGCCACCGCGCCGCCGGGGCAGCGCGAGGGTGCCGATCAGCTTCCCGCCGCTCTGCAGCGGCAGCATCATCGACGGCCCGAACCTGCTCCGTACCGGAGTGGTCATCCGCGGATCCGACGCCGAGTCCTCGATGAACACCGGCTCGCCGCCCAGCAGCTGGACCAGGACCGGCGAGCCCGGCGCGATCGTGGTGCCCACCAGATCGCCGGGGTCCTCGGTGGTGGACGCGGCCACGATCTCCATGCCGCCCTCGGGGGTCGGCTGGAGCACCACCCCGGCCGAGGCGTCGGCGAGCAGCCTGGCCCGCTCGGCGACCGTGGTCAGGGCGTCCTCGGCCGGTTCCCCGGCGAGCAGCGCGGTCGTCACCGCCGCCGCGCCCTCGATCCAGCGTTCCCGCTGGCGGGCGGTCTCGTACAGGCGGGCGTTGCCGATGGCGATCCCCGCCTGGGAGGCGAGCACCCGCAGCAGCGCCAGGTCCTCCTCGGTGAAAGGACCGGCCGCCTTCTCGGTCAGGTACAGATTGCCGAACACCTCGGTGTGCACCCGGATCGGCACCCCGAGGAACCCGTGCATCGCGGGGTGCCCCTCGGGCACCCCTGAGGAGCGCGGATCGGTCGTCAGATCGTCGAGCCGCAGCGGCTGCGGGTCCTGGACGAGGACGCCGAGCAGCCCGGTGTGGCCGTCCGGGAGACGGGGGATCCGGGCCCGTTCCTCGTCGGTCATGCCGGAGGTGAACAGCTCGGTGATCCGGCGGCGCTCGGGGTCGACGACCCCGCGCGCCCCGTAGCGGGCACCGGTCAGCGCGGTGGCCGTGGCCACGATGTGCTGGAGGGTGCTGCGCAGTTCGAGCTCACTGCCCACGCTGAGGACGGCTTCGAGCAGCATCGGGAGGCGCGGCTCCGGGTCGGCGTCCGGGGCGGATTCCGGGTCGGCGTCCGGGGTGGGCCGGGTGCCGGGGTCCGGGGCGGGCCCGGTGCCGGGGCGCGGGGCGGCGTGCTGGTCGTCCTCGTCCATGATCGACATGGGCTCATTGTCGTACAAAACGCCCAGCCATGGGTCACTCGCCGTCGTGGACGGACTCGGCGCTCCCGGTGGGATCGGCCAGCGGGTCGAGGACGAGCGGCTGGATCCGCCCCTCCAGCATCGCACCGAGGCCCAGCACCGCGCACACGTCCGGCCGCTCGGCGATGTGCACCGGCATGCCCGTCGCCTGACGCAGCATCTGGTCCAGGCCCGGCAGCAGGGCGCTGCCGCCGACCATCATGATGCCCCGGTCCGCGAGATCCGCCACCAGGTCGGGCGGGCAGTCGCGCAGCACCTTCCCGATGCCGTCGAGCACCGCGGTCAGCGGCGTCTGGATCGCCTCACGGACCGCCGCCGTGTCCACGGTCACCGAGCGGGCCAGGCCGGTGGCCACGTCACGGCCGTGGATCTCCGTGAACGTCGGACCCTGCAGGGTCAGGCCGTTGCCGTGCAGCGCCACCTGGAGCGGCCGCACGGACTGGCTCGGCAGCATCAGCTCGTGCTGGTGGCGCAGGTGCTGGATGATCGCGTGATCGATCGCGTCGCCGCCCACCGGCATCCGTTCGGCCGTCACGATCGCCCCCAGCGAGAGCACCGCGACCTGGGTGGTGGCGGCCCCGCACACCATGATCATCGTCGCGGTCGGCTGCTCGACCGGCAGGCCGCAGCCCACCGCCGCCGCGATCAGGGTGTCGACCAGCTCCACCCGGCGGGCACCCAGACCGACCAGGGTCTCCACGGCGGCGCGCTGGGCGAGCGGGTCGCTGTCGTGCGGCGTGCAGGCCGCCGCCCGCAGCCGGGGCTTGCGGCGCAGCTGGCGGCGGAGCTTGTCGCCGAGGAGGTGACGGAGCATCCGCTGCGCCATCTCGATGTCCACGACGGTGCCGCCGGAGACCGGGCGGACCACCCGGATGTAGTCCGGGGTGCGGCCGGTCATCTTCTCGGCGAGCGCGCCGACGGCGATGAGGGCGCCGGTACGGGTGTTCACGGCGGCGACGGACGGCTCGTCGACGACGAGGCCGGCGCCTTTGACGAAGACCCGGGTGCGGGCGGCACCCAGGTCGACGGCGACATGGCAGCGGCGCAGCTGCTCAAGGCTGACGGTCACGGGGGTCCTCCGGGGTGCGGTGCTGGCACGGGCGAGGCGGGCGCGCGGGGAGCGCGGTCCTGTTGGCATCGTGCTGCCGGGGGGCGCGGGGCGCGCGTTGGCTTGAGCCGCCCGGGGGCGCCGGGGGCGTTCCGGGGGTCGCATCCGGGACTGCATGATTTACGGCGCGGCGAGGTCACAAGAGACCGCCATGCCCTGTCCCTCGCGCCACAAATCACGCTCTACGTCCCGGACGCGACCCCCTGCACGCCCCCTGCGCCCCCGGGCCGCTCCGGCCCCGCCGCCCCTTGCCGGGGGGAGGGGGAGGGGAGGGGGAGGGGAGGTGGGTGGGTTGAGGGGTGTGGGTGGGTGAGGGCGGGTGGTCAGTGGGCTCGGGGGGTGGGCCGGGGGGTTGGGGGGAGCGGAGGAAGGGGGCGTTGGTAGAGGCCCCAGGCGAATTCGGCGCCTTGGCGGGTTCCGTCCGGGAGGGCGAAGTCGAGGCGGGCCAGGGCGGGGCCCGCGCCCGGGCGGAAGTCGGCGCCGGGGAAGGCCCGCCAGACCTCGTCGATGGTGCAGGACCAGGCGCGCAGGTCGGTGGCGGTGCGCAGGGTGGGGGCGGGGGAGCCGGGGGCGCGGCTGAGGGTGCGGGACCAGACCGTGCGGGCGGGGCCGGTCAGGACCGTGAAGCGGAGGTCGGGCCAGAGCGGCACCGGCCAGAGCCATGCCTCGCCGTCCCCGGCGGGGCCGCCGGGCACCGGGTGGCGGGCCTCGGGGGTGCCGAGCATCCGCCGGTAGCGGGCGAGTTCGCCGGGGCCGAGTTCGCCCGGGCCGCTCCGTACGTGGGCCCATGCCTGCCAGCGCTTGTTCGCCTCGCGCATCTCGGTGCGGCCCACGCCGAGTTCGCGCAGGGCGTCGTCCACCAGCTCCGGCTGGTGGTCGGCCATCCGCCGGAGCAGGACGAGCTGGAACTCGTACGGCCCGAAGGGGGCGGAAATGCGGTCGGCAGGGGTCATGCGGCCATCCTGCCCGAAGCGGGAGAATCGCGACGGCACGTCGTCGACCTGCGGTTTCCTCACAGGATCCTCACCTGGGCGGCTATCAGGGGGCTCCTTTCGGCGCATAGCCTGCGGGCGCCATGGACTACTGCCACCAGTGCCGACGGCACCTCAACGGCGCCCTGGCCTGTGCGGGCTGCGGGACCCCCGCCGAGGAGCTGCGGCACCTCGCTCCCCCCACGTCCTTCGCGCCCCCGCCCGCCGCCCCGGAGTTCAGCTTCGAGCTGGCCCCGGCGGCGCGGCCCGTGGGGCGTTCCGCCGGGCGTTCCGCCGCGCGGCGGGAGCGCCGGGCGCGGGCCCGGCGTGGGCGCACGGTGTTGCTCGGTGCCCTCGGCATCGTGCTCGCGGCGGGTGCGCTGAGCCTGGCGAAGCTGGCCGTCGAGCCGCCGCAGGGCGGCCGGGCCTCGGCCGTGCGGGAGGAGGCCGCGGAGGCGACCCTCGATCCCGATCCGCCCGCGCCCTCGGAGCGGCCCAGCGGTCCGGCGAGTCCGGACCCGGTCGCGTCGGAGTCGGTCCGGCCGTCCGGCACCCCGCATCCGGGGCGTGGCACGGGCCGCCCGGCGCCGGGGAAGGGCTCGGGGTCCGGTCACGCGAGTGGCGGCGGCAGCGGTACGGGGGCGGGTGCGGGGCCGAGTGGCGGTACGGGGGCGTCGGCGGGGCCGGGGTCCGGTTCCGGGCCCTCGCCGCGGGCCACGACCGGTGGTCCGGTCACGCCGCCCGCGACCACGGCTCCGGGTGGTGTCACGCCCTCGGCAGGCGGCTCCACCCCGCCGTCCCCGTCGGCGGGCACTCCGACGGCGCCCACCACGCCGAGCCCGGAACCGACCTGTACGTGGTTCCTGTGGTGGTGCGTGTAGGGACCCCCGTCAGGGCGTCTCGCCGAGCATCCGTTTGAGCAGGTCGCGCAGCAGGGTGCGCTCGACCTCGGTCAGCTCGCCCAGCGGCTCGCGGGCGAAGCGGAGCGAGTCGCGCAGGTGGCGGGCGGTCTCGCGGCCCTCGTCGGTGGGGGCGGCGACCTTGACCCGGCGGTCGGACGGGTCCGGGCGGCGTTCGACGAGGCCGCGGGACTCCAGGCGGTCGATGATCCCCGTGACGTTCGACGGCTCGCACCTGAGCTGGGTGGCGATCTTGCGCATCGGGGTCGGTTCGAGGGCGAGCAGGCCGAGGACCCGGGCCTGCGCTCCGGTGAGCGCGTGCGCGGCGGCCGCCTCCTCGTACTCCTCGTGGTAGCGGGCCACGACCGTGCCGATGAGGTCCACGACCTCGCGGGTCAGGGGGTCCGTTCGTGAGCTGGGCATGCCTCATCGTACCCCGATACTTGACAACATGAAATATTCAGGAGCATGGTTGTTTCAGTTGGTGAAGCTTCAGGTCGTGAAGCTTCGGTCGTAGTGCAGCGTTCCCAGGAGGCTCCGCCCATGTCCGTACTCCCCGCGTCCAGCCGTGAGTGGCACCTCGTCGCCCGTCCGCACGGCTGGCCCGTGCCCGCGGACTTCGCCCTGCGCGAGGCCCCGGTCGCCGCGCCCGCCGAGGGCCGCGTCCTGGTGCGCAACCTCCACTTCTCCGTCGACCCGTACATGCGCGGCCGGATGAACGAGGTGAAGTCCTACATCCCGCCCTTCAAGCTCGACGCCCCCATGGACGGCGGCGCGGTCGGCGAGGTCGTCGCCTCCAACGCCGAGGGCTTCGCCGTCGGCGACCACGTGCTGCACGGCCTCGGCTGGCGCGAGTACGCGGACGTGCCCGCCCAGCACGCCACCAAGGTCGACGCCTCGCTCGCCCCGCTCTCCGCCTACCTCGGCGTGCTCGGCATGCCGGGCCTCACCGCCTACGCGGGCCTCTTCGAGGTCGCCTCCTTCAAGGAGGGCGACACCGTCTTCGTCTCCGGCGCGGCCGGTGCCGTCGGCAGCCAGGTCGGCCAGATGGCGAAGCTCAAGGGCGCCGCCAAGGTCATCGGCTCGGCCGGCTCGGCCGAGAAGGTCAAGTGGCTGGTCGAGGAGCTCGGCTTCGACGCCGCCTTCAACTACAAGGACGGACCGGTCAAGGACCAGCTGCGCGCCGCCGCCCCCGACGGCATCGACGTCTACTTCGACAACGTCGGCGGCGACCACCTGGAGGCGGCCATCGCCTCGCTCAACGTGCACGGCCGCGCCACCCTCTGCGGCATGATCGCGCAGTACAACGACACCGAGCCGGTCCCCGGCCCGCACAACATGGCCGCCATCATCGGCAAGCGGCTCCGCCTCCAGGGCATCCTGGTCGGCGACCACTACGGGATGCAGGCGCAGTTCGTCACCGAGGTCGGCGGCTGGCTGCGTTCCGGCGAGCTGAAGTACGGCGAGACCGTCGTCGAGGGCATCGAGAACGGCGCGGACGCCTTCCTGGGCATGCTGCGCGGTGACAACACCGGAAAGATGGTCGTATCGGCGACCCGCTAGTCTTCCCTCAGCCCTCGCGATCGTGGGCGCGAGTCGCGGCGAACTGAAGAAGGAAGACACCAGCATGTCGATCACGCAGTCCGACGTCGTGTACACCGCCGTCGCCACCGCCGAGAACGGGCGCGACGGCCGGGTGGCCACCGACGACGGTCAGCTCGATGTCGTCGTCAACCCGCCCAAGGCGATGGGCGGCTCCGGTGCGGGCACCAACCCGGAGCAGCTGTTCGCCGCCGGTTACAGCGCCTGCTTCCAGGGCGCGCTCGGTGTGGTGGCCCGGGACGAGAAGGTGGACATCACCGGCTCGACGGTCACCGCCGAGGTCGGCATCGGCAAGAACGACGAGGGCTTCGGCATCATCGTCAAGATCTCGGCCCAGATCCCGACCGTGGACGCCGAGACCGCCAAGGACCTCATCGAGAAGGCCCACCAGGTCTGCCCGTACTCCAAGGCGACCCGGGGCAACATCACGGTCGAGCTCGCCGTCTGAGTTTCGTTCCGCCAGACTGGAGAGGGGCCGCACCCTGACCGACCAGGGTGCGGCCCTTCTCCTTGCCCCGAGCCTTGATCCGCCGGACAGGCCCTAGGGTGATCGCCATGCGTGATTTCGGGGTGGGATTCAGATATCTGCTGCGCGGCCAGAAGTGGGTCGCCGGCCATGGGCGCTGGTTCGGATTCGGGCTGCTGCCCGGGCTCGTCACCCTCGTCCTCTACGTGGGCGCGCTCGTCGGGCTCGTCTACGGCGCCGACGACCTGACGGCCTGGGCGACACCGTTCGCCGACGACTGGGGCTCGCCCTGGCAGGCCCTGCTGCGCAACACCCTGATCTTCCTGGTCTTCGCGCTCGGCCTGTTCCTGGCCGTGATCACCTTCACCGCGGTGACCCTGCTCGTCGGCCAGCCCTTCTACGAGTCGCTGTCCGAGGCCGTCGACCGCACCGAGGGCGGCGACGTCCCCGAGTCCGGTCTGCCGCTCTGGCGCGAGCTGTGGATCTCCGCCCGGGACAGCCTGCGGGTCCTGGTGCGGGTCGCCTTCTACGGCATCCTGCTGTTCGCCGCCGGGTTCATCCCGGTGGCCGGCCAGACCGTGGTCCCCGCGATCGGCTTCTGCGTCTCCGGTTTCTTCCTCACCGAGGAGCTGACGGCGGTCGCGCTGCAGCGCCGCGGCGTGGAGTTCAAGGAACGCCTCACCCTGCTGCGCGGCCGCCGGGCCGCCGTCCTCGGCTTCGGCGTCCCGCTCACCCTCGCCTTCCTGGTGCCCTTCGTCGCGGTCCTGCTCATGCCGGGCGCGGTCGCCGGAGCGACCCTGATGGCCCGTGAACTGACCGGTGAGACGGCCGATTCCGATGCCGAGGACACCGAGGGCACCGGGGGCGGGCCGGACGGCGGCCCGGCGGCCGCCCAGGCCGGGACCGCCGGACCCACCGGGCCCGCCGCCCGCGCCTGAGGCGCGCCCGGCGCCGTCAGGGCGCCAGCGGGTGCTCCGGGGCGAGCAGCGCGCCGATCCGCCGGGCGACGGTCTCCGCGTTGTTGCCCGCAGGGGAGTCCGCCTTCTTCGTCGTCGACACCGCGATCGCCAGCCGCTTCGACGGCAGATACGCCTGGATGGCCGCGTACCCGGAGAACGACGGGTTCTGCAGCAGCCAGGTGTTGGCGACGATGACACCGAGCCCGAAGTG
The DNA here is from genome assembly GCF_044748125.1 of Streptomyces sp. NPDC090025. Classification (NCBI taxonomy): domain Bacteria; kingdom Bacillati; phylum Actinomycetota; class Actinomycetes; order Kitasatosporales; family Streptomycetaceae; genus Streptomyces; species Streptomyces sp. NPDC090025. Next base: position 660,659 of record NZ_JBIVFL010000003.1, on the reverse strand, counting down.
CTTGGCCGGCGTCTGCTTCAGGCAGATGTCGGCCGGGCACTTCCGGGTCGGCACCCCGAGGCCCACCGTGCCCGGGTCCAGCAGGGTGCGGTAGGAGCGCCGGGAGATCAGCTCACCGCTGCCGATGCCCTGCGCCGAGCGGGCCATGTCGCAGACCGTCGAGGTGATCACCGCGCCGGGGCCGGTGGTCCAGGAGGGGTTCCAGAACGTCGACTCCTCGTAGATCCCCCGGTCCGACGTGAAGGCGTGCAGCGCCGGGCGCGGGATCTCCGGGGTGCGGCCGCTGCGGGTGTCGTCGAGCCCCAGCGGGCCGGTGACCTGCTCCCGTACCAGCTCGTCGATCGGCTGCCCGGTGATCCGCTCAAGGGCGCGTTCGAGCAGCAGGTAGTTGGCGTGCGAGTAGCTCCAGTTGGTGCCCGGGTCGTACCAGAAGGAGTGCGCGTACGGGTACGCGAGCAGCTGCTCGGGCGTCCAGGCGCGGAACGGGTGCGGGGTCAGCTCGGCGCCGAACTTCGGGTCGGTGACGTAGTCGTGCAGGCCCGAGGTGTTGTTGGCCAGCATCCGCAGGGTGATCTCCTTGGCCCGGGGCACCTCGGGCAGCCAGCGGTCGATCGTGGCGTCGAGGTCGAGCCGGTGCTGCTCGACCAGCCGCAGCACGGTGGTGCCGATGTGCGCGAAGGCCACCGAACCGGCCCGGAAGTGCATGTCCGGCTCGGCCGGGACGCTCGTCATGGACTCGCCGACGGCGTCCGTGACCAGGTCGTGGCCGTCGACGGTGACCCGGAAGAGCACCGCGTTCAGGTGCAGGTCGGCCTTGGCCTCGCGTACGGCCGCCAGGACCGCGCGGCCCCGGTCGTCCAGCGGATGCCGGGTGCGCGCGCAGTCACGGTCGCCGTGACCGGGCGGGCCCGCGGCGGGCCCGGGAGCCGCGGCGAGGCCGGGGCCCGCAGCCGCGGCGGTCTGGAGCACGGCGGTGAGCAGCGCCGCGCCGAGCAGCAGGGGCGTACGGGAAGCGCGGCCGGGGCGGGAGGTGCGGGGGGTGCGTCTCATGGCGGCACTATCGCGGCCGGGCCCCGGCGGCCTCGCCGAACACTCCGGGCGCCGCCCGTGACCCGCCCGTGCGGGGGGACGTGCGGGGGCCGGTCGGCTCAGGGCCCGGGCCGGGCGCGGGCCGGGCGGGATCAAGGGCGCGATCAGGGGCGCGATCAGGGGTGCGGCCGGGGCCGGGCCACGAGCAGGGGTCCGGTCACGGCGCGGTCAGGTCCGGGTGGAGTTCCGGGCGGGCCTCCCACCACGTCCGGTGGAAGGCGTTGTTGGGCACGTTGTCCAGATAGGCCAGGGCCGCCGCCCGGTAGAGCAGTGCCGCGCGCGGCACCGAGACGGCCGAGCGGTTCCAGGCCAGCCGGATCCGGCCGGTGACCGGGTCGCCGGTCAGCGGGCGCAGCACGGTGCCCTCGGCGCCCGGCGCGGTGGGCTGGCTCAGCGAGATCGCCCGGCCCGCCGCGATCAGGTCGTAGTGCATCTTGCGGTCGGCGATCCGGTGCCGCAGGTGCGGGGTGAAACCGGCCCGCAGACACGCCTCGACCAGCGCCTCCGGGCCGCCGTCGTCGTCCTCGACCAGCGTCATCCAGGTCTCGTCGGCGAGTTCGGCGAGCCCGATCCGGTCCCGCGCGGCCAGCGGGTGCGCCGCCGACAGCCGTACGCAGAACGGTTCCTTCGGTATCAGGGTGCGGGCCACCACCCCGTCGGGCAGCGGCACTTCGTGCTCGGCGACCTCCCCGTACACGATCGCGTCGTACTGTCCGGCGCCGAGCAGCCGGGTCAGCGCGGTGACCGAGTGCTCGACGCTCACCGCGATCTCCTGGCCGGTCAGCTCCTGGTCGAGGCGGCCGATCAGCCGGTCCACCAGGACCAGCAGGATGCAGCCGAGGCGCAGTGTCGGATGCGGGGCGACGGCCCTGGCCCCGGCCGCCAGCGCGTCCATCTCGCCGAGCACCCGGCGCGCCTTGGAGAGCACGAACTCGCCGAGCGGGGTGGGGTCGACGCCGTGCCGGCCGCGGACGAACAGCTCGCCGCCCGCGACCCGTTCGATCCGCCGCAGCTGGGCGGAGAGGGCCGGCTGGGACACCCCGAGCCGGGCCGCCGCGCGCCCCAGACTGCCCGCTTCCGCGATCCGGCAGACGGCTTCGAGATGCCTCAACTCCAGCTGCATTTCAGCAGGGTATGCAGCCGGACCGGGTGGAAGGCGGGGTTCGGCATAACCCCCGTCTTATGCCGGGTGAGATGTCCCCTGATGGGCATGTCCACGCCCATACTCGGCGCGTCCCACCGTCTCCCCCCACCCGAACGGAGCAGACGTGCACCCCACCAGACTCTCGGCGGCCCTGGCAGCGCTCGCGCTGACGGCGAGCCTCGCGGGCGCGCTCGCGGGCACCGCCACCGCGGCGCCCGGCCCCGCGGCCACCCCGCAGGCCCAGCCCGTACCCCCCGGGCAGGGCAAGTCCCTGGCCCTCGCCGCCGCCGACAAGGCGGCCGACAGCGGCCTCGACGGACTGCGCCACGGCGCCGACGAGGAACTCGTCCGCACCGGCGTCACCCCGTGGACCGGCGGCCTCTACTACGCCGCCTACCAGCGCACCTACAAGGGCCTGCCGGTCGCGGGCGGCGACGCCGTGGTGCTGTCCGACAGCGCGGGCAAGGTCCGCCACGTCACCTCGGCGCCCGCCCCCGCCATCAAGCTGTCCACCCGGGCCACGGTCGGCTCCGCCGCCGCCCTCGCCACCGCCAAGGGCCAGCTGGCGAGCGTCGAGAGCGCGAGCACCCCCGAACTCACCGTGCTGCTCAAGGGGAACAAGCCGGTCCTCACCTGGCACACCCTGGTCGTCGGCCGCACCGCCCAGGACCGCCCCAGCTCGCTCGACACCTTCGTCGACGCCCGCACCGGTGCCGTCACCCGCGCCACCGACAAGATCCTGCACGCCGACGGGCGCGGCTTCCACAACGGCAACGTCACCATCGACACCGCCGCCTCCTCGATGACCGACCCCAACCGCTCGGGCTTCCGCTGCGGCGGCCAGAACGGCAGCACCTACACCGGCACCCCGCCGTGGGGCAACGGCACCGCCAACGACCTGGTGACCGCCTGCGTCGACATCATGTACGCGGCCCAGCGCGAGAGCGACATGCTCAAGCAGTGGTTCGGCTACAACGGGCAGAACGGCCAGGGCGGCATGGTCCCGGCCCGCGCCGGGCTCGGCGAGGTCAACGCCTACTACGACGGCACCAAGACCACCTACGGCCACAACCAGAACAGCTCGATGCAGCTCACCGGCATCGACGTGGTCGCCCACGAGTACGGCCACGAGATCTTCGACAAGACCCCCGGCAGCTCCGGCTCGTCCAACGAGAACGGCGGGATGAACGAGTCCACCGGAGACATATTCGGGGCTCTGACCGAGCACTTCGCCAACAACCCGAACGACACCCCCGACTACACCGTCGGTGAGAAGCTCAACTTCCTCGGCGACAACAAGCCGATCCGCTACATGTACAACCCCTCGCTCGCCGGTGACCCCAACTGCTACCCGCAGCTGAACTCCGGCACCGAGGTGCACGCGGCGGCCGGTCCGCAGAACCACTGGTTCTACCTGCTCGCCGAGGGCTCCAACCCCGGCGGCGGCAAGCCCGCCAGCCCCATCTGTTCCGGCGGCCCGTCCTCGGTGACCGGCATCGGCGTGCAGAAGGCCGGCAAGATCTTCATGGGCGCGCTGCTGATGAAGACCTCCTCCTGGAACCACCTGGCCGCCCGCAAGGCGACCCTGACCAGCGCCAAGAACACCTACGGCAGCGCCGAGTGCAACGCGGTGAAGACGGCCTGGAACGCGATCGGCGTCCCGGCCCAGTCCGGTGAGACCGACTGCGGCGGCACCAACACGCCGGACTTCTCGCTCGCCCTGAACCCGGCCGCGGGCTCCGTCCAGCCGGGCGCCTCGGCCACCTCCACGGTCAGCACCGCCACCACCGGCGGCAACGCCCAGACCGTGCAGCTCTCCGCGAGCGGCGCGCCCAGCGGCGTCACCGTCTCCTTCAGCCCCTCCTCGGTGACCTCCGGCGGCTCCGCCACGATGACCGTCCAGGTCGGCGCGGGCACCGCCAACGGCAGCTACCCGATCACCGTCACCGGTACGGGCTCCGTCACCCACACCGTCACCTACCAGCTGACCGTCGGCAGCGGCACGCCGCAGCCCACCGGCTGCGACAACACCGAGTACACCTACGAGGGTTCGCTCTCCTCCGGCCAGGCCGAGGCGCAGCCGGACGGCTCGTACTACTACTCGGCGACCTCCGGCACCCACGTGGGCTGCCTGCGCGGTCCGGCCGGTACCGACTTCGACCTCTACCTGCAGAAGTGGAACGGCTCCGGCTGGGTCGACGTCGCCGTCGGCGGTACCGAGAGCGCCGACGAGGACATCAGCTACCGCGGCACCGCGGGCTACTACCGCTATGTGGTGCACGCCTACAGCGGCTCCGGCGCGTACACGCTGGGCCTGAGCGCCCCGTAGGGGAGCCGCCCGAGGATCCCCGGGGGCGCGACCCAGAACGCCCCGTCCCGGGGAGGGGGCGCCGTCGTGGACCGGGGGTTCCGTGACGGCGCCCCGCCGGGGGGCCGGTGACCTGTTCACCGGCCGCCCGGCACCTCCACGTACGGGCAGCGGCTGTACGGGCGTTCGCCGCCGGTACGGCTCCGCCCGTACGGCTCCGGTGCACCCGGCCCGTCAGACCGGCACCGTCACGAGCGCGAAGCCCGGGGCCTCGCCGCCCGCGTCCGCGAGCCGGGCGCCGTCCGGGCCCCAGCCGCCCGCGAGTCCGCAGCCCACGCCGTCCTCGTTCGGCCCGAGCACATTGGCGAGCACCACATGCAGCCCGAAGTCCCGTGCCCTGACCGGGTAGACGTCCGTGAACGAGTCGTTGTCGGCGCCCAGCACCGAACTGGCCAGATAGGCCGCGCAGCCGTCCGCCGCCGCCCGCTCCGCGAGCTCGGGGAACCGGTTGTCGTAGCAGGTCGCGAGCGCGAACCGGGCCCCGTCGAGGACGAAGCGCCCGTCCGTCGTGCCCGGCGCGAAGACCTCCGCCTCCACCCCGTACAGATGCCGCTTGTCGTAGCGGGCGAGCGGCCCGCCGTCCGGGCCGACGACCAGGCTGGTGATGCCGGGCCGCCGGTCGGCGCCGCCCTCGGGGGCGCGCACCGGGCCGTTCACGACGACCGCCGCGGACACCTCGCGGCAGGCGTCCCGTACGGGTTCGAGGCGCGGGTCGTCCTCGGTGAGTATCAGGCGGGGGTCGTCCCGGATCAGCCGGGGCGCGTAGCCGGTCAGCGAGAGCTCGGCGAACACGACCACCCGGGCCCCCTCGGCCCCGGCGGCGCGGACGAGCCCGGCCATGGTGCGGACGTTGGCGTCGATGTCCCCGGCGACCGGGGCGAACTGCGTGGCGGCGACGATCATGGCCGCCATCATCCCAGTCGGCCGTCCGGGTCCGGGCCTGGTCCCGCGTCCGCTGCCGGTCCGCCGTCCGTTCCCAGCCTCGCCACCGCTCCCGGTCCGCCGTCCGGGGGCGGCGGGACCCGGGTCCCGGGCGCCGTTCGAGTGGAATCGCGGCGGCCCCCGGCGCGCGGCGGCCGTCCCCGCCGCGACGAGGTGCTGATCCTGTGTCGAGCCAGCCCGGCCCGCCGCGACCTGGAAGAGGCGCCCCGACATGCCCCGTACCTCCCACCGCCGGCTGTGTGCCGCGGCGCTGCTCGTGGCGTCCGTGCTCGCACCGCTGACGGCACCGCCCGCCACCGCCGTACCGGCCGTCCCCTCCCCGAGCGACGGCCGGTACGGCGGTACCCCCGGACCCGACGAGGCCCAGGGGCACCGCCCCGGTCACGGCCATGGCCACGGCGACGACTGCCCGCGGGGCGGCTTCGGCCCGGCGCTCACCGCCAAGCTGGACCGCACCATCGAGAACGCCCGCAAGAAGGCCGGGATCCCCGGTCTCGTCGTCGGCCTGTGGATGCCAGGCAAGGGCTGCTACGTCCGGGCCACCGGCGTCGCCGACAAGCGCACCGGCGCGCCGATGCCGGTCGACACCTTCGTCCGGATCGGCAGCGAGACCAAGACCTTCACGGTCACCGCGCTGCTCGAACTCGTCGACGAGGGCAAGGTCGGCCTCGACGACCCGATCGACGACTACATCCGGGGCGTCCCCAACGGCGACAAGATCACCCTGCGCCACCTCGCCGAGATGCGCAGCGGCCTCTTCCCGTACACCTCGGACCCCGACTTCATCCACGACCTGCTGAGCGCCCCGAACCGGCCCTACAACCCGTGGGAGGTGCTCTCCTACGGCTACCGGCACGCCAACACCTTCGCCCCGGGTACGAAGTTCGAGTACTGCAACTCCAACCTGGTGCTGCTCGGCCTGGTCGTCGAGAAGGTGACGGGACAGCCGCTCGCCCGGGTCATCCACGAGCGGGTGGTGCGCCCGGCCGGGCTGGAGCGCACCTTCCTGCCGAAGGGCGCCGAGTTCCCCGAGCCGCACGCCCACGGCTACACCGACCAGACGCTGAGCGGCGCCGAGGCCGACGCCACCGACTGGAACCCGAGCTGGGCCTGGGCGGCCGGCGGGATGATCTCGAACCTCCAGGACCTGCGCCGCTGGGCCCCGGTGCTCGCCACCGGCACCCTGCTCAGCCCGGAGACCCAGAAGCAGCGCCTCAAGACGCTGCCGACCGGCTTCCCCGGCACCAGCTACGGCCTGGGCATCTTCGACGCCAACGGCTGGCTCGGGCACAACGGTTCGCTGCCCGGGTACGAGACGGTCACCGTCTACCTGCCCGAGGAGAAGGCCACCCTGGTGCTCATCCTCAACACCGACTCCACCACCGCGCAGGGCCAGGAGCCGTCCAGCCCGGTGGCCCGGGACATCACCGCGCTGATGACCCCGAAGCACGTGTACGACGGCAAGGTCCCGCCCCGGTAGGCCCGTTGCGGCCCCGGCCCCGGCCCGGCGTGCGGCTACGGCCCCGCCGGGCCGGGGCCTTCCCGCCGTTCCCGCAGCAGCCGGACGAAGTCCCGGAAGGACGCGCCCATGTCGACCGCGTCCGGGTCGAGCAGCCACTGGAACTGCAGGCCGTCCATCACCGCCGTGAGCAGCGTCGCCGCCCGCTCCGGGGTCAGTCCGCCCGGCAGGTCCTCGCCCAGCTCGGCGCGGATCACGTCCGCCATGTTGCCCCGGACGAACGCGTACCGCTCGGTGAAGAAGGCGCGCGCCGGGTGGTCCTCGGTGACGCTCTCGCCGAGCAGCGCGGAGAAGGTCTGCACGATCCCGGGGCGCATGGCGTTGTACTCGACCAGCGAGTCCATGAGGTCGAGCCGCCACAGCTCGCGCTCCCGGGCGCCGCTGGTGTCCCACCGGTCGCGCTCCTCCAGGACCGCGACGAGCAGCGCCTCCTTGGTCGGGAAGTAGTGCAGCAGACCCTGCTGGGTCAGCCCGACCCGCTCCGCGACCGAGCCGAGGGACGCGCCGCGGTAGCCCCGCTCGGCGATCACCTCCAGGGCGGCGCGGACGATCTCCGACTTCCGTTCCTCGCTCCTGGCCCGTGCCATGGCCTCGTCCCCCTTCCGACGGTCCCTGTGAGAAGGACCGTACGTCATCGTCAAGATAACGAAATGCTAACGTAACCTACCGATCTACCGGTAGGCAGTCCACCATGGCGGCACAGGCTCACTACGAGGAGGTACGGCCATGGCAGACACGAGCACCGGCGCGCACACGGCCACGGGCACGGGTGTCGGCACGGACCCGGCGGCGGACGCGGCGCGCGAGCAGGCCGTCGAGGCGGCGCTCGGCAAGCTCGACCTGGACGCCAAGACCCGGCTGCTCGCCGGCCAGGACATGTGGTCGCTGCCCGCCCTGCCCGAGATCGGCCTGGCCTCGCTGGTCATGTCCGACGGCCCGATCGGCGTCCGCGGTGTCCGCTGGACCGCCGACGACCCGTCGGTCGCGCTGCCCTCGCCGACCGCCCTCGCCGCCACCTGGGACCCGGCGCTCGCCCGCCGCGCGGGCCGCCTGCTCGCCCAGGAGGCCCGCCGCAAGGGCGTCCACGTCCTCCTCGCCCCCACCGTCAACCTGCACCGCACCCCGCTCGGCGGCCGCCACTTCGAGGCGTACAGCGAGGACCCGTACCTCACCGGCGCCATCGGCACCGGCTACGTCCAGGGCGTCCAGGACGGCGGCGTCGGCACCACCGTCAAGCACTTCGTCGGCAACGACGCCGAGACCGACCGCTTCACCGTCGACAGCGTGATCGCCCCGCGCCCGCTGCGCGAGCTCTACCTCGCCCCCTTCGAGGCGATCGTCAAGAACGCCCACCCGTGGGGCATCATGACCGCCTACAACCGGGTCAACGGCATCACCATGACCGAGCACCGCTACCTCGTGAACGAGGTGCTGCGCGGCGAGTGGGGCTTCGACGGCTACAACGTCTCCGACTGGATGGCCGCCCGCTCCACCAAGGGCGACATCGAGGGCGGCATGGACGTCGCCATGCCCGGCCCGCAGACCGTCTACGGCCCCGCGCTCGCCGCCGCCGTCCGCTCCGGCGAGGTCGCCGAGACCGACGTCGACGCCGCCGTGCGCAACGTGCTCCGGCTCGCCGCCCGCGTCGGCGTCCTCGACGGCGCCCCGGCCGCCGTCACCGAGCCGCCCGCCGCCCTCGACGGCGACGCCCTGGCCCGCGAGATCGCCCGCCGCGGCTTCGTCCTGGTCCGCAACGAGACCCGCGACGGCGCCCCCGCCCTGCCGCTGCGGCCCGGCACGGTCGCCCTCTCCGGCGCCGCCGCCCGCGACGCCCGGGTGCTCGGCGGCGGCTCCGCCCAGGTCTTCCCCGACCATGTGGTCGCCCCGCTCGGCGGCCTCACCGCCGCGCTGCCCGACGGCGCCCTCGTCTTCACCGTCGGCGCCGACCCGAGCGACGAACTCACCCCCGCCGACCAGGGGTTCACCCTCCGCGCGATCTGCCGCGACGCCGCGGGCACCGTCCTCGGCGAGGGCAGCCTGCCCAACGGCCAGGTCCAGTGGATCGGCGACGACCTCCCGGCCGGCGCCACCCACGAGACCCTCGCCTCCATCGAGGTCATCGGCACCTTCACCCCGCGCGAGAGCGGCGAGCACTCCTTCGGCACCCGCGGCCTCGGCGCCTTCGCGCTCACCGTCGCCGGGGAGACCCTCTTCGACGGCGTCCACTCCATGGGCGCCGACGTCGACCCCTTCGAGGCGTTCTTCGGCTCGCCCGTCGAGCGCGGCAAGGTCGCCCTCACCGAGGGCGAGACCGTCGAGGTGTCCCTGCTCCACACCCTCGACAAGGAGTTCGCGGCCCCGCTCCCGGCCGTCATGTTCTCCTTCGTCCACCTCGGTCCGCAGCGCGACGCCGACGAACTGATCGCCGAAGCCGTCGAGGCCGCCCGCGCCGCCGAGACCGCCGTCGTGGTCGTCGCCACCACCGAGCGCGTCGAGTCCGAGGGCTTCGACCGCAAGGACCTCGGCCTGCCCGGCCGGCAGAACGACCTGGTCGCCGCCGTCGCCGCCGCCAACCCCAACACCGTCGTCGTGGTCAACGCCGGTTCCCCGGTGGAGATGCCGTGGCGCGAGGACGTCGCCGCGATCCTGCTCAGCTGGTTCCCCGGCCAGGAGGGCGGCGCCGCGCTCGGCGACGTGCTCACCGGCGCCGAGGAGCCCGGCGGCCGCCTGCCCACCACCTGGCCGGTCTCGCTCGCCGACGTCCCGGTCACCGAGTGCACCCCCATCGACGGCGAACTCGCCTACACCGAGGGCGTGTTCATCGGCTACCGGGCCTGGGACAAGTCCGGCGCGGTGCCCGCGTACCCGTTCGGCCACGGCCTCGGCTACACCACCTGGACGTACGACTCCCTGATGGTCACCCCGGACGCCGCCACCGTCCGGATCACCAACACCGGTGACCGCACCGGCCGCGAGGTCGTCCAGGTCTACCTGGCGCCCGAGGCCGACACCGTCGAGCGCCCGGCCCGCTGGCTCGCCGGGTTCGCGAGCGTCGAGGCCGCCGCGGGCGAGAGCGTCGAGGTGACGATCGAACTCCCGCGCCGCGCCTTCGAGATCTGGGACGAGTCGCTGCGCGACGGCAAGGGCGACTGGGCCTTCGTCGACGGCGCCTACCAGGTGCTCGCCGCGCACTCCCTGGCGGACGCCCGGCTGACGGCGACGCTGGAGATCTGAGCCCGGCGGCGCCCATGACCGGCCCCGGGGCGGAACCTGACCTCCGCCCCGGGGCTTCCCCACGCCCTGGACGAGGAGTCCCGGGAAGGAGTCCCGGGAAGGGGGCCTAGCTACGGGTGATCTGGCGGTACGCGAGCTCCGCGAGGCGCGCCTGGCCGTCCTTGCTCGGATGGAAGAAGTCCCAGGGACTCAGCTGGCCCTGGTCGAAGGCGAAGCCGAAGACCGCGCCGCCGTCGTACCGGCAGCGGACGTCCTTCGCACACACCTCCTTGAGCACCTGGTTGTACGCGACCACCCGCTCGCGCACCTGGCCGCGCCGCCGCTCCGCGGCCGGGGACAGGTCCTCGGGGTCCTTCAGCATCGAGCCGCACACCCCGAGCTGCCACACCTGACGGCCGGTCGGGCTGGTCCGCCCGGTCTCCCAGAGCCGCCGCAGGTCCGGCACGCTCGACACGTACACCTGCGCCTTCGGCGCCCCGGCCCGCAGCCTGCCGAGGGCCGCCGTGAAGGAGGCCCGGAAGTCGGCGACCGGGGTCATCAGCTCGGCCCGGTCCCGGCAGGCGTCGTTGGCGCCCATCATCACCGTGACCAGCTCGGGCCGTTCGGCCGCCGCCGCGGCCATCTGCTCCGGCAGCTCGGCCATCCGGGCCCCGGTGCGGGCCAGGTTCCAGGTCTTCCCGGCCACCTCGCCGGGCCCGAGCAGCCGCAGCGCCAGGCTCTCGACGGCGGTGTCGGTGCCGGTCGCCCAGGACACCTCGGGGCAGTCCGCGAGCAGCGTGCAGGCGTCGAAGGCGCGGGTGATGGAGTCGCCGACGGCCGCGACGGAACCGGGGGAGGGGTTCCACACCGGCGTCGGACGCGGCGAGGACGTACGGGCCGCGCCGCCGGTCCCGGGGGTGTCCTCGGAGGCCCCGCCGCCGGAGCACCCGGCGAGCAGCGCCGTCACACAGAGTGACGCCCCGGCGGTCATGGCGGCGGCCCTGCCTCGTCGTCGTCGCCTCTGCGGCCGGTGCGTCATGCGGTGCGTTCCTCCGTGGTCCTCGGTCGCGACGCGCCGGGCCCGGCCCGGTCGCGTCCTGGCGGGTGAAAGCTTCGTGTCCACCCGTCCCCGACCGACCGTACGTCACCCCGACACGCGCGAGGCACGGTAGCTTTGCCCCCGTCGAACCAGAGGCGCCCCCGCCCATCGGCCCCGGTAAATTACATCACGTCACATGCTGTCCCCTTTTTGGGGGTTTGCGAAGCGCGAACATCATGATGTTGTTTACTGAGGCCGCTGGGAATAGGCGAACCTCGTCCCACACTGGAGGTCCCGGTGACGACACGTGGAGTCCTGTACGTTCACTCCGCACCGCGCGCGCTCTGCCCGCACGTCGAATGGGCGGTGGCGGGCGTCCTCGGTGCACGGGTCCAGCTCGACTGGATCCGGCAGCCCGCGTCCCCGGGCACCTGGAGAGCCGAGTTCTCCTGGCGGGGCGAGACCGGCACCGCCTCCCAACTCGCCTCCGCGCTGCGCGGCTGGCAGATGCTCCGCTTCGAGGTCACCGCGGAACCCTCCGCCACCGCCGAGGGCGAGCGCTACAGCGCCACCCCCGCGCTCGGCATCTTCCACGCGGTCACCGGCATCCACGGCGACATCCTGATCCCCGAGGACCGGCTGCGCGCCGCCCTGGCCCGCTCCGCACAGGGCGAAACGGTCCTGGAGGCGGAGATCGCCAAACTCCTCGGCAAGCCCTGGGACGACGAACTGGAGCCCTTCCGCTACGCGGGCGAGGGCGCCCCGGTCCGCTGGCTGCACCAGGTGGTCTAGGGGGCGCCCTCCCGATGAGGACCCGCACCCCTTAGATTCGCGCTGGGCCCGCAGGGGGCGGGCCCGGGGCGGGGGTGTGTGATGCGGGGACCCACGGCGGCCGGTTCGGCCGCCGTTTCGCTGTCCGGGGGGCCGGGCGGCGGCCCGACGGTCCTGTGGTGGCTGCTCACCGGGGTGCTGGTGCTCGTGGCCGGAGCGGTGGGGTACGGGCTCGGTCGGCGCGGCGGCCGGGCGGCGGCGCGGCCGGTGGCGGTGCCTCCGGCGGTGGCGCGGGCGGGCGCGGCCCTGGACAAGCGCACGGGCCCGGCGCCGAAGGCGGCCGGCCGCGACCCGGGCCGGGCGCGGGCCTGGGGCCCGGTGGGCCAGGACATGACGGTGCGGGCCGCCGCCCTGGATGTGCCCGACCGGCGACCGGCGAAGGTGTCGGTCGTGGCCCCCGCGCCGCGCCCGGCCGGATCGTCCGGATCGTCCGGGCCCGCCGGATCCCGGCCCGGACGTGGCCGGGGAGCCCTGGTCGTGGTGGTCTGCCTCGCCGTCCTCGGCGCCGGTGTGTGGTGGCTGACCGGCAGCGACGGCGAGGAGGCACGGCCCGGAGCGTCGGCCGCGCCCGGCGCGAGCGCGTCGACGGAGCCGCCGGAGCCCGGGAAGGCGTTGATCGGCTGGCGGGTGCCGTGGCCCGGAGGCCGCGAGGAGGGGCCCGGTGCCTGGGCGCTCCCGGACGGCGTCGTCGACGCCAGGGCCGACGGGCTCACCGCGTACGGCATGAAGGACGGCAAGCCCCGCTGGCGGCTGCCCGCACCCGTCCGCCAGGCCGTCTGCCGGATGAGCCCCGGGGTGTCCCAGCGCGTCGGCCTCGTCGCGTACGGGCGGCACAACAAGCCCTGCGCGACCGTCGCCGCCGTGCACACCGAGACCGGCCGGGAGCTGTGGCGGCGGTCCGTCGGCGGTGACGAGGAGGTGGGCGGCCTGGCGGTCGGCGGCCCGGTCGCGGTCGTCGCCGGGGAGACGGTGGTGCGGGGCCGCTCGGCGGAGAGCGGCGCGGAGCGCTGGGCCCGGCCGAACGGCCGCGGCTGCGCGGTCCGGGCGATCGGCGCTGACCCCGCCCGTACCCTGCTCGTCGAGCAGTGCGAGGCCGGTGGGCGGGTCGTCGCGCTCGACACCGCGACCGGCCGGGAAAGCTGGCGGCGGGCGCTGGACGTGGAGTCCACGCTGGATGCCGCGGTGGTGTCCACGACCCCGGCCGTCGTCGCCGTACGGGAGACGGACACGCGCGGCACCCGGGCGCTGCTCGCCTTCGACGGCGCGGGCCGCCCGCTCGGCTCGGTGCCGCTGTTCGGGCCCGACGGGGAGATCGACCCGGTCGGCGACCCCGTCGTGGTGAGGGGGGACCGGCTGTACGCGATGGTCCGCGACAGCGGGTCGATCTCGTCCGTCGTCGCCGCGTACGCGCTGAAGGACGGCCGCAGACTGTGGCAGCACCGGGAGGTGGACAGGTTCGAGGCGGTCGCCGCCGAGCCCGACGGCACCGTCGGGTTCCTCACCGGTTCCGGTCAGGTCGTCCGGTTCGACGCCGCCACCGGGGCCGTACGCGGCCGGGTGGCCGCCGGCGTCGAGCCGGGCACCTGGCTGGTCTCGATCTCCCCGCTGCTGTTCCCGGTGGCCGGGGGTCACATCGTGGTCAACCGCTACGCGGGCACCAGCGAACCGGCGGTCTTCGCGTTGCGCTGACCTCACCGGGCGCCGCCCCGGACACGCCGAAGGCCCCCGCCGGAACAACCGGCGGGGGCCTTCACGTACGACAGGGGCGGGGGCTCGTGCCCGGCGGACGGAGTCCGCCGCAGCGCCCCGAAGCCCGTGAGGCGCCCCCGGCGCCGAGCGGCGCGAGGGGCGCGTCAGAGGATCAGACCGAACGGAACGCCAGGACCACGTTGTGGCCGCCGAAACCGAACGAGTTGTTGATCGCCGCGATCGTGCCCGCGGGCAGCTCGCGCGGCTCGTCACGGACGATGTCCGCGTCGACCTCGGGGTCCAGGTCGTCGATGTTGATGGTCGGCGGGGCCACCCGGTGGTGCAGCGCCAGGACCGTCGCGACGGTCTCGATGCCGCCCGCGCCACCGAGGAGGTGGCCGGTCATCGACTTGGTCGCGGAGATCGCGACATGGCCGAGGTCGTCCCCGAGCACCTTGCGCAGCGCCTTGATCTCGGCGACGTCGCCCTGCGGCGTCGACGTGGCGTGCGCGTTGAGGTGGACCACCTCGGCGGGCTTCAGGTCCGAGGTGTCGAGCAGGTTCTGCAGCGCCGCCGCGATGCCCCGGCCGGTCGGCTCGGGCTGGGCGATGTGGTGGCTGTCGGCCGACAGGCCCTGGCCGATCGCCTCGCAGTAGATCTTCGCGCCGCGCGCCTTGGCGTGCTCCTCGGACTCCAGGATCACGACACCGGCGCCCTCGCCGAGCACGAAGCCGTCGCGGCCCTTGTCGTACGGGCGCGATGCCTGCTGCGGCTCGTCGTTGTTCTTGGACATCGCCATCATGTTGGCGAACGCCGCCACCGGCAGCGGGTGGATGGCCGCCTCGGTGCCGCCCGCGACGACCACGTCGGCACGGCCGGTACGGATCATCTCGATGGCGTAGCCGATCGCCTCGGCACCCGACGCGCACGCGGAGACCGGGGTGTGCACGCCCGCGCGGGCGTTCACCTCCAGACCGACGTTGGCGGAGGGGCTGTTGGGCATCAGCATCGGCACGGTGTGCGGGGAGACCCGGCGCACGCCGGACTCCTTCAGCACGTCGTACTGGTCGAGCAGGGTGGTGACACCGCCGATGCCGGACGCGATGACGGAACCGAGCCGCTCGGGCGCGATCTTCTCGTCCTCGCCGGCCGGGCCGGTGTAGCCCGCGTCGGCCCACGCCTCGCGGGCCGCGATCAGCGCGAACTGCGCCGAGCGGTCCAGCTTGCGGGCCAGCGGGCGGGGAAGGACCTCGGAGGGGTCGACGGCTGCCGTGGCGGCGATCCGCACGGGCAGCTCGGCGAAGCGCTCGCTCTCCAGGGGCTTGACGCCGGAACGCCCGGCGAGCAGACCTTCCCAGGTGGAAGCGGAGTCGCCACCCAGCGGAGTGGTTGCGCCGATACCGGTGACGACCACGGTGCGATTGGTCGAGTTCACAGGAATTCTTTCTCCATATGTGTGATGGTCGAAAAACGGCGCCACCGCTGGGTGGCGGACCGGAACAGCCGGGACCGAATCAGCCCTGGTTCTTCAGGATGTACGCGGTCGCGTCACCGACGGTCTTGAGGTTCTTGACGTCCTCGTCGGGGATCTTGACGTCGAAGCGCTCTTCGGCGGCGACGACGACCTCGACCATGGACAGCGAGTCGACGTCCAGGTCGTCGGTGAAGGACTTGTCCAGCTGGACGTCCTCGACCGGGATGCCGGCGATCTCGTTCACGATGTCGGCGAGACCGGCGACGATCTCTTCCTGGGTGGCGGCCATGGTGGCGCTCCTTCTGTGTGTGCTGAGGAAATGGGCGTCCGGAAGATCCGGAGTGCCTAGGGGAGGGTAACGACCGTCGCGGCGAAGACGAGACCCGCCCCGAATCCGATGATGAGCGCCGTATCGCCGCTCTTCGCCTGTCCGGTCGCCAGGAGCCGCTCCATCGCGAGCGGGATCGAGGCGGCCGAGGTGTTGCCGGTGGTCTCCACGTCACGGGCGACCGTGACGTGCTCCGGCAGCTTGAGGGTCTTCACCATCGAGTCGATGATCCGCATGTTGGCCTGGTGCGGGATGAAGACGTCCAGGTCGTCCGCCGAGATTCCGGCGGCGTCGAGCGCCTGCTGGGCGACCTTCGCCATCTCGAAGACGGCCCAGCGGAACACCGCCTGGCCCTCCTGCGTGATGGCGGGGAACTTGACCTCGCCGCGCTCGTCGAGCGGCAGCTTGGACACGTCGCCGATGTGGAACTCGTTCCACGGCACGGTCTGCTTGATCGTCTCGGACTTGTCGCCCTCCGAACCCCACACGGTGGGGCCGATGTGCGGCTCGTCCGAGGGGCCGACGACCACGGCGCCGGCGCCGTCGCCGAACAGGAAGGCCGTCGCGCGGTCCTCCAGGTCGGTCAGGTCGCTGAGCCGCTCCACGCCGATCACGAGGACGTACTCGGCGGAACCCTCGACGATCATGCCCTTGGCGAGGGTCAGGCCGTAGCCGAAGCCCGCGCACCCGGCGGAGATGTCGAAGGCGGCGGGCTTGCCCGCGCCGATCTTGTCGGCGATCTCGGTGGCGACCGCGGGGGTCTGCTTGAAGTGCGACACGGTCGAGACGACGACCGCGCCGATCTGGTCCGGGGTGATCCCGGCGTCGGCGATCGCCTTGCCGGAGGCCTCCACGGACATCGCGGTCACGGTCTCCTGGGGGGACGCCCAGTGCCGGGTCGCGATGCCGGAGCGGGACCGGATCCACTCGTCCGAGGAATCGATCCGCTCCAGGATGACCTCGTTGGGGACCACCCGGGTCGGGCGGTAGCCGCCGACGCCGAGGATCCGCGCGTACGGGGCGCCCTTGCTGGGCTTGATCTTGGCCATGCTCTTCGACACTCCTTGTCAGCCGGTGGCCGTGTCGGCGACGAGCGTGCGGGCCGCGTCGAGGTCGTCCGGGGTCTTCAGCGCCACGGTCGGGACGCCGGGCAGGGCGCGCTTGGCGAGACCGGTGAGCGTGCCGCCGGGGCACAGCTCGACGAGTCCGGTGACGCCGAGTTCCTTGAAGGTCTCCATGCACAGGTCCCAGCGGACCGGGTTGGCGACCTGGCCGACGAGGCGGGAGATGACCTCCGCGCCGCCGGTGACGACCTGGCCGTCCCGGTTGGAGACGTACGCGGTCTTCGGGTCGGCCGGGGCCAGGTCCTTGGCGGCGAGTTCGAGGGCCGCCACGGCCGGGGCCATGTGGTGCGTGTGGAACGCGCCCGCCACCTTCAGCGGGACGACCCGGCGGGTGCCCTCGGGCTTGTCCTCGGCGAGCGCGGCCAGCTGCGCCGCGGTGCCCGCGGCGACGATCTGACCGGCGCCGTTGACGTTGGCCGGGGTGAGGCCGAGCTTCTCCAGGTGCGGCAGGACGACGTCGGGCTCGCCGCCGAGGAGCGCGGCCATGCCGGTCTCGGTGACGGCGGCGGCGTCGGCCATCGCCAGGCCGCGGGCCCGGACGAGCCGGAGCGCGGCGGTGTCGTCGAGGACGCCCGCGAAGGCGGCCGCGGTGATCTCACCGACGCTGTGACCGGCGACGGCGCCGGGGACGGCGTCGAGACCGAGTGCGTGGAACGACAGCAGACCGGCCGCGACGAGCAGCGGCTGGGCGACCGCGGTGTCACGGATCTCGTCCGCGTCGGCGTTCGTGCCGTAGTGGACCAGGTCGAGATCGATCGCCGAGGACCACTCCCGCAGGCGGTCTTCCGCGCCGGGGAGGTCGAGCCAGGGAGTCAGGAAGCCGGGCGTCTGAGCGCCTTGGCCGGGAGCGACGAGTACGAGCACCCTCACACTCTCTCTTGTGGACGGTCCGGGACGCCCGTGGGGACAGGGACGAAGAACCGTCGGGGGAATTGTTGGTGTCCGACAAAAGTCTAGGACTGGGTGTCCGCGTCGGCCAAGCGCCCGAGAATGAGCGCGATCCGCAGGGTGAAGGCCGAACGGACATCGGAGGGCGACCAGCCGGTGACGTCGGTCACACGTCGGAGCCGGTAGCGCACGGTGTTCGGGTGCACGAACAGCATCCGTGCGGCGCCTTCCAGGCTGCTGGCCTGCTCCAGATAGACACTCAGGGTTTCGAGCAGCGCCGAGCCCGCTTCTTCCAGCGGTCTGTAGATCTCCTCCACCAGCTGCTCGCGTGCCGAAGGGTCGGACGCGATGGCGCGCTCCGGCAGGAGATCGTCCGCGAGCACCGGCCGGGGGGCGTCCTGCCAGGCCGTGCACGCCTTGAGCCCGGCCGCCGCGGCCTGCGCGGACCGGGTCGCCGCGAGCAGGTCGGGGACCACGGGACCGGCCACCACCGGGCCCGCCGCGTACGGCCCGATCAGTGCCTTCGCGACCGCGAGGGGGTTGTCGTTGCCGCCCGCGATGACCACCAGGCGGTCGCCGAGGACGCCGGTGAGGACCTGGAGCTTGGCGTGCCGGGCGGCCCGCCGGATCGCCTCCACGGTCAGCTCGCTGTCGCCGTCCGGGGCGGTGCCGAGCACCACGCACACGTTCTCCGGCGAGTTCCAGCCGAGGGCCGCCGCCCGGGACACCGCGCCCTCGTCGGCCTCGCCCGAGAGCACCGCGTTGACCACGAGCGATTCGAGCCGGGCGTCCCAGGCGCCGCGGGCCTCGGCGGCCTGCGCGTACACCTGGGCGGTCGCGAAGGCGATCTCCCGGGCGTAGACGAGCAGCGCCTCGCGCAGCACGCTCTCGTCGCCGGGCGCGGCGACCTCCTCGATCGCCGTCTCCATGACCTCGATGGTGGTGCGCACCATCTCGACGGTCTGGCGCAGGGTGATCGCCCGGGTCAGCTCGCGCGGCGCGGTGCCGAAGACGTCGGTGGAGATCGCCTGCGGGGTCTCCGGATGCCGGAACCACTCGGTGAACGCGGCGATGCCGGCCTGCGCGACCAGGCCGATCCACGACCGGTTCTCGGGCGGCATCGCCCGGTACCACGGCAGCGTCTCGTCCATGCGGGCAATGGCGTTCGCGGCGAGCCGCCCGGAGGACTGCTCCAGGCGCTTCAGGGTCGCGGCATGCGGGTGAGCGGCGTTCACGGGTTCAGGCACGGGGACAAGACTGCCTTATCGGGACGCCCGCGTGTCGGGCCGGGGCGTGGCACGCGGGCGTCGGACCGTGCCGACGGGCTTGTACGGGCCGGGCCCCGCGCCGCTACCGTGATCCCGTGATACGCATCCAGCGCGGCGCGGAGCGGTACCCCGGCGGTGACCCGGAGGCCGGGATCGACACCCGGCACGCCTTCTCCTTCGGGCGCTTCTACGACCCCGACAACCTGCGCTTCGGCGCGCTGCTCGCCTGCAACGAGGAGCGGCTCGCGCCGGGCGCGGGCTTCGACGAGCATCCGCACAGCCACACCGAGATCGTCACCTGGGTCGTCGAGGGCGAGCTGACCCACCGCGATTCCACCGGGCACGCGACCGTGGTGCGCGCGGGCGATCTGCAGCGGCTCAGCTCGGCGGCGGGCGTCCGGCACGTGGAGCGCAACGACGGGCCGGAGCCGCTGGTCTTCGTGCAGATGTGGCTGGCGCCGCTGGAGCCGGGCGGCGAGCCGCGCTACGAGGTGGTGCCCGGTATCGCCGACGCCACCCCGTACGCGCTGCCCGAGTCCGGTGCGCTGCTGCACGTGCGGCGGCTCGCGCTCGGCGAGCGGGCCGCGGTGCCGGACGCCGAGCTGCTGTACGCGCACGTCGTGCGGGGCACCGTGCGGCTGGCGGGCGAGGAGCTGGCGGCGGGCGACGCGGCCCGGGTGACCGGCGGGACGGATCTGGCGCTGCTCGCGACCGGCGAGGACACCGAGGTCCTGCTGTGGGAGATGACGGCGGCGCGCTGACGCCGTCACGGCCCCCACGACGGCTCAGGCAAGGGCGCTCTTCTTCTTCCACTCGGTCCAGGACACGTTCCAGTCGCCGTAGCCGTTGCCCTCGGCGACGACGCCCTTGGTGTCCGCGCCCTTGATCTCGAACGGGTCGCCGGGCCGCAGCGCGTCGAACAGGGCGGCGGCCTCGGCCTTGCTCATGCCGATGCAGCCGGAGCTCTTGTTGGCCTTGCCGAACCAGGCCGCGTTCCACGGGGCCGCGTGCGCGTACATCCCGGACCAGGTCAGCCGCATCGAGGAGTCGACCATCTTGTTGTAGGCGTCGCCGAGGCCGACCGTCTCGGAGTTCATCCGGATCGTGCCCTCCTTGGCCATCAGGACCGCCGTCCCGCGCCAGGAGCGCTTGTCACCACCGGGGGTGCCGCCCGAGACCGGGATGGTCGTGACGACCCGGCCGTTGCGGACCACCTCGAGTCTTTTGCGGTCGAGGTCGACCTTCACCACCCGGGAGTCGGAGTCGACGGTGAAGCCGGTCCGGTAGTCGCGGACGAACCAGCCGCCGCGGGCGCCCGAGTCGGTGCCGTCGAGGGTGGCGTCCAGGGTCACCTTGGTGCCCGGCTTCCAGTAGTCCTTGGGCCGCCAGTCCGCCCGGTCCCGGCCCGAGTAGTCGGTGACCCAGCCCCACGCGCCCTCGGTGCCGTTGGAGGTGGTCACCTTCAACTGCCGTTCCACGTCGGCCTTGTTGGTCACGGGCCGGTCGAAGACGATGGACAGCGGCTGGGCCACCCCGACCGTGGTGTTCTTGCCGGGCGCCAGCGTCAGCTTGTTGACCAGCTCCGCCGCCGGGACGCTGACCGAGGACCGGGCGGTGCTCTCGGTGCCGCCGGTGCCGCGCGAGGTGACCTCGACGGTGTACGAGGAGCCGGGCCCGGCCTTGCGCTCGGAGGTCCAGGCGGCGCCGTCCGCGCCGGTACGGCCCACGAGTTCGACACCGTCCGCGTCGACGACCTTCACCCGGGCGAGGGTGCCGCCGGTCGCCGTCACGGTGACCGGCAGGCCCGCCTTCGGCGGTGCCACGGTGACCTGGGCGGCCGGGCCCCGGGCGGACTTGCCGTCCCCGGCGGCGGCCCCCGCGGACTGCCCCGAGGCGGCCGGGCCGCCCGCCGTCGCCGCCGAACAGGCCGTCAGGGACAGGGCGGTGAGCGCGATCAGCGGGATCAGCGGGCTGTGGACCGGTATGCGTATGCGGGTGCGCGGCACGGCACGGACCTCCTCGTGAGGAGTGGAAAGGGCGGGATGCGACGGACTCTAGGACGCTCCGGGGGCCCCGTGGGCGGCCCCGGGGCCGTATGACGGGCGCTGCAGAGAAACGGTCATCGTCCGGTCACATTCCTCGCGCGGACCGGTCAATACCGGCTGTGAGCCTGCTGTGCGCCCCACCACCGAAGGGGCGGAACAAGGAGGCTCCCGTTGTGTCAGCGCTGCTCGTGACGCCCGTACCCGCGCCCGCATCCGCGCCCACCGCCCCGGCGCCCTGGTTCGGACCGGTCACCCCGGAGGCGTACCGCGCCTTCCTCGCCGCCCGCTCCACCGGACCCGGCGGTCCGAGCTTCCTGCAACTGCCCGCCTGGGCCCAGGTGAAGGACGGCTGGAGCCACCAGCTCCTCGGCTGGGGGCAGCACTCGTGGCGCCCCGACGGGGTCGCCCTGGTGCTGCTCCGGGCCTTCCCCGGCACCCGCAAGTACTTCGCGTACCTGCCCGAGGGGCCGGTCGCCGACTGGTCGGACCCCGACATCGACTCCTGGCTGACCCCGCTGCTGGCCCATCTGCGGGCCGCGGGGGTGTTCGCCGTACGGATCGGGCCCTCGCCCGACTACCGGCGCTGGACCGCCGCCCACCTCAAGGCGCACACCGGGCCGGGGCGCCGCCTCGGTGACGTGCTCGCCAGCGAGGTCGACCCGCTCGGCTCCGCCGTCGCCGAACGGCTGCGGGCCCGCGGCTGGCGCCGCTGCGGCGACGACAAGGGCGCCGACGGGGCCGACGCGCAGCCCCGCCACGTCTACCAGGTGCCGCTCGCCGGGCGCGGTGCCGACGACCTGTGGAGCGGCCTCAACCAGGAATGGCGCCGCAACATCCGCAAGGCCCGCAAGTCGGGCGTCGAGGTGGTCGTGGGCTCCGCCGCCGACCTGCCCGAGTTCTACCGGCTGCTGCGGATCACCGAGGAGCGCGACGGCTTCCGGCTCGGCCGCTCGCTGGCGTACTACGAGCGCCAGTACGCGGTGCTCAACGCCGAGCACCCGGGCCGGATGCGGCTCTACCTGGCCCGCCACGAGGGCGAGGTGCTCGCCGCCCACACCATGATCACCGTCGGCCGCCGGGTCTGGTACCAGACCGGCGCCTCCGCCGACCACCGCCGCGAGGTGCGCCCCTCCAACGCGCTGCAGTGGCGGATGATGCTCGACGCCCACGCGCTCGGCGCGGCCGTCTACGACCTGCGCGGGGTACCCTCCACCCTCGACCCGGGCGACCGCGCCCACGGCCTGCTGCGCTGGAAGCTCGGCACCGGCGGACAGGTCGTCGAGACCCTGGGGGAGTGGGAGATTCCGTTGCCCGGCACCACCAACCACACGCTGTACCGCGCCTTCCAGGCGTACCTGGCCCGCCGATGACGGCGACGACGACCGCCACCGGACCCGGCACGGCGGCGAAGGCCGCGCCCTCGGTGGCCCGCAGCGGCGCCCTGATGGCCGCCGGGTCGCTGGTCTCCCGCGCCACCGGCTTCGTCCGGTCCGCGGTCGTCGCCGCCGCGATCGGCACCGGATTCGTTGCCGACGGCTACGCGGTCGGCAACTCCGTCCCCACCATCGTCTACACCCTGCTGCTCGGCGGCGCCCTCAACGCGGTCTTCGTGCCCGAGCTCGTCAAGGCGGCCAAGGAGCACGCGGACGGCGGCGTCGCCTACACCGACCGGCTGCTCACCGTCTGCGCGCTCGCCCTCACCGTGATCACCGGCTGCGCGGTGCTCGCCGCGCCCGTCATCGTCGACGGCTACACCGACTACACCGGCGACCAGCGGGACATGACCGTCGCCTTCGCCAGGACCTGCCTGCCGCAGATCCTGTTCCTCGGCCTGTTCACGCTGCTCGGCCAGGTGCTCAACGCACGCGGCCGGTTCGGCGCGATGATGTGGACGCCGGTCCTCAACAACCTCGTCGTCATCGCGGTGTTCGCGCTGTTCCTCGCCGTCTCCGACGGCGGCACCCTGACCGCGGGCGAGACCGCCCTGCTCGGCTGGGGCACCACCGCGGGCATCGCCCTGCAGGCCCTCGCCCTGCTGCCGTCGCTGCGCGCCGCCGGGTTCCGCTGGCGACCCCGGCTCGACTGGCGGGGCAGCGGACTCGCCGCCCCGCTGCGCGCCGCGGGCTGGCTGGTCCTCCTGGTGCTCACCAACCAGGCCGCCTACTGGGTGACCACCAAGGTCGCCACGGCGGCCGGTCAGCGCGCCGACGGCGCCGGACTCAGCGCGTACAACAACGCCTATCTGCTGTGGGCCGTCCCGCACGGCATCATCACCGTCGCCCTGGTCACCGCCCTCATGCCGCGGATGAGCGGCGCCGCCGCCGACGGCGACCTGGCGGCGGTGCGCCGGGACGTCGCCCAAGCCCAGCGCACCAGCGCCGCCGCCGTGATCCCCGCCGCCTGCGCGCTGTTCGCGCTCGCCGTCCCGCTGATGGCGACCGTCTTCCAGTACGGCAGGACCGACGCGGCCGCGGTGCGCTCCATGGCCTGGATCCTGATGGCGCTCGCGCCCGGACTGATCGCGCTCAGCGGCCAGTACGTGTGCACCCGCGCCTTCTACGCGCTGCGCGACACCCGCATCCCGTTCCTGCTCAACCTGGTGATCGCCGGGACGAACGCGGGCCTCGCGCTGCTCGCCCCCGCCGTGCTGCCGGACCGCTGGACGGTCGCGGGCATGGCCGCCGGGTACTCGCTCGCGCTGTGGGCGGGCTGGGGGCTCACCGCGTACGTGCTGCACCGCAGGCTGCGCGGTACGGGGCGGGCGGCGGGCACGACCGGCACCGGGGCCGGGACCGACACGGCAACCGACACGGCGACCGGCATCACGACCGGTACGACCGGGGCCGGGGCCGCGCTGCTGCGGATGCTCGTCGCCGCCGTCCCCGCCGCCGGACTCGGCCTGTTCACCGCCGACCGCACCGCGCCCGCCGGGGCCGTGCCCGCCGGGCTCGCCGGAGCCGCCACCATCCTCGCCGTCTTCCTGCTGCTCGCCCGGCCGCTCCGCCTCACCGAGGTGCGCGCCCTCACCGGGAACGTCTCGGGGCGCCTCGCGCGTCTCGCCCGACGAAGCCGCTGACCCGCACCCCGCCCCGCCCGACCCCCTCACGACCTTGGGATACTCCACCAATGCCACGCGTGCTCCTCATCGAAGACGACCCCTCCGTCCGCGAGGGCGTCGAACTCGGGCTGCGCCGCCGCGGCCACGAGGTGCGCGCCGCCGCCACCGGTGAGGCCGGGCTCGCCGCCCTCGCCGAGTTCCGGCCCGACCTGCTGCTCCTCGACCTGATGCTGCCCGGCATGAACGGCGTCCAGGTCTGCCGCCGGGTCCGCGAGAGCAGCCAGCTGCCGATCATCATGCTCACCGCCCGCGGCGACGACTTCGACGTGGTCATCGGCCTGGAGGCCGGCGCCGACGACTACATCGTCAAGCCCGCCCGTACCGAGGTCATCGAAGCCCGGATCCGCGCCGTCCTGCGCCGCATCGAGGAGCCCGCCACCGGCCGCCCCGCCATCGAGTTCCACGGCGAGCTCGCCGTCGACCGGGCCGGACTCACCGTCGCCAAGAACGGCGAGCGGATCGCCCTCGCCCCCTCCGAGCTCAAGCTGCTGCTCCACCTCACCGCCGCCCCCGAGCAGGTCTTCAGCCGCCAGCAGCTCCTCGAACACGTCTGGGAGCACAGCTTCCACGGCGACGCCCGGCTCGTCGACGCCTGCGTCCGACGGCTCCGCAACAAGATCGAGGACACCCCCGGCGACCCCCGCTACATCCAGACCCTGCGCGGCTTCGGCTACCGCTTCGGCCCGCTGACGTGAAGGCCCACGTCCCCGGTGGCGACGCCACCGACCGCCCCCTCAGACGCCTCGGCCGCCCCCAGCTCTTCGGGCTGCGCACCCGGCTCGTCCTCGCCTTCCTGCTCGTCGCCGCCGTCGGCTGCGGCACCACCGCCGCGCTCACCTACCGCGCCGCCCGCACCGCCATCCTCGAACAGACCCAGAACACCGCCGTCACCACCTTCCGCCAGCAGGTCGAGACGATGAGCGTCTCCCTGCCGGTCAACCCCGACGGGCTGCGCAACGAGCTCCAGCGGATCGCCCGGCAGGGCAAGCCGCGCGCCTGGCGGGTCTACGCCGAGTACGGCAGCCTGCGGATGTCCTCCGCCGAGCGGCCCGAGTCCAGCGTCATCACCCCCGAACTGCGCCGCCGCGCCACCGCCGTCGGCACCAGCCACGGCAGCTTCCAGCGCGTGGTCAAGAACGGCGTCCCCTACCTCACCATCGCCGTCCCCGCCGTCTTCGGCACCGTCGGCCGGCTCCCCGAGGGCCGCCCCACCGGACTCGTCATGTACGCGGTGATGGACCTCGGCGAGGAGGAGGCCAACATCGAGGCGATGGTGATCGCCGCCCGCGACGGCGCGCTGCCCGCGCTGCTCGTCGCCCTGGTCCCCGCCCTGATCGCCGCCCGGGGCGTGCTGCGCCCGGTCCGCGAACTGCGCCGCGCCGCCCACAGCATGGGCCGGGGCCGCCTCGACACCCGGATCCACGCCAAGGGCAGCGACGAACTCGCCGACCTGGCCCGCACCTTCAACGCGTCCGCCGCCGAGCTGGAACGTTCCGTCAAGGAGCTGCGCCAGGCCGAGGCCCGGGCCCGCCGGTTCGCCTCCGACGTCTCCCACGAACTGCGCACCCCGCTCGCCGGTATGCTCGCCGTCACCGAGGTCCTCGACGAGGACGCCGCCTCGCTCGACCCCGACACCGCCCGCGCGGTGCGCCTGATCAGCGCCGAAACCGGCAAACTCGCCGTGCTCGTCGAGGACCTGATGGAGATCTCCCGCTTCGACGCCCGCGCCGCCGAACTCCACACCGACGAGCTCGACGTGGCCGAGGCCGTCCGCAAGACCCTGCAGAACCGGCACTGGACCGACCCGGAACGGATCCAGGTCGACCTGACCGACGGCATCCGCGCCCGGCTCGACCCGCGCCGCTTCGACATCGTCGTCGCCAACCTGGTCGGCAACGCCCTGCGGCACGGCCGCCCGCCGGTCACCGTCCGGGTCGCCGCCACCGACGACTGGCTGGTCACCGAGGTCGCCGACCGCGGCCCCGGCATCCCCGACGACGTCCTGCCGCACGTCTTCGACCGCTTCTACAAGGGTGACCAGGCCCGTACCCGCTCGGCGGGCAGCGGCCTCGGCCTCGCCATCACCCGGGAGAACGTGCTGCTGCACGGCGGCACCGTCACCGCCGCCAACCGCCCCGACGGCGGCGCCGTCTTCACCGTCCGGATACCCCGGTGACCCGCGCCCGGCGCACGGCCGCCGCCCTGCTCGCCCTGCTGCCGCTCGGCGCGCTCGGCGCCTGCGGCATCCAGAAGAGCGAGGTGGTCGAGGCCGGGCCCGCCGCCACCGTGACCGTGCACCCCACCGACGACCACAAGAACGTGCTGTTCTTCGTCGGCCCCAACGGCGGCCTGATGCTCGTCGCCCGCGATGTCGGCAGGACCACCGTCTTCGGCCGGCCCGACGGCCGGCCCACCCCCGACCCGACCCACCCCGACGGCTTCCGCACCGAACGCGGCACCCGGGACGGCACCGACGAGGTCCTCGCGTCGCTGCTCAAGGGCCCCAACGCCGAGGAACGCGCCGCCGGACTGCACACGGCCATCGAACTCCCGCGCCAGGCCAAGCCGCACACCACCCCGCAGGAAGCCACCGACGGCTCGACCATCCTGCACGTCAGGATGGTCGCCCGGGTCTCCGAACTCTCCCCGCTGGCCCGCCGCCAGATCGTCTGCACGGCCGCCTACGCCGAGCCCTCCGCCGACCGCGAACCGATGCCGGTGATCCTCTCCGGGACGGACGGCGCCCTGCCGACCGAGCGCTGCGAGGCGGACTGACCCGGGGCCGGGTCACCCGCCGGTACTGTCCCCGACCAGGGCCGCGATCAGCCCGGTGAGTGCCGCCCGGGGGTCCGGTGCGCCGGGTGCGCCGGGTGCGCCGGTCATCAGGAGGTGATGGGCGGTGCCGACGAGGGCGAGCGCGGCGAGTTCGGGGGCCAGGGTCCGCCCGGCCGGGATCCGGCCGAGGTCCCGCTCGGCCGCCAGATAACCGGCGACCGCCGTCTCGACCGCGCCGAAGCCGGGCCGCCCGGCCGCGAAGGCGTCCCGGACCAGACCCGCGGCGGTCGGCCGGGTCAGCACCAGGCCCGAGACCGCCGGGCCGCCGGGCCCGAACAGCGCGTGCACGACGGCGCCGAGGTTCGCCGCCGGGGTGCCCTGCCCGACCAGCCCGGCCAGCGCCCCCGCCCGCTCCGCGGTGCGCGCGAACCGGTCGAGACACAGCTCCGCGACGAACTCGTCGAGCCCCGCGAAGTGCGCGTGCAGCAGCCCCTTGGCGCAGCCCGCCTCGGTGGTGACGGCGCGGCTGGTGAGCGCGCCCGGGCCGTCCCGCTCCACGACCCGCTCGGCCGCCGCGAACAGCCGCTCGCGCACGTCCGGCGTGGCCACTCCGCGCGGTGACATGTGGTGACCCGTTCTCTCTGTCGTGCGGCCGGTTGTCGTCGGACGGCCGGTTGTCGTCGTGCGGCCGGTTGTCGGACGGCCGTCCGGACCCGGCCCGGTCACCGGATCCTACGCGGGCCGGGTCCCGGCCGGGCGCCGGGGGATTGCCAGTATGGGCGGACGCCCATACTGTTTGGGCGTTCGCCCATTCTCATGGGCGCCCCATCCCGTGCCCCCAGGAGGCCGCCTTGTCGTCCGAGCCGTCCGAGTCGTCCGAACGCGCCAACACCGCCCAGGCCCAGGCGTGGAACGGCCCCGAAGGCGTCCACTGGGCGGCCGGGCAGGACCGCTGGAACGCCGTCAACGAAGGGTTCGACGCGCCGCTGCTCGACGCCGCCGGGATCGCCGCGGCCGACCGCGTCCTCGACCTCGGCTGCGGTGCCGGACAGACCACCCGCAGGGCCGCGCTCCGCGCCCACCGGGGCCACGCCACCGGGCTCGACCTGTCCGCTCCGCTGCTCGACGCCGCGCGGGCCGGGGCGGCCGCCGAAGCCGTCGGCAACGTCACCTTCGTGGCGGGCGACGCCCAGACGCACCCCTTCCCGCCGGGCTCCTTCGACCGTGCCGTCAGCCGCTACGGGGTGATGTTCTTCGCCGGCCCCGAGGCCGCCTTCGGCAACATCGGCCGGGCGCTGCGCCCCGGCGGGCGGCTCGCCTTCGTCTGCCCGGCCGCGCCGGAGGACAACGAGTGGGTGGCCGCGATGGCCGCGCTCGGCGAGCACCTCCCGCTCGGCGACTTCGGCCGGGCCGGGCTGCCCGGCATGTTCTCGCTCGCCGACCCCGAGCGGATCAAGGCGGTGCTCGACGCCGCCGGGTTCGTCCGCGTCGCCGTCGCGCCGGTCCGGGCGTACGGCACCTGGGGGACCGACGCGACGGACGCGGCCGGGTTCCTGCTCACCAGCGGACCCGGCCGCCACCTCATGGCACAGGCGGCCCCGCACACCCGCGAGGCAGCCGGGCGGGCCCTCGTCGACCACCTGCGCCGGCACGAGGGGGCGGGGGCCACGACGGGCCGGACGGTGCGGCTGCTCAGCACGTCCTGGCTGGCCACGGCCGAGCGCCCGGCCTGAACGCGCGCCCGGTCTGAACGCGCGCGGGGCGCCGGGGTGCGCCGGGGCGGCCCGGGCCCGGTCCCGGGCTACCTCCGCAGGTCCGCCAGGACCGCGTCCGTGAACACCGGCCACGCCTCGACCGCCCACGCGCCGAAGGCCCGGTCGGTCAGCGCCACACAGGCCGCGCCCCGCCCGGCCGCCGCCTCCGGGTCGATCCACAGGAACGTGCCGGACTGCCCGAAGTGGCCGAACGTGCGCGGCGAGGAGCCCGCACCGGTCCAGTGCGGCGACTTGCCGTCCCGGATCTCGAAGCCGAGACCCCAGTCGTTGGGCCGCTGGTGCCCGTAGCCGGGCAGGATGCCGGTCAGACCCGGGTACGTCACGGTCATCGCGTCGAGGACCGTCCGCGCGTCGAGCAGCCGCGGCGCCTGCACCTCGGCGGCGAACCGCACCAGATCGTCCACGGTCGACACGCCGTCCTTCGCCGGGGACCCGTCGAGGGTGGTGGCGGCCATGCCCAGCGGCTCGAGGACGGCCTGGCGCAGATACTCCGCGAACGGGATGTCGGTGGCCTTGGCGACATGGTCGCCGAGCACCTCGAAGCCGGTGTTCGAATAGATCCGCCGGGTGCCGGGAGCGGCCGTCACCCGGTTCTCGTCGAACGCGAGCCCGGACGTGTGGGCGAGCAGATGCCGTACGGTCGCCCCCTCGGGCCCGGCGGGCTCGTCCAGGTCGATCGCGCCCTCCTCGTACGCGACGAGCACCGCGTACGCCGCCAGCGGCTTGGTCACCGAGGCGAGCGGGAAACGCCGGCCGGTGGGGCCGTGCGCCCCGGCCACCGTGCCGTCCGCGCGGACCACGGCCGCCGCCGCGGTGGGGACCGGCCACTGCTCGATCGACGCCAGACTGGGCACGCTGCTGCTCTCCATGCCGCCGAGCCTACTGGCCCCACTTGCTTCGAGTGCACTCCAAGGTTTTAGCGTGGTGGTCATGAGCGTGACCGAGACCGAGACCATGAGCGCCGCCGCCCGGAGCATCGCACCGGTCGGCAAGGAGCGCTACACCATCAGCGAGGTGGCCGCCCTGACCGGCCTCTCCGCGCACACCCTGCGCTGGTACGAGCGGATCGGCCTGATGCCGCACGTCGACCGCTCGCACACCGGCCAGCGCCGCTTCACCGAGCGCGACCTCGGCTGGCTGCGCTTCGTCGGCAAGCTGCGGCTCACCGGCATGGCCGTCGCCGACATGGTCCGGTACGCGGAACTCATCCAGGAGGGCCCGCACACTCACGACGAGCGGCGCGCGCTCCTGGAATCCACCCGGGACGGCGTCATCGCGCGGATCGCCGAGCTGCAGGACGCCCTGGCCGTACTCGACCTCAAGATCGACCACTACAGCACCGTCTGCGGAGGCACCCCTTCATGAGCAGCAGCAGCAGCACGCCCGCCCAGACCGACTCCGCCGCCCCCGCCTTCCCGATCCCGACCGTCAGGATCGGCGGGCCCGAAGGCCCCGTGACGGGCGTCCAGGGCTTCGGCGCCATGGGCATCAGCGAGTTCTACGGCGACACCGACGAGACGGCCGCCCGCGACACCCTCGAAGCGGCCCTGGAGGCCGGGGTCACCCTCATCGACACCGCCGACTCCTACGCCTACGGCGCCAACGAGGAGTTCCTCGCCCCGTTCGTCGCCGCGCACCGCGACGAGATCGTCCTCGCCACCAAGTTCGGCATCGTCCGCGACGCCGAGGACGCCCGCGCCCGTGGCGTCGACAACTCCCCGGCGTACATCCGCTCCTCCCTGGAAGGCAGCCTGCGCCGCCTCGGCGTCGACGCCGTGGACCTCTACTACCTGCACCGCCGCGACCCCGCCGTGCCGCTCGCCGAGTCCGTCGGTACCCTCGCCGAGCTGGTCAAGGAGGGCAAGATCCGGCAGATCGGGCTGAGCGAGGTGACCGGACCCGAACTGCGCGAGGCGTACGCGGTGCACCCCATCGCCGCCCTGCAGTCGGAGTGGTCCCTGTTCTCCCGGGACGTCGAGCGCAGCGCCGTCGGCGCCGCCGCCGAACTCGGCGTGACCTTCGTGCCGTACTCGCCGCTCGGCCGCGGCTTCCTCACCGGCTCCTTCGCCGACGCGGGCAAGGACCTCGGCGCGAACGACTTCCGCCGCCGCCAGCCGCGCTTCACCGGCGAGAACGCCGAGCGCAACGCGGCCCTGCTCGCCCCGGTCCGGGACATCGCCGCCGCGCACGGCGCCACGCCCGCGCAGATCGCCCTCGCCTGGGTGCAGTCCCGCGCCGCCGCGCACGGCCTGAACGTGATCCCGATCCCGGGCACCCGCAAGCGGTCCCGGCTCCTGGAGAACGCGGCGGCCACCCGGATCACCCTGACCGAGGCGGAGCTCGCCGCCCTGGAGCCGATCGCCGGCCAGGTGACCGGCGACCGCTACCCGGACATGACCTTCACCTCGGCCGCCCGGGAGAGCTGAGCCGGGCGGCAGCCGGGACGGCCGGTGGGGCAGGGGATCCGTCCCCCGCCCCACCGGCCGTCGGCCCGCTCCGCCGCGTCCACGCACCTACGCCAGGCCGAGCGCGAACACCGCGAACCCCGCCGCCAGCACCCCCGCGAGCGCCCTGCGGGCCGTGCCGGTCCGCGTCCACGGCGACTCGAAGCCCCGCGCGTACCGCCCGATCAGCACCAGCAGTCCGGCGAACAGCGGCATCCACGCCAGCCGGGCCAGGATCCAGCCCACCGAGTCCGGCGCACCCACCAGGCCGGTGACCTCACCGACGTACGAGGCGGGGATCGCCGCCGCCAGCATCGCGGTCTGGTGCCAGCACAGGATCGTCATCGCCGACAGGTTGATCACCACGACCGGCGCCCACAGCGCGGGCCGCCGCAGCAGCCGACCGAACCGCTCCCGCAGCAGGATCGCGGCGCCGCTCTGCGCGGCGGCCAGGGCGAGCACGAGCAGCGACGGCGGGTGCGAGTTGGTGCGGGCCTCGCCCGGCACGCCCACCATCGAGGCCGGGTAGCCGAACCACACGAGCAGCGCGGCGAACAGCGCGGCGCCGCCGAGCAGCAGCCCCCAGGCGTGCCGCCGGGTGACCCGGCCCTCGCCCCAGGAGACGCCGAGCTGATAGGCGAACAGCCAGCCGGGCAGGATGTTGAGCAGGCTCAGCCAGGACGGCACGGCATCCGCGTACGGCCCGTAGCGCAGGAAGTCGACCACGGCGACCGAACCGAGCAGCGGCGCCGCCGCCCAGGCGCCGAGCCGCCGGGCGGCCCGCACGCACAGCGGGGTGAGCGCGGTGACCACCGTGTACACGCCCACGAACCACAGCGGCTGGATCACCAGCGTGGACGCCGTCCGCAGGGTGTCGGCGGGCACGCCGAGCCCGAAGTGCAGCAGCGGGAGCAGCGCCGCCCACACGGCCGTCACCCCGAGCACCGGGCGGCCGAGCCGGGCGAGCCGGCCCTTCAGCCAGTCGGCCGTGGAGCCCTGGTGGCGGCGGAACGACAGCACCGCCGCGTAGCCGCCGACCAGGAAGAAGATGCCGAGCATCTGCAGGATCCAGCTGACCGGGGCGAGCCCGCCGAACGCGGACAGCGGGCTGGCGTTGTGGAGCGCGCCGTCGGCGGAGCGGGTGAAGCCGCCGAGCAGCCAGTGCCCGGTGGGCACGGCGAGCAGGGCGAGCGCGCGCAGGCCGTCGATCGCGCGGTCCCGTTGGGCGGGGGTGCGGGCGTCGATGGCGGCGGCGGCCTTCGCGAACGGTCCGACGGCGGGCCGGGCCACGGCGGTGGCGGCAGCGGGCTCGGTGCCCTCGACGGCAGCGGTCGTGCCCTCGGTGCTTTCGGTGTCCTTGGTACGGGGCAGGGTCAGGGTCTTCATCGGAGGTCGTCTCCCTCGGCGATCGCGGCGAAGGCGCGGAGCGAGTCCGTGCCGGGGGTGAAGTAGCCGTCGTGGCCGCGCGCTTCGGCGGCGGGCACGGGGCGGGCGCCGAACTCCGGCGCGGTCGGGTCGGTGCCGTGACCGATCCCGGCGACCTCGACGTTCGGGATCCGGTCGATCCAGTCGGTGGCGTCCTTCGCGGCCCACACCCGGGCCGTGGTGTTCAGGGCGGCCACGTCGTCGGCGCGCATCCCGGGGGAGGCGACGGCGACCAGGTCCTTCGCCTTCAGCCGGTCGGCGGCGAGCCCGCACACCACCGAGCCGTAGCTGTGGCAGAACACGGCGGGCTCGGCGGCGCCGACGGCCCGCAGCCCGTCCGTGAAGCGCACGAGCCGGTCCGCCCCCGCCTCGGCGAGCTCGCCGGAGGCCGCGTCGATGCCGACGCCGACCGGCGTGGTGTACCCGGCCCAGGCGATCACCGCGGTCCGGCCGCCGGTCGCCTCGCGCAGCGCGGTGGCCTTCTGGACGAGCCTGCCGAGGTGCCCGGCGTCGGTGTCGGACCCCGGCACGATCACCGCCACATGGCGGGCGGTGGCCAGGTCCCCGTACACCAGCACCGCCTGGCCGCGGCCGCGCGGGTCGTAGGCGAGCACCTGCTGTCCGGCGAACGCGGCGGGAGCGGTACGGGAGTTGGCGGCGTAGCGCAGGGCGAGCGGGACGCCGTCCAGGTTGCCGAGGACGTCCGGGTGGTTGCGGACCAGCTCCCGCTGCCGCTCGGGGCTCAGGCCCGCGATGTACGCGGCGGTCCGGCCGACCGTCATGCGCGCCGGGTCCGGCAGGCCCGCCGCCTTCCACGCGGCCGTCCCGACGGGCGGGCCCGTCACCGGCAGCTGGCTCGATCCGGACGCCCAACCCGCCGTCCCCACCACCACGGTGGCGGTCAGCGCGGCGGCGACCAGGGTCCTCCTGAACCGGCCCATGCGGCCCTCCCTTTCCGTTCCTGTCTCTCTCGTCGCTGGCGAGGAGAAGGTAGGAAGAGGACGGGTGACGGAACGTCACACCGGGGAGCCAAGTCGCTGGTGATACCGGGGTAGGGGCGGGACGAGCGGCCAGCGGGAGGACGGGGGTGGGGCTGTCCCCCGGGGGCCTGCCCCAGGAGTCGCCGGGCGAGCGGGCGAAATCGCAGGTCAGGGCGGGTCCGGAGGATGGATCGCCCGGGCGGGCCGGGGTGCGGGCCCGCCCCGGAACGGCCGTACCCGGGTACGCGGGTGACCTCACCCCCGTACCCGGGTACGCCTGTCTGCGTCTGCGTCTGCGTCTGCGTCTGCGTCCGTCTCGCGGCCGGTGGCCGCTACCGGGCGCCGCTACTGCCCGGTGCCACCCGGCGTCACCAGACCCGACTCGTACGCGAAGATCACCGCCTGCGCGCGGTCGCGCAGGTCCAACTTGGCCAGCACCCGGCCGATATGGGTCTTCACGGTCTGCTCGGCGAGCACCAGGTGCTCGGCGATCTCCTGGTTCGACAGGCCGCGGGCGATCAGCTCCAGGACCTCGGTCTCGCGCGGCGTCAGACCGTTGAGCCGCAGCGCCGCCCGGTCCGCGCGCGGCGCGGGCCGGGACGCGGCGAAGTCGGCGATCAGCCGCTTGGTCACGGACGGCGCGAGCAGTGCCTCGCCCCCGGCCACCACTCGCACCGCCGCGATCAGATCGGCCGGCGGCGCGTCCTTCAGGAGGAAGCCGGACGCCCCGGCGCGCAGCGCCTCGTACACGTAGTCGTCCACGTCGAAAGTGGTCAGCATCAGCACCTTCGGCCGGTGCACCACGCCCGGCGGCGGGTTCAGGATCTCCCGGGCCGCCGCGAGGCCGTCCATCTCCGGCAT
This sequence comes from Streptomyces sp. NPDC090025, assembly GCF_044748125.1. Taxonomy (NCBI): domain Bacteria; kingdom Bacillati; phylum Actinomycetota; class Actinomycetes; order Kitasatosporales; family Streptomycetaceae; genus Streptomyces; species Streptomyces sp. NPDC090025. The sequence goes on along the minus strand of NZ_JBIVFL010000003.1, from coordinate 626,320 downwards.
CCGCACGTCCATCAGGACCACGTCCGGGTGGGTCGAACGGGCCACCGCGACGCCCTGCCGCCCGTCCGGCGCCTCGCCCACCACGTCGATGTCGCTCTGCGCGGCGAGCAGGGCCGCGAAACCGGCCCGCACCATGGCCTGGTCGTCGACGATGATCACGCGGATGGTCACGGGGCGTCCTTCTGGTCCGTCGGGCTGTTCGGGCCGTTCAGCGGCAGCCGGGCGGCGACCCGGAAACCCCCGTCCGGCAGCGGCCCGGTGTCCAGCGAGCCACCGGTCAACCGTACGCGCTCCCGCATCCCGATCAGGCCGTGCCCGGTGCCCGAACCGCCCTCCACCGGCGCCGACACCCGCTCGGCGGCGGGCCCGTTGACCACCAGGACGTTCAGCTGCCCCGCCGTGTCCCGGCGCACCGACACCCGGGTCGCGGCGCCCGGCGCGTGCCGGATCACATTGGCGAGCGCCTCCTGCACGATCCGGTACCCCGACAGGTCCACCGCCGGGGGCAGTTCGCCCAGGTCGGCGGCGAGCGACAGCTCCGCCGGGACCCCGGCCCGTACCGCCGCCTCCACCAGCTGCTGCACCCGGTCGAGCCCCGGCTGCGGCGCCCGCTCGCCCTCGGTGCCGTCGCTGCGCAGCACCACGAGCAGCCTCCGCATCTCGGCCAGCGACTCGCGCGCCGCGCCCGCGATCGACGTGAACTCCTCGCGGGCCGCCTCCGGCAGGTCCGGGATGCGGTACGGCGCCGAGTCGGCCTGCACGGTGATCACCGACATGTGGTGGGCGACCACGTCGTGCAGCTCGCGGGCGATCCTGGCCCGCTCCTCCAGGAGCGTGCGGCGGCCGCGTTCGGCCTCGCTGATGTTCTCCTGCTCGACCAGGCGCCGCTCCGCGTCACCGCGCGAGCGGAGCGTCGAGGTCAGCAGCAGCACCACGCCTGAAAGGACGAAGAGCAGCACGATCACGCCGGTGCCCGGCCGGTCGGCGGAGACGATCTCGAAGACCGCGCCCGCCACCCCGGTCGACAGCCACACCCCGAGCAGCGCGCGCCGTGACTCGCGCAGCCCGAGCGCGAGCATCAGGAAGAGGTAACCGACCACCACCATCGGCGTCCACGGCGTCGGCAGGGCGCCGTCGTAGTCCGGGACGAGCAGCACGAAGCCACCGGCCACGTCCGCCGCGAAGATCACCCACCACGCCTGCAGCGGCCGGGTGACCGCGAGCAGCAGCGGCGCCGTCTGCGCGGTGCCGAGGGCGCCCGCGATCGCGCCGTGCACGTGGTACGACTGCGTCAGCACGGTGATGGTGACCGGCAGCAGCGCCGACACCAGGGCGAACGCGACCGCGTACGGCAGCCAGCGCAGCCACGGCGAGGCGGCCCTGGCGAACAGCGGCTCGCCGGGCCCGGTCGGCGTGGCGAGCGCGCTGCCCAGACCCCGCACGGCGGTCCTGGCCCGGCTCCCGGCCCGGCCGACGGCCTGCGGCATCCGCTCCTGGAAGCGACCGGTCCCGCGCCGTGTGTCGGCGTTGCTCTCGGTGCCCCTCTTGGTGTCCTTCTCGATGTCGTTCATGGCCCGCTCAGGGTAGGCGCGGGGGGCGGCCGGGCACGTCATACCGGGGCGCGGGCCGTGGGGTGATACCGGAGTACGACATCGGGGCGGCCGGGGTTCCCGGGCCGGGTGTGCCCCGGTCGGCCACGGGCTCAGCGGATCTGGCGGATCCTTTCTGCGGAGTCCCCGACGGCGTTCCCGACGGCGTCGGCGTGAGCGTGCGGGCGGGCAGGGACCGGTACGGCGACCGGGGCGGCGGCCGACGAAGGGGCTGCGGTGGCCTGGGCCGGGACCGGCGCCGGGTAGCGGGCCGAGCCGCCCCGGATCGCCGCCAGGACGGCAGCCGCGAAGGGCAGCGACTCGTGCACCGAGCCGTAGCCGAAGCCGAAGACGACGGAGGCCGGGTCGTGGTCGGGCCGGGGCGCGGGCTCGTCGGCGGCGTCCCGGCGCAGCAGCCGCAGACAGCCCTCGGCGTGCTCCGGCGAATGCCACTCGACCCCGCTCAGCTCCCGGGTCCTGAAGGTCTGGTCGCCCGCCTTCCACTTCTCCGAGGAGGCGCCGGTGCAGAACCAGCGGAAGCCGATCTCGCCGGTCCCGTCGAACGTGGCCTTCCCGTCGTACGCCTTGAAGGACTGCGGTCCGGCGGGCGGCGCCACCAGGAAGCCGTCCACAGGCCCGGTGCCGCCGGGGCGGTCGGCGAGCACGGCGCGCAGCTCGTCGAGGTGCCGCTCGGCGAGCGCCCCGCGCTCGGCGGGCAGCACCAGGCGGTACGGGTCGCAGCCGTCCTTGAGCTGTCCGGCGGCCGCCTCCATCAGCGGATCGGCGCCCGCTCTCGGCTCGGCGTGCAGCACGAGGGTGCCCCGCCTGCCGGGGGCGAGCGTCACCGAGGCCAGCGCCTCGTGCGGCACCCGCCGCTCGCGCAGCGCGCCGAGCAGCTTCGGCGTGCGGATCCCCCGGTCGAAGCGGATGACGACGGCGTCGCTCTCGAACTCCCAGGTGGCATGAATTCCGGCCAGCACATCACCCATACGCCTCATCGTATGCGGCGTATGCCCGGACGTCGCCCCTTCGCAACCACCGTAAATCCGCCGTGATCTACGCGCGTCAGGACGGTGTCCCGCCGAAGATTCCGTCGAGACAAGCGCTGTCGGCGCTCGCGCAGGTCACTTGCCCGTAGCTGCCGACCCCGAGGGCGGCGAAGTTCTCCAGGCTGCGGGTGCCCGGCTCGAAATAGCCGGTGTGCCCGGCCGCACCGGTCGCCGAGAGCCGCCGGGCGCCGAACTCGGGGGCGACCGGGTCGGCGCCGTGCCCGACCCCGCCGAGCTCCATGTGGGGCACGTCGGCGATCCAGTCGTCCTCGTCCCGCATCGCCCAGATCCGGGCCGGGCCGCCCAGGTCGGCGGCGCGGTCGGCCCGCATCCCGGGGCTGCCGGCCACCACCAGATCGGTCACCCGGGCGGGCAGCCGGGGCGCGGCGACCCCGCACAGGACGGAGCCGTAGCTGTGGCAGAACAGGGTGACGGGCGCGTCGCCGGGCAGCGCGCCGGCCAGATCGACCAGCCGGACGGCACCGTTCTCGGCCATCCGCCCGGTCGCCGCCTCGATGCCGACCCCCACGGGGGCGGTGTAGTCGGCCCAGGCGATGACGGCCGTCCTGGTCCGCGGGTCGGCCCGGCGCTCCGCCGCGTACAGCGCGGTCGCCATCCCGGCGGGCGCCGAATAGCGGCGGGCGGTCTTCTGGAAGGTGAGCAGATTGGTGTCGACCCCGGGCACGATCACCGAGACCCGCCGGGCCCTGGTCAGATCGCCGAGGACCTCGGCGGTGCGGCCGGTGCCGGTCGGGTCGAAGGCGAGGATCTGCCGGTCGGCCCGCATCAGGCTGGTGAAGCGGTGCACCCGCCGGACCGCCTCGCGCCGTCCGTCGGCGGTCAGCCGCGGGTCCTCGACCCGGCCGCGCTCGGCGGCGAGGGCCCGGGACAGCGAGACCCGGTTGGCCCGGTAGCGCAGGGCGACCGGGACGCCGTTGAGGTTTCCCACCACCAGGGGATGGGTGTCCGCGAGCCTGGCTCCCTGACCGGGTCCGATGGTGGCGAAGAACGCGGCGATCGTACGGGCCGGGGCCGCCGGGTCCGGCAGCGCACGGCCACCGAGCCGGGCGTGCGTCCACGCGTTGAGCGCGTCCTTCCGGGTCGGGCCCGGCGCGCGCTGGTGGCGGATGGTGGTCCACCCGGTGGTCGCGAGGAGCACGAACACGACGGCGAGCGCGAGCAGCATCCGCCAGACGGAGAGGGTGGGGGAGGAGTCGAAGGAAGGCATTGGGGGCAACCTTAGGGGGTGCCTCACCGGTCGTGCCGGGCTCCCGGCGTCCTGCGACCCTGTCTCCCGCGTTGTCGTCGGTCGCCGACGCTCCGCGTCGACTCCCTCCTCCGCCTTGGATCCAGGGCCCCAGGACCCCGCTCGCTGATCCGGCCCGACCGGCAAGGCACCCCCTGAGGGGCGCACAGGTGCGTCCGGGTACGGGGTGACGTGGATCACGTACGGGCGGGGTTTCGCCCGCGCCGTCCCGTAAAGCCCCTCGTAAGGACCCCTGCCGGGGTGTGTCCGCTACGCCCGCCAGCGGGGTTCGAGCGCCGGGCCGAGGTGGTCGAGGTAGCGCTCGGTGAGGGCCCTGATCGACTCCAGGGTGGGCTGCTCGGTGCGCACCCACAGCTGGCCGGCGACCCGCATCACCCCGCTGAATGCGGCGACCGCGATCCGCGGTCGCGGGTCCTCGTCCAGGCCGATCCCCTCGCGGTCGGCGATCAGCCGGGCGATGGAGTCCTCCATCTCGGTGGAGCGGCGCAGATGGACGGCGAGCAGCGGGGGCGTCGACTCGATGAGGTGGAAGCTGCGGATGTAGAGCTCGACGGGGACGACCTCGGCGATCGCCTCGCCGATGGTGTCCCAGGCGCTCAGCACCGCGTTGCGCATGGCGTCGTACGGGCCCTCGCCGGGCGGCCGTTCGGCGAGCGCCTGCAGGAAACGCTCCTCCACCATCCGCTGGACCGCGAACGCGGCCTCCTCCTTGGTCGCGAAGTAGCGGAAGAAGGTGCGCTGGGAGACCTCGACGGCGTCGGCGATCTCGTCGACGGTGGTCCGCTCGTACCCCTGGGTGGTGAACAGTTCGAGCGCGACCCTGATCAGCGCGTCGCGGGTGCGCTGCTTCTTCCGCTCGCGCAGACCGGGGGCAACGGTCACTTCTCGGGGCCCTTTCACCGTAACTTTTCGGTCACTTCGTCCGACTCAGCGTACCTGTGAGCTACGCGACAGTTACCGGCACGTGAACTGCTTTGTCAATTGTCAGTCGCTGACATTAGCCTGATTCTCATGACTAGTCAGACCACCGTGGAAAAGGCCCCGCAGGGTCGAGGGGGTGACCGGGAGCCCGCAGCGGCGGCCCCGGCGAAGGGACTGCGCGGGCACCCGTGGCTGACCCTCTTCAGTGTGGCCGTGGGCGTGATGATGGTCGCGCTCGACGGCACGATCGTGGCCATCGCCAACCCCGCCATCAAGGACGACCTCCAGGCGTCGCTCGCCGAGGTGCAGTGGATCACCAACGGTTATCTGCTCGCCCTCGCGGTCGCGCTGGTCACCGCGGGCAAGCTCGGTGACCGCTTCGGGCACCGCCAGACCTTCCTCATCGGCATCGCGGGCTTCGCCGTCGCCTCCGGCGCGATCGGCCTGTCCAGCTCGATCGGGCTCGTGATCGCCTTCCGGGTGCTCCAGGGCCTCTTCGGCGCGCTGCTCATGCCGGCCGCGCTCGGTCTGCTGCGCGCCACCTTCCCGGCCGAGAAGCTCAACATGGCCATCGGCATCTGGGGCATGGTCATCGGCGCCTCGACCGCCGGTGGCCCGATCGTCGGCGGCCTGCTCGTGGAGCACGTCAGCTGGCAGTCCGTGTTCTTCATCAACGTGCCGGTCGGCGTCCTCGCGCTCGTCCTCGGCCTGGTGATCCTCAAGGACCACCGCGCCGAGAACGCCCCGCGCTCCTTCGACATCCCCGGCATCGTGCTGCTCTCGGCCGCGATGGGCGCCCTGATCTGGGGCATCATCAAGGCCGGTGAGTCCTGGGGCTGGGGCGACCTCAAGACCTGGGGCTGCCTGATCGGCGCCCTGGTGCTCTTCGTGGTCTTCGCGATCTGGGAGACCCGGGTCGCCGAGCCGCTCATCCCGCTGAAGATGTTCCGCTCCGTGCCGCTGTCGGCCGGTGTGGTGCTGATGATCCTGATGGCCTTCGCCTTCATGGGTGGCCTCTTCTTCGTGACCTTCTACCTCCAGGGCGTGAAGGGCCTCAGCCCGGTCGACAGCGGACTGCACCTGCTGCCGCTGACCGGCATGATGATCGTCTCCTCGCCGCTGGCGGGCGCCCTGATCACCAAGTTCGGCCCGCGGGTCCCGCTGGTCGGCGGCATGGTGTGCACGGCCGTCGCGATGTTCGGCATGATCACCCTCTCGTCCGGCACGGGCACCTTCGCGATGTCCCTGTGGTTCGGCCTGCTCGGCCTGGGCCTCGCCCCGGTCATGGTCGGCGCCACCGAGGTCATCGTCGGCAACGCGCCGCTGGAGCTTTCCGGTGTGGCCGGCGGTCTGCAGCAGGCCGCGATGCAGGTCGGCGGCGCGCTCGGCACCGCGGTGCTCGGCGCCGTGATGTCGTCCAAGGTCGCGAGCTCCTTCGGCGAGAACTGGTCGTCCGCCGGACTGCCCGGCGCCGCCGACCCGCGCCTTGAGCAGGCGGCCGAGTTCGGCATGGTCCCGCCGGAGCTGGCGAAGGCGCCGGGCATGACGCCCGAGAGCGTCCACGCCATCGGCAACGTCATCCACGACACCTTCATGGACGGCATGGGCGCGGCCTTCACCGTCGCCGGTGTGGTGGCCGTCCTCGCCGCCGTCGTCGCGACCTTCACCAAGCGCGGTGAGAACGCGGAGGCGGGCGCGGGCGTGGGCCACATCTGACCCGCTGACCCAGGCTCTCAGGGTTCCCGTAGGGGGCCGTCACCCGTTCGCGTGAACGGGGGCGGCCCCTCTTCCATGCGGTGGGTTCCTTCGCCATGCTCTTGATTACAGAGAGTTACGAGACGGGGGTTCACCTGCATGTTCACGAACACGATGACCGAGAAGACGGCTCAGGCGACGGACACGGTTGGGGCGGCCGGGGCGGCCGGGGTGGCCGGGGTGCGGCGGGCGGCGCTCACCGCCGGGGTGGTGCTCGCGGCGCTGACGGGGCTGCTGACGCTCCCGGCGCAGGCGGCGGTGCCGACCGTGCGGAGCGCGGTGACGGCGGCCGGGGCCACGACGCTCGGGGCCTGCGGGCCGGGCCAGTTGTGCCTGTGGCCGAAGACGGAGTTCAAGGGCCGCGCCCAGGCGCACGAGCTGGCCGCGCTCGACATCGAGAGCTGTGTCGCGCTCCCGGCGGGCACCAGCGCGCAGTCCCTCGCCAACCGGACCGGGCGGCCGGTCACCACCTATCAGTCCGCCGAGTGCGCGGAGACCGGGGAGTTCGAGACCTATCCGGGCAAGGGGGTGTGGGTGCCGCAATCCCCTTATCAGGTGCGGGCGTTCAAGATCTGGGAGCGGTGACGGCAGCGGCGGCGGCTGCCGGGGTGGCGGCGGGCCCGGCCGGCTCGGCGGGCGGCGGGGGCTGCGCGGGCGCCGGGGGCTGCGGGGGTGAGAGGCGCGCGACCTCGGCCCGCAGCTCCCTGACCTCCTCGGTCAGCGCGAGCAGCAGCTCGGTCTGCCGCCGCTCCACCTCGTCGTCCCGCTCGAAGCGCGCGATGAACCAGGCGGCGATGTTCGCGGTCACCACACCGAGCAGGGCGATCCCGGACAGCATCAGGCCCACCGCGAGCACCCGGCCGAGGCCCGTGGTCGGGGCGTGGTCGCCGTAGCCGACCGTGGTCATCGTGGTGAAGGACCACCAGACCGCGTCCCCGAGCGTCTTGATGTTGCCGTTCGGCGCGTCCCGCTCCACATGGAGCACGGCCAGCGAGCCGAACATCATCAGCCCGACCACCGCGCCCGCCACATAGGTGGTGAGCGTTATCTGCGGGGCCATCCGGGCCCGCCGGCCCACCAGGAGGAGCGTGGAGACCACCCGGAGCAGCCGCAGCGGCTGCACCATCGGCAGTATCACGGCCAGCAGATCCACCGGATGGCCGCGCACGAAGGCCCACTTGGCCGGGGCGAGTCCCAGCCGGACCAGATAGTCCAGGGCGAACGCGGCCCACACCCCCCACTCCACATGGGTGCACAGCCGGTGCACCCACGGGGCGGCGTCCGGCGCCACGATCGGCACGGCGTAGGCGATCCCGAACGCGACGGCGAGCACCAGCAGCGGTGTCTGGGTGCGTTCCTCCCAGCGATCCTTCATGACCGGCATCGTAGGGAACGCCGAAGGGCGGCAGGACCATGGTCCCACCGCCCCTCACCAGCGGTTACGCGCCAGAGGCGCCGTCAGCCCGGTTCGGCGGGCCCGGGCTCAGGCGTCGCCGCCCGCCGCGCCCGGGTCGGCGGCGGCCACATCGAGCAGCTGGTAGCGGTCCACGGCCTGCTTCAGCGCCGACCGGTCGATCTTGCCGTCGTGGGCCAGCTCGGTGAGCACCGCGAGCACGATCGACTGGGCGTCGATGTGGAAGAAGCGACGCGCGGCACCCCGGGTGTCCGCGAAGCCGAAGCCGTCCGCGCCCAGCGAGGTGTAGCGGCCCGGCACCCAGCGGGAGATCTGGTCCGGCACCGCGCGCATCCAGTCCGACACGGCCACGAACGGGCCCTCGGCGCCCTGCAGCTTCCGGGTCACCCACGGCACCCGCTGCTCCTCGTCCGGGTGCAGCAGGTTGTGGCGCTCCACGTCCACGGCCTCGCGCCGCAGCTCGTTCCAGGAGGTGGCGGACCAGACGTCGGCCCGTACGTTCCACTCCTCGGCCAGGATCCGCTGCGCCTCAAGGGCCCACGGCACACCGACACCGGAGGCCATGATCTGCGCCGGGATCGCCCCGGCCTCGCCGCGGCGGTAGCGGTGGATGCCGTGGAGGATGCCCTCGACGTCCACGTCGGCCGGCTCGGCGGGGTGCTGGATCGGCTCGTTGTAGACCGTCAGGTAGTAGAAGACGTCCTCGGCGTCCGGACCGTACATCCGGCGCAGACCGTCCTTGACGATGTGCGCGATCTCGAAGCCGAAGGCCGGGTCGTAGGCGACACAGCCCGGGTTGGTCGAGGCCAGCAGGTGCGAGTGGCCGTCGGCGTGCTGCAGGCCCTCGCCGGTCAGCGTCGTACGGCCGGCCGTGGCACCGAGCACGAAGCCGCGGGCCAGCTGGTCGGCCATCTGCCAGAACTGGTCGCCGGTGCGCTGGAAACCGAACATCGAGTAGAAGACGTAGACCGGGATGAGCGGCTCGCCGTGGGTGGCGTACGCGGAGCCCGCGGCGATCAGCGAGGCGGTGCAGCCCGCCTCGGAGATGCCGTCGTGCAGCATCTGGCCGGTCGGGGACTCCTTGTAGGCGAGCAGCAGTTCGCGGTCGACCGCCTCGTACTGCTGGCCGAGCGGGTTGTAGATCTTGGCGCTCGGGAAGAAGGAGTCCATGCCGAAGGTGCGGTACTCGTCGGGGGCGATCAGCACGAAGCGCTTGCCGATCTCCTTGTCCCGCATCAGGTCCTTCAGCAGCCGGACGAACGCCATCGTGGTGGCGATCTGCTGCTGGCCCGAGCCCTTGAGGACGGCCGCGTAGGTCTTGTCGTCCGGCAGCGCCAGCGGCTTGGAGCGGACCACCCGGGTGGGCACGTACCCGCCGAGCGCCTTGCGGCGGTCGTGCATGTACTGGATCTCCTCGGAGTTCCGGCCCGGGTGGTAGTAGGGCGGCAGCCCGTCCTCCAGCTGGCGGTCCGTCACCGGGATGTGCAGCCGGTCGCGGAAGCGCTTCAGGTCGTCGACCGTCAGCTTCTTCATCTGGTGGGTGGCGTTGCGGCCCTCGAAGTTGGGGCCGAGGGTCCAGCCCTTGACCGTCTTCGCCAGGATGACCGTCGGCTGGCCCTTGTGGGACTTGGCCGCCGAGAACGCCGCGAAGATCTTCTTGTGGTCGTGACCGCCACGGCCCAGGTGCAGGATCTGGTCGTCGGTCATGCCGTCGACCATGGCCCGCAGCCGCTGGTCGTCGCCGAAGAAGTGGTCCCGGATGTAGCCGCCGGTCTCGGTGGCGTACGTCTGGAACTGCCCGTCCGGCGTCGTGTTCATCTTGTTGACCAGGATGCCGTCCCGGTCCTGCGCCAGCAGCGGGTCCCAGGAGCGGTCCCAGATCAGCTTGATGACGTTCCAGCCGGCGCCCCGGAAGACCGACTCCAGCTCCTGGATGACCTTGCCGTTGCCGCGCACCGGGCCGTCGAGGCGCTGCAGGTTGCAGTTGACGACGAAGGTGAGGTTGTCGAGGTTCTCCCGGGCCGCCAGGGTCAGCTGGCCGAGCGACTCCGGCTCGTCCATCTCGCCGTCGCCGAGGAACGCCCACACATGCGACTTGGAGGTGTCGGCGATGCCGCGCGCCTCCATGTAGCGGTTCATCCGGGCCTGGTAGATCGCGCCGAGCGGGCCGAGGCCCATCGACACGGTCGGGAACTCCCAGAAGTCCGGCATCAGCCGCGGGTGCGGGTAGGACGAGAGCCCGTTGGGGAACTTCGACTTCTCCTGGCGGAACGCGTCGAGCTGGGTCTCGGTCAGCCGGTCGAGCAGGAAGGCGCGGGCGTAGATGCCGGGGGAGGCGTGGCCCTGGAAGAAGATCTGGTCGCCGCCGTCGCCCTCGTCCTTGCCGCGGAAGAAGTGGTTGAAGCCGACGTCGTACAGCGAGGCCGAGGAGGCGAAGGTGGCGATGTGACCGCCGACCCCGATGCCCGGGCGCTGGGCGCGCGACACCATGACGGCCGCGTTCCAGCGGGTGGCGTTGAGCACCCGGCGCTCGATGTCCTCGTTGCCGGGGAAGAACGGCTCGTCACGGGTGGCGATGGTGTTGACGTAGTCCGTGCTGCGCATCTCCGGGACCGCGACGCGCTTCTCGCGCGCCCGCTCGATCAGCCGGAGCATGAGGTAGCGGGCCCGCTCCCGGCCCCGCTCGTCGACGGCTGCGTCCAGGGAGTCGAGCCACTCCTGGGTCTCTTCCGGGTCGAAATCCGGGACCTGGCTGGGGAGGCCGCCAATGATGATCGGGTTGCGATCGGATGCGGAAGCCACGCTGTTCCTTCGCTGCTCGGTGGAGCCCAGCGGGACGGGAGCCCCGCTGGGGCCGGGATGTTCATCGTGTACCCCGCCGACGGCAAACGTCATCTTTACCGAGCGGTAACCCTCGCGGGGCGCCCAGAGCCCGTCGCCGACGGTCCGCCGACGGTCTCCGGTCCGGTCAAATCGCAACCTTACGCCCATCCCGCGCATGCGTTTCGTCAGCGCGTTCGGCAGACTGAAGCCGCAGAGCCCCACATTGCGGGGCGAAGAGTGCGTGCCACGTCACGGAGCGCGACGGTCACTCGCCGGAAGTTGCGGCGAGACGGCCCCAAACGTCACCGTTTCGGCGGTCTCATCGGCCGGGTACTTGCGCGATCCGCCCCGGCACGTGTGGACTACGGCCAGCGCCGCGCGCACGCGCGCGGCGAGGCATTTTCCGATACATGAGCAGGAGGCAAGCCGTGAGCGCGACCGCGGACCACGCGGAGGAGCGGACCAACCCGGCCGGAAGGCTGGGGTTCGAGCCCGGACAGGTGGTCCAGGAGATCGGCTACGACGACGACGTCGACCACGATCTCCGTGAAGGCATCGAGTCCCTTATCGGCCAGGATCTCGTGGACGAGGACTACGACGACGTCGCCGACGTCGTACTGCTGTGGTTCCGTGACGAGGACGGTGATCTCACCGATTCCCTGGTGGATGCCATCGGCTTCCTCGAGGACGGCGGCCAGATCTGGCTGCTGACCCCGAAGACGGGCCGCGAAGGCTACATCGAGCCGAGCGACATCAACGATGGCGCGCAGACCGCTGGGCTCTCCCAGACGAAGAGCATCAGTGTCGCCAAGGACTGGGTCGGTACCCGACTCGCCACCCCGAAGCGCTGACCCCGCTACGCTGCGCCGAGCCCTCGCCGGATTCCCGGCGGGGGCTCCCGTGCGTGCGGGTCCGCGGAAGCCCGGGTACGGGCGTGCGGGGTGGTCCGCTGTCCACCCCTTAGGGTGGGTTTCACCGATTCGGCCCAAGGGCTGGGCCACCGGCGAAGGGATGCGTACGGCATGGCGATCGAGATCGGCGCGGCGGCACCCGACTTCGAACTGAAGGACAACCACGGGCGCACCGTGCGGCTCTCCGACTTCCGCGGCGAGAAGAACGTCGTCGTGTTCTTCTACCCGTTCGCGTTCACCGGGGTCTGCACCGGCGAACTGCGGGTGCTGCGCGAGCGGGCGGACGAGTTCGTCAACGACGACACCCAGCTGCTCGCCGTCTCCGCCGACTCGATGCACACCCTGCGGGTCTTCGGCGAGCAGGAGGAGCTGGAGTTCCCGCTGCTCTCCGACTTCTGGCCGCACGGCGCCGCCTCGCGCGCGTACGGCGTCTTCGACGAGGACAAGGGCTGCGCGGTGCGCGGCACCTTCGTCGTCGACAAGGCGGGCCTGGTGCGCTGGGCGGTCGTCAACGCCCTCCCGGACGCCCGCGACGCCGACGCCTACGCGGCGGCGCTCGCCGCCCTCTGAGCTGCGCCGGAGCCCGACACTCGGAACACTCGGACGAAACGTCTGTTTCGACTGGGAACCCGTCACTAGGATCCAGACGTTGATCCGATGCCAACGCACGACGGGGGCGCTGCCCCTAGGAAACCAATGGAGGGACTCGTGGGAGTCAGCCTCAGCAAGGGCGGCAACGTCTCGCTGACCAAGGAGGCCCCCGGCCTGACCGCCGTCACCGTCGGTCTGGGCTGGGACGTTCGCACCACCACCGGTACGGACTTCGACCTCGACGCCAGCGCCATCCTGGTGAGCGAAGAGGGCAAGGTCCGCAACGACCAGGACTTCGTCTTCTTCAACAACCTGAAGAGCGCCGACGGCTCGGTCGAGCACACCGGTGACAACCTCACCGGTGAGGGCGAGGGTGACGACGAGCAGGTCAAGGTCAACCTCGCGGGCGTGCCGGCCGATGTGGCCAAGATCGTCTTCCCGGTCTCGATCTACGACGCCGAGAACCGCCAGCAGTCCTTCGGCCAGGTCCGCAACGCGTTCATCCGCGTCGTGAACCAGGCCGGTGGCGCCGAGATCGCCCGCTACGACCTCTCCGAGGACGCCTCGACCGAGACCGCCATGGTCTTCGGCGAGCTCTACCGCCACGGCGCGGAGTGGAAGTTCCGCGCGGTCGGCCAGGGCTACGCCTCGGGTCTGCGCGGCATCGCGCAGGACTTCGGCGTCAACGTCTGAGCCGAGGTCAACGTCTGACCACACGGGGACCGGTCACGGTCCCGCACCCGTCCGGCGCCGCACTCCTCGTGCGGCGCCGGACGCGCCTCGGCACCACGTTTCGCACCCGCACCATCTGGCGCACCACGCACCACGCACCACGCACCACGCACCACGCACCACGCACCACCCGGCGCACCCGCACCGCAGTGCGCACACCCGCACCACCCGGCGCTCCCGCACCATCGGACGCGCCCGCACCACTTCGCACATCCGTAGGACCCACGGGGAGGAACCCACCGTCATGGGCGTCACGCTCGCCAAGGGAGGCAATGTCTCCCTCTCCAAGGCCGCACCCAACCTCACCCAGGTGCTCGTGGGTCTCGGCTGGGACGCGCGCTCCACCACCGGAGCCCCCTTCGACCTCGACGCCAGCGCGCTGCTCTGCCAGTCGGGCCGGGTGCTCGGCGACGAGTACTTCGTCTTCTACAACAACCTCACGAGCCCCGAGGGTTCCGTCGAACACACCGGCGACAACCTCACCGGTGAGGGCGACGGCGACGACGAGTCGCTGATCGTGGACCTCACCCGGGTGCCGGCCCACTGCGACAAGATCATCTTCCCGGTCTCGATCCACGAGGCCGACAACCGCGGCCAGACCTTCGGCCAGGTCAGCAACGCCTTCATCCGTGTCGTGAACCAGGCGGACGGTCAGGAACTCGCCCGCTACGACCTCTCCGAGGACGCCTCCACCGAGACCGCGATGATCTTCGGTGAGCTCTACCGCTACAACGGCGAATGGAAGTTCAGGGCAGTGGGTCAGGGGTACGCGTCCGGCCTCCGGGGCATCGCTCTAGACTTCGGGGTCAACGTTTCGTAAAGCGGCGTACTTCTCACGATGGGGTAGACAGTGGTTCTGAAAACCTTCGGCTGGTCGTTCGCGATCACTGCGCTCGGCCTGATCGCCGCGGTGCTCTACGGGGGGTGGGAAGCGTTCGGAGTCGTCGCGATCCTCTGCATCCTCGAGATCTCCCTCTCCTTCGACAACGCGGTGGTCAACGCCGGAATCCTCAAGAAGATGAATGCCTTCTGGCAGAAGATCTTCCTGACGGTCGGCGTGCTCATCGCGGTGTTCGGCATGCGGCTGGTCTTCCCCGTCGTCATCGTCGCCATCAGTGCCAAGGTCGGCCCGATCGAGGCCGTCGACCTGGCGCTCAACGACGCGGACCGCTACCAGGAACTGGTCACCGACGCGCACCCGTCGATCGCCGCCTTCGGTGGCATGTTCCTGCTGATGATCTTCCTCGACTTCATCTTCGAGGACCGTGACATCCAGTGGCTGCGCTGGATCGAGCGCCCGCTCGCCAAGCTCGGCAAGGTCGACATGCTGTCGGTCTGCATCGCGCTGATCGTCCTGCTCATCACCTCGATGACCTTCGCGACCCACGCCCACCAGCACGGCGGCGCGCACGTCGACAAGGCACAGACAGTGCTCATCTCCGGCATCGCCGGACTCATCACGTACCTCGTCGTCGGCGGTCTCTCCGGCTACTTCGAGAACAAGCTGGAGGAGGAAGAGGAGCGCGAGCACGAGGCCGAGGAAGCGGCCAAGCGCAGCGGCAAGAAGGTTTCCGCGGTCGCCCTCGCCGGCAAGGCCGCCTTCTTCATGTTCCTCTACCTGGAGGTCCTCGACGCCTCCTTCTCCTTCGACGGAGTCATCGGCGCCTTCGCCATCACCAACGACATCGTCCTGATGGCCCTCGGCCTCGGCGTCGGCGCCATGTACGTCCGGTCGCTGACCGTCTACCTGGTCCGCCAGGGCACCCTCGACGACTACGTCTACCTGGAGCACGGCGCCCACTACGCCATCGGCGCCCTGGCCGTGGTCCTCATGATCACCATCCAGTACGAGATCCCCGAGATCGTCACCGGCGGCATCGGCGTCGCCCTCATCGGCTGGTCGTTCCTGTCCTCCGTCCGCCGCAACAAGGCCCTCGCGGCGGCCGAGGGAAAAGCTGACAGCCCCGGCGACAAGACAGAGGTGTCGTCCGGGGTGTGACACCCCCGACAATGAGGAACGCTTCACTGCGGGGCGGCCGGTGCACCCGGCCGCCCCGCGGCGTGTGCGCACCGGGCGCGCCACGTCACGGGGGGTGGGGTCAGCAATGGGGGGTGCGAGCCGATGGGCTTCTTCGACAATCTCTTTCCGGGCCGGGGGGAGCCGTTCGACTCCGGCGCCTCCGGTGCCTTCGGGTCGGACGCGATCGACCTCACCCGCCGCCGCCCCAGCGTCTCCCTGACCAAACAGGGCGCCGCCACCGGCAACCTCCGGGTCAACCTCTCCTGGCGGATGCGCACCTCCGACCTGGAGCGCCGCCCCCGCCAGTCGACCAGCCTGCTCCGCCACCCGCTGCGGCTGTTCAAGCCGGAGGAGGTCCAGGCGCACACCCAGGGCATGGTCAACGTCGACCTCGACCTCGGCTGCCTCTACGAGCTGGCCGACGGCAGCAAAGGCGTGGTCCAGCCGCTCGGCGGCTTCTTCGGCGAGCTGAACGAGGCGCCGTACGTGAAGCTCAGCGGCGACGACCGGTTCGGCGCCCCGTCCGGCGAGACGATCTTCGTCAACCTCGACCACCGCGACGAGATCAAGCGGCTGCTGTTCTTCGTCTACATCTACGACCAGACCCCGGCCTTCGACCGCACCCACGCCAAGATCACCCTCTACCCGAGCAACGGCCCGCGCATCGAGATCGAACTCGACGAGCACGCCCCGCAGGCCCGCTCCTGCGCGGTCTTCACCGTCGACAACGTCAAGGGCGATCTGATCGTCCGCCGCGAGGTGCGGTTCGTGTACGGCTTCCAGGGCGAGCTGGACCGGCTGTACGGCTGGGGTTTGCAGTGGGGCCGCGGCTACAAGTCCAAGACATGACCGTCGTGACGGTGACGGTGACGGTGGCGGGGGATCCGGAGCCGACGGATCCGGAGTCGGCGGATCCGGCGGTACGGGGCGGGGCTCAGCGGCCGATGAACTGCGGGCCCATCGGCGGCATCCGGAACTCCGGCGCCCCGTGCGGATAGCCGTAGGCGGGCGCGGGACCGGGTGCCCCGGCCGGCTGCGGGTAGCCGTACGCGGGCGGCTGGGTCGGCTGCGGCGGTACGCCGGGCGGCGGCGGCACCACCACCCCACCGGGACCGCCGGGGCCGACCGCGCCGCCAGGGCCGCCGGGAGCGTGCGCGACGGTCGCGTCCAGGTCGGAACCGGGCCCGTGCGGGGCGCCTTCGGCCTCGGCCCCGGCCCGTACCCCTGCGCCTGCCCCCGTCTCCGTACCCGTCTCCGCACCCGACTCGGCAGCCGCCGTGGCGTCGTCGACCGACACCCCGAAATCGGTGGCGAGCCCGACCAGGCCCGTCGGATAGCCCTGCCCCACCGCGCGGAACTTCCAGCGGTCACCCCGGCGGTACAGCTCGCCGCAGATGATCGCGGTCTCCTCGCCGGTCTCCGCCGACACGTCGAACACCGCGAGCGGCTCGCCGCCCGTCGCGCCCGGAGCCGCGTCGTACAGCAGGATCCGCAGGTCGGAGACGGTGCGGAAGGTGCCGCCGTCCGAGGAGGCGGCGATCACGACCTGGTCGACCGTGGCTTCCAGGGCCGTGAGATCGGCCTCGACCGTGTCCGTCAGGCCCTCGGGGCCGCGCTTCTTCGCCAGCCGCCGGACCAGGCCCGACGGATGGCGGGGCTGGTTGTAGAAGACGAAGTCCTCGTCCGAGCGCACCCGCCGGTCCGCCCCGAGCAGCAGCGCCGAGGCGTCCACGTCCGGCACCCCCGGCCCCGGGGTCCAGCGCAGCACGGCCCGTACGGCCGCGGTGTCGAGAGGGACGTTGGAGCCCTTCAGCATCGCGTGCGTCATGCCGGTCATCTTCCCTGCCCGGCGGCCCCCGGGACAACGCGGGGGGCCGGAAGCGGACGAGTTACCTGAACTTCACGCCCACGGGGAACTATGGACACCCTTACCTACGTACTATTACCGGCCACGTGTCGACATGGCCGTACCGGCAGACCGGGGGAGATACATGCGTCATTTCGGGCACATCCCGGCCGCCACGCGGGCCGGACTGTTCCACCGGGAGCCCGCCGAATTCACGGCGGACTCTCCCGCGCGCACGCTCGCCGTCGCCCTCGGGGCCACCCTCTACAGCCCCGCGACCCGGCCCCGGCTCGCCGCCGACATCCGCAAGCAGGCCGCCCACGGCGTCGTCTCGATGGTCCTCTGCCTGGAGGACTCCATCAATGACACCGAGGTGGCGGCGGGTGAGGCCAACCTGGTCCACCAGTTCGCCGAGCTCGCCGCCGGGGCGCCGGGCGGGTCCGGCCCGGACCCGCGGGGCGCGGACGACCTCCCCCTGCTCTTCATCCGGGTCCGCGAACCGCACCAGATCACCGACCTCGTCGAGCGGCTCGGCGATACGGTCCGTCTGCTGTCCGGATTCGTACTTCCCAAGTTCACCGAGAGCCGTGGCCGCCCCTTCCTCGAAGCCCTCGCCGTCGCCGAGCGGGCCTGCGGCCGCCGGCTCTTCGCCATGCCCGTCCTGGAGTCCCCCGACCTCCTCCACCTGGAGACCCGGGTCGAGACCCTGGCGGGCATCGCCGCCCTCACCGACAAGTACCGCGACCGGATCCTCGCCCTCCGCCTCGGCGTCACCGATTTCTGCTCCAACTACGGACTGCGCCGCTCGCCCGACATGACCGCGTACGACGTGCAGATCGTCGCCGCCGTCATCGGCGACGTCGTCAACGTCCTCGGCCGCTCCGACGGCACCGGCTTCACCATCACGGGCCCGGTCTGGGAGTACTTCAGACCCGGCGAGCGCATGTTCAAGCCGCAGCTGCGCCGCAGCCCCTTCCTGGAGGGCCGCGCCGAGGCGCTGCGCACCGCGCTCATCGAGCACGACCTGGACGGACTGCTCCGCGAGATCGAGCTCGACCGCGCCAACGGACTGCTCGGCAAGACCTGCATCCACCCCACCCATGTGGTGCCGGTGCACGCGTTGTCCGTGGTCAGCCACGAGGAGTACAGCGACGCACAGGACATCCTGCGGCCGGAACGAGGGGGTGGCGGAGTGCTCCGCTCCGCGTACACCAACAAGATGAACGAGGTGAAGCCGCACCGCGCCTGGGCCGAACGGACCCTGCGCCGCGCCGAGGTGTTCGGCGTGGCCCGCGAGGACGTCGGCTTCGTGGAGCTGCTCACGGCCTGCCTGCCGCCGGTGGCGGAAGCCCCGCGATGAGGGACCCGTCACCGCTGATCAGCGGTGACGGACGACGGACGACGGACGACTGATGACGGACGAGGGATGACGGAGAGGTACGAGAACGTGGTGTGGACCGGAACGTGGGTCGCGGAGCGGCTCGGCGTCGAGCTGCTCGGCGACGAGGCGCTGCCCGCGCTGCTCGGCCTGGCGCTGCGCCGCAACCCCAAGCGGGCGCACCTGCTCGTCTCCAACGTGCTCGGCAAGCACGTGCCGCAGCGGCCTTCGGTGGTCCACGCGGCGGGGTACGACCTGGGCGTACGGGCCCGGCGGCTGCTCGGCGACGAGGAGGCGGCCAGGGCCGTCGTGCTCGGCTACGCGGAGACCGCGACCGGCCTCGGCCACAGCGTCGCCGACGGCCTGGCCCTCGCGCCGTACCTGCACTCCACCCGCCGCCCCGTCGAGGGCGTGACCCCGGCCGGCGGCTTCGAGGAGTCCCACTCCCACGCCACCTCCCACCTGCTGCTTCCCGAGGACCCGAAGCTGCTCGCGGGCGACGGCCCGCTGGTCCTGGTGGACGACGAGTTCTCCACCGGCAACACGGTCCTCAACACCATCCGCGACCTCCACGAGCGCCACCCCCGCGACCGCTACGTCGTCATCGCCCTCGTCGACATGCGCACCCCCGCCGACCGGGCCCGGCTCGACGCCTTCGCGGCCGAGCTCGGCGCCCGGGTGGACCTGCTGACCCTGGCGGCCGGGACGGTGGACCTGCCGGACGGCGTCCTCGCCAAGGGGCAGGAGCTGGTGACGCGGTACGAGGCGGGCGCGGCGCCCGGTACCGGTGTCGCCGGTCCCGGTCCCGGTACGGGCGGTGTCGTACGGGTCGACCTGCGCTGGCCCGGCGGGCTGCCCGACGGCGGACGGCACGGCTTCACCCCCGGGCACCGGGAGGACCTGGAGGCGGCCCTGCCCGCGATGGCCGCCCGGCTCGCCGCCGCCCTGCCGTACTCGCAGAGCACCGGCGCCACGCCGCCGCCCCGGGTGCTCGTGCTCGGCTCGGAGGAGCTGATGTACGCGCCGCTGCGGCTCGCGCTCGCGCTGGAGCGGCAGGACGGCGCCGCAGCCGAGGTCCGCTACTCGACGACCACCCGGTCGCCGGTGCTCGCCGTCGACGACCCCGGCTACGCGATACGCACCCGCCTGGTGTTCCCGGCGCACGACGCGCCCGCCGACGGACCGGGCGAGCGGTACGCGTACAACGTCGCGGGCGGCGGCTTCGACGCCGTCGTCGCGGTCGTGGACTCCGCCGGGGACACCCCCGCGCTGCACGCCCCCGACGGGCTGCTCGCCCGCCTCGCCGAACACGTCCCGCACGTCGTGCTCGCCGTCGTCCCCTCCTACACGCCCCCCGGCACGCCCACCGCGACCTGGGACTCCGACGAAGCTCCCGGAAGGAGCTCCATGCTGCCCGAGCCGCTCCGCGGCCCCGCCTTCTCCTCGTACGCCCCCGAGGACGTCGGCTGGCTGCTCCAGGACCTCTCGGACGTGGAGCTCGAAGCCCCGACCGAGGAGCGCGAGGAGGCCATCCAGAGCGGCGGCGCGCACTACGCCGAGTCGCTGCCGGTCGAGTACCAGCCGAGCGCCGCCTACCAGGAGTTGTTCCGGACCGCGCTCGACGACTCCGCCGCCCGGATCGCCCGCGCCGTCGGCACCGTCACCGAGACCGTGCTCGCCGAGCGCGGCCCGCGCCCGGTGCTCGTGTCGCTCGCCCGGGCCGGTACGCCCGTCGGCGTCCTGATGCGCCGCTGGGCGCTCCAACGCCACGGCGTCGAACTCCCGCACTACGCCGTCTCGATCGTCCGTGGCCGCGGCATCGACGCCAACGCGCTGCGCTGGCTCGCCGCCCATCACGACCCGGCCGACGTGGTGTTCGTGGACGGCTGGACCGGCAAGGGCGCCATCACCCGCGAACTGCGCGAGGCGCTGGCCGAGTTCGCGAAGTCCGCCCAGGCGGCGGGCGATGCCGGTCCGACGGAGGGCGGCGGCGAGGCGGTGGAAGGTGGCCGGTCGGCGGAGTACGGGCGGTTCGTGCCGGAGATCGCGGTGCTCGCCGACCCCGGCTCCTGCGTGCGCACCTACGGCACCCGCGAGGACTTCCTCATCCCCTCCGCGTGCCTCAACTCCACGGTCTCCGGCCTGATATCGCGCACCGTGCTGCGCTCCGACCTGGTCGGCCCGCACGACTTCCACGGCGCCAAGTTCTACCGCGAGCTGGCCGGCGCCGACGTCTCCACCGACTTCCTCGACGCCGTCGCCGCCCGCTTCGACGACCCCGAGGTGACGGCCGCCGTCGCGGCCGACGTCGAGCGGCTGCTCGCCGCCGACCGCACCCCGAGCTGGGAGGGCTGGGCGGCGGTCGAGCGGATCAGCGAGGAGTACGGCATCCACGACGTCAACCTGGTCAAGCCCGGGGTCGGCGAGACCACCCGGGTGCTGCTGCGCCGGGTGCCCTGGAAGATCCTGGCCAAGCGGGGCGCGGGCGCCGACCTGGCCCACGTACGGCTGCTCGCCGAACAGCGCGGGGTGCCGGTCGAGGAGGTCGACGAACTGCCGTACACCTGCGTGGGGTTGATCCACCCGCAGTACACGCGCGGGGCGACCGGTGCGAACGGCACGGCGGTGGTGTCCCGGTGAACGCGCCCGAGACGACGGTGCCCGCGCCGACGCCCGAGACCACGGCGTCCGGCCTCGCGACCGGTACGCGTACGGTCCTGGTCGCGAGCGACCTCGACCGCACCCTCATCTACTCCAGCGGGGCACTCGCGCTCGGGATGCCCGACCCGCAGGCGCCCCGGCTGCTCTGCGTCGAGGTCCACGAGGCGAAGCCGCTCTCGTACCTGACCGAGCGGGCCGCGGAGGAACTGCGGGCGCTGGCCGCCGAGACGGTCTTCGTGCCGACGACCACCCGTACCCGCAAGCAGTACCAGCGGATCCGGCTGCCCGGCACGGCGCCCGCGTACGCGATCTGCGCCAACGGCGGCCACATCCTCGTCGACGGCGTCTCCGACCCCGACTGGCAGGCGGAGGTGCGCGGGCGGCTCGCCGAGGCGTGCGCGCCGCTCGCCGAGATCCGCGCGTACCTGACGGAGACCACCGACCCGTCCTGGGTGCGCAAGCACCGCGTCGCCGAGGACCTGTTCGCATACCTCGTCATCGAACGCGACCTGCTGCCGGAGGGCTGGCTCGACCGCTTCACCGCCTGGGCGGACGAGCGCGGCTGGACCGTGTCGCTGCAGGGCCGCAAGGTGTACGCGGTGCCCCGGCCGCTCACCAAGAGCGCGGCCATGCGCGAGGTGGCCCGGCGCGTCGGCGCCACGCTCACGCTGGCGGCGGGGGACTCGCTCCTCGACGCGGATCTGCTGCTCGCCGCCGACCTGGCCTGGCGGCCGGGCCACGGCGAACTCGCCGACACGGAGCTGACCGCGCCGCATCTGGCGGCGCTGGCGGAGCGGGGCGTGGCAGCGGGCGAGGAGATCATCCGCCGCTTCCGGGCGGCGGCACACGAGCACCGCCACACCGCCTGACCGGACGGCTGCTAGCCGCAGCACCCTCCACCACAACAGCCGCCACCGCCGCCGCTCGGGGCCGGTCCGGAGCTCGCACTGCCGCCCACGGCGACGGCGGAGAGCAGCTTGACGGTGTCGTCGTGCCCGACGGGGCAGGCGGCGGGGGCGGCGGACTCGGCCATCGGCCGGCTCAGCTCGAAGGTGTCGCCGCAGGTGCGGCAGCGGTACTCGTAACGAGGCATGCGCACAGGTTACGGCGTACCGGTCAGGCCCGGCCCCGCTCGTCCCGGATCTGCTCGACGACCTGGGCGGCGGTCGCACGGATCGCCTCCAACTCGGTGAGGAAGGCCCAGTAGTCGGGGTGGCGGCCGGTGTCGAGACCGGCGACGGCGCGGTCGATCCGGGCGACGGCGTCGTCGAGGGGGCGGGCGTGCCGGGGGTCGGGGGTGCTGCGGCCCGCCATCGCGAGCCGCTGGGCGTCCCGTACGGCGAACCGGGCGCGCTCGATCTCGGCCTGCGGGTCCTTGGCGACGGCGTTGAGGCGGCGCAGCCGGTCACCGGCGGCGGAGACGCCCTCGTCGGCGGTGTTGAGCAGGGCGCGGGCGGTGGCGAGCAGCGCGGTGGCGTCGGGCCAGCGCTGCTCCGACCGCGCCTTTGCTGCTTCCGCGAGCCGTTCCTCGGCCTGGTGGGCGGCGCCGGCGGCCTGCTCGGGCACGTGCTGGAGGTCCTGCCAGCAGGCGGCCGAGAAGCGGCGGCGCAGCTCGGAGAGGACCGGCTCGACCCCGGCGGCCCGGGTGGTGAGCGCCTGGGCGCGGGTACGGAGCGACACGAGCCGCTTGTCGATCTCGGCGGCCCGCTCGGGGACGCGCTCGGCCTCGGCCCGTACGGCCTCGGCCTCACGGAGCACGGTGTCGGCGCGCTGCAGGGTCTCGGCGACGCCGTGCCGTCCGGCGCCCTCGTTGAGGCGGGTGAGCTCCGGGCCGAGGCGGGCGAGCCGCAGGGCCAGGTCGTCGGCCTGGAACCCGGCCTCCCGCGTGCCGTCGAGAGCGGTGCTCGCGTTCCGGAGCGCCTGTCGCGCCCGCTCGACGGCGGGGGCGAGCCGGGCCAGCTGCGTCTCGGCCCGGTCGAGCAGCGGCCCGAGCCCCTGCTCGAACCGGTCGAGCTCGCCCTTGACCCGCACCAGCTCGGCCTTCGCCCGCTCCAGCTCGCCCTTGGCGCGCCCGGCGGTGGCGGCGTCGAGCTCGACCCGGTCCAGGTCGTGGGTGTCGACGGCGGTGATGTACCCGTGGCTGACCTCGTCGATCCGCCGCCCCAGGGCCGCGAACCCCTCGACGGCACGGCGGGCGTCCGCCGAGTCGTCGACGGCGGTGATCGTCTCGATGGAGATCCGCAGACCGCGCTGCGCGGTGTCCAGCTCGTAGAAGGCGGCGGCCGCGGCGTCCTTGGCGGCCTGCGCCTCGGCCCGTCGGCTCTCGTCCCGCCCCCCGAACCACCGCCGCCCACCACCCCCGCTCCCGGCCAGGGCCTGCGGCAGCACCACGGCGACGAGCAGCGGAAACGCCAGCGCCAACCGCACCGAACCAGCGATCCCGGACCCCACCCTGCCCCTGCGCACGCTCGCCGCCACGTTCCCTCTCCCCGCGCTCACTCCGCCACCTGCCCGGACCCCCCATTCTCCCACCCCACCCACCCGGACACACGCCCCTCCCACCCCACCCCGACGCCCGTTCCCTATCGGTTTGCGGTCCCCACGGGTCGGCCATGTAGGCTGTTGCCTCATTGTCCGGGTGCGTAGCTCAGGGGTAGAGCGCTGCTCTTACAAAGCAGATGTCGGCGGTTCGAAACCGTCCGCGCCCACCGCGGTAGAAGTCTTGAGGCCCAGTTCAGATGGTGTTCCATCGAACTGGGTCTCAAGGCGTTCGCGGGTGGTCAGGGGGTGCGCTGCGGAGGGTTCACGGGCCGGGCCGGCTCCTGAAGTCCCCCTGAACGATCATGATCATTTCCTGAGGCCCGGTGGCGGCCTTGGCCGCGACCGGCACCGCGCATGCGGGACGAGGTCGGTAGCGGGGTGCGCCAGTCGAATCCTGGGCGAGTTGGTCGGGGCGGGCCGAGCCGAGGAGTACGCTGTGCGCGGCAGTAGCGCCTGCCCGCTCCGAGTCATGGTGGCCCACGTCCATCCTGGCGGCGAAGACAAGGTTCTCCGAATCGCGCAGCAGCGTTCCGCCAGGTCATTCGAGCATCCACGGCGGGGCGGGCGTGGGACGTCCCGCGAGACGGAGCCACACGATGACCGCGGACCGGCGCCGAAAGGCCGCGATTCACGCCCACCAGAAAGCCACCGGACTGCCGTACATGGTGGCGCGCCGACAAGTGAATGACTTGGACGCCGTGATGCAGCGGCATCCGCTGCTCAACGACTTCGGTATCGGCGTCTTCGAGCCGTTTCGCAAGACGGCCGAGCAGCGCCGGGCCGAACTGGACTCCGACCGGGAGAGCTTGCTCGCAGGCGTGGGGAAGGTGTGGGAGACCGTCGCCTGGCTGAGCCAGAACATCGCGCCGATCAAGACGCCTACCGTCAGCAGCTACGGCGTGAAGCATGTGATGGAGCGGGCAACCGGTACGTACGTCACCAACGGCGAGTTCATCGCCGCCGCTCTCCTCGCTGACTACACCTTCACGTACCACCAGCACAATGTGCTGTTCGGCATGAGCGGTCGGGACCTGAAGCGGGTGACCGAAGCGTCTCGGCGGTAGTCCCTCCGCGTGCCCGAAGCTCCGCGGCCAGCGGCCAGCGGCCCCGGCCGTGAGACCGGACTGGCCGGATCGTGGTCTTGTCGCGGGTCCGGGGAGCTGGCACACAAGGGGGACGGGCTGGTCAGGGGGAGGGCGGGGGATGGTCTCGGATTGGGCTTTGGGGCGGTTCGGGGGGCTGGCGGGGGCCGTTGTCGAAGGGGTGCCCGTGCGGTTGGCGCGGGCGCATGAGACGGCGCGGGCCACGCACCGGGCCGCCGCGCTCAAGAAGCGGAGTCCGTACGGGGTGACCCTCGCTGAGGCCGTCCGGGAGCAACTGGCCGAGCTGGCGCGGGAGCTGGGTGAGGTCGTACGGGATGTGCGCGGGTACGAGTACGCCGTGGTCAACGGCCAGGCGCTGTTCCCGTTCCGCTACGCGGACCGGCCGCGGCCGCTCGACCGGGCCCGGCTGCCCGCCAACGCCTCGCCGACCCGGCGGCGGCTGTTCCAGGCCCATGGACCGCAGGCGCCCGAAGGGCTGTTCGAGATCGACGAGGTGCTCGTGACCGACGAATTCCTGGGGCTGCGCGAGAGGTTCGAGGAGCTGGGCGTCGACTCCCGCCTGGTGTGCGTGTTCTTCACGGCCGACGCCACGGGCGGCATCCACGGGATCCACTGGGGCGACGCCCGGCTCGAAGCGGACCGCACCTTCACCTGGCCGTACAGCGAGCGGCTTCCCCTCGCCAGGGCCGCTTGACGGGCGGGTGGCCGCGCCGGTGTACTCCGGAGCATGGACGACAGGGGGGACGGTCCCGAAGTGCACGTGGGGGCCGGGGTGATGACGCCGCAGGGGTATCTGGACGAGCGGCTGGGGCAGTATCAGGAGTGGTACGACCGCAAGGCCACCAAGATGAAGGCCATGCATCTGCGGATGCGGACCGTGTCGGTGGTCGGGGGTGCGCTCGTGCCCGTGCTGGTGAATCTGGATCTGGGGTTCGCGCGGATCACCGCGACCGTGCTGAGTCTTGTCGTCGTCGCGTCGGTGTCGCTGGAGAGCGTCTACCGGTACCGCGAGCAGTGGAAGAACTACCGCTCCACCGAGCAGCTGCTCGGGCACGAGCGGGTCTACTTCGCCGCGCGGGTCGGGCCGTACCACGGGATGTCCGACCGGGACTCGTTCACCACGCTCGTCGCCCGCGTCGAGAAGGCCATCGCCAGCGAGAACTCCGCCACGCTCAACGTCATGACCCTCGGCGGCCAGGTCAACTCCGAGCTCCAGCAGTACGGGATCCCCGCCTCCCGGCAAGGGGACGCCACCGAAGGCGCCGATGCGCCGGGTGCCGGGGCGAAGGCGGACGCCACCACCCCGGCACCCTGAGCGTCAGCCCTGAGCATCAGGCCCCGAGCGTCAGCACATCACGGAGTCACGGCGGGTCGAGTTGTACGAGCAGTTGTCGACCCAGCCGCCGCCCGCGCGGCGCAGCGTCGCCGTGTCGCGGTCGTTGTTCCACACGTACGCGCCGCGGCCCTGGTAGACGTGGGCGGCGCTGTTCCTGCCCTTGCCGGTGTGCACCGTGACGGTCTTGCCCTTGCCGAGGGTGAAGTTGCCGAAGGTGTAGCGGTGGTTGGACGCGTCCGTCACCGTCCAGCCGCGCAGGTTGACCGCCCCACCCGTGGTGTTGCGTATCTGCACGTACTCGGCGTTCAGGCTCGCCGTCGAGCGGGTGTCCTTGCCCGGGCTGTCGTAGTAGATCTTGTACAGGTGCACGGAGCCGGCGGCCTGGGCGGGCGAGGGCAGCAGGAGCAGGGCTGCCGCGGCGGCCGCGGCGGCTGCCGCGACGGTGCGCGTACGGAGCATGAAGGTCCCTTGATGGTCTGGTCGTCGGCCGGGCGACCGGCGCCTCGACGGCGCGGCCCGGCGGGCACACAGACTACGCACATCCTTCACAAGGGCATTACATCGCCTGCGGATTTGGCCGGATCGTGTGGTTCGCCTCGCCGGTCGCCCGCGCCGTACCGGCCCCGCGCCCCGCCCCGTACCGCCTCAGGCGTCGAAGTCGTACTCCAGGACGTACGACGCCGAGTCCAGCGTCATCTCGTTCAGCTCGACCGGGATCCCCGCCTTCGTGAGCGCCGTCCGGCCGATCAGGATCACCGGGGTCCCGAACTCGAGCGCGAGACGCGTGCTCTCCTCCGCCGTCGGCATCCGGCAGCGGATCTCCTCGCGGAACCGCGACGGGCGGTGGCCCAGCTCGGTCAGCCGGGCGTACGTGCCGCCCGGGCCGGTGTCCGGTGCCGCGATCGGGGTCCCCTCGGCCAGGCCCGCCGGAAGGTACGACACGGACAGCAGCACCGGCTTCTCGTCGAGCACGAAGCGACGGCTGCGCACGCACACCGGCGCGTCCGGTGAGTCGAGGCCGAGCACCCGGGCCACCCGGGCGCCCGCCGGTGCCGCCGGGGTCACCTCGATCTGGTCCACCACGAGGGCCCGGTCCTCGACGTCCGCCGCCCACACCGAACGACCGCTGCCCCACTGGTCCCGGGCCAGCCGGGGAATGCCCCGGCGGCGCAGCGGACGGAACGCCCGCACGAACACCCCGGCCCCCTTGCGCGCCTCCGCGAGCCCCTCGTTGCGCAGCACCGACAACGCCTGACGGGCCGTCATCCGGGCCACGTCGTACGTGGACATGAGGTCGTTCTCGCCGGGGAGCCGGTCGCCCGGCGCGAAGGTGCCCGACTGGATCGCGGTTCTCAACTCATCGGCGATGCGCTGGTACTTGGGCCGACGACCGCTTTCCGGGTCAGTCATGGGTGGACCACTCCCTTCCGTCTGCGGGACACCCTACGGCGCGCCCCGGCGGCCCGGTGCCCGCGCCCGGGCCGCCCCGCGCCGTCGATCCATCCTTCGGGGGACATCTCTAGAGATGCGTTGACAGAGAGGTGTCACGCCGCTTCGCTGGGTGTATCCATCTGATCTCCGTGACCGCTGATCCGTGGTCCACCGACCTCCGGAAGGGAGGGAAGCGTGCAGCCCGTGCCCGAGGCAGGCGACCTCGTCCGTGACACCGCCACCGGACGGGTCGGCTTCTACGTCGACACCGTCGCCGGCCGCTTCCACATCCGCCCCGTCGACGGCGGCACCACCTGGGACGCCGACCCCGCCGACATCCAGCTCGCCACCCCCATGCGCGAGCTGCGCGCCCGCGCCGCCGAGATCAACGCGCGGAGCCGACGCGGCCTCGGGGGATAAGGAGCAGGGGGGGAGGGGCCGGGGAGTAGGGGCCCGGCCGTCGCCGGACGCCGCCCGCTTGTCAGTGGGGCGCGTCACACTGAAAGCATGTGCCGAAGCATCAAGACCCTCCGCCCGCCCGTCCTGCCCCACGAGGCCACCGAGGACGACATCCACGCCGCAGCGCTGCAGTTCGTCCGCAAGGTCTCCGGTTTCCGCGCGCCCGCCGCCCACAACCTCCAGGTCTTCGAGCGGGCCGTCGAGGAGGTGGCCGAGGCCACCGCCCGGCTCCTCGCCGATCTGGAGGTCCGCGGCGCGCACCCGGTCAGGCAGCGGGAGCGGGCTCAGGAGCCGCAGCCGGACGCCGTATGACATAGGCCGCGAGCGTTCCGGCCAGGAACAGCGCGAGCACCGGGACCGCCGCGCCGAGCCAGGTCGCGCCCAGCCAGCGGCCGCCGAGCCAGCCGATCCCGACGCTGTACGTCGCCCAGGCCGTCGCCGCCAGCGCCGACCACGGCAGGAAGTCGCGCCGCCGCCGTCCGGTCGCGCCCGCGCCCAGCGACACCACCGACCGCCCGGCCGGAGCGAACCGGGCGAGCACGATCAGCGGTCCGCCGCCCCGGGCCAGGGTCTCGCCGAGACGTTCCTGCGCGGCGGTGAGACGGCGTGAGCGTGCGGTCGTACGGGCGAGCCGCGGCCCGCCGCGCCGGGCCAGCTGGTACGCGGCGAGGTCGCCCAGGAACGAGGCGGTGGCCGCGCAGAGGAGCAGCGGGAGCAACGAGGGCGCGTACGGCGCCGCCGCGGCCGCGCCCCCGCCCGCCACGGTGACCGCGGTCGTCGCCGACGCGGCGGTGGCCGCCGTGACGACCAGGATGCCGCTCGGCAGCACCGGCAGCAGGACGTCGAGCAGGATGGAGGCCGTCACCACCGCGTAGATCCACGGGCCCGCGGTCAGCTCCTGCAGCGACCACCCCATGCCGTCGAGCACGTTCACGGGGCCTGAGCCTACGCGGCGGCGGCGGAGGGCCGGACGGGCGGGGCGCCGCTCGCCCCGCTCGTCCGGCCCTCCGCCGCCCTTCCGTCAGGGGGCGCCGGTGGCCGGTCAGGCGCCGACCCGCGCCCGCCCCTCGTCCTCGTCCCGCTCCGCCTTGGCACCCGCCGCCTGCGTGCCCGCCGGGTTCCGCGCCGCGGACCACAGTCCGTCCAGGGCCAGCGCGCCCGGGCCGCTGAAGGTCAGGAGCAGGAAGACCCAGGCGAACATCGCCGCCGCCTCGCCGCCGTTCTCCAGCGGGAAGAGCGACTGGGGCTGGTGGACGTTGAAGTAGGCGTAGGCCATCGAGCCGGAGGCTATGAAGGCGGCCGGGCGGGTGGCGAGGCCGAGGATCAGCAGGGTGCCCGCGACGAGCTGGATCGCCGCCGCGTACCAGCTCGGCCAGGCACCGGTCTCGTACGTGCCGCCCGAGCCGTCGGTGCCGCCGAGCCAGCCGAAGACGGAGGCGGCACCGTGGCAGAGGAAGAGCAGGCCGACGACGATCCGGAACAGGCCGAGGACGTACGGCTGAAGCTGGTTGAGGCGGTCCGTGAGCGCATTCATGGGGGGCGGACTCCTTCGGTCGTGCCGCGCCGGGGGACGCGGCCGTGGGGGACGGGAACCGACGAAGGCCCTAGGTTAGGCACCCCTCACTATTACTTGCAAGTTCAACAATTATATCCGGCCGAAGGTGGCCGGGAACGACCGCACGCCGTTCGCCAAGGGGTCACGGCCGTCCGTCACCCGGCCACCGCCGTCCGTCATCCGAACTCCGGGCGGCTCGGTCAGCAGCCGTTGAGGATCGACTGGAGCGTGCTCTTCTCGGCCGAGTCGACGCTGAGCGCGTAGTAGTACTTCACCTGCACCCACATCCGCGCGTACGTGCAGCGGTACGCCGTGCGCGACGGCAGCCACTTCGCCGGGTCCTTGTCGCCCTTGGCCTGGTTGACGTTGTCCGTGACCGCGATCAGCTGCGGCCGGGTCAGGTCGTTCGCGAACGACTGGCGGCGGCTGGTGGTCCAGGTGTTGGCGCCCGAGCGCCATGCCTCGGCGAGCGGGACCACGTGGTCGATGTCCAGGTCCGACGCGGCCGTCCAGGTCGCGCCGTCGTACTCCGAGTACCAGCTGCCGCCGGTCGCCGCGCAGTTGGCGTCCGTCGTGACGTTCACGCCGTCCCGCTTCAGGACGACCTCCCGGGTGTTGCAGGCGCCGGACTGGGTGATCCAGTGCGGGAAGAGGTCCCGGCTGTAGCCGGTGGAGGAACCTTCCGCCTGCACCGTCAGGGCGGCCAGGTAGGTACGGGCGGTCGCCGCGCTCACCGGGGTGGGCGGGGCGGCCTGGGCGGCGGGCGAGGAGGCGAGCAGGCCGGTGACGGCGAGGGTGGCGGACGCGGCGAGCGCCGCGCATCGACGCGCGTAGACAGCGACGACGGACATGCGAACTCCCTTGAGGTGGGGGGACCTTGGTCGGTCATCCTGGTGGCGGCAGGTTTCGGTGGGGGGTGTGCCGGGTGACAGGATGGTGCCATGGGCATGTCATGCCAAGGGGTGGGGGGTGTGAGGGATGTGAGGGGTGTGCGGGGTGATCCGGTGCCCGCTCCGGCCGTGCGCGGGCAGCGAAAAGCGGGGCGGACGTCTCGTCCGCCCCGCCAGGGGGAGTTGAGGGACCCGAAGGTCCGCCCGGAGGCTCAGTCGAAGGTCAGCGTCAGCGTGCCGTCCGCCGCCCGCTCGATCCGGATCCCCGTCAGGTCCATGACGTGCACGTCCGGCGCGAACGCCGCCGCGCGCGGGCCCACGCCGACCACCCGCATGCCGGCCGCGCGGCCCGCCTGGATGCCCGCCTCGGAGTCCTCGAAGACCACGCAGTCGGCCGGTTCGAAGCCCAGCGCCGCCGCGCCCTTCAGGAAGCCCTCCGGGTCCGGCTTGCTCGCGCCCACCGACTCCGCCGTGATCCGGGTCGCGGGCATCGGCAGCTCCGCCGCGCCCATCCGGGCCGTCGACAGCGGCACGTCGGCCGAGGTCACCAGCGCGTGCGGCAGCGACGCGAGCGCCGCCATGAACGCGGGCGCGCCCGGCACCGGCACCACGCCGTCCAGGTCCGCGGTCTCCTCGGCCAGCATCACCCGGTTGTCCGCGAGGTTCTCCGCCATCGGGCGCTCCGGCAACAGCACCGCCATCGTGGCGTAGCCCTGGCGGCCGTGCACCACCTTCAGGACCTCGTCGCCGGGCAGGCCCTGCCGCTCCGCCCAGCGCCGCCAGCAGCGCTCCACGACGGCGTCCGAGTTGACCAGGGTGCCGTCCATGTCGAGCAGGAGGGCGCGGGTGGTGAGCGTCGCCGGGGTGGTGGCGGTCATCGGGGCTCTCCAGAGGGGTCGGAGATGGGGTGCGGGCTGTGCGCGGGGGTACGAAGCGGTCCCGCCCGCCAGGTCAGGGAGTGCGGGCGGGGCCACTTTGTCCTGCCACGATACCGCTTTGTTCCGTTGCGATACAAAGCGGGGTGTCGTGCCGCCGGTACGGCACCGCCCGGGGCGGGGTCCGTCAGCCCCAGCCCCAGTCGTCACCGCCGTCGTCGGCGCCACTCGTGTCCAGCCCCTTCGTCGCGACTTCGAGGGCACGCCGGGTGGCGGGCCCGTAGACGCCCTCCGGGTCCTCGTCGATGTCCATGTAGGACTGGAAGGTCGTGACCCCACGCTCGACCTTCCGGCCGTACGACCCGTCGATCGGGCCGGAGTAGAGGCCCAGATGCCGCAGGCGCCGCTCCAGCACCCGCACCTCCTCGCCGGTCGCTCCCGGGCTCAGGGTCGGGGGGACCGGCGGCCGGACCGCCGGGCTGGACGCGGTCGGGCCGGGCCCGCTGGGCGTGGCCCCGGTCGGCCGGGGCGGGGCCGCCGAGCCGGACGCGGTCGCCGCGCCGCGCGTCGCCGAGGGGGAGGCGGACCCGGCGCCGGACCCGGACGCGGAGGGGCTCTTCGAGGGGCGCGCGGAACCGCTCGGGGTCGTGGAGGGGGAGTCCTGGTCCGCGGTCGGGGTGGTGCTCGGGGCCTCCGAGACGGCCACGTTCTCGGACGCGCTGGTGGTCACCTCCGGCACCCCGGCCCGGTCCTCGGTGTCGCCGCCGTCGCCGCTGCCGACGAAGGCGACCGCCAGGGCCGCCGTGCCCACCACGGCCGCCGCGACCAGGCCCGCGAGCGCCGCCGTACGGCCCCGCCTGCCGTCCCGCTTCCCGCGCCCCTCAGGGGCGTACGCCAGCGTGTGAGCGGGGCCGCCGTCCTCGTACCCGCCACCGTCCTCGTACCCGCCGCCCGGCCCGTACGCGGCACCCTGCCCGTACGGCGCACCCTGCCCGTGCGCCGGACCCTCCTCGTACCCGCTCCCGTCCAGCGGCAGCAGCAACCGCATGGTCTCCGGCCCCCCGGCCGGCCTCCCGACCGGCTCCTGTGTCGCGCGGGTCGCGGGCACCTCGGGCGGCAGCGGGCCCGCCGGAGGGCCGACCGGGGCCGGGGGCGGCGGGGGCAGTGGGGCGGGGTCCTCCGGGGTGCCGTTCAGCGTCACGTACGGCCTGATGCGCAGCGGGTCGAACGCCTCGGCGGCGGCCAGTTCGGCCGCCTGTGCCTGCGCGCGGTCGCAGGCGCAGCCAGGTCTGTGTACACCGCATTCAGGACAGACGTGTCCGGACATCGTTGGGTCCCCTCCCCGGTTCAACTGCGAGCGATTATGCAGTCAGGTCCCCGCGCCAGGGTGAACACCTGTACCCCTCAACCGTCCCCCGACGGGCCATACCGGGACGAACACCTCAGGATGGAGGCGTATCGAGGCCGCCGACAGCGCCGCTGACAGCGCCGTTCGACCGCGAGGAGACACGCCCATGGCCCAGGAAGTACGCGCGCCGCAGGACAGCGGTGGCCCCGTACCGGGGGAGGGGCAGAGCCGTCGCACGGTCATGGTCGCGATCGGCGCGCTGCTGCTCGGCATGCTGCTCGCCGCACTCGACCAGACCATCGTCTCCACCGCCCTGCCGACCATCGTCAGCGAGCTCGGCGGCCTGGAGCACCTGTCCTGGGTGGTCACCGCCTACCTCCTGGCGTCCACGGCCGCCACCCCGCTGTGGGGCAAGCTCGGCGACCAGTACGGGCGCAAGAAGCTCTTCCAGAGCGCCATCGTCATCTTCCTCATCGGCTCCGCGCTCTGCGGCATCGCCCAGAACATGCCCCAGCTCATCGCCTTCCGCGCGCTCCAGGGCCTGGGCGGCGGCGGGCTCATGGTCCTGTCGATGGCGATCGTCGGCGACCTGGTCTCGCCCCGCGAACGCGGCCGCTACCAGGGCCTGTTCGGCGCGGTCTTCGGCGCCACCAGCGTCCTCGGGCCGCTGCTCGGCGGCCTGTTCACCGAACACCTCTCCTGGCGCTGGGTGTTCTACATCAACCTGCCGATCGGCGTGGTCGCGCTCTTCGTCATCGCCGCCGTCCTGCACATCCCGACCGGCGGCACCCGGCACACCATCGACTACCTCGGCACCTTCCTGATCGCCTCGGTCGCCACCTGCCTGGTCCTGGTCGCCTCCCTCGGCGGCACCACCTGGGAATGGGCGTCCCCGCAGATCATCGGCCTGGCCGTGCTCGGCGCGGTGCTGCTCGTCTGGTTCGTCCGGGTGGAGCGACGGGCGGCCGAACCGGTGCTGCCGCTCAAGCTGTTCCGGATCCGCACCTTCGCGCTCGTCTCCGTCATCAGCTTCGTCGTCGGCTTCGCCATGTTCGGCGCGATGACCTATCTGCCGACCTTCCTCCAGGTCGTGCAGGGCGTCACCCCCACCATGTCCGGCGTGCACATGCTGCCGATGGTCGCGGGCATGCTGATCACCTCCACCGGATCCGGGCAGATCGTCTCCCGCACCGGCCGCTGGAAGGTGTTCCCGATCGCGGGCACCGCCGTCACCTTCATCGGTCTGCTGCTCCTGCACCGGCTCACCGAGACCAGCTCCACCTGGGAGATGAGCGTCTACTTCTTCGTGTTCGGCGCCGGACTCGGCCTGGTCATGCAGGTCCTGGTGCTGGTCGTGCAGAACTCGGTCTCCTACCAGGACCTCGGCGTGGCCACCTCGGGAGCCACCTTCTTCCGCTCCATCGGCGCCTCCTTCGGCGTCGCCGTCTTCGGCACCGTCTTCACCAACCGGCTCAACGCCAAGCTCCAGGACGCCCTCGCCGGACAGCAGCTCCCGCCCGGCGCCGACCTCTCACAGATCTCCGCCGATCCGCGCGTCATCGCCCAACTCCCGCCGCAGCTGCGCCCGTCGGTGCTGCACGCGTACGCCACCTCGATCACCGACGTGTTCCTGTACGCGGCCCCGGTCGTCCTCGTCGCCTTCGTCATCTCGTGGTTCCTGAAGGAGGACCGGCTGCGCGGCTCGGTCACCGCGCCCGACTCCAGTCAGACGCTCGCCGCCAATCCGGTCGAGCGGTCCTCGTACGACGAGTGCGCGCGGGCCCTCTCGGTGCTCGGCACCCGCGAGGGCCGCAAGGAGATCTACGAGAAGATCACCGCGCGCGCCGGGCTCGACCTGCTGCCCGCGTCGAGCTGGCTGCTGCTGCGGGTGCGCCGCCACGGCGCCGTCGAACCCGGCCGGCTCGCCGACACCACCCCGGTGCCGCTGCGGGCCATCACCGAGGCGGCGCGCGAGCTGGAGGAGCGGCGGCTCGTCGGCCGCGAGGGCCTGCAACTGGTGCTCACCGAGACCGGCGCGGAGACGGCGGTGCTGCTCGCGAAGGCCCGCGAGGACTCGCTCGCCGATCTCCTCGGCGACTGGTGGGGGCCCGACCGGCCCACCGATCTGGTCCGGCTGGTCGAGCAGCTGACCGCCGAGCTGGGCGGCTCGGACGGCGAACGGCCCCGGTCGCCCGAACCGCCGGGCGACCACCACGCCTGAGCCCACGCCTGAGCCCCCCGGTTCCGCCGGTCGTTCAGAGCTCCTTGCCGTACCAGATCTCCATGTACGGCCCGGTGCAGTACGCCGGGATCTCGTCGTATCCGTTACGGGTGTACACCGCCCGCGCCTCCACCAGGTCGAGCCGGGTGTTGAGGACCGTACGACGGGCGCCGAGCGTCCGGGCCGCGTCCTCCAGGGCGCCGAC
The DNA here is from genome assembly GCF_044748125.1 of Streptomyces sp. NPDC090025. Lineage (NCBI taxonomy): Bacteria > Bacillati > Actinomycetota > Actinomycetes > Kitasatosporales > Streptomycetaceae > Streptomyces > Streptomyces sp. NPDC090025. Next base: position 591,399 of record NZ_JBIVFL010000003.1, on the reverse strand, counting down.
CAGCAGATCGGCGCCGCCCTTGCCGCGGAACTCCGGGCGGATGAACACCCGGGTCAGCTCGGCCCGTTCGGCGTCGAGGAGGGTGAAGCCGCCGCAGGCCGCGGGCGTGCCGTCGTGACGTCCGACCAGGAACTGACCGGTCGGCGGGGCCAGCAGCTCGATGCCCTCCGCGATCATCTCCTCGTCGTACTCGTCCTCGGGGACGAGCCTGCCGTAGTAGCTGCTCGCGACATCGCCGAAGTAGGCGCGGCGCAGTGCGGTGGCGTCGGCGGTGCCGACCGGTTCGAGGGAGAAGTTCCAGGTCATGCGCGCCATTGTCGGCGCGCACGACCCGGCGCGCCGCCGATTTTTCACCGGCGGCCCGACCGTACCGGAGCCGTACCGGCCCCTTCGACGGGTCAGCTCACGACGCGGGCGATCAGCAGACCGTCGTAGCCGCGCGAGCCCACCGTCTGGAAGGCGGTGGCGTCGAGCCGGGGCTCGTTCGCGATCAGGTCGAACATGGCGCGGGTGCCGGTGATCGCCGCGTCGTCCGGGTCCGGGGTGGCGACCCGGCCCTCGCGGCCCACGTTGTCGACGACGATCAGGGTGCCCGGGCGTGACAGCTTCAGGCCCCAGCTCACGTAGTGCGGGTTGTTGACCTTGTCCGCGTCGATGAAGACGAAGTCGAACGGGCCGACGCCCTCCTGCTCCAGGAGCGGCAGGGTGTCGAGCGCGGCGCCGACCCTGACGTCGACGTTCTTGTCCAGACCGGCCCTGGCGATGTTGGCCCGGGCCACGTCGGCGTGCTCGGCGGAGTATTCGAGGGTGGTCATCCGGCCGTCGGCGGGCAGCGCGCGGGCCAGCCAGATGGTGCTGTAGCCGCCGAGGGTGCCGATCTCCAGGATCGAGCGGGCACCGGCCGCCGCCGCGAGCAGGTGCAGCAGCTTGCCCTGGTTCGCGGCGACGGCGATGTCCGGAAGGCCGGCGGCGGCCGAGTCGGCGACGGCGGCGCTCAGCGCCTCGTCCTCCGGGGCCAGCAGGTCCGTGAAGTAGGTGTCGACGGCGGTCCATTGAGCCTGGTCATTGGTCATACCGGCGAACGTACACCGGGCCGCCCGGGCAGCGCCCGTACGACTCCGGCCAGTTCGCCGGTACGGCACACGGCCTAGCCCACCCGCACCTGGAGTTCCTTGATGCCGTTCAGCCAGGCCGCCCGCAGCCGGCGCGGGTCGCCGGCCAGTGAGAGGTCGGGCAGTTCGTCGGCGAGCGCCTCGAAGATCAGCTCGATCTCCTTGATGGCGAGGGACTTGCCGAGGCAGAAGTGCGGTCCGCCGCCGCCGAATCCGAGGTGCGGGTTCGGGTCGCGGCTGATGTCGAAGCGCTCCGGGTCCTCGAAGACCTCGGGGTCGTTGTTGGCGGAGGAGTAGAACAGGCCGACCCGGTCGCCGCGCTTGATCTTCTGGCCGCCGATCTCGGTGTCCTGGGTGGCGGTGCGCTGGAAGGAGACCACGGGGGTGGCCCAGCGGACGATCTCCTCGGCGGCGGTCGCCGGGCGGTCCCGCTTGTAGAGCTCCCACTGGTCGGGGTGGGTGAGGAAGGCGTGCATGCCGTGGCTGATCGCGTTGCGGGTCGTCTCGTTGCCCGCGACGGCGAGCAGCAGCACGAAGAAGCCGAACTCGTCGGAGGACAGGTTGCCCTGGCCCTCCGCCGCGACCAGCTGCGACACGATGTCCTTGGCCGGGCACTCCTTGCGGCTGGCGGCGAGGTTCATCGAGTAGCCGATGAGTTCCATCGCGGCCTCGGCGCCGATCTCCTCGGTGATGGCGTACTCGGGGTCGTCGTACGCGACCATCTTGTTCGACCAGTCGAAGATCCGGGCCCGGTCCTCCTGGGGTACGCCGATGAGTTCGGCGATGGCCTGGAGCGGGAGTTCGACGGCGACCCTGGTCACGAAGTCGAAGGCGCCGTCGGGGCCCGCGGCGGCCCTGGCCTCGGTCACGATGGAGCGGGCCCGGTCGCGCAGCGCGGTCTCCAGGCTGCGGATGGCGCGCGGGGTGAAGCCGCGCTGGACGATCTGGCGGACCCGGCTGTGCTCGGGCGGGTCCATGTTGAGCATGATCAGCTTCTGGACCTCGATCTGGTCGCGGCTGATGTGCTCGTTGAAGCGGATGACGGCGGTGTTCTCGTTGGAGGAGAACAACTCCGGGTGCGTGGACACGTACTTGACGTCGGCGTGCCGCGTCACGGCCCAGTAGCCCTCGTCGGCGAAGCCGGTGACACCGGGAGGCTGGGCGCACCACCAGACGGGAGCGGTCTGCCTCAGCTGCGCGAACTCGGGGTGCGGTACGCGGCTCTGGAGCAGATCGGGGTCGGTGGCGTCGAACCCTTCGGAGAGATGGGGGCAGGGCATCGGCAACACACTCCATAATCTGATGGCCCATCAGAAGTTGCCGGGAAAGGTAGTAACGAGTTCTACAAGTGGCAAGAGAAGGGGTGGGAACTGTTGCTTCCCGGACCCTTGCGTACCGGCGGTAGCAGTCATAAGACTGCACTCAGAACTAGAACGCGTACTAGTTCTACGTGACGCCGACCGGCGCGGGTGCCGGGACACCCCCGCACGGGCGAGGAGAGGACGAGCTCATGGCCGCGGAACCCGTCATCGTCGAAGCCGTACGCACCCCCATCGGCAAGCGCGGAGGCGCGCTCGCCAATCTCCATCCCGCCTACCTCCTCGGCGAGACCTATCGCGAGCTGCTCGGCCGCACCGGCATCCACGCCGACTGCGTCGAGCAGATCGTCGGAGGCACCGTCACCCACGCCGGCGAGCAGTCCATGAACCCGGCGCGCACCGCCTGGCTCACCATGGGGCTGCCCTACGAGACCGCCGCCACCACCGTCGACTGCCAGTGCGGCTCCTCCCAGCAGGCCAGCCACATGGTGGCCAACATGGTCGCCGCCGGGGTCATCGACATCGGCATCAGCTGCGGCGTCGAGGCGATGTCCCGGGTCCCGCTGGGCTCCGGCTCCAAGCACGGCCCCGGCAAGCCCTGGCCCGACGAGTGGAACGTCGACCTGCCCAACCAGTTCGAGGCCGCCGAGCGCATCGCCCGCCGCCGCGGTCTCACCCGCGAGCGCGTTGACTCGCTCGGCCTGCTCTCCCAGGAGCGCGCCGCCGTCGCCTGGGCCGAGGAGCGCTTCAAGCGCGAGACCTTCGCCGTCCAGGTCCCCACCACCGAGGCCGAGCAGGCCGCGGGCCACGGCATGTGGCGGCTGGTCGACCGGGACGAGGGCCTGCGCGACACCAGCATGGAGGCGCTCGCCGGGCTCAAGCCGGTCATGCCCACCGCCATCCACACGGCGGGCAACTCCTCGCAGATCTCCGACGGCGCCTGCGCCGTGCTGTGGGCCTCCAAGCGGATGGCCCGCGCCCTCAAGCTGCGCCCGCGCGCCCGGATCGTCGCCCAGGCCCTGGTCGGCGCCGACCCGCACTACCACCTGGACGGGCCGGTGGACGCGACCAGGGCGGTGCTCGGCAAGGCCGGGATGTCGCTCAAGGACATCGACCTGATCGAGATCAACGAGGCGTTCGCCTCCGTCGTCCTGTCCTGGGCGCAGGTCTTCGACCAGGACCTGGAGAAGGTCAACGTCAACGGCGGCGCCATCGCCCTCGGCCACCCGGTCGGCGCCACCGGTGCCCGGCTGATCACCACGGCGCTGCACGAGCTGGAGCGGACCGACAAGGAATTCGCGCTGATCACGATGTGCGCGGGTGGCGCGCTGGCGACCGGCACGATCATCCAGCGCCTCTGATCCCGCCCGCCCGCTTCGCGGATGCGGGAAGCGGGTGCGGGAAGCGGGTACGGGAAAACGCCGCAGGCCCCGCCCCTCCGTGAGGAGGGCGGGGCCTTGCGACGTCAGGCGGTGGTCAGCCGGTCAGGCGGGCCGTGGGGCCGGCTCAGTACCAGCCGTGCGACTGCCAGAAGGACCAGGCACCGTTCGGCGAGCCGTAGCGCTCGTTCATGTAGTCCAGACCCCACTTGATCTGCGTGGCGGGGTTGGTCTTCCAGTCGGCACCGGCGGACGACATCTTCGACCCGGGCAGGGCCTGGACCAGGCCGTAGGCGCCGCTGGACGAGTTGGTGGCGGTGTGGTTCCAGCCGGACTCGTGCTCCACGATCTTGCTGAAGGAAGCGTACTGAGCCGCCGGAACGATCTGCCGGGCGAGCTCCTGCGGGGTGGCGGCGGAGGCCGTACCCGTGGTGCCGAGCACCGCACCCGAGGCGCCGAGCAGAACGGCGGCGGAAACGGCGAAGGTCTTCTTGCGGGAGGCGGCGCGGGTGGCGATCGAGCGGAACAAAACGTGTACCTAACGTCGGGGGCAAGGTCGCGCCGGGCGTTTTGGACAAGCCGGAACCAGAGCCCGGAAGCCCGGGAGCTGGTGGGGAAACCGGCCTGGCCCTGGTGCTTCGGTGAGCACCGCTGCCTGGCGACGTCCACCAGAGAAACAAACCTGGCGGGGCGGCGCAATCACCCCCGGTACGAGGAAGGTTCGGACCCAGGGAGGACAGCCCCGGGTCGGGAGTGGGGGGATTCGCGCAGGTCAGACCGGTCTGTGGGGTCTTTATCCGGTTCGTACAGGTCTACTAGGTCCGGTCGTACGTGACCTAGGTCCTATGAGGCGCCTCACCCCGAGGGGCCCCTTCCGGGCCCTCGAATGTGACCTGGGCCTCGAAGTTCGCCCGCCGGGTCGCCCGCCGCAGCGCCCGCAGCAGCGGACCGCCGACGGTGAGCGTGAGGACCACGGTGAGCAGCGCCCGGCCCAGGTCCCAGCCGAGCGAGGTGGTGACCAGGAAGGCCAGGAAACGGGCCAGGTTCGCGGCGGGGGAGTCCCCGGGCACGAAGAAGATCCCGCCGTCGCCGCCCGCCCCGCTCCCGTCGGCCTGGGGCAGGCCGCCGCCGATGGTGACCCAGCCGTAGAGGTTGGTGACGGTGCCGTACGCGAAGGCCGCCAGGAACCCGTACCCGGCGAGCAGCCACCGCTCGCCCCGGCCGCGCAGCCGCTCCGGGCCCGGCAGCAGGCCCGCGCCCATCGTGAACCAGCCCATCGCCAGCATCTGCGTCGGCATCCACGGGCCCACCCCGCCGGTGAGCAGCGCGGACGCGAACATGGTGACCGCGCCGAGCACGAAGCCGAAGCCGGGCCCGAGCACCCGGCCGCTCAGCACCATCAGGAAGAACATCGGCTCAAGACCGGCCGTCCCCGCCCCGAGCGGCCGCAGCGCCGCCCCCACGGCGGCGAGCACCCCCAGCATCGCCACCGCCTTCGCGTCCATCCCGGAGTCGGCGATGGTCGCCACCACGACCGCGATGAGGAGGGGCAGGAGCAGCGCGAAGAACCAGGGGGCGTCGGCGGCGTGGTCGGTGAGCGCGGAGTCCGCGTCCGCGAAGAGCGGCCAGCCGATCGCGACCAGGCCCACGAAGGAGACCAGGGCGAGGGCGGCGACGGACTTCGCGCCGAGCCGGATGGGGCGTGCAGTACGGGGAGGGCGCGCGGTACGAGGGGTACCAGGGGTACGGGCGGGGCCCGGGCGGGACGGGCTCATCGCTGGAGGGCCTCCGCGACCTGCTCCACCGTGAGCCACGGCTGCGGCGCCAGGATCTTCGCGACCTGCGGCGAGAAGGCGGGCGAGGACACCACGACCTCCGCCGTCGGCCCGTCCGCCACCACCTCACCGCCCGCGACGATCACCACCCGGTCCGCGAGCTCCGCCACCAGCTCCACGTCGTGCGTGGCGAGCACGATCGCGTGCCCGGCGGCGGCGAGCGCCCGCAGCCGGGTCACCAGCCGGGCCTTCGCCGCGTAGTCCAGGCCCCGGGTCGGCTCGTCCAGGAGCAGCAGCGGCGGCTTCGCCGTCAGCACGACGGAGAGCGCCAGCGCGAGCCGCTGCCCCTCGGACAGGTCCCGCGGATGCGTGTCGTCCGCGAGCCCCGGCAGCAGCTCCGCCACCAGCCGCCGACAGGTGCCCGGCGCCGCGCCCGCGTCGGAGTCCGCCGCCGCGCACTCCTCGCCGACGGAATCCGCGTACAGCAGATCCCTCGGCTCCTGCGGCACCAGGCCGACCTGCCGGATGAGGGTGCGGGGGTCGGTGGCGTGCGGGGTCAGTCCGGCGACGCGGACCGTGCCCGAGGTGGGGGCGAGCATCCCGACGAGGGTGCTGAGCAGGGTGGACTTCCCGGCCCCGTTGCGCCCCATGAGCGCGACGGTCTCGCCCGCGGTGACGGTGAGGTCGATCCGGCGGAGGGCTTCGACACGGCCGCGGCGGACGGCGAGGCGGGTGGTGCGGAGAAGGGGCTGGTCCGTGGGGCCGGTGTCGGCGCTGGTACGGGTGTCCGGGGGTGCTTTCCTTCCCCCGCCCCGCCCCTTCCCGAAACCAGGGGCTCCGCCCCCGGACCCCCGCGCCTCAAACGCCGGCGGGGCTGGAGTGCCGCCCAGCCGCTCCTTGATCTCCCCCGCCCGCCGCCGCGCGTCCCGCACCGTCAGCGGCAGCGGCTCCCACCCGGCCAGTCGGCCGAGACCCACCACCGGCGGGAAGATCGGCGAGACGGCCATCATCTCGGCGGGCGCCCCGAGCCGGGCCCCGAGCCGCGCTCCGGGCCCCGCCCCGTCCAGCAGCAGGACCTGGTCGGCGTACTGCACCACCCGCTCCAGCCGGTGCTCCGCCATCAGGACCGTCGTGCCGAGGTCATGGACGAGCCGCTGGAGCACCGCGAGGACGTCCTCCGCCGCCGACGGGTCGAGCGCCGACGTCGGCTCGTCGAGCACCAGCACCTTGGGGTGCGGGGTCAGCACCGAGCCGATCGCGACCCGCTGCTGCTGCCCGCCCGAGAGCGTGGCGATCGGCCGGTCGCGCAGCTCGGCGAGGCCGAGCAGGTCCAGGGTCTCCTCGACCCGCCGCCGCATCACCGACGGCGCCAGGCCGAGCGACTCCATGCCGTACGCCAGCTCGTCCTCGACCGTGTCGGTGACGAAATGGGCCAGCGGGTCCTGGCCGACCGTGCCGACCACGTCGGCCAGCTCGCGCGGCGGGTGGGTGCGGGTGTCGCGGCCGTCCACCAGGACCCGGCCGCGCAGGGTGCCGCCGGTGAAGTGCGGGACGAGGCCGGAGACGGCGCCGAGAAGAGTCGACTTGCCGACACCCGAGGGGCCGACGAGCAGCACGAGCTCGCCCTCCGGCACGGTCAGGTCGACGCCGTCGAGGACCGGGGCGGCCGCGCCGTCGTACGTCACCGAGACGTTCTCGAAACGGATCACCGAGCAGACTCCTTCGACGACGACGACGACGATGACGATGACGACCGCGGCGGCGGATCCGAGAGGACGGGCAGCGGCGCCACGACCGCGGGCAGCAGCCCGAGCAGCACCGACACCGCGGGCCACACCGGCAGCTGCGGCGCCTCCAGCGGTACGAGCCCGGGCCGCATCGCCTCCGGCACCGCCGCGCCCGTCCAGATCACCAGGGCCGCCACCGCCACCCCCGAGCCCGCGACCAGCCAGGCCCGCACCCCCCAGGGATCCGGGCGGTAGCGGGTGCGCACGGTCCTGCGGCCGCCGAGCCGCAGCCCGCCGACCGCCGCGAGCAGGCCCGCCACGAGCAGCGGCAGGCCGTAGCCCGCGCCCTGCGCGGCGAGCAGCCCGTACGAACCGGCGCACACCCCGAGCAGTCCGCCGAGGGTGAGCACATTGGTGGTGCGCCGGACCGCGCGCGGCACCTGGGCGGTCCTGCCGTACCCCCGCGCGTCCATCGACGCGGCGAGCGCGACCGAGCGTTCGAGCGCGCCCTCCAGGACCGGCAGACCGATCTGGAGCAGCGCCCGCACCCCGCCGGTGGGGCGCCCGCGCAAGCGGCGGGCGGTGCGCAGCCGCACCACGTCGGCGACCAGGTTCGGTGCGAACGTCATCGCCACGACGACGGCGACCCCGACCTCGTACAGCGCGCCCGGCAGCGACTTCAGCAGCCGCGACGGGTTGGCGAGCGCGTTCGCCGCGCCCACGCAGATCAGCAGGGTGGCCAGTTTCAGGCCGTCGTACAGCGCGAAGAGCAGTTGCTCGGCGGTCACCCGGCCGCCGATCCGGATGCCCTGCGCCCAGTCGGGCAGCGGCAGCTCCGGCAGCGTGAACAGCGGGTGGGAGCCCGGGATCGGCGAGCCGAGGAGCAGCGAGAACAGGACCCGGATGCCGACGACGAACAGTCCGAGCTTGACGAAGGCGCCGTACGAACGGGCCCAGGGCGCGTCGGTGCGGCGGGCCGCCACCACATAGCCCGCGACCCCGACGATCAGGCCGAGGAGGAGGGGGTTGGTGGTGCGGGAGGCGGCGACGGCGAGGCCGAGCGCCCACAGCCACCAGGCACCCGGGTGCAGCGCGTTGGCCCGGTCGGCGACGGGCGCGCGGAAACGGTCGAACCGCCCCGCCCGCCGCCCGCCGGACCGTGCCCCCGAGCCCTCACCGGCACCGGCACCGGCAGCGGTACCGGCGTCGGCATCCGCCCCCGCCCCCGCCCCCGCCCCCGCACCCGTCCCGTACGTCATCCGCGGAGTCGGCATCAGCGGCGGCGGCGCGCCTGCCAGATGCCCGCCGCGCCGAGCACGACCACGGCGGCGCCGCCCGCGAGGAGGCCGACCGAAGGACCCCCGGAGCCCGGGTGCGCGTCGGCGGAGGCGGCGGCGGAACCGGTGGCCGACGGGACCGCCGACGGGGCGGCCGTCGACGAGCCCGGGTCCGGCAGGGCCACGGCCTCGCCGCAGCCCGCCTTCGGGTAGCCCGAGATCCCGCAGAGCAGCGCGTTGCTGTCGTACCGCAGCGGCTTGGCGACCTCGGCGAGCGCCTCGGCGGCCGTCGCGTCCTCCCGCACCCGCGCGCACGCGGAGCGCACCGCCGGGCTCGGCGGGGTCTCGCCGGGCGGGGCGTCGGCGGTGGTGCCGAAGTCGATGACGAGGGCGACCCGCTTGGTGCCGTCCTTCGCCGCGGTGGCCGCGCAGGTCTTCGCGAAGTCGGGCGCGGCGGTGGGCTTGGTGGCGTCGGCGGCGTCCCGGCTCACGGCGAAGCGGAAGCCGAGGGCGTCGCCGTCGGCGGGCCGGGCGGTCGCCGGGCCCTGGGTGGCGTAGCCCCAGCTGCCGCCCTTGTCCTCCCAGAAGGACCAGTAGCGGTAGCCGGTGCCGGCGGCCTGCGCGGGCGCGGCGACGGCGGCGCCCATGAGCAGCGCGCCGCCGAGCCCCGCCGCGAGCCGGAGCCGTACGGCGGTCCGGCGGCTCACTTCTTCCGGCCGCTCAGCAGGAAGCCGACGCCGACGCCGACGACCGTGCCGATGCCGATGATCCACCACACGTCGAAGCCGCCCTCGTCGTCGTCACCGGTCGACGCCTGCGAGTTGTCCGGGGCCTTCGGCTCCGGGCCGGTGGCGTTCAGCTGCTCGATGAGGTCGGTGCGGCCGAAGGAACGCGGGTCGGTGTCCATCGCGTGCGCGGCGAACACCAGCTGGGCGTAGGCGGCCGGGCCGCTGGTCCGGGCCCAGGCGGTGGAGTTCTGCTCCAGCCAGGTCAGCGCGCCGGTGGCCTCCTTCTTCGCCCCGGCGGCGGCGAGCGCCACGACCGCGTCGGCGGTGTTGCCGTAGTCCGGCTGCTCCTTGGCGTCGGCGGCGCCGGGCATCGGCGGGGTGACCAGGTGGCCGCTCCCGGCGAGCTGGGCGGCGAGGTAGGAGGCGCCGTTGAGCGCGGCCCGCTCGGGGGTCGGCTTCGGGGTGGTGCTGCAGGTCGGCGGCTGCTCGGGTCCGGTGCCGCGGGCGGTGATGCCCTTGCCGAGCCCGGCGAGGGTGGCGGCGGCGGTGGCGTCGGCGTTCGCGACGAGCTTGCCGTTCTTGTCCGGCTGGTAGGCGAAGGCGCCCGCGCCGCCGCCCTCGGCCGCGTCACCCGCGCACGGCAGCGCGAAGGTGAGCAGCGCGTCGTACGGGGTCTTGCCGTCGGGCGACTTCACCATGCCGGGGCGGGTCCCGGTGGCGGCGAGGGCGCTGACGACGATCGAGGTGGAGTTGGCGTCGCTGGGGGAGCCGGGGGTGAAGCTCCAGCCGCCGTCCTTGTTCTGCACGCTCTTCAGCCAGGCCAGGCCGCTCTGCACGGCCTGCTCGGCCTTCTCCGGGTCGGCGGACTGCCGCTTCACCGAGGTCAGCGCCTGCACGGCGGCGGCGGTGGCGTTGCTGTCGAGCATCGTCTTGCCGTCGCAGGCCGCGGCCGGGTCGGGCCGGTAGGAGGCGAAGGCGCCGTTCGCGCACTGCTGGCCGAGCAGCCAGTCCACGGCCCGGTCGGCGGGCTGGATGCCGGAGGTGCGCTGGGCGAGGAAGGCGAGCGACTGGCGCCAGACGCCGTCGTAGGTGGGGTCGGTCATGCCGTACAGACCGGCCGGGACCTGCACGGGCGGCGAGGGCGCGGCGGTGGCCACTCCGGCGACGGTGGTGCTGAGCACGGCACCGGCGGCGAGTGCGGCGGCGGCGCGGCGAACGCTGATCATGGCTCTTCTCTCCTGCGGGCACCGGACACCGGCACCCGGGGAGCCGGCCTCCGGCACCGTGTTCCTCGACGGTGCCGGCGCTCACGTCCCGTACCGGGCGTTCCGACTTCGCCACCCCCCTGCTTCTGGCGGAGGGTGGCTCACGGAGTGGGGTGTCCCCACCCCACTCGGAGCGTCGGGGCAGGGGAAGGGACAGTGCCGGATTCGCACCGGCTTTCCCCTGTACGGGCATGACGACGACCGCCCACTTTACCGGCCGCCCAGGTCCGGGCCCCGCCTCACACCGCCAGGTAGGCCACCGGGTCCGTCCCCGGCAGTGCCTCGGCGCGGCCCAGCTTCACCAGGCGGCGCAGATGGGCCTCGGCCTCGCTGACCGCGATGTTGCGGGAGCCGTGCGGGATGCGGTCCCAGGGGCGGTTCCACTCCATCCGCTCGGCGAGCTGCCAGGGGGTGAGCGGGGTGGCGAGCAGGGCGAGCAGTCCGGTGAGCCGCTCCTCGTGGTGGTCGAGCAGTTCCCGCACCCGCCCGGCCGCGTCGGTGAAGGCGTGCTGGTGGGCGGGGAGCACCTCGGCGACGCCGAGCCGGCCGATCCGTTCCAGGGAGTCGAGGTAGTCGCCGAGCGGGTCGGCGGCGGTGGCCTCGTCGGGGTCCTCGTACAGGCCGATGTGCGGGCTGATCCCGGGCAGCAGATGGTCGCCGGAGAAGAGCCGGCCGCGGCCGGGCAGCCCGGCCGGGTGGGCCTCCTCCAGGTGGAGGCAGACATGGCCGGGGGTGTGGCCGGGGGTCCAGACGGCGCGCAGCCTGCGTCCGGCGAGGTCGAGCAGTTCGCCGGGGACGATCTCGCGGTCGGGCAGCGCGGAGCCGAGCCCGGGCAGGGTCCGCATCCGGCCGCCCGCCGCCCGGGCGGCGAGCAGCGGGGCGATGTGCTCGTCGGGCGCGCCGACGGCGGCGAGCTTGCGGGCGAGGTAGTCGAGCCAGGTGCCGGGTTCGGAGCCGCGGGTGCGGCGTACCACGGCGATGTCGGCGGCGTGCATGGCGATCCAGGCCCCGGACTCCTCCCGGACCCGGCCGGACAGGCCGTGGTGGTCGGGGTGGTGGTGGGTGACGACGACGCCGTGCACGTCCCGGACGTCGATGCCGAGGACGCCGAGCCCGCCGGTGAGTTCGGCCCACGACGCGGGGTCGTCCCAGCCGGTGTCGACGAGCACGGGGCCGCGGTCGGTGTCGACCACGTGCACCAGGGTGTGCCCGAGCGGGTTGTCGGGGATGGGCACGCGCATCGACCAGACACCCCCGCCGTGCTGGATGACCGTGTCGGGCAGCTGCGTCATGAGCGTCCTCATCTCTGCGTACCGGTACGGCCATTGGCCATTGCCCACTATAACTAGAACTGGTATCAGTTCTGAAACATCGTCAGAAGTGGTGGAGCGGCCAGCGGTCGCGGCGAGGTTCCGGGAGGCAGTCGGTCATGACCGAGCTTGTGGAGCACGGAAAACTGTTCATCGGCGGCGAGTTGACCGATCCGCTCGGGAGCGCGGTCATCGAGGTGGTCTCCCCGCACACCGAGGAGGTCATCGGCCGCGTCCCGCACGCCTCCGAGGCCGATGTCGACCGGGCCGTCGCCGCCGCGCGCCGGGCCTTCGACGAGGGGCCGTGGCCCCGGATGACGCTGGAGGAGCGGATCGAGGTCGTCGGGCGGATCAAGGACGCGATCGCCGTACGGCACGAGGAGATCGCCCGCTCGATCAGCTCGCAGAACGGCTCGCCCTACTCCTGGTCGGTGCTCGCGCAGGCGCTCGGCGCGATGATGGTGTGGGACTCGGCGATCACCGTGGCCCGGCAGTTCGCCTTCGAGGAGCACCGCTCCGGCGCCCTCGGGCCGATCCTGGTGCGGCGCGAGCCGGTCGGGGTGGTCGCGGCCGTCGTCCCGTGGAACGTGCCGCAGTTCACCGCCGCCGCCAAGCTCGGGCCCGCGCTGCTCGCCGGATGCGCGGTGATCCTGAAGCCCTCCCCGGAGACCCCGCTCGACTCGTACATCCTCGGCGAGATCGCCGCCGAGGCCGGGCTCCCGGAGGGCGTGCTCTCCATCCTCCCGGCCGACCGCGAGGTCAGCGAGTACCTGGTCGGGCACCCCGGCATCGACAAGGTCTCCTTCACCGGCTCGGTCGCCGCCGGGAAGCGCGTGATGGAGGTCGCGTCCCGCAACCTCACCCGGGTCACCCTCGAACTCGGCGGCAAGTCGGCGGCCGTGGTGCTGCCGGACGCGGACCTCGACGCCACCGTCGCCGGGGTCGTGCCGTCCGCCTGGATGAACAACGGGCAGGCGTGCGTCGCCCAGACCCGCATCCTCGTCCCGCGCTCCCGCTACGAGGAGACCGCCGAGGCGTTCGCGGCGGCGGCGGGCGCCCTGGTGGTCGGCGACCCGCTCGACCCGGCCACCCAGGTCGGCCCGCTGGTCGCCCGGCGCCAGCAGCAGCGCTCGCTCGACTACATCGGCATCGGCCAGGCGGAGGGCGCCAAGGTGCTCACCGGCGGCGGCCGTCCGGAGGGCCGGGAACGCGGCTGGTACGTCGAGCCGACGCTGTTCGGCGGCGTCGACAACTCGATGCGGATCGCCCGCGAGGAGATCTTCGGGCCGGTGATCTGCCTCCTGCCGTACGGGGACGAGGCCGAGGCGCTGCGGATCGCCAACGACTCCGAGTACGGCCTGTCCGGCAGCGTCTGGACCGGCGACGTCGAGCACGGCGTCGACTTCGCCCGCCGGGTCCGCACCGGCACCTTCAACGTGAACACCTTCAGCCTCGACATGCTCGGCCCGTTCGGCGGCTACAAGAACAGCGGCGTGGGCCGCGAGTTCGGCCCCGAGGGCTTCTCCGAGTACCTGGAGCACAAGATGATCCACCTGCCCGCCGGCTACCAGGGGCCGGGTGGGGCGTGATGGGCGACCGCTGGCACGTGGAGGTCGACCGGGGCGTCTGCATCGGCTCCGGCATGTGCGTGAACCACGCCCCGGCCGGATTCCGTCTCGACGCGGCCCGCCAGTCCCACCCCCGCGACCCCGAGTCGGACGCCAACGAGAAGGTCCTCGCGGCCGCCGAGGGCTGCCCGGTGGAGGCCATCTCGATCACGCTCGCGGACGGCGGCGAACCGGTGTTCCCGCCCGAGGAGTAGCGGGGAGGAGTTCGGCCCGTGGGCCGGGGCGCGCCCCGGCCCACGGGCCGGACGTCGTCCACCGCCCGTCTTCCGCCTCCCGCGTTCCGTTTCCCGAACAGTGGTTCACGCGTGCAAAACTGTGCCCCTGTCTACGGGGGCAAGGGGCCTTCGTGTGCCCGAAATTGGGAGAGTTGTGCGCAAGGCGAAGTGGGTGGCCGCTGCCGCGGCCGCCGGTGTGATGCTGTCGGTCGCGGGCTGCGGGAGCGACAGCGGTACGGACAAGGGCGCGGCGGACAAGGGTGGTTCGGCCTCCGCCGGGTCCACGGCCGGTTCGACGGCGGGGGCCACCGGCGGCGCGGAGGCGGGCGGTGAGCTCACCGCCGACGCCGTGTCGAAGGAGATCGAGACCGCGGCCACCGCCGCCGGTTTCGCCCAGGACCCGACCGGCAAGCAGATCCCGCCGGGCCTGGAGAAGTGCATGGTCAGCTGGATGCCCGACACCCGCAAGGCCGCCGACCCGAAGAAGTCCTACACGGAGACGGTCGCGGCGCTCACCAAGGGCGGCTGGGCCACCGGCCAGTCCGTCGAGGAGAGCGGCTCGACCATCAAGTCCCTGACCAAGAGCACCTGGACGGTCAAGGCCAGCGACCACACCGCGGGCGTCCTGAAGCTCGTGATGTTCGTGGGCACGAACAACACGCCCGCGTGCGCGGAGCTGTTCAAGGCCGACCTGGAGAAGAACAAGAAGCCCTGACCTGATCCGGGCAGGGCCCGGCCTGCGGCACCCCGGGGCGGCTAGCGCGCCCCGGGGGCCCGCGGCGCCGTCAGGTCGATCAGCCGGCACACCGTCTCGATGTCGATCTTCACCTGTGCGATCGACGCCCGCCCCGACAGCCAGGTGATCAGCGCCGAGTGCCAGGTGTGCTCGATCACCCGCACCGCCGACAGCTGCTGCGGCGTCGGGTGCTCCGCCCCCATCGCGTCCAGGATGATCGCGGTGGTCAGCCGCGACACCGTGTCCACCTCCGGGCTCACGCTCCGGTCGGCGAAGGTCAGCGCCCGCACCATCGCGTCCGCGAGCTGCGGCTCGCGCTGCAGCGCCCGGAAGGCCCGCATCAGGGTCTCCGCCACCCGCTGCGCCGGGTCGTCACCGGCGGGCGGCCGCTTCCGCAGCGTGGTGTGCATGTGCTGGAGCTGGTCCTGCATGGTCGCGACCAGCAGATGGATCTTGGACGGGAAGTAGCGGTAGAGCGTGCCGAGCGCCACCCCGGCCGCCTCGGCGACCTCCCGCATCTGCACGGCGTCGAACCCGCCGCGCCCGGCCAGCTGCGCGCTGGCATGCAGGATGCGCCGTCGGCGTGCTTCCTGGCGCTCCGTCAGGGGCGCCGACGCAGGTCTGTCTTCCGCGGTCATGAGGTCCCGTTCCGTGCGGTGCCGTGCGAGGGCGGAGCGACAGTATGGGCCCGGCGCCCGCCGTGGCGCGAATCACCTGTTCCCGGACTCGCGACGAGGCTACCTGCCGGTAGATTCTGTGCTCCTTGAGGATCACTCGATTCCGGTCCCGCGAACCCGGCCGCTCCGGGACGGTGAACGATCACGAGCATGATCGCCATGGTCAAGGAGATCATGAACGATCAAGTCTGTAACTTGTTCTAGATTAGCGCGGGCGGTTACGCTCCCGCGAAAAGCACGCTCGAAGGGGGTCGCAAGTGACCGCGGAGGCCATAGAGGCAAGCCCCCGACAGGGCGGCGCGGGACCGGGCGGTGACGATCCGCTGCGGATCGCACTCCTCACGTACAAGGGCAACCCGTTCTGCGGCGGCCAGGGCGTCTACGTCCGCCATCTCTCCCGCGAGCTGGCCCGGCTCGGCCACCGCGTCGAGGTGTTCGGCTCCCAGCCGTACCCCACCCTCGACGAGGGCGTGCCGCTCACCGAGATAGCCAGCCTCGACCTCTACCGGCAGCCCGACCCCTTCCGCACCCCCGGGCGCGACGAGTACCGGGACTGGATCGACGCCGTCGAGGTCGGCACCATGTGGACCGGCGGCTTCCCCGAGCCGCTCACCTTCTCGCTCCGCGCCCGCCGGATGCTCGCCGCCCGCCGCGGCGCGTTCGACGTCGTCCACGACAACCAGACCCTCGGGTACGGGCTCCTCGGCGGCCCCCGCGCGATCGGCGCCCCGCTGGTCACCACGATCCACCACCCCATCACCGTCGACCGGCAGCTCGAACTCGACGCCGCCGAGGACTGGAAGCGCCGCGCCTCGGTCCGCCGCTGGTACGCCTTCACCCGGATGCAGAAGCGGGTCGCCCGCCGCCTGCCGTCCGTCCTCACCGTCTCCGGCACCTCGCGCCAGGAGATCGTCGACCACCTCGGCGTCCGCCCCGACCGCGTCGAGGTCGTCCACATCGGCGCCGACACCGACCTGTGGTCCCCGGACCCGGCCGTCGCCGAGGTCCCCGGCCGGATCGTCACCACCTCCAGCGCCGACGTACCCCTCAAGGGCCTGGTCTTCCTCGTCGAGGCGCTCGCCAAGCTCCGCACCGAGCACCCCGACGCCCACCTCGTCGTCGTCGGCAAGCGCGCCGAGGACGGTCCGGTCGCCCAGGCCATCGAGCGGTACGGGCTCGCCGGCGCCGTCCGGTTCGTCAAGGGCGTCACGGACGCGGAGCTCGTCGACCTGGTCCGCTCGGCCCAGGTCGCCTGCGTCCCCTCCCTCTACGAGGGCTTCTCGCTGCCCGCCGCCGAGGCGATGGCCACCGCGACCCCGCTGGTCGCCACCACCGGCGGCGCGATCCCCGAGGTCGCGGGCCCCGACGGCGAGACCTGCCTCGCGGTGCCGCCCGGCGACCCCGGCGCGCTTGCCGCCGCGCTCGGCCGGATGCTCGGCGACCCGGCCCTGCGGGCCCGCCTCGGCGCGGCCGGACGGGAGCGGGTCCTGGCCAACTTCACCTGGGCCCGCGCCGCCCAGGGCACGGCCGAGCTGTACCGTGCGGCGATCGACCGCCAGGGCGGCGCCCCCGCGCGTACCGCCCCCGCGCGCACCGCCGGTGCCGCCGCCCGGACATCCGCCCGGGCCGCGGCACCCCGCCCCTGACCGGCGCCCCCGACCGGCGCGCCCCACGGCCCGCGCCCCACGGCCCTGAAGCCACTGACACGAAGCCACTGAAAGGCAGACCCCGTGCTGACCGTCGACTTCACCCGCTTCCCGCTCGCCCCCGGCGACCGCGTGCTCGATCTGGGCTGCGGCGGCGGGCGGCACGCCTTCGAGTGCTACCGGCGTGGCGCCCAGGTCGTCGCCCTCGACCAGAACGCCGAGGAGATCCGCGAGGTCGCCAAGTGGTTCGCGGCGATGAAGGAGGCGGGGGAGGCCCCGGCCGGTGCGACCGCCACCGCGATGGAGGGCGACGCGCTCAACCTGCCGTTCCCCGACGAGTCCTTCGACGTCGTCATCATCTCCGAGGTCATGGAGCACATCCCGGACGACAAGGGCGTGCTCGCCGAGATGGTCCGGGTCCTCAAGCCCGGCGGCCGGATCGCCGTCACCGTGCCGCGCTACGGCCCCGAGAAGGTCTGCTGGGCGCTCTCCGACGAGTACCACGAGGTCGAGGGCGGCCACATCCGCATCTACAAGGCCGACGAACTCCTCGCCAAGATGCGCCAGGCCGGACTCAAGCCGTACGGCACCCACCACGCGCACGCCCTGCACGCGCCGTACTGGTGGCTCAAGTGCGCCTTCGGCGTGGACAACGACAAGGCGCTGCCGGTCCGGGCGTACCACAAGCTCCTGGTCTGGGACATCATGAAGAAGCCCGCCGTGACCCGGGTCGCGGAGCAGCTGCTCAACCCGGTGGTCGGCAAGAGCTTCGTGGCGTACGCGACCAAGCCGCACCTGCCGAAGACGGAGACCGGCGCGGACGGCGTGGCGGACACCGCGGGCGCGGGCCGGTGACCTCTCCCGAGCGCATCGCGGAGCACCTCGTCCTGCCGGGCGTCCTGACCGCCGCCGAGGCGGCGCGGACCGTCGCGGGCATCCTCGCCGTCCAGCGCGAGGACGGCGCCGTCCCGTGGTTCCGGGGCCACCACCTCGACCCGTGGGACCACACCGAGGCCGCCATGGCCCTGGACACCGCGGGCGAGCACGAGGCGGCGGCCCGCGCCTACGCCTGGCTGGCCGAGCACCAGAATCCGGACGGATCCTGGTACGCGGCCTACCGCGACGGCGACCCGGACGACGTCACAGACCGGGGCCGCGAGTCGAACTTCGTCGCCTACATCGCGGTCGGCGTCTGGCACCACTACCTCTCGACCGGCGACGACGTCTTCCTCGACCGGATGTGGCCGGTGGTGCGGGCGGCCGTCGGGTTCGTGCTCGGGCTCCAGCAGCCCGGCGGCCAGCTCGGCTGGAAGCGCGAGGCGGACGGCACTCCCGTACCGGACGCGCTGCTCACCGGCAGCTCGTCCGTGCACCAGGCGCTGCGCTGCGCGCTCGCCATCGCGGAGGAGCGCGAAGAGCCGCAGCCCGACTGGGAGTTGGCGGCCGGGGCGCTCGGGCACGCGATCCGCAGCCATCCGGAGCGGTTCCTCGACAAGTCCCGCTATTCGATGGACTGGTACTACCCGGTCCTCGGCGGCGCGGTGACCGGCGTGGCGGCGAAGGAGCGGATCGACGCGCACTGGGACGACTTCGTCGTCCCCGGGCTCGGGGTGCGCTGCGTGCTGCCGAACCCGTGGGTGACGGGCGGCGAGAGCTGCGAACTCGCCCTGACGCTCTGGGCGATGGGGGAGTCGGACCGGGCGCTCGACATCCTCACCTCGATCCGCCATCTGCGGGCCGAGAACGGCAACTACTGGACGGGGTACGTCTTCGAGGGCAACCGCGCGATGTGGCCGGAGGAGCAGACCACCTGGACGGCGGGCTCGCTGCTGCTCGCGGTGGCGGCGCTCGGCGGCGACGAGGCGACGGTGGCCGTCTTCGGCGGCGAACGCCTGCCGCGCGGCCTCGAACCCGACTGCGACGACTGCCGCCTCGGCTGAAATCGCATGGCCGAATCCATGTTGGATGCACGTAAAAGTGGCGTCTCGGCCAGCTCTAGGATGTGCGTACTCATGCCCGACATGAGTACGCGGATTCGACGCGGATCCGCACGCGGACATGGATTCAGGACTCGGGAGTAGCGGGCGGATGGAGCAACGGGGGGCGGCGGGCGACCTCGCGGGCGAACTGCTCGCGTTGAAGAAGGCTTCGGGTTCGAGCTTCGCGCAACTGAGCGAGAAGACCCACTACGCCAAGTCGTCGTGGGAGCGCTGGGTCAACGGCAAGCAGTTCCCGCCGCGTGACGCCGTCGAACGCCTCGCGAAGCTCTGCGGGACCGACCCCGAGCCGCTGCTCGCCCTCTGGGACGCGGAGGACGCCCGCCGCACGGCGCCGGAGGAGGCATCGGGGACGGCGGAGGCGACCGAGGGGACCGCGGGGACGGCCGAGGGGTCTTCGGAGCCCGGGTCGGGCGCGGCCGCCGGGCCGGACGCGGCCGCGGAGTCGCCCGAGTCCGCCGAGTCTTCCGACTCCTCCGGCTCCCCCGAGCCCGCCGGGTCTCCGGCCCCGGGCCCGGTCCCGGCCGCCCGGCGGCGTCGTACGGCCCTGTGGGCCTCGCTCGTCCTCGCGGTCGTCCTGGTGGCGGGCGCCACCACGTACGCGCTCGGCGTGCCGCCCTTCGGCGGCGGCGGTGACGGCGGCGACGCCAAGGCGAAGGCGGCCCCGACGCAGGCCGTGAAGGTGGTGGGACCGGCCACCGGCTGCAAGCTGACGGGCTGCGAGGGCCGCGACCCGAAGAAGATGAACTGCGGCGCGGACGCGATCACCGTACGCACCGGCTCCATCCCCAAGGACCTGGTCATCGAGCTGCGCTACAGCCGCGCCTGCCAGGCCGCCTGGGGCCGGATCTCGTTCGCCGAGGTCGGCGCGACGGCCGTCGTCAACAACTCGGACGGCGCGGCCCAGGCCGACGTCGTGCACTACGACCGTGACGTCTACACCCCGCTCGTCGCGGCCCCCGAGCACGGCTCGGTCTGGGTCTGCGCGGCGCTCCCGAAGGACGGCCCGCGCGGCTGCACCGGACGCTTCATCCCGAGCGAGGAGAAGGCCCAGCCGTAGCGCCGGCCGTGGTCGTGGCCGTAGCCGTAGTGGCAAGGGGGGCGGTACGGGGCGGGGCCCGGTGCACCCCCGTGACACCGGTTCCCCGCCCCGTACCCGAGCACGGGTCGAGCGGCGGACTGGGTTCCAGGTTCGCAGCCGCCCCGCCGCCGGGTATTGGAAAAACGCGCACGGTTTCCGTGGGGCCGTCGAGTGCGGGCGGTCCGGTGCGGCCTCAACCGGCGAGCCAGGCGCTCGCCGCCGCCCGCCGGGCCAGGAAGCGGCCCGGCGGCAGACCGGTGAAGCCGTTGAACGCGCGGCTGAGGTGCGCCTGGTCGTAGAAGCCGCAGCGGGTCGCGACCGCGGCCGCCGGAGTCCCCGCGCTCAGCTCGCGGACGGCGCGGCCGAGGCGCAGCACCTGGGCGAGCTGTTTCGGGCTGAGGCCCAGCTCGGCCTGGAAGCGGCTCTGCAGATGCCGCGGGCTCCAGCCGGTGGCGGCGGCGAGGTCACGGACGCGCAGGTCGCCCGAGGCGCGTTCGAGCAGCCGCCACGCCTCCAGGACGGCCGGGTCGGGGCGGCCGGCCCGGCCGCCGTCCGCCGCCCGGGCGTTCCAGCGCAGCAGTGCCGCGTCGAGCAGGGCGAAGCGGGCCGGCCAGTCGGGGGCGTCCGCGAGCGCGTCGGCGAGGTGCCGGGCCTGGGGCCCGAGGACGTCGGCCGGGTCGAGCAGGGTGTCCGCGAGATCGGCGAGCGGCGCGTCGAAGATCCGGCGCGCGGTCCAGGGCGTGAGGGTCACCTCGACGCCGTGCAGGTCGCCGCCGTGGTCGAGGACGCGGGCCCGGGTGTGCAGCCCCGACACGAGGGAGGCACCCGAGGCCCGGCCGGTGGCGCCGTGCACCCGCAGCCGGCCGCCGGAGCCGCCGAAGCCGATGAGGAGCGAGACCCGGCCGGTCGGCACGACGAGCCGTTCCTGCGGGACCCCGGCGGGCGAGCGGTAGCCGCGGTAGACACCGACGCCGGGCCGCAGCCGGGCGTCGGGGGCGCCGTAGAACCACTGGCACCGCCCGTCGACGGCGCACACCCGCCGCCGCACCGCCGTGGCGGCCCCGGCGCGCCCCCGCTGCGCCCCGACGGCCGGCCCCCCGGTCGTCCTCGCCCCGGTCGTCCTCACCCCGACCGTCATAGCCCCGACCGTCATAGCCCCGGCCATCGTGCTCGTCCCCCCTGCCGCGTCGCGGCCGACTTCTGGGCCCTCCGGAACGGTCCCGGGCCTCTGGCCCACTCTCCGTCGTGGGTTCCGCTTGGGGCCAGAGGTGCCGCCGTCCCAGGGACGCGATGGGACGTCCCACGGCTCTGACCTGCACAGATGTCGGTCGGGGTGAGGGGAAGGAGGGACGGTTGAACCCGTACGGACTCACTCCGCTGGCGGACCCGGGGGCGGCGGGTGAGGCTGGCGCCACTGTCCCCGGGGACCCAGGGAGGTCTCACCGTGCCCAGCTTCCTCCGCGCGCGCCGTGCCGCGGTCGCCCTCTTCCTGTCCGGCGCGCTGCTCGCGACGACCGCCGCCTGCGGCAGCGACAGCAAGAATTCCCTGACGACCGGTTCGGACACCACGCCGACCGCCTCGGCGAGCTTCGAGCAGCAGAAGCTGGCGAAGACCCGGTTCGTGGCGAACGCGGGCCTGGCGGCGGGCGCGACGTACCAGTGGATCGTGAAGCCCTACCGCGCGGGCAAGTTCAAGAAGGGTGCCGACGGTCGCACCTTCGCCCTGGTCAAGGCGGGCCTCGCGGGCGCGTTCACCTACAACCGGCTCAAGGCGGCGGTGAACAACGCCAAGGGCGACGAGCTCCTGTCGAAGGCGGTGGCACCGCTGAGCGCGGGCATCGACTCGCTGAAGGACCTGGGGACGAAGCTCAGGAAGGGCGAGGCGACGGACGGCGACATCGGCGCGTTCGAGGACGTCATCAACAACGTCAAGAACGCGGGCAAGAGCGCGGGCGCGGAGGTCGTGGACAAGGTCCCGAGCGCGTCCCAGCTGAGCGGCGGCTGAGCGAGACTGGGCGGCGGCCGAGCACGTAAGCCGCTACGCAACGTTGCGTAGCGCGTGAGGTATGCTCCCGTCATGTCACCCGATGCGTCCCGCCGTAATGAGCAAGCTCGGCGGGCGGTCATCGAGGCGGCGTTCGTGATCTGCGTGGAACGGGGGTTCGCGCAGGTCACCATCGAGGCGATCGCCGCCAGGGCGGGCGTGGCCAAGACCACGATCTACCGCTGGTGGCCGTCGAAGGCGGCGATCCTCCTCGACGGTGTGGAGATGCACCGGGACGCGTCGGCGGGATTCCCCGACACCGGCGACATCATGGTCGACCTGACCACCCAGACCGCCAACGTCATGGCGCTGTTCCAGGGCGACTTCGGTGCGATCTGGCGCGGCCTGATCGCCGCGGCCCAGTCGGAGGAGTTCGCCGCCGACGGGGTACGGCGCATCCTGCGCGGCTCCATCGACGCGTGCGTCGCCCGCCTCGCGAAGGCCGTCGAGGCCGGCCAGCTCCGCGCCGACCTGGAGCTCGAACTCGCCGTCGAGCTCATCTACGGCCCGATCTACCACACCTGGCTCCTGGGCACCCGCCCCGTCCCGCCGGACTTCATGCCCACGGTCCTCCAGGCCCTCACCCCGGCCCTCCGCCCGCAGACGCCGTGAACGCCGTGAACGCCGTGAACGCCGTGAACGCCGTGAACGCCATGAGCGGGTCGAGCGGGACGGGTGGGCCCAGTGGGCCCATGCCCGACGACGTGGCCGAGGCGTTCGACGTCGTCCTGAGCGAGGCCGACGACCCGGTGCACCGCGCGCTGCGCGCCCAGCTCCCGTACGTCCGTGTGTACGAGCGCTGCTCGTGCGGCTGCGGCAGTGCCTACTTCGAGGAGATCGACCCGGCCGTGGTCGCCCCGGCGCCCGTCGAGCGGGGCACCCGTGTGGCGGTCGATGCCCAGTACTACACGGAGGCGGGTGACCTGTGCGGCGAGATCCTGCTGTTCACCAGGCACGGCCATCTGTCGTGGCTTGAGGTCTGTTCCTATACCGACGACCGCGCCGAGGGCACCCTCGCCTTCGCCCTGCGGGCGCTGCGCGAAGGCCACACCTGGCCCGAAGAGAACCCGTCCTAGAGCGGACCGCGGACCCCGTCATGGACCGGGTCACGCCCCGCCCAGGAACCCCTCACCCGTTCAACTCCGCGAGCACCCGCAGCGTCTCCCGGTCCGGCGCCGTCACCAGCAGGTCCGTCACCGGGCCCTTGCGCCACTCGGCCAGCCGTTCCGCGATCCGTTCGCGCGGGCCCACCAGGGAGATCTCGTCGGCGAAGGCGTCGGGGACGGCGAGCACGGCGTCCTCGCGGCGGCCCTCGGCGAACAGGGCCTGGATGTGGCGGGCCTCGGCCTCGTAGCCCATGCGGCACATCAGATCGGCGTGGAAGTTGCGGGCCGCGTGGCCCATGCCGCCGATGTAGAACCCGAGCATCGCCTTCACCGGCAGCAGCCCCGCCGCCACGTCGTCGCAGACCTGCGCCCGCACCATCGGCGCGACCAGGAACCCGGCGGGGAGCGTCGCCGGGAGGGCGTACACCTCCGACCAGCGGCTGGGGGACCAGTACAGCGGCAGCCAGCCGTCGGCGATGGTCAGCGTCTGGGCGATGTTCTTCGGACCCTCCGCGCCGAGCAGCACCGGCAGGTCCGCCCGCAGCGGATGGGTGATCGGCTTGAGCGGCTTGCCGAGGCCGGTGCCGTCGGAGCCCGCGTACGGGTGGGAGTGGTAGCGCCCGTCCAGGGTGACCGGACCCTCCCGCCGGAGCACCTGCCGCACCACGTCCACGTACTCCCGCGTCGCCGTCAGCGGCGAGCGCGGGAACGGCCGCCCGTACCACCCCTCCACCACCTGCGGCCCGGAGAGCCCGAGCCCCAGCATCATCCGCCCGCCCGACAGATGGTCCAGGGTCAGCGCGTGCATCGCCGTCGCCGTCGGCGTCCGCGCCGCCATCTGCGCCACCGCCGTGCCCAGCCGCACCCGCGAGGTGTGCGCCGCGATCCAGGTCAGCGCGGTGAACGCGTCCGACCCCCACGCCTCCGCCGTCCACACCGAGTCGTAGCCCAACTCCTCCGCCTCGCGGGCGAGTTCGAGATGGGACGGGGAAGGGCCGCGGCCCCAGTACCCGAGCGCGAGGCCGAGTCGCATGGCACGCCACCTTTCTGACGATCCGTCAGTTCAAGACCCAGGGTCCCGGACTGTACGCCAACGGCCCCCCGCCCGGAAGAGATCCGGACGGGGGGCCGTCGGAGGAGAATCGGAACGAGAGGAGCGTCAGCCGCGCTGGATGCCCGTCGTGTCCTGGAGCACACCGCGGCGCCCGTCCTGCGTCTGCGCCACCAGCGCCTGACCGCGCTGCTCGACCGCCAGGTACCAGGTGCCCGGGGCCAGCTCCGCGATCGGGGCCGCCGAGCCGTCCTCGGCGTACAGCGGACGCGCCGCCGGGACCGCGAACCAGAACGGCGCGAAGTCCGCCGCCGGAGCCGCGGCCGCCGGAGCGGCCGCCGCCTGCGGGGCCTGCGCCTGGGCCGGAGCCGGGGCCTGGGCCGCCTGCTGCTGGTGCGGCTGCGCGCCGTACGGCTGACCGCCCAGCTGCTGCCCGCCGCCCATCGAGGGGTCCGGCTGCCCGCCGTACGGCGACTGCTGCGCACCCGGGTAGCCGTAGCCGCCGCCCGGCATGCCGCCGCCGACACCCGGCTGACCGTGCTGACCCGGCTGCATCCCGTACGGCTGCGGCGTCTGCGGCTTCGGCGCACCGAGCAGCGGACCCTGGAGCGCGGGGACCAGCGGGCCCGCGATGGCGGCCGCGGCCACCACCAGGGAGGCGATCAGGCCGAGGATCAGACCGGCACCGGCGTTGCTCGACTCGAAGACCCACATCAGCATGGTCCACGCGGAGGCCACGGCGAACGCCGCGCCCACCTGGCCGAGCTCGAGACCGGCCACCTTGCGCTGCTGCATCTGCGGCAGCGCGCGCGACGCCACCACCAGCGCCGCACCGGCGATGCCGAGGAAGAAGGAGCCCCAGCCGAGCGGCGACACCTCCCAGGCGTACGGCGCGTCGATCGAGTCACAGATGTTGCCCGGCGCGTCACAGCCGGAGATGCCGAGGAACGAGGCGATGAACAGCACCACCGCTGCGCCGATCAGCACGCCATCGCCTCGGGTGAGGGAGCGGATATTCACGTAAGAATCCTTCGTCGGGTCGTCTCGTCGGGGTGGCGCGAAGCACGGGGGGCGCCCCATCGTACGGAGCGAATCTATCGGTCGCCCCGAACGCTCCTGTTCTTACCCCTTGAGGTAAGCAGCGATGCCGTTCGCGATGCCCGCAGCCGCCTTCTGACGCCAGGCGGCGTCGGTCAGGAGGGCGGCGTCCTTCGGATCACGCATATTGCCGCATTCGAGGAACACCTTGGGAACGGTTGAGAGATTGAGACCCCCGAGATCGTCACGGACGTCCAACCCGGTGCCGGATCCGATGTAGTTGGCGGGCTTTGACCCGGTCGCGCGGGCGAACTGTGTGACGAGCTTCTCGCCGAGCGTACGGGACGGCCCGACGATCTTCGCGGTGTCCGCCGTCCCGCCGCGCACCCGCGCGGGCAGGATCACATGGAACCCCCGGTGCCCGGCCGCCGAGCCGTCGGCGTGCACCGACACCACCGCGTCGGCCTTCGCCGCGTTGCCCACCCGGGCCCGCTCGTCGATGCAGGGGCCGTACGGACGCTCCGCGTCGTGCACGAGGATCACCTTCGCGCCCTGCTTCTTGAGGAGATCGCGAAGACGGTGTGAAACATCGAGGGTGAAGGCTGCCTCGGTGTAGCCCGCGTTCGTGGCGGTGCCCGTAGTGTCGCACTCCTTGCGAGTGGTCCCGATGTTCACCTTCTTGTTGATTTCCGAGGAATGCCGGAAATTACCGGGATTGTGGCCCGGGTCGATGACGATCGTCCGCCCGGCGAGCGGCAGCCGGCCAGGGGTGCCCGGGGCCGTGGGCGACGCGGCGAGCTGTGCCTTGGCCTCCTCGGCGGACGCGGGGGTACGGGCCGGGGGCCGGACGGCCTCCGTCGCCGCGCCGCCGCAACCGGTCAGCAGGAGCGGCAGGGCGAGGGCGAGCGACAGGGGCGGGAGCAGTGCGGGCGCGGAGCGCTTCCAGTGGTCGTACGGCACCCCGCGACTGTAGGCGCTCCGGCGCCCGAATGTGCGCAGCGGAACCGATCCGCCCTCACGTGTGTGAGAGGGAGGTGAAGGGTAAGTGGGGGGAACCATCGGGAGGGGGAACTGTGATGGCCAATGATCACGACCACGACCACGACCACGATCATGGTCGGAACGGCAACGAGAGCCAGCCGCAGAACCAGGGGGAGCAACAGGACAGACCGCCGTCGCCCTGGGAGTGGACGGGCCCCGGTACGACCCAGCACCTCGGCACCGGACCTGGCGGCGCGGGCCAGGGCGGCCCCGGCCCCGCCGGGTCCGAGACCCCCTTATCGCCCCCGCCCCCGCCTCCGCCGCCGCCCGCCGCGCCGCCGGTGTACGACGCGGCCCCGCCCGGCTTCGGCCCGCCGACCCCGCCCGAGCAGCCCCTGAGCATGCCCCCGCCCGGGCACCTGATGGGCATGCCCCCGGTGCCCCCGGTGCCCCCGGCGCCGCCCGCGCCCCCGCAGCCCTGGGCGAACGCCGTCGCCGTCGCCCTCCTCAACCTCTCCTGCCTCGGCCTCGGCTACGTCCTCCTGCGGCGCTGGATCGGCGTCGTCGTCTGCTGCGCCGCCACCATCGCCCTGATCGTCGTGGCCCTGCCCGCCGACCCCGACGGCATCCCGGCCGGCGCGCTCATCGCGTACGCCGTGTTCGTCCTCCTCTCCGCCGCCGACGCGGCCCGCGTCGCCCGCCGCACCCCGCTCGCGCCCTGGGCCTCCGCCCGGCAGGGCCTGGTCGTGCCGCTCGCGCTCGTGCTCTTCGCCGTCCCGGTGGGCGGCGGCTTCGCGTACGGCGCCGCCCGCGACGAGGCGAAGGAGCAGCAGCTGCTCGACCAGCTCGCCGCCGCCGACAAGAAGGTCAAGGACTCCGAGGGCCAGAGCTTCATCGTCGTCGCCCCCGCCTACCGCCAGGCGCTCGACACCTACCAGCGGCTCGGCACCAAGCACTCCGGCTCCCGGGCCGGGAAGCTGGTCCCCGACCGGCTCCAGACCTACTGGACCTCGGTGGCCACCCCGTACACGAAGAAGGACTACTGCTCGGCCGTCCCCGCCCTCCAGCACCTGCGCTCGCTGCCCGGCACCGTCGACCGCGGTCTGCTCGGCACGCTCGTCGGCCGGGCCGACGACCCGCTCGCGGAGTCGTGGTTCGAGTGCGGCACGCGCACGATCGGCACGGTCGGGCAGGAGACGACCTCGGGCGAGCACCTGAACTCGCTGCTCTCCACCTTCCCGAAGTCGCCGTTCGCGCAGAAGATCGAGCCCACGCTGCGGGAGAACCTGCGCAACCGCGAGAAGGGCCTCGGGACCGCCCCCTGCGTCACGGTGGCCGACCTGCGCCGCTTCGACACCACGGTCGACGCGCTGCCCAGCGCGACCTTCGCGGCGCTCGGCGCGGACGTGACCCGGTCGATCGAGAAGGGCGACTTCGGCTGCGGCATCGACCACTTCAAGAAGAAGGAGTTCACCGAGGCGATCTCGACGATGACGGACTACGTGAAGGCCTACCCGTCAAGCCCGCAGGCCGACCAGGCCCGCAACGTCGCCATCGCCGCCGAGATCGCGGGCGAGACCCCCGCGGCGGGCAACAAGGTGCCGTCCGGGGCCACTTCGAGCGGCTCGGGCCAGCTCATGGTCATCAGCAACGACGGCCCCGGCGAGGTCGAGGTCCTCTACACCGGCCCCGTCACCGGCCGCGTCACCATCCCCGCCTGCACCACCTGCACCGCCTACCCGGCGCTGCTCGTCCCGCGCGGCGGCCTCAAGCCCTGCGCGGGCGCGTCCTCGAAGTACCCGAAGCGCGTGCTGACGCTGCCGCCCGGCAGCTACCAGATGCTCCAGAAGCGGGACAGCACGAGGACGTCGGCGCAGGTGAAGAAGGGCAGCACGGCGAAGATCGAGTCCGGCTACAGCTACACCAACTGCCTGTACGTGACCTCACTGCTCAGCCGGTAAGGGCCCTCTACGGGGGGGCGGGGCAGGTGCCTCAGCGGCGGCGCAGGACCCGGAGCGAGTCGGTGACCGAGACCTCCTCGAAGTCACCGGACTCCACCGCACGCAGATAGATGCGGTACGGGGCCTGCCCGCCGTCCTCCGGGTTCGGGAACACGTCGTGGATGACGAGCGTGCCCCCGGGCGCCACCTTCGGCGCCCACCCCTCGTAGTCGGCGGTCGCGTGCTCGTCGGTGTGGCCGCCGTCGATGAACACGAACCCGAGCTGCCCGCCCCACACCGCCGCGACCTGCGGCGAACGCCCGACGACCGCGATGACGTGGTCCTCAAGTCCCGCCTTGCGCAGGGTCCTGCGGAAGGTGGGGAGGGTGTCCATGACCCCCACCTCCGGGTCGACGACGGTCGGGTCGTGGTACTCCCAGCCCGGCTGCTGCTCCTCGCTGCCCCGGTGGTGGTCCACCGTCACCGCGACGGTCCCCGCCGCCCGCGCCACGTCCGCCAGGAGCACGGTCGAACGCCCGCAGTACGTGCCGACCTCCAGGATCGGCAGCCCGAGCCGCCCGGCCGCGTCGGCGGCCGCCTCGTACAGCGCGAGACCTTCCTTGACCGGCATGAAGCCCTTGGCGGCCTCGAAGGCGGCAAGGATCTCGGGGCTGGGCGCGGTCGCGGCCTCGGCGGCGGTCATGGGCGGGTCCTCCTGCTGGTGACGGGACTACTCGTGGGTAAGCGGGTGTGGCCGCCCATCGTGCCCTACCCGTCGCACTCGAACCACACCGTCTTCCCGTCCCGCCCGTCCCGCCCGTCCCTCCTGTCCTGACACCCCCACCGATCCGCCACCGCCTCCACCAGCGCGAGCCCCCGCCCGCTCTCGGCGAGCGGTTCGGCCGCCTTCGCGTACACCGCCCCCGGCACGTCGTCCGTGACCTCGACCCGCAGCCCGTACGGCTCCCGCAGGATGAGGACCGTGCACCGCCGGTCCGGCACGTGCCGTACGACGTTCGCGACGAGCTCGGTGAGGGCGAGCGTCCCGGCGTCGGCGAGCGGGTCGAGCCCCCAACGCGTGAGGAACATGCGGAGGATGCGCCGCATGTGACCGGCGGAGTGCTCACCCACGGTGAAGCCCATGCGGTAGCTGGAGGCAAGTTCCGTCGGATAGAGGTCGGTTGTGTGATTCATGCCACCAGAGTGGAGTGGTCTCGTTACGCTCGGCTACGAGCGGGAAGCAACCGCTGGACTCGTGAGCTTGAGGAGTGACCGCCTCGTGGCCAATGTTCGCATCCTTGATCCGTTCGCTTCGCCCTTGGATTACTACGGTTCGGAATTACGCCGGTTGAGGAAGGCGGCGAAACTCAACCAAGATCAATTGGGTGATCTTCTGTACTGCACGGGTTCGCTGGTGGGCCAGATCGAGACCGCGCGGAAGGTACCGACGCGTGAGTTCTCGGAACGAGTCGACAAGGCGCTGGGGCGGACGGGCTGTTCTCAAGGCTCGTCGGCCTGGTGCTGAGGAGTCAACTCCCCACCTGGTTCCAGGAGTACGCCGAAATGGAGGCGAAGGCCGCCTACATCTCGACGTACCAGTCGCAGATGGTCTACGGCCTTCTGCAGACGGAGGCGTATGCCCGGGCGGTTCTGGCTACAGGGATGCCGGACAACCTGGACGAGCTGGTCGCGGCTCGCATCGACCGCCAGCGCCTCTTGGCGCAGAAGAGGCCGCCGATGATCTGGGTCATCCTCGACGAGGCCGCCCTGTGCAGGCCGATCGGCTCTCGCGCAATCATGCGCGACCAACTCGAGCACCTGTTGAGTCTCAGGCGGCAGCGTTGGGTGCACGTCCAGGTGCTTCCCTTCGCGGCGGGCGAGCACGCCAGCCTGATCGGCTCGTTCAACTCCCTCAGGTTCGAGGACGATCCTGACGTCGTGTACACGGAGGATCTGATCTCGGGCCACACCACGGCCAATGAGGACACGGTCCGGGAGGCCGCACTTCGTTACGCTCACTTGCAGGCGTCCGCCCTCTCCGTAGAGGATTCAGCGGAACTGATCTTGCGCGTGATGGAGGAACGTTATGGGGACCAACGCGCTGTGGCGTAAGTCGTCGTACAGCGGCCCCAACGGCGGCGACTGCGTCGAGTGCGCACCGGTCGGCTCCGTCACCTGGCGCAAGTCGTCGTACAGCGGCTCCAACGGCGGCGACTGCATCGAGTGCGCGCCCCTCGGCACGGCCGCCTGGCACAAGTCCTCGCACAGCGGCAACACCGGCGGCGACTGCGTCGAGGTCGCCGACCTCACCGCGCACATCGCCATGCGCGACTCCAAGAACCCCACCGGCCCCCACTTCCTCACCACGCCCGCCGCGTTCGCGGCCTTCGTCACGGCCGCCGCGCGAGGGACGCTCCGCTGATCGCTCTCATAGGCATGGTGATCCTGGCCCTCGCCCTTCCGGCGTGGGCCGGGATCGCGGTCGTGGGGTGGGTACGGGCCCGCCGGGGCGACGCGCCTGCGCCCGGGCAAGGGGGCAGGCGCAAGCCAACGCCGGCCAAGGTTGCCGCCCTGGTGGCGGGGCTCGCGGCGGTCGGTGGGGCGGCGGTGCACGCATACGGGCTGTCGTACCTGCCGTTCCTTTTCCCTGAGGACGCCTGCTACTTCAACGCGGGTACGAAGAGGATGCCGGACTCGTCGGACGCGTTGCCGGTGAGTCTCGTGTGTGCGGGTGAGGAGATCGTGCCGTGGTGGGTGAACCCGGCGCTGCTGGTGTTCGCGGTCACGGTCGTCGGGGCAACGGTCGCGTCGGTGGTGTTGGCGGTACGGGCCCGGCGGGCGAGGCGGCGGGACGCGGTGTGAGCCGCGAGGTGCCGAGGCCGACACCGTTCGATCCGGAAGTGGCGGCGGCGCTGGCGGCGTTGGGGCGGGCGAAGGACCGTACGCCGATCGCGGCCGTCGCGGACCTGGCCGCGCACCGCGCGCGGGACGCGGCCTCCCGGCCCCGGCCGACGCTCGACGAACTGCGGGACGGCGGACGCTTCGAGGTGATGGAACGGCGGGTGCCGGGGCCGTCCGGGGCGCCGGAGGTGACGTTGGTGAGCGCGCGGCCCGCGGGGGCCGGTGGGGCGTTGCCGTTGCTGTACTACCTGCACGGTGGGGCGATGGTGATGGGCAACGCGTGGTCCGTGCTGCCGACGGTGCTGCGGGAGTGGGTGGAACCGCTGGGGGTGGCGGTGCTGTCGGTGGAGTACCGGCTGGCGCCGGAGGCGCCGTATCCGGCGCAGGTGGAGGACGCGTACGCCGGTCTGGAGTGGGCGGTGGCGCACGCGGGGGAGTGGGGGATCGACCCCGGGCGCCTGGTGATCGGCGGGAAGAGCGCGGGCGGCGGGCTCGCGGCGGCCCTTGCCCTGCTCGTACGGGACAGGGGGAGCCTGCCGGGGGCCCTGGGGCAGATGTTGCTGTCGCCGATGCTGGACGACCGGACGGTCACCACGCCTACTGATCCAGCGAACTCGGCGCGGGCGATGTCCGGGGTGGACGTGTGGGACCTGGTCTCGCACGGGACGGTGTGGCGGGCGTATCTGGGGGAGCGGTTCGGGGCGGCGGAGCTGCCGCTGTACGCGGCGCCGGGGCGGGCGGGGCCGGGGGACCTGGCCGGGCTGCCGGAGGCGTACGTGGAGGTGGGGTCGGCGGAGATGTTCCGCGACGAGGGCGTGGCGTACGCGAACGCGCTGTGGCGGGCGGGCGGTCAGGCGGAACTGCACGTCTGGGCGGGGGCGTGCCACGGGTTCGACGGGATCGCCAGGACCGCTGAGGTGACGCGGGCGGCGCGCCGTACGCGTACGGCGTGGCTGCGGCGGATCCTCGCGCGGGCGGCGGAAGGTTAGGGGTGTCCCCGGCGGGCCGGGGCGCACAGGCCCCCGCATCGCCGTCTCTCCGTCCCCTGGAGTGTCCCGTGCCCGAGATGAACGGCAACTACAAAGCCGGTACGCCGTGCTGGATCGACCTGATGGTGCCCGACCAGCAGGCCGCGCTCGACTTCTACTGCGACCTGTTCGGGTGGCAGGGAGAGGTCGGTCCTGCGGAGACCGGCGGATACGCGGTCTGCACCCTGAAGGGGCAGCCGGTCGCCGGGATCATGGCGGCGATGAACCCGGACGGGACGGTGCCGGACCCGATGCCGCCGACCGTGTGGACGACGTATCTGGCCACGGACGACCTCGACGCCACCGCGAAGGCGGTCGCGCAGGCGGGCGGCACGGTGATCGTTCCGCCGATGGACGTGATGGACCTGGGTCGGATGGCGGTGGTCGCCGACCCGACGGGGGCGGTCGTCGGCTTCTGGCAGCGGGGCACGTTCGACGGCGCGCGGATCGTGAACGAGCACGGCGCGCTGGTCTGGAACGAGGTCGTCACCAAGGACCTCCCGGCCGCGTCCGCGTTCTACTCGACCGTCCTTCCGGTGACCACGGCGGCGTCGGAGATGCCGGGCGCCGAGGGCTACATCGAGTACCAGGTCGACGGCCGCGCGGTGGCCGGGATGATGGACCTGAACAGCTTCCCGGAAGGTGTGCCGCCGCACTGGCAGGCGTACTTCAGCGTCGACGACGTCGACTCGATCCAGGCCGCTGCCGTGCGCGCCGGGGGGACCGTCCTCGCCCCGGCGTTCGACATGGCGGCGGGCCGGATGGCGGTCCTGGCGGACCCGCAGGGCGGCCCGTTCTCGGTGATCAAGGCGTCGAGCCCTAGCTAGGTCCCGGCCCCGGCGCATCCCTCGTCGTGCCGCGACCCCGGAGGTAGGGTCGCGGCATGACGGGATCTTGGTACGTCGTCCTCGAAGAGGAGACGGAGCGGTACGTGAGCATCGACGGCGAGGGCCACGATCTGTACCGCTGGCACTTGGCCCGTACCACCGAGGTCGAGGGCGACCGGTCGGCGGCCGAGGCGGCGGCCCGGGAACTCGCCGAGAGCCATCTCCCGGCGCAGATCGCCCGCTTCCTGAACCCGGGCGGCCGTCCGGCACGCCAGATCTACCGGATGCCGGACGGCACGCTGCTGGTCCGGCTGACGCGCGCGTACGACGAGACCCGGTTCCGGGTGAGCGTCGGCGAGCTGGTCTCCTCGCAGGAGGAGATCGAGGGCAGGCGTCGCCCGGAGTCCCCGAGGGGCCTGAGGCGCTTCTTCGGCTAGGCCGTGCAGCCGGGCAGCCGGGCGGCCGGGCAGCCGTGCCTAGTTGCCGGTCTTGCCGTCGAGGAGCTCGCGCAGGATGTCCAGGTGGCCGTTGTGGCGGGCCGTCTCCTCGGTGAGGTGGAGGAGGATCCAGCGCAGGTCGACGTGGCGACCGTCGCGGATGGGGCGCACGGCCCGCTGGTCCAGGTCGGTCGCGGCGACCAGTTCGCGGTAGCGGGCGCTCTGTTCGGCGTACTCGTCGAGCAGCTGCGTGAGCGGGAAGTCGACGGCGATCCGCATCTCGCCGTCCGGGTCCTCGTCCGTGATGGGCGCCAGGTCCTCCTCGCCGAGGAAGACCACCTGGAACCAGTAGTACTCGACCCAGCGGAGGTGGTTGATCACCCCGTTGACGGTCATCAGCGGAGAAGTCGGCAGGATCGCCTTGCGTGCGTTCTCGGCGGAGACGCCGTAGCACTTGGCGCGGGCGATGTTCCGCGTGTAGTCGAGGAACGTGGTCAGCTGCGTGCGCTCGTCCCAGGCGGACGGCGTGTCATCGATCTTGGTCATCGCGCGCAGCATCCCTGACCACCGCGCCCGCTGTCGAGACATTTATCGACGCGTGCCGGGAAGACGCGTGCCGGGAATCGGATCGCCGTCGACGGGGTTGGCGGGGGGACCAGCCGTTGTCCGATGAGCGGTTGTCGACGAGCCGTTATTGATGAGCCGCTAGGGGAGTGTCATGCGAGCGATCCAGGTGCACGAGGTGGGCGGTCCCGAGGTGCTGCGGGAGGCCGAGGTGGACCAGCCGCGGCCGGGTCCCGGCGAGGCGGTCGTGGAGGTCGCCGCGTCCGGGGTCAACTTCCTCGACGTCTACCACCGCGAGGGCCGCTACAGCCTCCCGCTGCCCTTCACCCCGGGCGCCGAGGGCGCCGGGACGGTCGTCGAGGTCGGACCCGGCGTCACCGACGTCGCCGTCGGGGACCGGGTCGGTTGGGTGGAGATTCCCGGCTCGTACGCCGAGCGGGCCGTCGTGGACGCCTCCCGGCTGGTGCCGCTGCCCGACGACATCGACTTCGAGACAGCCGCCGCCGTGCTCCTCCAAGGCATGACCGCGCACTATCTCGTCAAGGACGCCTACCCGGTTCAGGACGGCGACACGGTGCTCGTGCACGCGGCTGCCGGTGGCATGGGGCTGCTGCTGACCCAGCTCATCACCCATCTCGGCGGCAGGGTGATCGGCACGACGTCGACCACGGCGAAGGCCGAGCTGGCGAAGCGTGCCGGGGCCGCCGAGGTGATCCTCTCCTCCGCGGTCGACGACCTCGCGGCCGAGGTGAGGCGGCTCAACGGCGGTCAGGGACTGCCGGTCGTCTTCGACGGCGTCGGCGCGCACACCTTCGACGCGAGCCTCGCCGTCCTGCGGCCCCGCGGCCACCTCGTGCTCTTCGGCGCGGCAAGCGGTGCCGTGCCGCCGTTCGATCCGATGCGGCTCGCCGCCGGCGGTTCGCTGACCCTGATCCGGCCCAGCCTCGGGGACTTCATCGCCGACCGGTCCGAACTGCTCCGACGGGCCGCCGACGTGTTCGAGTGGGTGCGCTCCAAGGCCCTTGAGATCACCGTGACGGGCCGCTACGCCTTGTCCGAGGCCGCCAGGGCCCACAGCGACCTGGAGGCTCGGCGTACCACCGGCAAGCTGCTCGTCATACCTGGTGCCGCCGCTCCTGGACACCGCGAGGAGGCCCAGAGCTGATCGCCGGTGCGGGTGTCGGTACTGGTACCGGTACTGGTACCGGTACCGGTGCCGGTGATGAGGCCGGGGAGCCTTGAGGCCGGGGCCTGGAGACCGATCCGCGCGTGCGGCTCTCACCGACTTGCCGAACTCACCGCTCACCGACCTGCCGCTCACCGACTTGCCGAACTCACCGCGCAAGGACGGCCCGCAGCCGCAGCACCCCCGCCTTCCACTCCTCCCCGTCCGACTCCTCCCACAGCTCGAGCAGCTCCGACTCCGCCCCGAGCACCCGGTCGAGCGCCGCCACGGCGGGCGGGCGGAGGGCGGTCGGCAGGGCCGGTATCGGTTCCTTCGGGCCGTACGAGGTGGTCACCGGGTCGCCGCCCGGGCACTGCGCGGCGACCAGGGCCGCGGCGGCGATCGCCTCGACCCCGAGGTCGGCGTCGAGGTACTCGTCGCCGGTGCCGGTGACCTCCTCGAAGGCGGCGAGGAGAACCGCCGCCTTGTTCGCCTCCGGCGCGGCGTCGATCCGGTACGAGAAGTCGGCGGCCGTGTCGTTGTCGAACGGACCGATGTCCCAGGTACCCATGCTGTGCCCACTCTCTCCCGGCCACCCGGCGGACGCCGTCCCTGACCCTTGCTCCGCATCCTCGCACCCGCCACTGACAACGCCCCGGGAGACGACGGCCGCCCGTCCCGAACCCCGCCCTCGGACGGTCAGCGGGTCTCGATGCGCAGGCCGCCCGTGGTCACCTGGCGGATGGGCTCGCTCGCCAGCAGGTCGTGCGGCTGGCCGAGGGCGATCGCGCTCGCCGCGTCGAGCCGGGCCAGGTGCGCGTCCGTCAGTTCGACCGCCAGGGCGCCCAGGTTGTCCTCCAGCTGGGCGGGGGTGCGGGCGCCGAGCAGGGTGCTCGTCACGCCCGGCTTCCGCAGCGTCCAGGCCAGCGCCACCTGGGCCGGGGTGTGCCCCAGCTCGTCGGCCAGCTCACCGACCACCCCGGCCACACCGAGGCTGCGTTCGGTGAGGGTGCCCAGGGCGAGGTTGTGGCTCCGGCGGGTGCTCCCGTCGGGACCCGGGCCCGCCGCGCCCACGTCGTCGCGGCCGTACTTGCCGCTGAGCACCCCGCCGCCGAGCGGCGAGTACGGGACCACGCCCAGGCCCAGCTCGCGGGCCATCGGGATCAGGTCGCGCTCCGCGGTGCGTTCGATCAGGCTGTATTCGAGCTGGAGCGCGACCAGCGGCGACCAGCCGCGCAGATCGGCGATCGTCTGCATCCGGGACACCTGCCAGGCCGGGGTGTTGGAGATCGCCACGTAGAGCACCTTGCCCTGCCGGACCAGGTCGTCCAGACCGCGCAGCACCTCCTCCACCGGCGTCCGGGCGTCCCACACGTGCAGGTACAGCAGGTCGATGTAGTCGGTGCCCAGCCGCCGCAGGCTGCTCTCCACCGAGCCGAACAGCGCCTTGCGGTGCCCGCCCCCGGAGTTCGGGTCGCCGGGACGGCGCAGCGTCGAGTACTTCGTCGCAAGGACCAGGCGTTCGCGCTCCTCACGGGCGAACTCGCCGAGCAGCCGCTCGGAGCTGCCCTCGGTGTAGGTGTCGGCGGTGTCGAGGAGGTTGCCGCCGAGCCCGACGTACCGGTCGAACAGCTCGCGGGCCTCGGCCCGTTCGGCGCCCCACCCCCATTCGGTGCCGAAGGTCGCGGTGCCCAGGGCCAGCGGGGAGACCCGCAGTCCCGAGCGGCCGAGCAGCCGGTAGTCGTCCAGGGCCAGTGCCATCAGGCTCTCCTGCGTTCGCGCCCGTGCGCCTGTCCCTCTACGGGCTCGGGCTCGGGCTCGTGTTCCGTTTCCGGAACCGAGTCTGCGGCGGCGGCCGGCCCTGGATAAGGGAGAGAACTTCCTGGGAAGAGCGGTCCCACCCTGGCGGGTTGGACCGGTCATGACGACCCGAACCATCCACCCCGCCATGGACCCCACCCAGGAGTTGGCCGCGTTCCTGCGGAGCAGGCGCGAAGGGCTCGACCCCGACCGGCTCGGCCTGCCGTCGCACCGGCGGGCCCGGCGGACGCCGGGGCTGCGCCGCGAGGAGGTCGCCGAGCTGGCCGGGGTGAGCACCGACTACGTGGTCCGGCTTGAGCAGGGCCGGGGCCTGCGGCCGTCCGCGGAGGTGCTTGCGGCGCTGGCCCGGGCGCTGCGCCTGGACGCCGGCGAACGCGACTACCTCTTCGACCTGGCCGGACACCGCCGCCCCGGCACCACCGGCGGCCCGGCCTCCGATGCGGCGCCGTCGCTGGCCCGCCTGGTCGGCGACCTCTCCCCGCTGCCCGCCATGCTGCTGGACCACCGTTACGACATCCTCGCCTGGACCCCCGAAATGGCCCGGCTGCTCCCGGACTTCGACGCCGTGCCGCCCGCCCGGCGCAACGCCATGTGGCTCTGCCTCCTGCACCCGGCCATGCGCGGCTTCTACGCCGACCGTGAGCAGGTCCTGCGGGACGGCATCGCCCACCTGCGCGCGGCCTGGGCCGCTCACCCGGAGGACCGCGAACTGGCCGACCTCATCGCCGAGTTCGTCAAGGAGGACGAGGACTTCGCCCGCCTGTGGTCGGAGCGGGAGGTCGGTGTCAACGGACGCGGCCGCAAGCTGCTGCGGCATCCGGTCGCCGGTGCGATCACCGTCGACTTCGAGGTCCTGCAACCGCTCCAGGACCCGGGACTGCGCCTGCTCGTCTACCGCCCGGCGGACGAGGAGAGCCGCGCGGCCCTGGACCGCCTGTGCGCCCGATGACCGGCCACCGGCCCCGGCCCCGGCCGCCGGCACCGGCCCTCGCCCCCGCCTCCCGCCCGGGCCCCCACCCCGCCTCCCGCCCCAACTCCTCACCGATCTGACCTTCCGTCAGATTGGAACGTGTTCTAGTCTGCCGCCCATGGGCATCGCCATCACGCACGAACAGCGGGAGCTCGCCCGGTCCGTACGCGGCTGGCTCACCCGCGCCGTACCGCCCGAGGACGTCCGTAAGCACCTCGACCTCCCCGAGCTCGCCGCCACCCGCCCCGCGTACTGGACCGGGCTCGCCGGGCAGGGGCTGCTCGGGGTGCATCTGCCGGAGGAGTGCGGCGGGGCGGGCGGGAGTCTGACGGACCTCGCCGTGGTCCTGGAGGAGGCCGCCCGGGCGCTGCTGCCGGGGCCGTACCTGCCGAGCGTCCTCGCCGCCGAACTGCTGCACCGGGCCGGGCGCGGCGAGGAGGCCGCCGCGGTCTGCGAGGGGGAGCGGATCGCCGCCGTCGCGCTCGACGCCGGGACGCTCACCGCCGCCCCCTCGCACAGTGCCGACGGCCTCGTCCTCGACGGCCTCGCCCCGCCCGTCCTCGGCGCCGCCTGCGCCGACCTGCTCATCCTCCCGGCCCGCGCCGTCCACGGCACCGTGTGGCTCGCCGTCGACGCCGACACCCTCGCCGTACGCCCGCAGACCGGCGCCGACCCCACCCGGCCGACCGCCGAGGTGCGGGCCGACGGCGTGCTCGTACCGGCCGGGCGGCTGCTCGGCGCGCTCGACACCGCCACCGTGCGCGACCTCGCCGCCGTCCTCTTCGCCGCCGACGCCTGCGGCACCGCGGGCCGCGCCCTCGACACCGCCGCCGAACACGCCCGCACCCGCGTGCAGTTCGACAAGCCCATCGGCCAGTTCCAGGGCGTCAAGCACCTGTGCGCCGACATGCTCGTCCGGCTCGAACAGGCCCGCGCCCTCACCTGGGACGCGGCCCGCGCCGCCCACGAGACCCGCGTCGGAGACGCGTCGGGGACGCGCTCGCTCACCGCCGCCCTCGCCGCCGCGACCGCCCTCGACGCCGCCTACACCGTCGCCAAGGACAGCATCCAGATCCTCGGCGGCATCGGCTTCACCTGGGAACACGACGCCCACCTCGCGCTGCGCCGCGCCCTCGTCGCCCGCCAGCTCCTCGGCACCGGCGACACCCACCGGCTCGCCGCCGTCCGGCACGCCGCCACCGGAGCCCGCCGCGAACTCCGCCTCGAACTCCCGGCGGAGGCCGAGGAGTTCGGGGCGGCGGCCCGTACGGCCCTGGCCCCCGCCGCCGGACTCGAACCCCGCGCCGCCCGCAAGGCGCTCGCCGCCACCGGCTACGCCGCCCCGCACCTCCCGGAACCGTACGGACTCGGCGCCGGGCCCGTACAACAGCTCGCCGTACAAAGGGAGATGGAAGCCGCCGGGGTCGTCCTCAGCCCGCTGTCCATCGCCACCTGGGTCGTCCCCTCGCTCCTCGCGTACGGCACCGAGGCCCAGCAGGAACGCCACCTGCTGCCCACCCTGCGCGGCGAACAGCAGTGGTGCCAGCTCTTCTCCGAACCCGAGGCGGGCTCCGACCTCGCCGCCCTGCGCACCCGCGCCGAACGCCTCGACGACGGACGGTGGCGGATCGACGGGCAGAAGGTGTGGACGAGTTCGGCCCAGATCGCCGACTACGGCATCCTGCTCGCCCGCACCGATCCCGAAGCGCCCAAGCACCGCGGCCTCAGCTACTTCGTCGTCGACATGAAGAACACCCCCGGCATCGACATCCGGCCGCTGAAGGAGATCACCGGCGAATCCCTCTTCAACGAGGTGTGGTTCGACGGCGCGGTCCTCCCGGCCGACGCCGTCGTCGGCGAGGTGAACGACGGCTGGCGGGTCGCCCGCAACACCCTCGGCAACGAACGCGTCCACATGGCCGACCAGGTCGCCTTCGACAACGGCCTGGAGGCGTTGATCGCGGCGGCCTCGGGCGCCGTGGGCACCTCCGGCGCCTCGGGCCAGGACGCCGACGCGTCCGTACGGGTCAGGGTCGGCGCCCTCGTCGCCGAGGCGCACGCCCTCGCCTGCATCGGACTGCGCACGACGCTCCTCCAGGTCTCGGGCCTCGAACCGGGCCCGGGCGCCAGCGTCCGCAAGCTCGTCCAGACCCTGCACCAGCAGAAGGTCGCCGAACTGCGCCTCGAACTCCTCGGCCCGGCGGGCGCGGTGGCCGAGGGCCCCGGCGAACGGGCCGTGCACGGACTGCTGATGTCGCGCTGCCTGACCATCGCGGGCGGCACGACCCAGGTGCAGCTGAACGTCGTCGCCGAGCGCCTGCTCGGCCTCCCCAGAGACTGAACCGAGACTGACCCGAGACTGATGCGAACAGAACTGAGAGGTCCTGCTGTGAAGTCGTACATCGTCGGCGTGGGCATGACGAAGTTCGAGAAGCCGGAGACCCGGGACTGGCAGTACTGGGACATGGCGAAGGAGGCAGGCACCGCCGCCCTCGCGGACGCGGGGATCCCGTACGACCTGGTCGAACAGGTCCCGGTCGGCTACTGCTTCCAGGCGTCGACGGCCGGTCAGCGCGCCGCCTACGAGATCGGGCTCAGCGGCGTCCCGATCTACAACGTCAACAACAACTGCGCGACCGCGTCGACCGCGTTGATGATGGCCCGGCAGTTCGTCGAGGGCGGCGGCGCGGACTGCGTGCTCGCGCTCGGCTTCGAGAAGATGGCGCGCGGCGCCCTCGGCGGCGGCTCGGACGGCGGCGACTTCAAGACCTCGCCGGTCGCCCGGCACTACGGGATCATGGCCGCCGGGCACGGCTTCGAGATGTCGCCGCCCACCGCCCAGATCTTCGGCAACGCGGCGCGCGAGCACATGGAGCGCTACGGCACCACCGAGGCGCAGCTCGCGGCTGTCGCCGCCAAGAACCACCGGCACTCCTCGCAGAACCCCAACGCGCAGTTCCAGGACGTCTACACGGTCGAGGAGATCCTCGCCGCCAAGACCATCCACCGGCCGCTCACCAAGCTCCAGTGCTCCCCGACCTCCGACGGCGCCGCCGCCGCGGTCGTCGTCTC
Organism: Streptomyces sp. NPDC090025; assembly: GCF_044748125.1. Classification (NCBI taxonomy): domain Bacteria; kingdom Bacillati; phylum Actinomycetota; class Actinomycetes; order Kitasatosporales; family Streptomycetaceae; genus Streptomyces; species Streptomyces sp. NPDC090025. Next base: position 550,582 of record NZ_JBIVFL010000003.1, on the reverse strand, counting down.
GGAGCGGTTCGTCGCCGCCCACGGCCTGGCCGACCGGGCGGTGGAGATCGTCGCGCAGGCGATGACCACCGACACCGAGGAGTCCTTCGCCTCCGGCTCCTGCATCGACGTCGTCGGCCGCCCGATGTCACGGGCGGCGGCGCGCCAGGTGTACGAGGCGTCCGGGCTCGGCATCGAGGACGTCGACGTGATCGAGCTGCACGACTGCTTCTCGATCAACGAGCTGCTGACGTACGAGGCGCTCGGGATGTGCGAGGAGGGCGCGTCCGGCAAGCTCGTGGAGTCGGGGGCGACGACGTACGGCGGGCGGTGGGTGGTGAACCCGTCGGGCGGTCTGATCTCCAAGGGCCACCCGCTGGGCGCGACCGGGCTCGCGCAGGCGACGGAGCTGGTGTGGCAGCTGCGCGGCGAGGCGGGCCCGCGCCAGGTGGCGGGGGCGCGGGTCGGGCTCGCGCACAACATCGGGCTGGGCGGGGCGGCGGTGGTGACGCTGCTGCGACGATAGGGCGCATGCCGCAGCAGAGAACGTCTTCGTCGTCGTCGCCGTCCGACCCCGAGATACCCGGGATGTCCGGGGCCGCCGGGCCCGGGCCCGGGTCCGGGCCGGTCCGGGACCCACGCCTGATGTGGCTGGTGGTGCTGATCGCCAGCGCGGGCCAGTTCCTGGTGGTGCTCGACGTGTCGGTGGTGAACGTGGCGCTGCCGTCGATGCGGACGGCGCTCGGGCTGAGCGCCTCCGGCCTGCAGTGGGTCGTGAACGTGTACTCGATCGCCTTCGCGGGCTTCATGCTGTTCGGCGGCCGGGCGGCGGACCTCTTCGGCCGCAAGCGGATGTTCGTGACGGGCCTGCTCCTGTTCACGCTCGCCTCGCTCGCGGGCGGCCTCGCCCAGGAGGGCTGGCAGCTGCTCGCCGCCCGGGCCGTGCAGGGCCTGGGCGCGGCGGTGCTGTCGCCCGCGACGCTCACCCTGGTCACCGCGGCCGTCCCGGCGGGCCCGGCCCGCACCCGGGCGGTCGCCACCTGGACGGCGGTGGGCGCGGCGGGCGGCGCGGCCGGTGGCCTGGTCGGCGGCGTGCTGGTGGACCTGCTGTCGTGGCGCTGGGTGCTGCTCATCAACGTGCCGGTGGGGGCGCTCGTGGTGACGGGCGCGCTGCTGTGGCTGAACGAGAGCAAGCACCCCGGCGCGGGACGGCGGCTCGACCTGCCGGGCGCGGTCCTGGTCACCGGGGGCCTCGCGACCCTCGCGTACGGCATCGTGCAGACCGAACAGGCGGGCTGGACCGCCCCCGCGACCCTCGCCCCGCTCGGCGCCGGCCTGCTGCTCCTGGCCCTCTTCCTGCTGGTCGAGCACCGCACGGCGGAACCCCTGATGCGGCTGCGGATCTTCCGCGTCCGCGCGGTGTCGGCGGCGAACGCGACGATGCTGATGTGCGGCTCGACGTCGTTCGCCATGTGGTTCTTCATGACCCTGTACGCGCAGAACGTCCTCGGGTACGGGCCGCTGGCCGCGGGCCTGGCCCTGGTCCCGAGCTCCGTCAGCGTCATCGCGGGCTCCAAACTGGCCCCCCGCCTGCTGCCCCGCTTCGGCGCCCGCCGGGTCGCCGTGACCGGCGCGCTGATCGCGGCGGCGGGCTTCGCCTGGCAGTCCACGATGACCGCCGACGGCACCTACGCGACCACCATCCTGCTCCCGGGCATCCTGATGATGTTCGGCATCGGCATCGCCTCCACCCCCCTCGCGGTCCTCGCCACCACCCAGGCCCCACCCGCCGAGGCGGGCCTCGCCTCCGGCCTCATCAACACCTCCCGCACCATGGGCGGCGCCCTCGGCCTCGCCATCCTCTCCACGGTCGCCGCCTCGACCACGGCGGGATCGACCTCGGCCGAGGCCCTGACCTCGGGTTACGCGATGGCGTTCCGGGTGGCGGCGGGGGTGCTGGTGGTGACGGCGGGCGTGATGGCGGTGTGGCTGCCGGGGCGGGAACGGCGGGAGGGGCGGGAGGGACACCCCGCCCGGTGAAGGAGTGGGGAAAGCGCAATCGGGACATCCGGGGGGAGAACCGCATGGAAACTTCGGTGACTTGCCAGACTCTCCACAATTCGGTTGACCTGGCCTGAAGCGGCGTCATTGGGTACCCCGTTGTTGCGTATGCAGCATGAACAGGGGTGGGGATTGTGAAGAGAAGGTGGGCGCCTTGGCGTGCCCGCAGATCGATGGCGGTGCTGGCTGTCCTGGCGACCGGCTCGGTGCTGCACGTTCCGGCGGCCCAGGCCGCGCAGCAGGCGCCGCAGACGTCGGAGTCCGTTTCGTCCGAGGACGAGGGCCGTCAGGCCCTTGAGCAGGCCAAGGCGTCCGGCAGCCAGGTGGAGGTGGAGGGGGAGCGCGGGGAACGGACAACGGTCTTCGCCAACCCTGACGGCTACAGCTTCACCTTGGAGGAGTCAGCCGTACCCGTCCGAGTGACGAAGCCGGGCGGCGGCTGGCAGGAGCCGGATGCGACGCTCGAGCGTCGCGCCGACGGCACGATCGGCCCCAAGGCGGCCTCGGCGGCGATGAGTTTTTCGCGGGGCGGCTCCACCGATCCGCTCGCGGTGATCGAGGAGCAGGGGCACACGCTGGAGCTCGCCTGGCAGGGCGGTGCCCTGCCGGCACCGGTCCTCGACGGCAACCACGCCGTCTACCACGACGTGCTTCCGGACGTCGACCTCAAGGTGACCGCCACCGTCGAGAGCTTCCAGCACGTGCTGGTGGTCAAGACGCCGAAGGCCGCGGCGAACCCGCGGCTCAAGGAGCTGACCTTCGGTCTGAAGACCAAGGGACTCCAGGTGCGCGAGGGTGCGGCGAGCACCCTGAACGCGGTCGACGCGGCCGGACGCACGGTCTTCCGTTCGCCTTCCGCCGTGATGTGGAACTCGGCGGGCAAGACACTCTCCGCCTCCGCGGGGACGCGGAAGGCGGCGCAGAAGTCGACGGCGCAGAAGTCGACGGCCCAGAGGTCGGAGGAGCCCGCGCAGGACGCGCGGGCGACCGACGCGCTCCGGGCGGAGGCGCAGGCAGCGGGCGCGGGCACGGCCCCGGGGGCGGGCGACAAGGTGTCCGTGATGCCGGTCAGGCTCGGCACCGGCACCGTGTCCGTGGTGCCGGACGGAGCGATGCTCGCCGAGACCGACACGGCGGCCTACCCGCTGTTCATCGACCCGACCGTGACCTGGGGCGAGGCGGAGCGCACCCTGCTGAACAGCCACGGGACGACGTCCTACGGCTGGGACAACGACAAGGACAACAATGGCCGGGGCATGGGCCTGTGCGGCAGCACGAGCAATGCCTACTGTGGAAACGGCTATGTGCAGCGCCTCTACTTCGAGTTCGCGCCGGACAGCCTCAAGGGCAAGCGGGTGCTCGACGCGACGTTCGCGGTGACCGAGCCGTGGGCGTACCAGTGCGAACCGCGACTGGTCGACCTGGTCCGTACCGACAACATCTCCTCCTCCACGACCTGGGCCTCCCGGCCGAAGGAACTGGACTGGCTGGTGGACGTGAACGTGTCGGCAGGGCGCGGGAACAACTGTCCCGAGCCGGCTCCGGACGCTCCGATCGAGTTCAACGACAGCCCCTCGGAGACGAACGAGAACCTCACTCCGACGGTGCGTGACTTCGCCGCCGGCAAGTTCTCGCGCCTGACGCTGGAGCTGCGCGCCCACGAAGAGAACGACCCCACCGCCTGGAAGCGGTTCAGGAACGACGCCGTCCTCCGCGTCGCCTACGTCGCGTACCCGGCCAAGCCGACGAACGTCGGCATCGTCACCGGCTCGGCGGCGGCCTGCAGCACCAACGACGCCGACCCGCGGATCATCTCCGACCCCACGCCCACCCTCACCTCCACGCCGCAGACGGCACCCGGCGGCGAGGCGGGCGCCAAGCTGCGCGCGTGGTTCCGGATCGAGACCCAGGCCGCGGACAAGACCTGGTCCGGTTCAGGCATCAGCAGCCCCACCGGCACGAACTCCATCGGCGACAACGTCAAGGCCACGACCAGCTGGGGCAAGCCGCTCGCCGAAGGGCCGCTGCACCGCTACGCGTCCCTCACCCAGGCGCTCTACGACGACGGGACGTACTCCCAGTCCTCGGGCTACACCAGCTGGTGCTACTTCAAGGTGGACCCGACCGCGCCCAAGCGGCCTTCGGTCGAGCTCAACGGCCCGTACAAGGAATGCCTGGTCAACGACTGTCCCGAGGCCGGAGCTCCCGGTGTGACCGGGTTCTTCACGTTCCGTCCCGCGGCCGGTGACACGAACAAGTCGTACCAGTACCGCACGACCGGGGCCACGGCGTGGAGTTCGATCAACGGTGGCGCCCCCAAGGCGGCGGTGACTCCGCCGTCGAAGGGGACGTACCAGCTCGAGGTGCGTGGCGTGGACACGCTGGGGCGCCCTGGCGCTTCGGCCTTCGTCGAGTTCAAGGTGTCGAGCGGCGAGGCGGCGGTCGCGCGTTGGAGCTTCGACGAGGAGTCCGGCGCGGCCCTTGACGCCTCGGAGATCGGCGGTTCCTCGCCGGCGACGCTGACGGGCACGGTGACCCGCGACGGTCGGGGACGACGTGGCCTCATCACCCGTGACGCGAACGGGCCGCTGGCCAAGCCTGTCACCGACAAGGGGCTGGCACTGTCGGGGACCGACGGTTACGCCTCGACCGTCGCACCCGTGGTTCAGACGGAAGCCTCGTACACCGCTTCGGCGTGGGTCCGACTGGACGACGGAGCGCGCAACTACACAGCCCTCGGACAGAACGGCACGTGGTACAGCGCCTTCTACCTGGGATACCGGTCGGACTCGAAGACCTGGGAACTGCGGACTTCTCCCAGGGACGCGTCCGACGGTGACATCAGCAACCAGATCATCACCGCAAAGCGTCCTGCGGCCATCGGGGCCTGGACGCATCTGGCGGCCGTTTACAACCAGGCGACGAAGCAGATCAAGCTCTACGTGAACGGGGAGCTGCAGGGCACTAAGGCGGTCGCTTCCTCGTGGGCGTCGACCGGTGGACTTCAGATCGGTCGCGTCACCTGGCGGCAGGCGTACTACGACTACTGGAAGGGTTCCCTCGACGAAGTCGCCGTCTGGCAGCGGGCCCTGACGGACGCGGAGATCGCGGACGAGGCCCGGACCCTGCTTCCCGGTGGCTTCCAGGCCGCCGAACTGGTCGCCGACTGGAACGCGTCCGGAGTCTCCGGCACCACCGTCACCGACACGACCTCCGGCTACGACCGGGCGCTGACGTTGCAGGGCGGCGGGTCCGTCAAGGACTCCGCCATCGAGTTCGACGGTGTGGACGACGCCGCGACCACCGCGGGCCCACTGGTCGACGACGCGGGATCGTTCACCGTCACGAGCGAGGTCGCCGTGGACAGCGCCAAGGCGCTCCAGAACGGCGTGGGGTATGTGGGCCAGATCGTCGGTCAGCGCACCGCGAACGGCTCCTCCTGGGGACTCTGGTTCAAGGTGACCGGCACGGAGGTCGTCTCCGAAGACGACGAGCCGGAGCCGCAGCCGGGCGAGGGAAAGACCGTTCCGGTCGGGTTCTGGCAGTTCGGGCGCGTCAACGCCGACGGAAGTTTCGACGGGGTCCAGTCCACGTCGAAGGCGGTGCTCGACACCTCCGTACGCCTGGTCGGGATCTTCGACGCCCAGGAGAAGAAGGTCACGCTGCGCGTGGGCACCTCGGCCGACGCTGAGCCCGGCGACTACACCGCCGCCCTGGGCAGTGGCGAGTTCGCGGTGGCCAAGGGCATGACCGGCGGGGTCTGGAAGCACTTCCTGCCCGCGCGGATCTCCGACCTCCGGGTCTGGGCGGGGGCCATGAACCACGAGGACCAGCTCGACGCCCAGATCGGGTCCTGATCGGCACGTCACACAACTGATCGGGTGGTGCCGCCTTCGCGGCGCCACCCGATCGAGCTTCCGTGCGGTCGAGCACGGGGCATTCGTCTCTCACGAATCTCATCGGGTGGGGAAATCTGTGCGTATACGCATTGGCATAGGAAGATTCGGCCGCACGAGAGGGAAACGCCACGATCTGCGCCGACGCGCGCTGGTCGTGGTGCCGCTGGCCCTCTCGCTGTCGGTCCCGCTCGGGCTCACCCCCGTCGTCGCCGATGACGGCGGCAGGGGGCTGGGCCGCCTGGCACTTCCCGAACAGCACGCCAGCAAGGTCACGCCGTACACCGCTGCGGCGCTGAACAAGGCGCGGCAGCAGGTCACGCGCGAACTGCGGGAGAACAAGGCGCAGGCCGACCGGGCCCGCGCCGAGCTGCGCCGGTCGACCTGGCCGAAGGCCGGCACCGCCGACATCACCCTCGCCGGCCGGACCGGCGGCCGGGCCGCGCCCGGCGGCCTGCCGGTCGCCCTGACGCCCGGCACGGCCGCCTCGGCTCTCGACACCGGCGCCGACACCACGATCAAGGTGCTGGACCGGGCGATCGCGGACAAGCTCGGGATCAACGGCGTCGTGCTGACCGCGGCGGCCGATGACACCGGTACCGCTCGCATCAGCGTCGGATACGGTGCGTTCGCTTCGGCGGTCGGCGGCGGCTGGTCCGGCCGGCTGGGCCTCGTCCAGCTCCCGGCCTGTGCCCTGACCACTCCGGAGAAGGCCGAATGCCGCACTGAGATCCCGCTGACCTCGAGCAACGACACCAAGACCCAGACGGTCTCCGCCGAGGTACCGATCGCCCGAACGGACGCGGGTCCGACCACCCAGCTCGGCTCGTCGGCCCCCGGGGCGACCGTCCTGGCACTGACCGCCTCCGACTCCGGCAGCGGTGCGTCCCCCAAGGGCACCGGCAACTACAGCGCCACCCCGCTGTCCTCGTCCTCGTCCTGGAGCGCCGGGAACAACTCGGGCTCGTTCACCTGGTCGTACGGCTTCACGCTGCCGCCCGCGGCCGCCGGACCCACGCCGTCCCTGACGCTGTCGTACGACTCCGGAAGCGTCGACGGCCGGACCGCGACCACCAACAACCAGGCCACCTCGGTCGGTGAGGGCTTCTCCCTCACCGAGTCGTACATCGAGAGGGCGTACGGCAGCTGCGACGACGACGAACACGACGACGTGTTCGACCGCTGCTGGAAGTACGACAACGCCCGTCTGGTGCTGAACGGGAAGTCCTCGCGGCTCGTCAAGACCTCCACCGCCGACGTGTGGAAGCTGGAGAACGACGACGCCTCGACCGTGACCCGCGGCACCGGAGCCGACAACGGCGACGACAACGGCGAGTACTGGACGGTCGTCACCGGGGACGGCACCACGTACGTGTTCGGGCAGAACAAGCTGCCCGACGCGACCACCCAGCGGACCAACTCGACCTGGACCGTGCCCGTTTTCGGCGACGACTCGGGCGAGCCGGGATACGACAAGGGAACCGCGTTCGCCGACCGGTCGCTGAACCAGGCGTGGCGGTGGAACCTCGACCGCGTCGAGGACACCCGCGGCAACGCGGCCACGTACTGGTACACGGCCGAGAAGAACTACTACAAGAAGAACAAGGCCACCAAGGCCGACACCGAGTACGTGCGTGGCGGCACCCTGGCGGAGATCAAGTACGGCCTCCGGGCGGGTGCCCTGTTCACCGACGACGCCGACGCCAAGGTGACGTTCGGCTATGCCGAGCGGTGCACGGCGGCGGACTGCACGTCCCTGACCAAGGACACCGCCGAGAACTGGCCGGACGTGCCCTTCGACGCGATCTGCGCGAAGGACTCCACCGACTGCCGTTCGTCCTCCGCGTCCTTCTTCAGCCGCAAGCGGCTGACCGGCATCGACACCTACTCGTGGAACAGCACGACCAAGGCGTACGACACCGTCGACGCCTGGGACTTCGTCCAGGAGTACAAGGACGGCGGAGACATCGGCGACTCGTCCGACCAGGTCCTGACCCTCAGCGCGATCAAGCGGTGGGCGAAGGCCGGTCAGATGATCGCGATCCAGCCGATCACCTTCACGTACATCCTGCGCGAGAACCGGGTCGACGCAACGGAAAACATCCTGCCGATGTCCCGGCCGCGCATCTCCACCATCACCTCGGAGACGGGCGCCATCACCACCGTCACGATGTCCGCCCCGGAGTGCGTGCGCAGCAAGGTGCTGACCGCCGCGCCCGACACCAACACCCGCAACTGCTACCCGCAGTTCTGGAACATCAACGGCTCCTCCGAAGCGTCCATCGACTGGTTCCACAAGTACCGCGTCCTCGGCGTGACGACCACGGACCCCGCGTTCCAGAACGGTGCCGTCGAGAACGAGTACGTGTACAGCGGTCCCGCCTGGCACTACAGCGACGACCCGATGACGCCGAAGGCCGAGCGCACCTGGTCCGACTGGCGGGGCTACCGCGAGGTCACCGTCCACAAGGGATCACGCAACGAGCCCGTCCGTTCCAAGACGGTGTCGCTGTTCATGCAGGGCATGCACGGGGACCCCAACAAGGACGGCACGACCAAGTCCGTCTCGCTCGCCAAGCTCGCCGAGCCGGCCATCGCCATCCCGTCCATCGTGGACAGCGACGCCTACTCGGGCATGCTCCGTGAGCAGGTCACCTACAACGGCGCGAGCCCGATCGAGGTGACGGTGAACGACCCCTGGTCGGCCGAGACGGCGCGCCAGACCGATGTGCCGGACGCCGGCGATCACGTCGCCCGATTCGTCCGTACGAAGAAGACGACGAAGTCCACCTACCTGACCGCGACGGACAGCTGGCGTTCCCGGGCGACGGAGACCCGCACGTTCGACAGCTACGGCATGGCCACCGAGACCCTCGATTCAGGGGACCTCGCGAAGTCCGGCGACGAGACCTGCACCGAGACCACATACGCGCGCAACGACGCTGTGGGTCTCACCGGGCTCGTGTCGCGGGTCCGCACCGTGGCCCTGGCCTGCGGATACGCCGCGACCGCACCGAAGCTCGCCAACACCGACGGGACCCGCGGCAGCGTCCTGTCCGACGTCGCCACCGCGTACGACGGCCTCACCTGGTCCGACACGATGAAGCCGACCAAGGGGCTCGTCACGTGGACCGGGCGGGCGAAGGAGTACGCCACCCCGATCAAGTGGCAGAAACTCGGCGCGACCGCCTACGACAAGCTCGGGCGGCCGACCACGGTGACCAACGCCGACGACAAGTCGGCCACCACGGCGTACACCCCCGCCGAGGCGGGACCGCTGACCATGACCTCGGTCACGAACCCGGCCACCCACAAGACCTTCAACTACCTCGACCCGCGCCGCGGTCTCACGCTGCGCAGTTACGACGCCAACCAGAAGAAGACCGAGCTCGCCTACGACGCGCTGGGACGCCTGACGGACGTCTGGCTGCCCAACCGCATCCGCGGCAGCCAGTCGCCCAACAGCACCTACACGTACTTCGTCGGCAACGCCAAGCAGCAGTCCTGGGTCTCGTCCTCGGCGCTCAAGGCCGACGGCACGACGTACACCACCACCTACGCGATCTACGACGCGTTGCTGCGGCCGTTGCAGACCCAGTCCCCCACACCGCAGGGCGGCCGTCTGCTCACGGACACGCGCTACGACACCCGTGGCCTCGCCTACGAGGCGTACGCCGACATCCTCGACCCGACCACCACGCCCAACGGCTCCTACGCACGGGCCGAGTACGGAGGGGCTCCCAAGCAGACGGAGACCGTCTTCGACGGCGCCGAGCGGGCCACGTCCAGCAGTCTCTACATCCTGGGCGTGAAGCAGTGGACCACCAGGACCAGCTACACCGGTGACTCCACTGCCACCACCGCCCTCGACGGCGGGACCGCGACCCGCACCATCGTGGACGCGTTCGGACGGACCGTGGAGACCCGCGAGTACGCCGGTGCGGACCCTGCGGACCAGGCGTACGGGGCCACCCTCGGCAACGCGTACACCTCCACGAAGTTCGCGTACACCCCGGACGGCAAGCAGGCCAAGGTCATCGGGCCCGACTCGGCCACGTGGAGCTACACCTACGACCTCTTCGGCCGGCAGAAGACGGCGACGGACCCCGACAAGGGACCGACCACGACCGAGTACGACGTGCTCGACCGTGTCGTGAAGTCGACCACCGGCGGCAAGACGGTCCTGAGCGCCTACGACAATCTCGGCAGGCCCACCGACACCTGGTCCCTCGACGACACGACGAAGACGCTGCTGACGCGGCGTACGTACGACGTGCCGATGAAGGGCCTGCCCACGGCGTCGACCCGCTTCGTCGGGGGCGAGCAGGGCACGCAGTACACCAAGCGCGTCAAGGAGTACGACGAGCTGGGCCGCGTGAAGGAGACGGAGCTGCAGCTCCCCGCCGAGGACGCCCTCGTGAAGGCGGGCCAGCCGGCGACGCTGAGCTACAAGACCGGCTACCGCGTCGACGGCACCATCGGCAGCACCTCGGAGCCGGCGCTCGGCGGCCTCCCCGGCGAGACCCTCGAGTACGGCTACGGCGACCTGGGACAGGTCACGCAGCTCCAGGGGCTCAGCAAGTACCTGCTGAACGTGGACTACACGGCTCTGGGGCAGGTCGCCCAGCTCAAGCTGGGGCGTGGCGGCCCGGGAGACCGGAACGTCTACGTGACCAACACCTATGAGAAGGGCACCGACCGGCTCCTCACGAGCAACGTCACGGACGAGACCCACCCGTGGATGCCGCAAGCCCTCGGCTACGGCTACGACCAGGCCGGCAACGTGACGTCCATCGCCGACCCCAGCACACTCGGCGGGACGGCCAAGTCCGAGACGCAGTGCTTCGCCTATGACGGCTACCGCCGCATGACCGAGGCGTGGACCCCGGCGTCCGAGAAGTGCTCCGACGCGCGCGGCGCGGGCACTCTGGGCGGCCCGGCTCCCTACTGGACGTCGTACACCTACAACCAGGCGGGCCAGCGCGAGACCGAGACGCAGCACACCACAGCGGCCGACACCACGACGAGGTACTGCTACACCTCGCCGACCCAGCCGCACGCTCTGGCGTTCACGACCAGCCGATCCGCGTGCGGTACGGCTGACGCCAAGGCGGACAAGCTGTACGAGTACGACACCGCGGGCAACACGAGCAAGCGGCCCGGGGCGACGGGGCAGCAGGACCTGAAGTGGTCGGCGGAGGGCCGGCTCTCCCAGCTGGTGGAGTCGAGCAAGACCACGGACTACATCTATGACGCCGACGGCACCCTGCTGATCCGCAACACGCAGGACGGCGAGCGCGTCCTGTACGCGGGTGCGACGGAGCTGCACGTCAAGGGCACCACGGCCTGGGCACAGCGCACCTACACGGTGGGCAGCAGCGCGATCGCCGTCCGCACCAACCAGTCCGGCACCGCCCAGGTCCAGTTCCTGGCCGGGGACCAGCACGGCACCCAGAGCCTGGCGATCGGCGCGGACACCGACCAGAAGATCACCAAGCGCTTCATGACGCCGTTCGGCGCGGAGCGCGGCGGCTCGACCGGCCCCTGGCTGACGGACCGCGGTTTCCTGGACAAGACGGCGGACAGGACGACGGGCCTGACGCACATAGGGGCTCGCGAGTACGACCCGTCGATCGGCCAGTTCATCAGTGTGGACCCGCTGCTCTCCACCGACCAGCACCAGTCGCTGAACGGCTACAGCTACGCGAACCAGCACCCGGCGACGTCTTCGGACCCGACGGGGCTGCGGGAGGTGTGTAGCGCCTATGGGAACTCGTGTACCCCGACAACCAGCAAGCCCCCCGCCTTCCCCGGAAATTCACTTGTCGCGGTGACCGGAGCCGACGGTACGACCACCAGTAAGCCTGCTAACACTGAAGTAAGCTGCAACCGATTTTCGTGCAAGAGTAAGCGGACCAATCAGCCCGTTGGTGATGATCGTGACTACTTGGCTGGAATTGTCACGGGGGCCGTCGAGACGCTTACTTTCAGTTGTAATTTGTTCAAGCTCTTCGGGTCGGTTGAATGTGCAGGTGAGGCGACCGCCAAGGAGTTCGCCGATAATGGTGCGGACTTGACTTCGGCCAGCTTCGGGATGGGAGTAGAGCACGGCGGGATACTGGCTGGAGTTCCGCTTGGTCCAGTGGCTCCGGAGGTGGCCGCTGGGAAGACGTTCACCTCCTTGCTGTACCGGCGAGGAGGTAACCTTGGTGAGTACTCGGGGTTGAGTATTCCGATGACCAGGAGGTCAGTGAAGCAGTATGCAAAGGAGGCTGATATTTCGCTAGCGGGCACAAAGTTCAGGATCGAGCGAAACCCTGAACTTGTAGGGAAGCCTATGTATGGGCATACGAATCCGGAAACGCAGCAGATGGCTTTCTATCCGGAGGCATTCAGGGATCCCGAAAATCTCGTGAAAACCATTGGTCATGAGCGGACGCACGTGATGCAGCTAAGGTTGCATGGACAGCCGATTGATACGGTGGATGCGGATTTGAGGGAAGCGGCGGCGTGGGGTAGCGAGGATGGCTTCTGGTATACGTATCAGATGCGAAATGGGGGAGGGACTCCTTGATGAAGAGAAGCAAGAGGAGTCTTTGGCTCTCGGCCATGGCAAATTTTGTCGACGAGGATCACGTCGTGTGTCCGAAATGCGGGTCGCTTGAGCTTCACTTGCGATATATTGGTGACCCGACCGAGCGGGTTGGCTACGCACTCTTCTGGTGCGGCACTTGCCTTCATGGGGTCAGGATTTCCCGGGCTGGTGCGACGCGTGCGGGTGAATTCTACTCGTTCGGCGATCCTGGTGCGCTCGAAGGGGTGCCGGATTTCACTTCAATTGAATGAGTTGTATTGGTGTGCTGAATATTCAGTCGCGCGTTAGTTGATTCAACTCGAGTTGGAGTGGTTGCCCCTCTTTTCGTGAGAGGGGCAACTGCGTTTCAAGTACCTCCTGCAGGCCCCTACCCCGCCGACGGGCGCTTCCTGATCAAGCGTTCACTCGGACCGGACATCGATGCGCCGACGAGGCTGAAACGCGCCGGGCGCCGACGGGGGGCGGTGACCCTTCGCGTGGACGGTCGCCGTCCGGGCTCAGAGCCAGCCCTGCTGGCGGGCCGCCCGGACCGCCTCCATGCGGTTGCGGGTGCCCGTCTTGCCGATCGCCGAGGAGAGGTAGTTGCGGACCGTCGACTCGGAGAGGTGGAGCTTCGTCGCGATGTCCGCGATCGTCGCGCCGTCCACCGAGGCGCCGAGGGCCTCGCGTTCGCGGGCGGTCAGGGGGTTGGGGCCCGCGCTGAGGGCGGCGGCCGCGAGGGCCGGGTCGATGACCGTTTCGCCGCGCAGGGCCTGGCGGATGGCCTCGGCCAGGTCCTCGACCGGGCCGTCCTTGACCAGGAAGCCGGCCGCGCCCGCCTCCATCGCACGGCGGAGATAGCCGGGGCGGCCGAAGGTCGTGAGGATCAGGACCCGGCAGTCGGGGACCTCGTCGCGCAGGTCGGCCGCCGCGTCGAGGCCGGAGCGGCCCGGCAGCTCGATGTCGAGGAGTGCCACGTCGGGCCGGGTCATCAGGGCCGTCGGCACGATCTCGTCGCCGCGGCCGACCTGCGCGACGACCTCCAGGTCCGGCTCCATGCCGAGCAGCAGCGCGAGCGCGCCGCGCATCATGCCCTGGTCCTCGGCGAGGAGGACGCGGGTGCACTTCTGGGGCCGGTGGTCCTGCGGCATCTCGTTCACGGGAACAGGGTAGGGCGGGGCCGGGGTTGGGGCCCGTCGGGAAGCGTTGGGAAAGGGGCGGGTGGGGGATCCGGGTGATCGGGCGCATCGTGCGGCGGGTTGCTTCGTTGATCGAGTCATGAAGAAGATCATGACTGTCGCGTCCCTCGTCCTCGCCCTCGGCGCGGGCGCCGCCGGAACCGCCGTCGCGGACTCCGGCGACACCCACGACTCACCCGTGGTCGCCCTCATCAGCACCGGCCAGATCGACGACCCGCTGGAGGACGTCCTGGAGCACACCCTGAACTTCGGCGACGGGTACAAGTGGGATTAGCAGGACAACCCGCCGGGACCTACTGGGGTTCGAGCTTGCCGTCGGACTCCCAGAGGTCGAGCCCGCGCCGGATGTCCTCGCGGGTGTACGTCAACGGCGGGAAGCCCTCGACGCTCAGCACGTACGTGGCGGACGCCCCCGGTACCTTGAAGGAGACGGGGAACCTGCACAGCATCAAGGTGCTGCTGCCGAAGGCCGTGCCCGGGTTCAGCCGGTCGGAGCCCAGGACCTTGCCGCCGCTGTCCGTCACGCGGACCTTCGCCCCGGCCTTCAGCCTGGAACCCGACGGGGCCTTGCACCGCTCGCCGTCGGCGGGGCCCTTGCCGGTGGGCAGCTCCACGGCGAGCGAGCCGCTGATGGTGAGGGTCACGGCGGGCGACGGCTTCGCGCTGGGCGACGCCGAGTTCTTCGACGTGTCGGAGGCGTCCGACGCGCCCCCCGACCCGCCCGACCCGCCCGCGCACCCGACGAGACCGGCCATGCCCAGGACCAGGCCGCAGGCCCACAGCTTTCTCATGCTTCCCCCTCGTGACCTGCGGCGGACCGTTCCGCACAGGCAGCGGCAGCACCTTATACGTCCAGCAGGCCAACCACCGGTGAAAATCAGGGGGCCCGGCGCATCCGGGACGGGCGGGGTGTCGTTGGGCGGGGTATGAACAGCCACCTGAACCGAGGGGCCCGCGGCGGCGCCGCGCTCGCCCTGGTCACCACCGTCGTCGGCATGACCGCCCTCGCCCTGGGCGGGGGCGGTGGGCAGACGCTGGCCGCCCCCGCCCCCGACGTGCCGCTGCTCGGGCTCCTGACGCCCGGCCACGGCCACAGCCACGGCCATGGCCCCGGCCACGCCGGTGGCGGTGACGGCGGGGACGTCACCATCGGCGGGAACGACTCCGTCAGCCAGATCGGCTGACCTCGCCCCTCCCCCTCCCCGGAGCGACCCCTACGCCGCCGTGTCGAACGTGTAGTGGCGGGTGTGGTCGAGCAGGTCCGCCGGGGTCACGTCGTTCCACGGCCGCATGGTGTCGTTGAGGTCGACGACGTTCGCCGTGCCCGCCGCCGGGAGGTACGGCGAACGCGGGTGGCGGGCCTGCCAGTCCGCCCACAGCTTGTCGATGAAGGCGTGGTGCAGCCAGAACACCGGGTCGTTGGGGGAGACGCCGGTCGCCATCTGGCCGCCCACCCACACATGGACGCGGTTGTGCAGGTTGACCCCGCGCCAGCCCTCCAGGTGGTTGCGGAAGCCGTCCGACGCGCTGTTCCAGGGCGCCATGTCGTACGTCTCCATCGCCAGCACCGAGTCCACCTCGGCCCGCGTCGGGAGCTGGCGCCCGCCCGCGCCCAGGTCGCGGCGGAGGTAGTCGCGGCCGTCCACCCGGACGGTGATCGTCCAGCGGTTGCCGGTGCGGGCGAACGCGCCGTCGGTGACCTGTCCGTCGCGGGCCCGGCCGGTGCCGCCGAGGAAGTCGGGGGCCCAGAGGGAGGACCGGGAGGTGCGGTCGGCCGTCCAGTCCCAGTAGGGGAGGGCGACCGTCGCGTCCACCGACTGCAGCGCCTGCTCGAACTCCAGCAGGAAACGCCGGTGCCAGGGCAGGAACGACGGCGAGCGGTGCCCCACCCGGTCCCCGCTGTCCGTGTCGCTCATGATGAAGGCGTTGTGGGTGGTGACGAAGGTGTCGTAGCGGCCCGAGCGCTTCAGCTCGAGCAGCGCGGCGATGAACCGCCGCTTCTCGTCGGCGGTCAGCGTGGCCTGGTTCTTGCGTATGGTCATGGTGGTGTACGGCTCCGATCGGACGGCGGGAACGCTCGACGGGCGAGCCCGCCCAGGTGGCGGGAACGCTCAGAGAGCGGGGACGGTCAGCGGGACGAGCGGCGCGCCCTGGAGCTCCCGTACGGCCGCGCGCGCGGCCGCCTTGGGCGAGGCGACGGGCTCGTAATGGGTGATCACGCTGATCCAGGTGCCGTCCGCGTTCTGCATGACGTGGAGTTCCGCGCCGTCGATCGTGACGGTGTAGCCGCCGCCGTGGCCCTCGTGACCGCCGCCGTGGCCGCCGTGGTGGCCGCCGCCGGACGACGCCGGGGTGCCCTTGATGCGGCGGCCGAGGTACACCTCGTCGAAGGGGCCGGGCGCGGGCGCCGGGTCCGTGGCCGGGCTGGTGGCCGGGGAAGTGGCCGCCTCGGCGAGGGCCGGGCCCGCCAGGGCGAGACCCGCGGCGGCGCCGGCGGCGCCGGCCGCGACCCCCAGGGCCTTGCGACGCGTGATGGTGGTGGAACGGGACATGAAGAACCCCCTCATGGCTGTGCTGATGCAGCCACCGGGGGTTGGTCATATGCCCCCGGTGTGTTCCACTGGTATCCCGGGGGTCCGGCGTGTCGGAAATCTGATCGAATGGGTTGGGCGCGAAGCGGACAACCTTCCCCGAATAGTGCAAAGTTGAAGCAAGATGATCTTGCTGTGGAGGGGTTCTCCGGAGGGTGCGGAATGAAATCCTCCGCCCAGAACCGGCCCGCTCCGCGAACGATCTTCGGCGTGCCCTCCCCGCTGTGGCGGAGGGCACGCCCCGGGCCCGGCCTCAAACTGGCCTGATCCCGGTCGTCGCCACCGAATCCGCACCGGATCCGCATCGGGTCCACACTGGATCAGCGCCGGGTCCACACCGGATCAGCACCGGGTCCGCACTGGACCAGCGCCGAATCCGCGCCGGATCCGGGCCGGATCCGCCCGAGGTCCGACTACGAGGCCGCCAGCGACTCCAGCGCCGGGACCGAATCCGCCGGGGTCGGCAGCGCGGCGTTCTCCGCCTGGAGCCGGAGCGCCGCCTCGCGCACGTCCGCGTCCCCCGTGAGGCGGGCGAGCAGCGCCGTGTCCACGGCGTCGGACGCGGACGTCAGGGCGGCGCCGGTCGCGGTCAGGGCGTCGGTGTTGGTGAAGTGGTCGGCGCCCTGCGGCAGCAGGAGCTGCGGGATGCCGGCCTGCAGAGCGGTGAGCATCGTGCCCGAACCGCCGTGGTGGATCAGCGCGTCGGAGGTCGTCAGGAGCTCCGCGAGCGGCACCCACGGCAGCGGGCGCACATTGTCGGGCAGGGTGCCCAGCGGGCCGAGGTCGGCGTCACCGACCGCGAGCAGGAACTCGGCGTCCACCGACGCCGCCGCCTCCATCAGCCGGACGATCGACCGCACCCCGTCCATCTCCGTGAGCACCGTGCCCAGCGTCACCGCGACCCGCGGCCGCTCGCCCCGGCGCAGCAGCTCGGCGGGGACGAAACCGCCGCCGTTGTACGGGACGTAGCGCATCCGCAGGCTGCCGACGTCGCCGCCGAGCGAGGCGGGCACGATGTCCAGCGGGGTGGCTTCGGCGGGTCCGGCCACGCCGTACGCCTCGTACACCTCGACGAAGTTGGCCGCGAGGCGCCGCGCCATGTCGAGCCCGGACGTGACGCCGAAGTTCTGGATCGCCGACGGGATCTTCAGCTTCGCCGCGACCAGCGTGGCGGACGCCTGGAAGGAGTCGTGGATCAGCAGGTCGGGGCCCCAGCTCTCAGCGACGTCCAGGAGCCCGCACACGGTCGGGCGGGACACCTTCGCGAACATCCGGGCCGCCCGGTCGAGGATCTCCTCCGTCGTCATGTCGGGCGACACATAACCCACGCCCTCCCCGGTCTGCTCGATCACCTCCCGGGGGGAGCGCCCGTCGCCGATCTCCACGATCGGGAACCCCGCCTCGCGCAACGACGCCAACGGCCGTGAACCGGCGAACAGCACCTCGTGGCCCGCGGCGCGCAGCGCCTGCGCGGTCGGGATCATCGGGAACAGATGGCCGGCCGCGGCCGGACCGGTGAACAGAATGCGCACGGGAATCTCCTTGCCCTACTGGCGGTTGCATTCCGTGAACCGGCATGCGTCGGCGCGGTGTTCCCCCGGTAGCGTCGATATCCGGACAGAAAAATCCGCCGTACGGATCCTCCCGAAAGGCCGCTTTGTCAGCGGTCGTTCGCGCCTCGGCGGCCGCCCCGTCAGCATCCGCCCCGGCAGCGGCCGTTCGTCTCAGCAGTCGTTCGCCTCAGCGGCCCGTCCCAGAACCCCGTCCGCCGCCCCGGCCTCCTCCACCGGCAGCTCCGCCGTCACCCGGAACCCGCCGCGCGGCCCCGGGCCCGCCTCAAGCGTCCCGCCCGCCGCCGCGACCCGCTCCCGCAGGCCGAGCAGCCCGCTGCCCGGGGTGCCCGACCCCGTACCCCGCCCGTCGTCCGTCACCGTCAGCCGCACCCGCTCGGCCGAGCCGCCCACCTCGATCTCGCAGCGGGTCGCGCCGCTGTGCCGTACCGCGTTGGTCGCCGACTCCCGCACCACCCAGCTCAGCAGCGCCGCCGTCCGCGGTTCGAGCGGCGGACCCGACTGGCGGACCACCGGCTCGATGCCCGCCGAGGTCAGCACGTCACGCGCCCGGTCGAGCTCGGTCGCGAGCGAGGTCTCGCGGTACCCCGTCACCGCCTCCCGGATCTCCGTCAGCGCCTGCCGCCCGACCGTCTCGATGTCCCCGACCTGCGCAAGGGCCGCGTCCAGATCGCGCGGCGCGAGGCGCCGGGCCGCCTCCGCCTTCACCACGATCACCGACAGGGTGTGGCCGAGCAGGTCGTGCAGGTCCCGGGAGAACCGCAGGCGCTCCTTCTCGACCGCCGTGCGGGCCAGTTCCTCCCGGGTCGCGCGCAGTTCCTGCACGGTCTCGCTCAGCGCCAGGATCGCCGCCGTCACCATGGTCGAGATGAACGTCCCGTACACGATCCCGAACGAGTCCCAGCCGTCCCGCCAGATCGTCACCACCGCCACCCCCGCCACCAGCGGGAACGCGGTCAGCCGCAGCATCCGCCCACCCCGCACCACCGCGCCGACCGTGAGCCCGTCGAGCGGGAACAGCAGCAGCCACTCACGGCCGTACACGATGGCGAGGGCGAAGGTGAGGGCGAGGAGCGTGCCGAGCAGCCACCAGGTCAGCGCGGTGTCACGGGCGGCGGGGACGAACGCCCGCATCACGACCCAGATGTAGAGGGTGTTGAAGGTCAGCAGGCCCAGGCCGCCGACCCAGGGGTTCGCCGCCTCGCCCGAGATGAGGTGGGACAGCGCGCCCAGGCCCATGAGCAGCCACGGCAGCAGACTCAGGCCGGTCGGCCCGTGGCCCGCCTTGCTCTCCGCCCGGCGCCGCAGGAAGTCGCGCATCGATCCCCCTCGTTCTCTTCGCTCTTCGCTCTTCGCTCTTCGCTCTTCGCTCGTTGGCGCGTGCTGGGTCACGCCGTCCGTGCGGAACGACGGTACGAGACCGCCGCGTACCCGCCGAACAGCACCGCCCAGCCCAGCAGGATCAGCACCGTCGTCGCGCCCGGCAGCACGCCCTCCGTCACCGCGCGGCCCAGCTCCGAGAAGCGGTTGGTCGGGGTGTACGCGGAGAGGGTGGCGAGCCAGTGCGGGAACAGGTCCACCGGGAACCACAGGCCGCCGAGCACCGCGAGGCCCAGGTTGCAGGTGATGTTCACGACGCCGGTGGTCTGCGCGGAGAGCCGGTAGCCGTTGCCGAGCCCGAGCAGTGTGAACGGCAGCGAACCCGCCCACAGCGTCAGCGCGACCGCCGCCCACTGCCAGCCGGCGAGCCGTACGTCGTTGACCACCCCGCCCGCGAACAGCACGGCGGCGATCGCCGGGAGCACCACGACCGTGCCGGTGAGCGCCCGGCCCGCGACCACCTGGGCCGGGGTCATCGGGGTGATCCGCAGCTGCCGCAGCCAGCCGGAGGACTTGTCCTCGGCGACGCCCGTACCGAGCGAGAGGGCCGCGCCGAGCGCGCCGTACGCCGCCATGCCGACCATGGCGGCGGTCTTGAACTCGCCGCTGTTCTGGCCGCCGAGGTTGGTGAAGAGGAGGTACATCATCACCGGCATGGCGATCGAGGAGATCGCGAACCCGGCGTCACGGAGGGTCCTGCGGACTTCGAGCCGTACGTACGCGGTGATCATCGGGACAGCTCCATGTCGTGATCGGCGGGGGTGGTGGAGGGGGAGGCGGGCGAGGTGGACGGGGCGCCGGTGGCGCGGGTCAGGGTCAGGAACGCCTCGTTCAGGGACACCGGGGTCACCTCGATGCCCCGGATCAGGTCGCGCGCCGCGAGCGCGCGGACGGTCGCGTCCGGGTCGGTGCTGCGCAACTGCGCGCGGTCGCCGCGGATCTCCAGCGCCGTGACACCCGGCAGCTCGCTCAGGCCCTCGCTCGGGCCGCCCGCCAGGTCGATGGCGACGGCCGTGCCGCCCGCCGCCCGCTTCAGCTGGTCGGCGGTGCCGTCGGCGAGGATCCGGCCCGAGTCGACGACCACGATCCGGTCGGCGTTCTCGTCCGCCTCCTCCAGGTAGTGGGTGGAGAACAGCACGGTGTTGCCGCGCCGCGCGAAGCCGCGCATCGAGTCCCAGAACGCGGCCCGCGCCTCGACGTCCAGCGCCGCGGTCGGCTCGTCCAGGACGACCAGCTCCGGATCGCCCGCGAGGGCGATCGCGAACCGGACCCGCTGCGCCTGGCCGCCGGAGAGCCGGTCGACGCGGCGGCCGGCCAGCTCGGTGAGCCCGGCGAGCGCCAGCGCCTCGTCGACCGGCAGCGGCTCGGGGTACGTGCGGGCGACGAACTCGACCAGTTCGCGGACGGTGACCCGGGGAACCGGGCGGGTGTCCTGGAGCATCGCGCCGACCCGGCCGGCCGCCACCGCGCGGGCGGGGGCGTCGCCGAACAGCCGGACCTTGCCCGTTGTCGGCTCGTCCAGGCCGAGGAGCAGGTTGATGGCGGTGGACTTGCCCGCGCCGTTGCGGCCGAGCAGGGCGACGGTCTCGCCGCGCGCGATGGTCAGGTCGATGCCGTCGACGGCACGGACGGTGCCGTACGTCCTGGTGGCGGCGGTGAAGGTCACCGCGGGTTCCCCGTTCGTCTTCATGTCCATGAAGGTACGGAGCGGGGGCGGGGCCCGGGCAGGCTCAGGCGTACGGACCTGGCCGTGACAAATGTCCTGGGTGCCAGGGCTCGCCCGCCAGTATCTGACGTGGCGTCAGGCGTGGTCGCCCGGAGGGTTCACAACTCCCCACCGCTCGGCTATACATGGGGATCACCGTTCTAGAACGCGTTCTCGTTCTTCCTCCGGTTCCCGGTACGGTTCCGGCGGTCGGAGGGCGGAGGGCGCGGCGGAACGGTCCCCGCACGGCCTCGGTGCGGTCGACGGTGCGGACGGCCGCGCCGAGGTCTTCACCCGCCACAAGGAGCAGCAACGCGATGCCCATTGACGCCGCCAAGGCCGTCGCCGCGGAGCCCCGCAGCGCCGAGATCGCCTGGGACCACAAGGACGTCCAGCTCTACCACCTGGGCCTCGGCGCGGGCGTCCCGGCGACCGACCCCGACGAGCTGCGCTACACCCTCGAATCCCGGCTCCACGTCCTGCCCAGCTTCGCCACCGTCGCGGGCGCGGGCATGGGCGTCGTCGGCGGCCTGTCCGCCCCCGGCGTCGACATCGACCTCGCCGCCGTCCTGCACGGCGGCCAGTCGATCACCCTGCACCGCCCGCTCCCGGTCGCCGGCCGCGCGGTCTCCACCTCCCGGGTCGCCGCCGTGTACGACAAGGGCAAGGCGGCCGTTCTGGTGCTGCGCTCCGAGGCGGCCGACCCCGACGGACCGCTGTGGACCAGCGACGCGCAGATCTTCGTACGCGGCGAGGGCGGCTGGGGCGGCGACCGCGGGCCCTCCGAGCGCCTCGAACTCCCGGACCGCGCCCCCGACGCCACCGCCGAACGGCGCATCCGCGAGGAGCAGGCGCTGCTCTACCGCCTCTCCGGCGACTGGAACCCGCTGCACGCCGACCCGGAGTTCGCCAAGCTGGCGGGCTTCGACCGGCCGATCCTGCACGGGCTCTGCTCGTACGGGATGACGCTGAAGGCGGTCGTCGACACCCTGCTCGACGGCGACGTCACCCGGGTCCGGGGCTACCGCACCCGGTTCGCCGGGATCGTCTTCCCGGGCGAGACGCTGCGGATCCGGATGTGGCGGCTCGACGACGACCGGATCCAGGTCACGGTCACCGCGGCGGAGCGGGACGACGCGCCGGTCCTCGCCGACACCGTCGTCACCGTCGGCGACCACGCCTGAGCGAGAGCAGCCGGGCCGTACCCGATCGATCCGAATGGACCCGTCCCACCCCGTACCTGATGGGAGCCGCACCATGCGCGCAGCCGTACTGCACGAGATCGGCCAGGACAAGCTTGAGGTCGTCGACGACGTCGAGGCGGTGGGCTTCGGCCCCGGCAAGGTGAAGATCCGGGTACGGGCCACCGGCCTGTGCCACTCCGACGTCTCCGCGATGAGCGGCGTGCTGCCGCAGCCCGCGCCGTTCGTGCCGGGACACGAGGGCGCGGGCGAGATCCTCGACATCGGCGACGGGGTCTCCGGACTCACCGTCGGACAGCGGGTGCTGCTGTGCTGGCTGCCCGCCTGCGGCAGCTGCGCGGCCTGCAAGCGCGGCCAGACCCAGCTCTGTCTCGCCGGGTTCATGAACGCCGGCACCCCCAACTTCAAGCGCCCCGGCGGCGACGTCTTCGGCTTCGCCGGGACCGGCACCTTCGCCGAGGAGGTCGTCGTCGACGCGGGCTGCGCCGTCCCGATCCCGGACGACGTGCCGTTCGACATCGCCGCGCTGATCGGCTGCGGCGTCACCACCGGCCTCGGCGCGGCCATCAACACGGCCAAGGTGGAGGCCGGTTCGTCGGTCGCGGTGATCGGCTGCGGCGGCGTCGGCATCTCCGCGATCCAGGGCGCCAAGCTCCAGGGCGCGGCCCAGATCGTCGCCGTCGACCCGGTCGAGTCCCGCCGCGAGGCCGCCCTCCGCTTCGGCGCCACCGAGGCCGTCGCCCCGGACGCCCTTGCCGACGCCAAGCAGCGGATCACCGGCGGCGAGGGCTTCGACTACGTCTTCGAGGTCGTCGGCAAGTCCGCCACCGCGCGCACCGCGTACGAGACCACCCGGCGCGGCGGCACCCTCTGCGTCGTCGGCGCGGGCGCCCTCGACGACTTCCTCCAGTTCAACATGTTCGAGCTGTTCTTCGACGAGAAGAAGATCCTGCCCTCGATGTACGGGGGCGGGGACGTGCTCCGTTCGTACGAGCGGGCCATCGCGCTCTGGCGGGCGGGACGCATCGACCTGGCGTCGCTGATCACGCACCGGGTGCCGCTCGCGGGCATCAACGAGGCGCTGGAGCAGATGCGGACGGGCGCGGCGCTGCGCACCTGCATCGAGATCTGACGTACCGAGATCCGACGACGTACCGAGATCTGACGACGTACCGAGATCTGACCGTCGGGATCGCACCTTCGGGATCGCACCTTCGGGATCCGCAGCAGGATCCGTACCGGGATCTGAGAGGACTTGATCTGCCATGGCACTCCCTCTTGAGGGGCTGAGCGCGATCGTCACCGGCGCCGGCCGCGGGCTCGGCCGGGCCGAGGCGCTCGAACTCGCCCGGCTCGGCGCCGCCGTCGTCGTCAACGACTTCGGGCAGCCGGGCCGCGACGGCTCGGGCGAGGCGTCCGCCGCCCCCGCCGAGGAGGTCGCGGCCGAGATCCGCGCGGCGGGCGGCAAGGCCGTCTCCCACCTGGGCGACATCGCCGACTTCGAGACCGCGCGGGGCCTGGTCGACCTCGCCGTGAGCGAGTTCGGCAAGCTCGACATCCTGGTCAACAACGCGGGCATCCTGCGCGACCGGATGGTCTTCTCGATGAGCGAGCAGGAGTGGGACTCGGTCATCCGGGTCCACCTCAAGGGCCACTTCAACACCACCCACTTCGCGGCCGTGCACTGGCGGGCGCGCGCCAAGGCGGGCGAGGAGGGGGTGTACGGGCGGATCGTGAACACCTCGTCCGAGGCGTTCCTCGCCGGGTCCGCCGGGCAGCCCAACTACGCGGCGGCCAAGGGCGGGATCGTCGGCCTGACCACCTCCACGGCGCTCGCGCTCGCCAAGTACGGCGTGACCGCGAACGCCATCTGCCCGCGCGCCCGCACCCGGATGACGGAGGACGTGTTCGCCGGGTTCGCCGAGCCGACGGCCGCGGACGAGCTCGACCCGCTGTCGCCCGAGCACGTGGCACCGCTCGTCGGCTATCTCGCCTCCCCGGCCGCGGCCGGGGTCAACGGTCAACTCCTCGTCGTCCACGGCGGCATGGTGGCGATCGTGGACCGGCCGAAGGTGGCCGCGAAGTTCGACACCGCCAAGGACGTCTTCACGTACGAGGAACTGGACGCGCTGCTCACCCCGCACTACGCGGAGCGTCCGGCGGGCGAGACGTTCGCGGCGGCGGAGGTGCTGGGCCTGAAGAAGGACTGATCGTCGCGTACAGGAGAGCGGAGGCCCCCGGAATCGACCGATTCCGGGGGCCTCCGCTCGTACACCGCCGTGCCCGCTACTGGCCGTCGGGATCGCGGCGGTGGCGCCCGTGCGGGTTGGCGGAGGAGTCCTCCGCCGGTGCGGCCGGGCCGCGGTGCTTGCCGGAGCCGGTCTGCTCCTGCGTGTCCGTGTTGCTCATGGTGGAACTCACCCCGTAGATGTCGCTCTTGCTGTGCGGCGAGGCGAGTCTAGGGGGTGCCACCGACACTCCTCGGAGGGGTTCACCGGGAGTTTCCTCAAGTGGTTCATGAATCGTGTCCTCGGGAGGGCGGGTCAGTGGGTGGTGCCGCGGCGGGCGGCGGGGCCCCGGTTGGTCAGCGGGGCCTGGCCGAGCGGCACCGGGCGACAGATCCGGGGCCCGAGGCCAGGACCGGGCGCGGCCGACGGGTGCCCGGTGGCGGACCCGCAGCCCGGGCCCGGTGCGGTGAGCCCCATCGGCCCCATCGGCCCCATCGGGCCGATCTGCTCGGCCGGTTCTGGCGGCTCCACCAGCTCGGCGAGCGCGCAGGGCGCGTCGGCCGTGGCGTACGGGAGGCGCAGCACGCCCTCCGCCGTCCACAGTCCCGCACCAGCCAACCAGCCGCCGGGCGCGGCGAGTTGGTGCATCCGGCGGCCGGAGGGGCGCCACATGCCGAGCCAGCTGCCGGTCATCGTGTCGATCCGCAGCGCCACCCCGCAGCTCTCCGGCGTCAGCACCTGACCCGGCTGCACGGCGAACGGCGTCACCGCCGCGTCGTCGAGCCGCAGGCAGTCCGGGAAGCGGATCGGCCGCACGCTGCCGAGGACGCCCCAGCCGAGCCGGTCGTGCCCCGGCGACGGCGCGTCGGAGCGGATCAGGAGCAGCCCGCTGTCGGGGTCGGCGAGCAGCAGCCGGTCGTGGCTCCGCTCGGTGATCTGGAGCAGCGGGGTGACCTCGCCGCCGCGTTCCAGGTCGATCGCGACGGCCTTGACCGGGCCGTCGTCGAGCCGCCGGTCGAGGGCGAGCATCCGGCCCGTACGGTCCAGCCACACCCCGCCCGTGCAGCGGCCCTTGATCTCGGCGACCTGCTCGGGCCCGAAGGCGCCGCCCGCCACCAGCCACAGGGTGGTGGTGTCGGGCCCGACGCACATCGCGTACGCGCAGATGCCGTCCGGCGACGGCGGGAGCAGGGTCAGCGCGCCGGGCGCGGGGGCCTCGACGGCGCCGAGGGCGAGCTGTCCGGTGTCGGGCCCGGTGGGGTAGAGCAGCGAGAAGGTGTACCGCAGTCCGTCCACCGCCCGTCCGACGAGGACCCGCCCGTCGGCGAGCGGCAGCAGCAGGGTGCCGGGCTCCTCGGGCTGCGCGAGCGGCAGCGGTACGGCGTAGGGCTCGGGCCCGTCGAGGGTCCAGCGCTCGGCGTACAGGGCGTCGCCGGTCCCGGCGAGCCGCGCGGCGTAGCAGCCGTTCGCGGTGATCGTGAAGCCGGGGCGGGGCGGTGACCCGGGGATCCCCGGCATGCCCTGAAGTCCCGGCAGCCCCTGAAGGCCCGGCGTCCCCGGGAACGGCTCCCCGTCGTCCGCCGCGGCATGGCCCCCGGGCGTCGTGCCGGGGCGGTTGTCCGGCTCGCTCGCGTCCCCCGCGGCGGGCTCGATGGCACAGGCTGTCATCGACTCGTCACCTCCGGCCATGAAGCTAGTTTTCGCACTTCCAGCCGAACAACACGAGCCATCCCACTTCACACCAAAGGGTGGCTGTCGGGCGATTTCGCTGAGCCGAGGGGGCGGGTTGTGCTGGTGTGGCCAGGGGTAGGTAAGGTAAGGCGACCCTAAGTGGAATCTGTCGGTCCGCTGTCAGTGTGCTGCCGGCCTCCGCCGGGTCGCGGGCCGCCGCCCCCGGTGACCCCGTCGTCGACCCCGTACGCGTACAGGAGACCCCGCCATGTCCCTTCGCCGCCGCGGCACCGCAGCCGCCGCCCTCAGCCTCGCCGCCGCGCTCACCCTCGCGGCCTGTGGAGGGGGTGACGGAGCCGCGGACGGCGGCGCCAAGAAGGACGAGAGCGCGAAGAAGAAGGACGTCGCCACCGGCGGCAAGGACTTCGGCGACGCGGCGGCCAAGACCGCCGCCATGGGCACCGACGCCAAGCCCGGCCAGTTCCCGCGCACCCTGACCCACGCGCTCGGCAAGACCGAGCTGGACGCCGCCCCGAAGCGGGTCGTGGTGCTGGACGTCGGCGAGCTCGACAACGTCGTCTCGCTCGGCATCAAGCCGGTCGGCTACGCGCCTTCAGAGGGCGACGACGGCATTCCCGGCTACCTCAAGAAGGACGCCGGAAACCCGAAGTCCGTCGGCACCATCAACAACCTCAACCTGGAGGCCATCGCCAACCTCCAGCCCGACCTCATCCTCGGCAGCCAGCTGCGCGCCGCCGACAAGTACGACGAGCTGTCGAAGATCGCGCCGACCGTGTTCTCCATCCGTCCGGGCTTCACCTGGAAGGAGAACTACCTGCTCAACGCCGCCGCGCTCGACAAGACCGCCGAGGCCGAGGACAAGCTGGCGGCGTACGAGACCAAGGCGAAGCAGCTCGGCACGGACGTCGGCCCCAACAAGCCGACCATCTCGATGGTCCGCTACCTCCCGGGCAAGATCCGGCTCTACGCGAAGGCGTCCTTCATCGGCACCATCCTCGAGGACACCGGCCTGCCCCGGCCGGCGAACCAGCAGGTGAACGAGCTGGCCGTCGAGGTCAGCCCGGAGAAGATCGACCAGGCCGACGGCGACTGGATCTTCACCGGCGTGTACGGCGACCCGAAGGCCACCAAGCGCGACACCGCCCAGGCCAACCCGCTCTGGAAGAACCTCAAGGCGGTCAAGGCCGGCCAGGCGAAGGACGTGCCCGACGAGACCTGGTACCTGGGCCTCGGCGTGACGGCGGCGAACAGCGTCCTCGACGACCTGCGCGCGGACCTCGTGAAGAAGTGAAGCTAAAGAATTGAAGCGTTAAAGAATTGAAGCGGTGAGGAAGTGGAGCGGTGAAGCGGTGAAGGAGTAGCGCCCGCCGTCGCCTCCCGCGGCCTGTGGACAACCTTCCGGCTGTCCACAGGCCGCACGGGCGCCAGGACGCCGGGGCGCGGGGGACAGGTAGCCTTTCCTCCGTGCCCCGTCTGTCTGAAGTCATCGCCGAGCTCGACGCCCTCTGGCCCCCCGAGCGGGCCGAGCAGTGGGACGCCGTCGGCACGGTCTGCGGCGACCCCGACGCCGAGGTCCGCCGTGTCCTGTTCGCGGTCGACCCCGTCCAGGAGATCGCCGACGAGGCGATCCGGCTCGGCGCCGACCTGGTCGTCACCCACCACCCGCTCTACCTGCGCGGCACCACCACCGTCGCCGCGTCCCACTTCAAGGGCCGGGTCGTGCACACCCTGATCAAGCACGACATCGCCCTGCACGTGGCGCACACCAACGCCGACACCGCCGACCCCGGCGTCTCCGACGCCCTCGCCGGCGCCCTCGACCTGCGGGTCACCGGGCCGCTCGTGCCGGAGACCGGCCTCGGCCGGATCTGCGAGCTCGACCAGCCCGAGACCCTCGCCGCGTTCGCGGCGCGCGCCGCCAAGCGGCTGCCCGCCACCGCGCAGGGCATCCGGGTGGCCGGCGACCCCGAGCAGATCCTGCGCCGGGTCGCCGTCAGCGGCGGCTCGGGCGACAGCCTCTTCGACGCGGTGCGGGCGGCGGGCGTGGACGCGTTCCTCACCGCCGACCTGCGCCACCACCCGGTCTCCGAGGCCACCCAGCGGTCCCCGCTCGGCCTCGTCGACGCCGCCCACTGGGCCACCGAATGGCCCTGGTGCGAGCAGGCCGCCGCCCAGCTCGACACGATCTCCGACCGCCACGGCTGGGACCTCCGCGTCCACGTCTCGGACACGGTCACCGACCCCTGGTCCGCCCACCACACCTCTCCTGGAGCCCCCAACTGAACGCCGCGCCCGCCGACCAGATCCGACTTCTCGACGTCCAGGCGCTGGACGTGCGTCTCCAGCAGATCGCGCACAAGCGCAAGTCGCTGCCCGAGCACGCCGAGATCGAGTCCCTGAACAAGGACCTCACCCAGCTCCGCGACCTGCTCGTCGCCGCGACGACCGAGGAGAGCGACTGCGCCCGCGAGCAGACCAAGGCGGAGCAGGACGTGGACCAGGTGCGCCAGCGCGCCGCCCGCGACCAGCAGCGCCTCGACTCCGGCGCGGTCTCCTCCCCGAAGGACCTGGAGAACCTGCAGCGCGAGATCACCTCGCTCGCCAAGCGCCAGGGCGACCTCGAGGAGATCGTCCTGGAGGTCATGGAGCGCCGCGAGTCCGCCCAGGAGCGGGTCGCCGAGCTGACCGAGCGGGTCGGCGCGGTGCAGGCGAAGGTCGACGACGCCACGGCCCGCCGTGACGCCGCCCAGGCCGAGCTGGACGGCGACTCCGCCGGGGTCGCCAAGGAGCGCGAGCTGGTGGCGGGCTCCGTCCCGGCCGACCTCATGAAGCTGTACGAGAAGCTGCGCGAGCAGCAGGGCGGCGTGGGCGCGGCCCGGCTGTACCAGCGCAAGTGTGAGGGCTGCCACATCGAGCTGGGCGTCACCGACCTCAACGAGGTGCGGGCGGCGGCGAAGGACGCGGTGGTCCGCTGCGAGAACTGCCACCGGATCCTGGTCCGTACGGCCGAGTCCGGCCTGTAGGGCGGGCATCGTCGTGTCGACGCCGAGTGCGCGCGGGCCGCGGGAGCTGATCGTCGAGGCCGACGGCGGCTCCCGGGGCAACCCGGGTCCCGCCGGTTACGGTGCCGTGGTCCTGGACCCGGCGACCGGCGAGACGCTCGCCGAGCGGGCCGAGTACATCGGCGTCGCGACGAACAACGTGGCCGAGTACAAGGGCCTGGTCGCGGGGCTGCGCGCCGCGCGCGAACTCTTCCCCGACGCGGCCGTCCACGTCCGGATGGACTCCAAGCTGGTCGTCGAGCAGATGTCCGGCCGCTGGAAGATCAAGCACCCGGACATGAAGCCGCTGGCGGCGGAGGCTGGCCGGGTCTACCCGGCGGGCCAGGTCCGCTACGAGTGGATCCCGCGCGAGCGCAACAAGCACGCGGACCGGCTGGCGAACGAGGCGATGGACGCGGGTCGGCGCGGCGAGCAGTGGTCGCCGTCGATGTCGGCTTCGGCTTCGGTGTCGACGGCCGTGGACCACGCGGCCGACCTCGCCGCGGCGCGGGCGGCGGCGGGCGACGCGACGGCGGGCGCGGCGCGGGCCCGTGCGGCGCTGACGAGTACGGCGTTGACGAGTACGGCGTCGACGGGCGCGGGTTCGGCGGACCGGCCGACGCGGACGGACCCGGCCGAGGCGTCCGAGGCGTCCGAGGGCCTGTTCCCGGCCGACGAGGCGAGGCGCGTGGCCGAGCGGGCCCGTACGTCGCTGGCGGCCGCGGCGGCGAAGGACCGCGAGGCCGAGCAGAACGCCGGACAGAACGCCGGACAGAACGCCGGGTACAGCGCCGGGACGAAGGGCGGGCCGGAATCCGGTTCGGCGCCCGCTGCGAGCGGCGACTTCGAGGCGGAGGCCGCCCGGAACGCCCCGACGGGCCGCGCCGTGCGAGCGGCCGACGACGGCCCGGGCGCGCCCGAGGCAGCCGACCCGAGCGGCTCCGCGCCCGATCCCGCGCCCCCGGCGCCGAAGGCGCCGTCCGCGCCCTCCGCGCCCGGCTGGTCGGGGCCCGACATGGGCGCTCCGGCGACGTTCGTGCTGCTGCGGCACGGTGAGACCGCGCTGACGCCCGAGAAGCGGTTCTCCGGCAGCGGGGGCTCCGACCCCGAGCTGTCCGACGCGGGCCGCCGTCAGGCGGACGCGGTGGCGGCGGCGCTCGCCGCGCGGGGCACGATCCAGGAGATCGTCAGCTCCCCGCTGACCCGCTGCCTGCAGACCGCGCAGACCGTGGCGACCCGGCTCGGCCTCGACGTCCGGGTGGAGCACGGCCTGCGGGAGACGGACTTCGGCGCCTGGGAGGGCCTGACCTTCGCGGAGGTCCGCGAGCGCCACCCGGAGGACATGGACGCCTGGCTCGCCTCCCCGAAGGCGGCACCGACCGGCGGCGGCGAGAGCTTCGCGACGGTCGCCCGCCGGGTGGCGTCCACGCGGGACCGGCTGGCCGCCGCGTACGCGGGGCGCACGGTCCTTCTGGTCACCCATGTCACGCCCATCAAGACCCTGGTCAGGCTGGCCCTCGGCGCCCCGCCGGAATCCCTCTTCCGCATGGAGCTCTCGGCGGCGTCCCTCTCGGCGGTCGCCTACTACGCGGACGGCAACGCCTCGGTCCGCCTCCTCAACGACACCTCCCACCTGCGCTAGCGGATGCCGTGGCGGCCGGGCCGTCGGCCGTGCCGAAACCGGGCCGAAATCCGCTGGCCCCGCCACCCGCCCCGTACCACCATCGCCCCATGAACCGGGCCTGGCACTTCACCGACGACCCCACCGCGCTGCCGCAGGCCGCGCACACCGCTCTCGCCGCCGACCCCGCGCGGAACACGGTGCTGCTGACGATGCTGCGCGGGGACGGCAGACGCGGCTGGTTCGCGCACGAGCGTGCTGCCGGTGAGGTGAGCGGGGTCTGTCTGGTGACGGCCGGAGGAATGCTCGTCCTCGGCGCGATGGACGACGAGGCGGCGCGGCTGCTCGCGGCCGTGACGCCGGAGACGATTCCGGAGGTGATTCCGGAGGTGAGAGAGGTACGGGGCGAGGCGGCGGCCGTCGAGGCGTACGGGCTCGGCAGCGGGCGCGCGTGGCGGGTCACGCGGCGGATGCGGCTGTACCGGCTCGGCGAGCTGACCCCCGAGGAGCCGGGCCCGCCCGGGGGCGCCCGGCTCGCGACGGCGGCGGACGTCCCGCTCGTACTCGACTGGATGCGGGCGTTCGCGGCGGACATCGGGGAGGATCCCGACGCCGACCACTCGGCCAACGTCCGGGCCCGCGTCGACGAGGGGCTGCTCCACCTCTGGGAGGTGGCGGGCGAGCCCGTCGCGATGGCGAGCGTCTCCCGTACGGAGGCGGGCCAGGCCCGGGTCTCACCGGTCTACACCCCACCCGCCCACCGCGCCCGTGGCTACGGGGGCGCCGTGACGGCCGCCGTCAGCCGGGCCGCCCGCACGGCGGGCGCCACCCAGGTCCTCCTCTTCACCGACCTGGCCAACCCCACCAGCAACGCCCTCTACCAACGCCTCGGCTACCGCCCCGTGCGCGACCACCTCGCCGCCGTCCCGGACACCCTGGTCTGACGCCGGGGGCGACGACTCGTCGTCCACGGGGCCCTCGTTCCGGCCGTTCGGGCCCTTCCGACCGTCATGATCGTCCTGGCCGTGAGACCCGGCGCCCGCCGGCCACCCTCCCCGGACCCGGACGACGGGAACGGGCGCCCGAGCCACAGGGAGTTGTTCCTCGCCATGACGACCCAGACCGGACCTGCCGGACCTGCCGGACCCGCCGGACCCGCCGGACCCGAGGCCGACGACGGGACCGGCGCGGCGGGGGCGCGCGCCGCCGACCGGCTCATGGCGTTCGTCGACGCGACGGTCGCGATCGCGCTGACCCTTCTCGCGCTCGACCTTCCCGTCCCGTCCGGCGACACCACCCGTGCGGTGTTCGACTCGGTCGCCGACCACGGCAAGGAGTACCTGGCCTTCGGGGTCAGCTTCGTGGTGATCGCCGCCCATTGGCGCGCCCACCACGAGGTCTTCCGGTACGTGTCCACGCTGACCAGCCGGCTGACCTCGCTCACCATGGCCTGGCTGTTCCTACAGGTCATGATGCCGTTCGCGACCCGGGTGATCACCTCCGACAGCGCCTTCGCACCGCGGTTCAGCCTGTACGCGCTCGTCCAGGTCCTGGCCTGCACGTCGTTCGCGCTGATCATCCGGGAGATCCGGCACGCGCACCTCCACCGGCCGGACGCCCCGCCCCGGGTGTTCGTGGAGAACCTGGTGCGGAGCGTCTGCCTGGCTGCCGTGTTCGGGGTGTCCATCCCGATTGCGTTCCTGCTGCGGGGCCCCGGCGCGTACGTGTGCTGGCTCACGGTGCCGCTGGTGCTGGCCGTGGCGCGCCGCGTCCAGCGCCGTACCTCGGCCGGGTGACCAGCGGTCAGCCGCGCAACGCCGCCGCCTCGCGCGCAAGCGCCTCCACCCGGGCCCAGTCCCGCGCCGCCAGGGCGTCCGGGGGCAGCATCCAGGTGCCGCCGACGACCGAGACGTTGGGCAGGGACAGATAGCCGGGGGCCGAGGCGAGGGAGATGCCGCCGGTGGGGCAGAAGCGGGCCTGCGGGAGGGGGCCCGCGAGGGACTTGAGGTACGGGACGCCGCCCGCGGCCTCCGCCGGGAAGAACTTCATCTCCGTGACGCCCTGTTCGAGCAGCGCCACGACCTCCGAGGTCGTCGACACGCCGGGCAGGAACGGCACGCCCGACCCGCGCATCGCGTCGAGCAGCCCCTCCGTCCAGCCCGGGCTCACCAGGAACCGGGACCCGGCCGCGACCGCGTCGGCGACGCCCGCCGCCGTGACGACCGTGCCCGCGCCGACCACGGCGTCGGGGACGGCGTCGGCGATCGCGCGTATCGCGTCGAGGGCCGCCGGGGTGCGCAGGGTCACCTCGATCGCCGGGAGGCCGCCGGCCACCAGGGCGCGGGCCAGCGGTACGGCGTCGGCGGCGTCGTCGATCACGACGACGGGGACGACGGGGGCGGGGTGGGCAAGGTCAAGCACGCTCGTCATACGCCCATCCTGCCGACGGCAAGCGGAACGTGCAACGAGCGTTGCGCAGGATGCAATGCGCCCTGGTGGGGGTCCTAGTGGATCTCGTCCACGAGCACGTCCAGCGCGCCCGGCTTCCCGCTCTCCTCCACCACGTGGCCCAGGTCCCGCAGCGCCGTCACCAGCTCCGCCACGTCCCCCGGCACCGCCCCCGCCTCAAGGAGGCTGCGGACGATCCGGCCCTTCGTCGCCTTGTTGAAGTGGCTGACCACCTTCCGGGTCGGCGCGTGCAGCACCCGCACCGTGGCCGTACGGGCCGCCAGCTCGCCCTTCGGCTTCCAGGCCGCCGCGTACGCCGCCGACCGCAGGTCCAGGACCAGACCGCTGCCCGCCGCCTCCGGCAGCACCGCCGCCATCGCCCCGCGCCAGTGGGTGCCGAGCGCGCCGAGGCCCGGCAGCTTCACACCCATCGAGCAGCGGTACGACGGGATCCGGTCGGTCACCCGCACCGCGCCCCACAGCCCCGAGAACACCAGCAGCGAACGCGCCGCCCGCCGCCGCGCCGTGGCGTCGAGCGTGGCCAGGCCCAGCGCGTCGTACAGCACACCGGTGTAGATCTCCCCGGCGGGCCGCGCGCCGGCCGTCCGCAGCTCGGCGTTCTTCGCGACCTCGCCGCGCAGCCCCTCGCTCAGGCCGAGCACCTCGCGCGCCTTCTCCTCGTTCCCGAGGCACAGCTCGACCAGCTCGTCGAACACCGCCGCCCGCGCCTCGGCGAGCCCGGGCAACGACAGCGACTCCGGCTTCAGCGGCGCCCCGCGGCCCGAGGACGCCTTGCCTTCGGACGGCGGCAACAGGACGAGCACGGCGGTTCTCCTTCGTACGTCAGGGGTGGGGGTGCGGCCCCAGCGCTCCAGCGTACGAGGTCCCGCCCCCGCCCCAGGACCGCCGCACCCCGCGCGACCGGCGACCCGGACCCGTACCGGACCGGGCGCCCGACCCGTACGGGAGCCGCCACCCCACCCCGTACCGGACCCGACCCGTACCCGACCCGGCCCCCTGCACCTACGACATGCCGCGGCCGCCCGCCCGCCATACGCTCGGTCCATGCCCCGCCGCCACATCCATGTGACCGGCGCAGCCGAGGCGCCCCTGCGGGCCGCGCTGCGCGCCCTCCGGACCGAGCTGGGAGTCCCCGAGGTGCCCGAGGGCCCGGCGGACGGGGGCCGGGACGGCTTCCCGGCCGACGTGCACGCCGAGGCGGAGGCCGCGGCCAAGGCGCCACGGCTGCCCGGGCTCGACGCCACCGACCTGCCGTTCTTCACGATCGACCCGCCCACCTCCACCGACCTCGACCAGGCGATGCACCTCGCCCGCCGGGCCGGTGGCGGCTACCGCGTGCAGTACGCCATCGCCGACGTCGCCGCGTTCGTCACCCCCGGCGGCGCCCTCGACGCCGAGGCCCACCGCCGGGTCCTCACCCTCTACTTCCCCGACGGCAAGGTGCCGCTGCACCCCACCCTGCTGTCCGAGGGCGCCGCCAGCCTGCTGCCCGGCGAGCCGCGCCCCGCGCTGCTGTGGCGGATCGACCTCGACGCCGAGGGGCGCCGGGTCGCCACCGACGTGCGCCGGGCGATGGTCCGCAGCCGGGCGAAACTCGACTACGCGGGCGTGCAGCGGCGGATCGACACCGGCACCGCCGAGGAACCCCTCGCGCTGCTCCGCGAGATCGGCCTGCTGCGGGAGAAACTGGAGGCCGAACGTGGCGGGATCTCGCTCAACGTGCCCGAGCAGGAGATCGTCGAGCACGACCACACCTACCGCCTCGCCTACCGCGCCCCGCTGCCCGCCGACGGCTGGAACGCCCAGATCTCGCTGCTCACCGGCATGGCCGCCGCCGACCTGATGACCGCGGCGGGCACCGGCATCCTGCGCACCCTTCCCACCGCTCCGGACGGCGCCGTGGCCCGGCTGCGCCGCTCCGCGCAGGCGCTCGGCGTGGACTGGCCGCACCATGTCTCGTACGCCGACGTGGTCCGCTCGGCCGACCCGAACGATCCGCGGCAGGCGGCGTTCCTGCAGGAGTGCACGACGCTGCTGCGCGGCGCCGGGTACACCGTCTTCACCGACGGCGACGTGCCGGACCCGGCGGTGCACGCGGCCGTCGCCGACGAGTACACCCACTGCACGGCGCCGCTGCGGCGGCTCGTCGACCGGTACGCCGGGGAGCTGTGCGTGGCGGCGGTGGCCGGGCAGGAGCCGCCGGAGTGGGTACGGGCCGCACTGCCCGCCCTGCCCGACGAGATGGCCGGCGGGTCGCGCCGGGCCAACACGGTCGAGCGGGAGTCCGTCGACATCGTGGAGGCGGCGCTGCTCAGCGGGCGGATCGGGGAGCTGTTCGACGCGTACGTGATCGACGTCAAGGACCGCGAACCGGCGGTCGGCACCGTCCATCTGGACGATCCGGCGGTGGTCGCCCGGATCGAGGGCGGGACGGCGCGGCTGCCGCTGGGGGAGTGGCTGCGGGTCAGACTGACGCAGGCGGATCCGGGACGGGCGAAGGTGCTGTTCGCTCCCGCGTGAGGGCGCTCAGCTCCTTGTACAGGGCGCGGGAGTCGTCGGCGTGCACCCGGACGGTGCGTACGGGCCGGGGCGGGCCGAACAGCCGGGGCGCGTCGACCGGCTCGGTCAGCTCCAGGGTGACGGTGGTCTGCGAGCCGACCGGCAGGTTCAGCTCGCCGTCCCGCTTCTCGTGGGTGAACAGCGACTCGTGCCGGACGGCGGCGATCCGGTCGAGCGGTACGAGGACGTCGACGTGGGCGGCCTGGCGCACCCGGAGGGTGTCGGCGGTGAGCAGGTGCGGGCGGGTGGCGGAGGCGGCGTGCAGGCCGAGCACGAAAAGGACGGTGTAGACGTCGAGGACGAGGACGATCGCGTGGACCACCGGCCAGGCCGAGAGCAGGTACGCCATGCCGGCCGTCTCGACGACGCAGACGAAGGTGAAGCCGTACATCAGGGCCGCCTGGTCGCGGGCGTGCGGGAAGGCGAGCGTCCCGGGGCCGCCCCGGTCGGGGCGCCGGGCGATCCAGCGGCCGAGACTCGCGAGCAGCCGCAGCTCGTGCCCGACGAGGGCGAGGACGGGCGCCGGGAGCAGGGCGTCGAGCGCCTGGCGGGCGGTGTGCCCGCGCCGCCGGAGCCGGCGGAAGGCGAGGCCGTGCGCGAGGAGCAGCAGGGCGACGGCGAGTTCGGCGCCGGCGAGGACGGGCGGCGGGACGCGGACACCGGCGGCGAGGCAGCCGACGAGGACGAGTTCGGCGGGCAGCAGGGCGTACGCGCCCCAGATCCGCGCCCGCTGTCCGGGTCCGGGGCCGGGTCCGGGCCCGACGCGGCTCATCGGGCGCGCTCCGCGACGATCCGCAGCGCCTGGTGGACGGCGGCGGTCTGGGCGGGGGCGAGGCCCTCGAAGAAGACGTCGGCGAGACCGTTGTCGGGGACCTCGACGCCGACCTCGTCGGGCAGTACGGCGGCGAGCGCGGCGGCCGTCTCGGCGACGGCGGGGTCCTCGGGGGAGAGCTCGGCGAGGGCGTCGAGCCGGGCGTAGAGCTCGGGGGCGTGCGGGGCGGACCCGCGCATCAGGTCCATGAGCCGGGCCCGCTCCTCCGGGGCGACGATGGTGTCGAGGAGGGTGAGCAGCTCACGGTCCTTGACGGCGACGGGGGAGGCGGCGAGTTCGCCGAGGTCCCCGAGGTCGGCGAGCAGCCCGGCCAGCTCGGGCGACACCGGCCCCTCGGCCGCGAGCCGCCCCTCCCGGGCCTCGGCCAGCAGCTCGGCGAGCCGCGCCCGCCGCTCCCGGATCACCCGCTCCTGCCGCCCCAGGTCCTCGTCGAGCTCCTCCAGGACCTCGACCAGCTCCCGCCCGGCGTCATCGGCGAGCACGTCCCCGACCTCGTCGAGCCCGAGCCCCAGCTCGGCCAGCCGCCGGATCCGCGCGAGGAGTACGGCATCCCGGATCCCGTACTCCCGGTACCCGTTGGCCCGCCGCTCGGGCTCGGGCAGCAGCCCCATCCGGTGGTAGTGCCGCACGGCCCGCGGGGTGACCCCGACGAGGGCGGCGAGCTCGCCGATTCGCATGGGTCCAGTAGAAACCTTGACGCTGCGACAAGGTCAAGCGGAGTGCGGCGGCAGCGGTGGCGGCAGCGGTGGCCGTGGCCGTGGGGCCCGGGCGGTCGGCGCGGACCTGCGGCGCCGCGGCGAGGTCCTGTGCCACGATCGGGGGAACGACGATCGATCCCAGGGACGGCGGGTGCCCGATGTCCGACGATCACGGCATGACTGCCATGCCGCACGAACCACTCACGCGGGAGGACATCCTGCTGGAGGGTTTTCTGGCGCTTCAGACGCCGGAGGGCTTCAGGGCGGAGCTGATCGAAGGGGAGATCGTCGTGACGCCGCCGCCGGACGGGGACCATGAGCACTGCATCAGCCGCATCATCAAGCAGGTGCTCCGGAACGCGGGGACGGCGATGGACGTCTCGGGGAACAAGGGGCTGACACTGAAGGAGGTCCCCGGGGCTCCCCGGGACCATGTCATCCCGGACGCGACCTTCGCCCCGGAACACCTCGCACTCTTCCGGGGGGCCGACTCCTGGATGCCCTGCGACGGCGTCGCCCTCGTCCTGGAGGTCACCTCCACCCGCCCGCACCGGGACCGTGACGTCAAGCGCCGCTGCTACGCCCGCGGCGGCATCCCTCTCCACCTCCTGGTCGACCGGGACGACGCGGCCGTGACTCTCTTCACCGACCCGGCGGACGGCGACTACCGCGAGGCGCACCGGGTGCCGTTCGGCAAGTCCGTCGCCCTGCCCGGGCCCTTCGGCTTCGACCTCGTGACGGAGGACCTGCTCTGACAGCGGGTACCATGGTCGACACGGCAGACGAGCCGGGCGGGCGGCCGCGTGGGGGTCTTCGGATCCTCCCGAGGAACGTCCGGGCTCCACAGGGCAGGGTGGTGGCTAACGGCCACCCGGGGTGACCCGCGGGACAGTGCCACAGAAAACAGACCGCCGGGGACCTCGGTCCTCGGTAAGGGTGAAACGGTGGTGTAAGAGACCACCAGCGCCTGAGGTGACTCAGGCGGCTAGGTAAACCCCACTCGGAGCAAGGTCAAAAGGGGACACCTCGGTGTCTCTGCGCGGACGTTCGAGGGCTGCCCGCCCGAGTTCGCGGGTAGACCGCACGAGACCGGCGGCAACGCCGGTCCTAGATGGATGGCCGTCACCCCGACGACCGCGAGGTCCCGGGGTACAGAACCCGGCGTACAGCCCAGCTCGTCTGCCCCTCAGGCTCCTGACCTGCGTTTTCGCAGATCAGGAGCCTTTTCTTGTGCCGGGTCGACCGGCGTTCGCCCCTGGTCAGGTGATCCGGTGCTCCCAGCGCAGGGACGGCGCCTGGTCGATCCAGTACCGGTGGGACGCGGGCGTCACACGGAGTCGTACGGAGTCGATCTCCGGTGTCCCGGCGTCCTGCCAGGCGACGAGCGAACGTTCCACGTCGTCCCACAGGGCCACCGGGCCGCCTTGGCGGACGGTCCAGTTCTCGCCGTCGACGAGGAACTCGGCGAACGACTCCCGCTCCGGATCGAACAGGTACCGCAGCGGTGAGCCGTCGCCGTTCGTCGCGCGGACGAACTGGGCGCCGGGCGCCGCCAACTGAGCAAGGAAGGCGGGCATCCATTCCTCGAGGACGAGGGGGGACACCAGAACGTGTCGCTCGCTGTCGGCGTACGCGGTCCGGGCGGAGAGATCGCCCGCCACGGGGGCCACTGCCTGGGCCCGCGCCTGCATGAAGGAGGAGCGCCCGATGATCGAGCCCTCGGCGGTGCCGTCCTCGCCGACCGCTAGCTTCGCGAGGCCGGTTCCCCACGGCCACGAGCCGACCGTGCCGAGGACGACGCCCCCGGGTCTCGTCTGCCTGATCCACGCGTACGGGATGCGGCGGACCGCGCAGGTGGCGATGACCCGGTCGTACGGCGCTCGGTACGGGTGGCCGAGGAGCCCGTCACCCGTCACCGTCCACGTCGAGAAGCCGACGGCTTCGAGGGCGGTATCGGCGCGTGCGGCCACCTGTGCGTCGACCTCGACCGTGGCAACGTCGTCCTCGCCGAGGTAGTGGCACATCAGGGCGGTGGAGTAGCCGGTGCCCGTACCGATCTCCAGGACCCGGTGGCCCGTCGCGAGGTCAAGCGCCTCGATCATGCCGACGACGGTGGCCGGGTCGGTCGAGGATGACGTGGGCACGCCCGCGACGGGTTCGTCGGTCTGGTCGGCGGTGAGGTGGCCGTCGAGCTGGGTGGTGAGGGTGTCGACGCTGTACGCGGTCTTCAGCCACTCGTCCGGATCCATGCCTGCGGCGGTGACGGGCCGCCAGGCCCGCCCCTCGTCCAGGAACACTCCCGGGTGGAGGAACCGCTCGCGGGGGACGGCCTCGACGGCCGCACACAGCCAGGGCGATTTCAGGACGCCTTCGTTCGCGAGCGCTTTCGCCATGCGGTGTCGCTCGGATGCCGGATCGGTCATCGGTGATCTCCTTGTGCGAGTATGTCGGCGAAGGCAGCGGACATCGGGAGGCCGGTCTCGGTCTCCAACCACCCCCACTGTCCGTTGGGATTCAGTTCCAGCCACCAGTAGTCCCCTGCACGGTCGACCGCGAGGTCGAAGCTTCCCGATACCAGATCCAGCTGGTCCAGGTAGGCGTGCAGCCCCCTGACCACCCGGTCGGGCAGGTGCTTCACGGTGTAGGTCAGGGCGCTGTAATCCTTGCGCCAGTCCAGGAGGTCGGAGTCGATGCGTACGGCGAACGTATGCCGACCTACGAGCAGTACGCGAACGTCGGCGGCCTTGTCCACGCGAGCCTGGAACAGATGGGGCGCGACCCGAACGCTCTCGTCGATCTCCTCGGCGTTGACGGGGGCGGCCCATCCCGTCACCGGCACGCCGTCACGCGTGTAGGGGGTCCATCGCAGCGTCTTGAAGATCGCCTGCCCCTGGGCGTGGACGAACTCGCGTGCCTCGACCGGGTCGTTGGTGACAAGGGTGGACGGGATGGTGAAACCGAGCTGCTGGGCAAGAGCGAGCTGCGCGGGTTTGTAGTCGGCGGCGGCAACGCGCAGGGGGGGGCAGGCGGATGGCCGTCGGGTAGGGCGCGAGTCGGCCCGCACCCCACGGCCGCGTGGGGAAGGGGAGTGCGACAGAGGCGGTCATGAGACTCCTTGGGTTGAAGGACGTGGTGCGGGAATCGGCCTGCGCCAGGGGCGCGGACGGCGATCTGCGGCCCGCGGGCGACTCAGGGGCGCGCGGTCGAGCGGCGTGCGACCAGTGAACGACGATCCGTTACCTTCTCCCAGAGCGGACCTCGCGCAATCCCCAGGCGTTTCCCGGGCGTTGGTGC
Organism: Streptomyces sp. NPDC090025; assembly: GCF_044748125.1. NCBI lineage: Bacteria > Bacillati > Actinomycetota > Actinomycetes > Kitasatosporales > Streptomycetaceae > Streptomyces > Streptomyces sp. NPDC090025. Next base: position 509,990 of record NZ_JBIVFL010000003.1, on the reverse strand, counting down.
GTGGCGGGCACGAGTGCATGAAAGGGTTCTCGTGAAGGGAGACCTATGACGTCGAGGCGTGAGCACCTTGCGGAACGGCGCGTGGCACGGGGTTACTCTCAGGAGGAATTCGCAGAAGCGCTCTCGGTGGCCGCGTCCACCGTGGTCCGTTGGGAAAGTGGTCGCGCCACCCCGCGTCCCCACCAACGGCCGGCGATCGCTGAGCTGTTGGGAGTGACCCTCTCCGAGCTGGAAGCCCTTCTCTCCGACGAACGGTCGGTTGAGACAGCCGGTACCTCCGCTGCTCCACTCCTCCTCCATGGTGATGATGACGACATGAAGCGTCGCGAAGTCCTGGGTCTGCTCGCCGTCACGGGTGCGCTGATCGCTCTTCCCGATCCCGGTGAGGCCGCCAGAGGGCGGGTGGTGCCGTCACTCCTGGAGACGGGCGATGCCCTGCACCGCAGTCTCTGGCAGGTCTACGCGCTGTCGGACGCCAAGCAGGTCGTCTTCCCTGCGGTGCGCGCGCAGCTCGATGTGATGACGAAGGGACTCACCGAGTCCCGTACCGCTGTGGAGCGGTCCCGATTGTGTCGGATGGCGGCCGACGTCTACCAGCTCGTCGGCGAGCTGTTCTTCGACGCCAACCGGTACACGGACGCCGCGCAGTGCTACACCCTGGCCGCCAACGCGGCCCACGCCGGTGGAGACCACGACCTGTGGGCCTGTGCCATGACCCGCCACGCGTACGTCGAGCTGTACGCACGCCGCGCGCACGCTGCTCAGCCCCTGCCCTCGGCCGCTTCCCGCATCGCGCGGAGGGGCGACGGAGCTCTCTCCACCCGCCACTGGGTCGCGGCCGTCCAAGCGCAGGCGTACGCGGCCGTGGGCGATCTCGACGCGTGCAACCGGGCTCTTGACGAAGCCGAGAAAGTGCACACCCTCGACGGCGCTCATTCCGGCAACGGCGGCTGGCTCCGCTTCGACGGCTCCCGCCTGGCGGAGGAGAGAGGGGCCTGCTACCTCCAACTGGGCCGCCCTGACCTCGCCGAGGAAGCGCTCACCGCAGCCCTTGCCCAGCCTCTGTCGTTGCGTCGCCGCGCCGCCGTTCTGAGCGACCTCGCCGTGCTCGGGGTGCACAGGCTGGACATCGACCAGGTTGTGCACTACGCGGAGCAGGCTCTCGGTCTGGCCGACCGGTCCCACTCGGGATTCATCGGCAAGAAGCTGGACGGGCTTCGAGGGCGTCTTGCCCCGCTGATGTCCGATGACCGAGTCTCGACTCTTGATCACCGAATCGCGGCGCTTCCGCGCACCGCATGACGAGAGGGGCACGCGCATGAACGACGGCCGGATCTTCCGCGAGGCGTGGATCGACGGTGTGAACAAGCACTATCCCGGCGAGCCCAAGCCCGGCTACGTCACGCCGTGGGACGAGACGCCGGAGTGGGAGCGCGAAGCCGCCGCCGCCGTGTACGGGCAGGTGCGCGACTTCATCGGGGTCAGCGGCGGGCATGCGGCGCGGCTCACCCGGGAGCAGAAGGGCCGGTTTGTCGCGATCTGCTGGACGGCTCAGATGTTCAGGCACTTCGAGGACCCGAAGCCCGGATATGTCGCCGACTGGTCCGACCTGCCGGTCTGGCAGCGGGAGACGGACGCGGACATCTTCGAACGTATCGAGCGGACCGTCTGATCGATCTCAGGTGTGGCGGCGTCCCCGTCCGGTGCAGGCGGATCCGGGCGGGGGTGCCTTGTCGCGTGGCCATCGACGTAGCCGCGGAGGCGGCATCCCCGTACGTTCACGCAGTCCGCCCGTCGCTACGATGCACGCGTTCCACGACGTGTTGATCCGAGGGGGATCCGTGACCACCTTCAGCGGTCTGCCGCGCAGTGTCGAGAGCGCCACCCGTGAGGAGATCGAGGCGGCCGCCGCCCGTCGGATCCCCGCGCATCAGACCGTCACCCTTGAAGGCGAGTGGTACGTGCTCGTCGGCGGAGCCCTGTACTACGCCCGCGAGCTGATCGAGGACGTGACGGGTGTCCGGGACGTCGTGCGGGCCCGGAAGCACCTGTTCCACACCCTTGGGTTCCCCGTCTTCGCGCTGGCCGACGCCCGCATGATCGACGACGGCCACCCCCGGCACACCCGCCCCGCCTGACCCCTCCGCCGCGAGGGCGGCCGGCCCCACTCACTCCTTCCCCGCCTCGCCCAGCGACCTGCGCGCCACCCGCTCCACGTGCCCCTCGAACACCTCCGCCGCGTCCGGCGTCAGGGTGCGCAGGGCGACCATCGCCGTGATGATCACGTCGCAGAGTTCGGACTCGACGTCCTGCCAGGTGTGGGTGGTGCCCTTGCGGGGGTTCTGGCCGGTGGCGCCGATGACCGCCTGGGCGGTTTCGCCGATCTCCTCGGAGAGTTTGAGGACGCGGAGCAGGATCTCCTCGCCGCGCGGCAGGTCCTGGTGGGCGCCGAGCCAGGTGTGGAGGCGGGTGATGGTGGGCCATACGGAGTCGGTCATGAGGGGCAGCCTGCCAGCCGGGCGCGTCGGCGCGCTCCGGGGGCGGCGGGCGCGGTACCGGTAGGGCATGACCCTTCCCGTGGCACAGCTCAGCGACCCCGTCGTCCGCGCCTTCGTGACCGCCCTCAACGCCAACGACCGCCCGGCGTTCACCGCGCTCCTCACCGCGGACGCCACCATGTCCGACGACGGCACCGACCGGAACCTCCAGGAGTGGACCGACCGGGAGGTGTTCTCCTCGAACGGCCGGATGGACATCGAGAGCGAGTCCGACGGCGGCCGCGCGCTCGTCGCCACCTACACCAACGACACCTGGGGATCGATGCGCACCGCCTGGCGGTTCACCGTCGAAGGCGACCGGATCTCCCGCTTCGAGACCGGGCAGGCGTAGCTCCTCGGAGCCCGGCCCCAGGGCGGCGGGGCCGAAGGGCCCCGTGGGCCCTCAGCCCCGCCCGATGTACGGCATCGTCGTCGCCATCACCGTCGCGAACTGCACGTTCGCCTCCAGCGGCAGCCCCGCCATGTGCACCACCGTCGCCGCCACGTCCGCCGCGTCCATCACCGGCTCCACCGCCGTGCTGCCGTCCGCCTGCAGAATGCCGGCCTGCATCCGGGCCGTCATGTCCGTCGCCGCGTTGCCGATGTCGATCTGACCGCACGCGATCCGGTACGGACGGCCGTCCAGCGACAGTGACTTGGTCAGGCCCGTCATCGCGTGCTTCGTCGCCGTGTACGCGATCGAGTGCGGCCGCGGCACATGCGCCGAGATCGAGCCGTTGTTGATGATCCGGCCGCCCCGCGGGTCCTGCTCCTTCATCGCCCGGAACGCCGCCTGAGCGCACAGGAACGCGCCCGTCAGGTTGACGTCCACCACCGCGCGCCAGGTCTCCGGGTCCAGTTCGTCGACCGGCACCCCGCCGCCCGCGAACGTACCCGCGTTGTTGAACAGCAGGTCGACCCGGCCGAACCGGGCCCGTACCGCCGTGAACAGGTCCGCCACCCGCTCGGCCGAGGTGACGTCCGTCGGCACGCACAGGGCCGCCGCCGGGTCGGCGAACTCCGCCGCCGTCTCCGTCAGGGTCTCCGCCCTGCGGCCCGCGAGCGCCACCGACCAGCCCGCCGCCGCGAGGGCCCGCGCCACGCTCCGGCCGATGCCCGAACCGGCTCCCGTCACCACCGCGACCCGGCCGTTCGCCCTGGTGTCGCCGCCTGTGTTCCCGCTGCTCATGGGCCCGCAGCGTACGGCAGCGGAGGCCCCGCGAACTCATCCGTCCGACACATGGACGTCCTGTATGTGACAACGTGCGGTCGTTCCACCGCCCTGTAATTCGGAAGCACAACATCCGTCAGGGGAGGGGAACATGCCCGCCGCACTCACGTATGTCGACGAACTCCGCGCCGCCGCCCGACACTTGGGCCGCCGCCGGTTCCTCACCACCACCGGCGCCGCCGCCGCGCTCGCCTTCGCCGTCAACCTTCCGGCCGCCGGAGCACTCGCCGCCGCCGAACTCGACCCCCGCCGCATCACCAGCGACCCGTTCACCCTCGGGGTGGCCTCCGGCGACCCGCTGCCCGAGTCCGTCCTGCTGTGGACGCGCCTCGCGCCCCGCCCGTACGAGCCCTCCGGCGGACTGCCCACCGGCCTGCGGGTCGCCGTGGTCTGGGAGCTGGCCCAGGACGAGCGCTTCACCCGGGGCGTGCGCCGCGGCACCGTCACCGCCCACCCCGAGTTCGCCCACACCGTCCGCGTCGAGGTCGGCGGACTCGCCCCCGGCAGCGGCTGGTTCTACCGCTTCCGGGCCGGCTCCTGGGTCAGCCGGGTCGGCCGGACCCGCACCGCGCCCGCGCCCGGCGCCCGCAACACCCGGCTGAAGCTCGCCGCCGTCTCCTGCCAGGCGTACCCGGACGGCTACTTCACCGCCCACCGGCACCTCGCCCGCGAGGACCTGGACGTGGTCTTCCACCTCGGCGACTACATCTACGAGTACCCCATCGACTCCACCGCCGCCGACCGCCACTACAAGCCCGGCACGATCCCCGCCGTCTTCAACCGCGAGACGTTCACCCTCGACGACTACCGGCTGCGCTACGCCCTCTACAAGTCGGACCCCGACCTGATCGCCGCGCACGCCGCCCACCCCTTCGTCGTCACCTGGGACGACCACGAGGCCGAGGACAACTACGCCGGGGCGGTCTCGCAGGAGAACGTGCCGCCGGAGGAGTTCCTGATCCGCCGCGCCGCCGCCTACCGCGCCTACTGGGAGAACCAGCCGCTGCGCGTGCCCCAGCAGCCCACCGGCCCCGACATGCGGCTCTACCGGCGGCTCAGCTTCGGCACGCTCGCCCAGTTCGACATCCTCGACACCCGCCAGTACCGCTCCGACCAGGCGTACGGCGACGGCTGGCAGTCCCCGGGCCCGCTCATCGACGACCCCCGGCGCACCCTCACCGGCGCCGCCCAGGAACGCTGGCTCATCGACGGCTGGCGGCACTCCCGCGCCCGCTGGAACGTCGTCCCGCAGCAGGTCATGTTCGCCGAGCGGCGCACCCTGCCGACCGCGAACTACAAGCTGAACATGGACGGCTGGGACGGCTACCGGGCCTCCCGGCAGCGGATCCTCGCCGGAGCCGCCGCCACCGGCATCCAGAACCTGCTCGTGCTCACCGGCGACGTCCACGTCGCCTTCGCCTGCGACATCAAGGCCGACTTCCGCGACCGCGCGTCCAGGACCGTCGGCAGCGAGATCGTCACCACCTCGATCTCCAGCGGCCGCGACGGCGCCGACAAGCCCGGCAACCACGCCACCCTGCTCCAGGCCAACCCGCACATGAAGTTCTACAACGGCCGCCGCGGCTACGTCACCGTCACCCTCGCCCCCGACAGCGCCCGTGCCGACTTCCGTACCGTCTCCGCCGTCACCACCCCCGGCGCGCCCGTGCGGACCGCAGCGTCGTTCGTCACCAGGGCCGGAAGGCCCGGACTCATTCCCGCCTGACCCGCCTACCATCGGGGAGAGGATTCAATCGAACGGAGCATCGATGCGGGAGCGCGGTGGGGCGGCCGCCCAGGGCACCACGGACACCACGGACACCAGGGACATCACCAAGGACGCCACGAGGGACGCCGCGAGCGACACCGCACAGAGCACCGCACAGCGCACCGCGAAAGCCACCGCGCCCGGCGGCGCGCCCGGCGGCGCGGCGCCCGCCGGTGTCCCGGGCGGGGCGGTCACGGCCCGCCGGGTCGGGCTGCTCACCACCCTCGTCCTCGGCGGACTCACCGCCCTGCCGCCGCTCTCCATGGACATGTACCTGCCGGCCCTGCCGGAGGTCACCCAGGCGCTCCACGCCCCCGCCGCCACCGTCCAGCTCACCCTGACCGCCTGCCTCGCCGGCATGGCGCTCGGCCAGCTCGTCGTCGGCCCCATGAGCGACAAGTGGGGCCGCCGGCGCCCGCTGCTCATCGGCATGATCGTGTACGTCCTCGCCACCGCCGTCTGCGCGCTCGCCCCGTCCGCCGGACTCCTGGTCGGCTTCCGGCTGCTCCAGGGCCTCGCCGGAGCGGCCGGCATCGTCATCGCGCGGGCCGTGGTCCGCGACCTGTACGACGGCGTCGAGATGGCCCGGTTCTTCTCCACCCTCATGCTGATATCCGGCGTCGCACCGATCGTCGCGCCGCTGATCGGCGGCCAGATCCTGCGGATCACCGACTGGCGGGGCGTCTTCCACGTCCTCACCGTCGTCGGCATCGTCCTCACCCTGGTCGTCTGGCGCTTCCTCGGCGAGACCCTGCCGCCCGAACGCCGCCACACCGGCGGCGTCGGCGAAGCCCTGCGCACCATGCGCGGACTGCTCGCCGACCGGGTCTTCACCGGCTACATGCTCACCGGCGGACTCGCCTTCGCCGTCCTCTTCGCCTACATCTCCGCCTCGCCGTTCGTCGTCCAGGAGATCTACGGCGCCTCCCCGCAGACCTTCAGCCTGCTCTTCGGCGTCAACTCGGTCGGCCTGGTCGCGGTCGGCCAGATCAACGGCAAGCTGCTCGTCGGCCGGGTCAGCCTCGACAAGGTCCTCGGCTTCGGCCTCGCCGTCATCCTGCTCGCCTCGGTCGCGCTGCTCCTGATGACCACCGGCGTCTTCGGCGAACCCGGCCTGCTGCCGATCGCCGCCGGGCTCTTCGTGCTGATGTCGGCGATGGGCCTGGCCATGCCCAACACCAACGCCCAGGCCCTGATGCGCACCCCGCACGCCGCCGGGTCCGCCTCCGCGCTGCTCGGCACCTCGTCCTTCCTGATCGGCGCCGTCGCCTCCCCGCTGGTCGGCATCGCGGGCGAGACCACCGCCGTCCCGATGGCCGTCGTGCAGACCGGCTGCGCGGTCGCCGCCGTCGGCTGCTTCCTGCTGCTCTGCCGCCCCTGGCAGACCGGCCGGGCCAGGTCGAGCCAGGGCCTGTCGGGCGGCGCCTAAAATAGGGCGGTGAACGCCTCCCACCCCTCCGCCGACGCCACCACCCTGCGCGCCGCGCTCGGCGCCGTACTCGACGGGCTTCCGCCGCGGCAGGCCACCCAGGCCGTCGAGCGGCTGATCGCCAACTACCGGGGGGCCACCCCGACGCACGCGCCGGTGCTGCGCGACCGGTCCGACGTCGCCGCCTACGCCGCCTACCGGATGCCCGCCACCTTCGAGGCCGTACGGGCCGCCCTGTACGCCCTCGCGGACGCGGCGCCCGACTGGACCCCGGCCGGGCACACCGACGTCGGCGGCGGCACCGGCGCCGCCGCCTGGGCGGCCGCCGAGGTCTGGCGGGGCGCGCCCCGCACCACCGTGCTCGACTGGGCCGAACCCGCGCTCGCCATCGGCGCCGAACTCGCCCGCGGGGTCGTCGAGGCCGACTGGCGCCGCGAGCGGATCGGCGCGGCCCTGCGACTGCCCGAATCCGACCTGGTCACCGTCTCGTACGTGCTGAACGAGCTCACCGAGGCCGACCGCGCCGCGCTCGTCACCGAGGCCGCCCGGGTCGCGCGGGCCGTGGTCATCGTGGAGCCCGGCACCCCCGACGGCTACGCCCGGGTCATCGAGGCCCGCACCCGGCTGACCGAGGCGGGCTTCACCGTCGCCGCGCCCTGCCCGCACAGCGGCGCCTGCCCGATCGTGCCCGGCAGCGACTGGTGCCACTTCGCGGCCCGGGTCAGCCGTTCCTCGCTGCACCGGCAGGTGAAGGGCGGCTCGCTGCCGTACGAGGACGAGAAGTACGCGTACGTGGCGGCCGCCCGCTTCCCGGTCGAGCCCGCGCCCGCCCGGGTCGTCCGCAAGCCGCAGATCCGCAAGGGCCTGGTGCAGCTCGAACTGTGCGGCCCCGACGGGCTCGCCAAGGAGAACGTCAGCAAGCGTCACGGGCCCCGGTACAAGCAGGCCCGTGACGTGGAGTGGGGCGACGCCTGGGCGGGCCCCACCGAGGACGAGGGACAGGGATAGGGATAGGGAGAGGGAGAGGGCCTAGGGGCGCAGCTCCTGGGTGCAGCACTTCACGCTGCCGCCGCCCTTGAGCAGTTCCCCGAGGTCCATCCCGACCGGCTCGAAGCCGCGGTCCCGCAGCGGTCCGAACAGGCCCACCGCGGCCTGCGGGAGCAGCACGTGCCGGCCGTCGCTGACCGCGTTCAGGCCGAGCACGGCGGCGTCCCCGGCCCCGACGAGCAGCGCGTCGGGGAACAGCCGCCGCAGCACCGCGCGGCTGCCCGGCGAGAAGGCGTCCGGGTGGTACATGACCTCGTCCGCCGCGTCGTCCAGGACGCACAGCGCGGTGTCCAGGTGGTAGTAGCGCGGGTCGACCAGTTCGAGGCCGATCACCGGGCGGCCGAAGAACTCCTGGGCCTCGCCGTGCGACAGCGGGCTTGAGCGGAAGCCCTGGCCCGCCAGGATCCAGGACGCGGTGACCGCGAAGTCGCCCTCGCCCTCGTTGACGTGGTCGGGCACCCGCAGGTCGGCGTCCGGGTAACCGTTCCTGCGGAACCAGTCGACATGGGCGGCCGCCTCGCCGTGCCGCTCGGGGTGGGCGAAGCGGGCGCCGAGCACCCGGCCGCCGACGACGGTCGCGCCGTTCGCCGCGTAGACCATGTCGGGCAGCCCGGGGACCGGGTCGAGCAGTTCGACGGTGTGGCCGAGCGCGCGGTAGCGGTCGCGCAGGTCCTCCCACTGCGCGAGGGCGAGCGGCAGGTCCACCGGTTTCGTGGGGTCCATCCAGGGGTTGATGGAGTACGTGACCTGGAAGTGCGCGGGTGGGCACATCAGGTAACGGCGGGGCGAGGCCTCGCGCGAAGTGGGGCGCAAAGAGGGCTCCTCTACGGTCGCAGAGCAGGTGGTGCGGGTCGTGAGCCCATGGTCCGCTCTCCCGGTGCCGTGCGCAGTGGACCGTTCGGGTGGTTCGGATGAAGAGCGGGCCGCGGGAGGGGGCCACGGGGGGGCACGGGTGGGGGCCACGGGAGGGGCCGGTACCCGCGTGCCGCCGGGCGCCCGCCCGAGGCGAGACGCCACGTCTCGCCCCTGCTAGATTGAGCCTCATGCCCGACACCCCGGCCCCCACCGCCCCGGCCCCCACCCCGGCCACCGCGCCCACCGCTCCCGGAGAGCCCGCCGCCAAGGCGCCCGACGCCTCCCGCCGCAGCGAGCGCTCCCGCCGCGCCATCTACGCCGCCGCCCTCGATCTGGTCTCCGAGCAGGGCTACGCGCGCACCACCGTCGAGGGCATCGCCGCCCGCGCGGGCGTCGGCAAGCAGACCATCTACCGCTGGTGGCCCACCAACTCCAAGGGCGCGGTCCTCCTGGAGGCGTTCCTCGACCTCGCCGACCAGGCCGGAGAGGCGATCGGGGCCGAGCCGGGAAGTGAGATCCCCGACACCGGCGATCTCGCCGCCGACCTCAAGTTCGTGCTCCGCGCCATCGTCGACGAGTTCACCGACCCCACCTACGACCGCCCCAGCCGCGCGCTCGCCGCCGAGGGGATCGTCGACCCGGTGCTCGGCGCCGAGTTCACCGCCAAGCTCCTGGAACCCCAGCTGGCCCTGTTCGCGCGCCGCATCGAGGCCGCTCAGGCGGCCGGGCAGGTGGATCCGGAGGCCGACCCGCGGATCGCCCTGGAGCTGCTCGTCGGCCCGCTCCACCACCGCTGGCTGCACCGCACCCTGCCGCTCACCCACGCCTACGCCGACAGCCTCGTCGACCACGTGCTGCGCGGTCTCCTGGTGCGGAACTGAGACCCGGTTCCCGACTCCGGTCACCCGGGGCGCAGGATGGTGGGACCATGGAAAGCCGACCGGGCGAGCATGAGGTGTGAGGGGATAGATGGGCGACGGTATCGGCCGCTACCGCGGCACGGAGAGCAAACTCGCACAGTGGCTGCGCAGGCGCCCCAAGCGGACCGCGGCCGACGACGAGAACGACCGCGAGAAGTCCCTCCTGGCCGTCGCCGCGGCGGGGATGCCCGTCGCCCCCGCCGCGTACCCCGTCGGCTACCGCTGTTCCTGTGAGCGGATCGGCTGTCCCACCCCGGCCCGCCACCCGGTCTCCTTCGCCTGGCAGACCCAGTCGACCACCGACCGGGCGCAGATCGAGCGCTGGGCGCGCAACCAGCCCGAGGCCAACTTCATCACCGCCACCGGCATGGTCCACGACGTCCTCGACGTGCCCCTCGCGGCCGGCCGCGCCGCCCTCGACCGGCTCCTCGGCGAGGGCGTCGACGTCGGTCCTGTCGTCGTCTCCGACGCCGCCGAGGACCGCCACGACGCCGGCCGGATGCTGTTCTTCACCGCCACCCGGGGCACCCCCGAGGACGAGGACGAGTGGTGGCCCTGCGAGCTGGACTGCCATCCGGAGACCATGGACGAGCATCCGGGCCTGCGCTGGCACTGCCGCGGCTCCTATGTGCTGGTGCCGCCGTCCCGGCTCCCCGGTGACGAGGGCAGCCAGCCGATGCTCTCCTGGCTGCGCGGCCCCGAGCACCCGCTGCCCGAGCCGCTGAACCTCCTGGAGGCGCTCACCGAGGCATGCGCCAGGCACGCCGCCGCCCAGACCGAGCAGGGCACGCCCACCGACCACGAGATCGCCTGGCGCTGAGGCTCCCGTACGGGTGTACGGGCACGGGACCGGGACCGGGTGGCCTCGCGCCGCCTCGGGCCCGTACGCCGGGCCCCGCCCGTACTTCGGCCCGTACGACAGCCGACCCGCGGCTGTGCGACCGGGCTCACGACCCCTCGGCCGCCGTCACGCCCTGCAGTCTGCTCAGGATCTGCACCCGGCCCACCGGGGGCCCGCCCGCGGGCTTCACCAGGGCCGCCTGGCTGGACACCCAGCGCTTGGTGACGGTGCTCTTGATCTCGCCCGTCATCAGCGCCCGCACCTCGGCGCCCACCTTCGGCCGGTAGCCGGGCGCCGCCGTCTGCCGCTCGAAGTAGCGGGTGGCGAAGAAGACGAGGGCGCCGCCGTCCTTCGTGGCGAGCGCCAGCGGGGCGAAGTCGCCGCGGCTGTCCGGCTGGTCGACGAACTGGGTGACCAGACCCGGCCGGTTCGCGGACTTGGCGCGGCTCGCGCGCCAGCCGGTGGTGTGCGGGCCCGGGGCGAACGGCCCCTCCCGCCCGTCCTTCAGGAACGCCGTGTACCGCTCGCCGAGGTCCTTCGGGGCCACCGCGAGCGAGGCCCCGGACTTCCCGTCCGCGGCGACCGGCACCGCGTACCCCTGCTCCTCCTCGAAGGCGGGCACCTGGTCCGGGGACAGCGTCGCCAGATAGGCGACCTCCCACCCGTCCTGCGCGCTGTCGCGCACGAACAGGAGCAGCCAGCGGGTGTCCTCAGGGCCGCTGTCGACATCGCGGTTGGAGTCGGTGTCGGCGACGAACCAGCGCGGCCAGCCCGCCTTGCGGGGGATCGCGAAGCGGGCGTCGGTGAGTTCGAGCGGCCGGTGGTTCTTGTTGCCGCCGGGGGAGGTGATCCGGCGGGCCTTCAGACCCGCCTGGTTGATCTCGCCGAGCGGTCCGGTGACCTGGTCCGCGTCGAGTGCCGGGTCGTACGCCTTGTCGGCGCGGTTGTAGGCGTCGGTGAAGTCCTTGACGGCCTGGGCGGCCTCGGTCTTCCCGACGGCGGGTATCAGCTCCCGCTCGCCGTGCACGGTGACGCAGCCGCTCGCGGTGAGCGCGAGAACGGCCGCCGCGGCCACCGCGCCGAGGGCACGCGCCCGCGTGCCCCTCGTCCGGGCGGTGTCAGCCGGACGTCCCGGCCCGGTCCGCCCCGGCCTCAGCCTTCTCATCGGTCTCGGTCGCCTTCTGCTTTGCCACCCGCTCGGACGTCCCCGACCCTACCGGGGCCAGGAAGATCACGAGCGTGGGGATCAGATACAGCGCCCACACCGTGATCTGAACGACCGTCGGGTTCGGCTGGAAGTTGAACACGCCCTTGAGCAGCGTCCCGTACCAGCTGTCCGGCGGGATCGTCGCGGAGATGTCGAACGCCTTGTTCTCCAGGCCGCCGATGAAGCGGGCCTCCTGGAGGTCGTGGACGCCGTACGCGAGGACGCCCGCGGCGACCACGACCAGCATGCCGCCGGTCCAGGTGAAGAACTTCGCCAGGTTGATCTTCAGCGCGCCCCGGTAGAACAGCCAGCCGAGCAGCACCGCCGTGAGCAGGCCGAGCACCACGCCGATGAGCGGGGCGTACGAGCCGTCCGACGAGGCGCGCACCGACGCCCACACGAACAGGGCGGTCTCCAGGCCCTCGCGGCCCACCGCGAGGAACGCGGTCGCCACCAGCGCCCCGGTGCCCATCCGCAGGGCCGCGTCCAGCTTGCCGTGCAGCTCCGCCTTCAAGTGGCGGGCGGTGCGCCGCATCCAGAAGACCATCCAGGTCACCAGGACCACGGCGAGGATCGACAGCGAGCCGCCGAGCAGTTCCTGCGCCTCGAAGGTCAGCTCCTGGGAGCCGAATTCGAGGGCGGCGCCGAACGCCAGGGCGATGCCGACGGCGATGCCGATGCCGATCCAGATCGGCCGCAGCGCGTCCCGGCGGCCCGTCTTCACCAGGTAGGCGATGAGGATGCAGACGACGAGGCTCGCCTCGAGTCCTTCGCGCAGGCCGATCAGATAGTTCCCGAACACGTCGGACTCCTTACTTCACTTCGTCTTACGGGTCGCCGTGCGGGTCACGAGAAGAGCGCCCGGCCCCACCAGTCGTCCTTGTCGCGGACGCCCGGGGGGATCGCGAAGATCGCCGAACCGACGTGCTGGGTGTACTCGTTGAGCGCGTCCATGCGGGCCAGCGAGGTCTGTACCGGGATGAAGCCGGTACGGACGTCCTTCTGGTACGCGAGGAAGAACAGGCCCGCCTCCAGGCGGCCGAGGCCGTCGGTGCCGTCCGTGAAGGAGTAGCCGCGGCGCAGGATGGTGGCCCCGCCGTTGGTGTCGGGGTGCGCGAGGCGCACGTGCGAGTCCGGCTTCATGGCCTTCAGGAACGGCTCGTCGTGCTCCTTGGCCTTGCCGACCGGGGCGCCGTCCTTCTTGTCGCGGCCGAAGATGTCCTCCTGCTCGGCCAGCGGGGTGCGGTCCCAGGTCTCGATGTTCATCCGGATCCGGCGGGCGACCAGGTAGGAGCCGCCGTCCAGCCAGGCCGCGGGGCCCGCGGCGGCCTGGCCCGACACCCACACGTGCTGGTCGAGGCGGGCGGTGTCGGTGCCCGCGATGTTGCGGGTGCCGTCCTTGAAGCCGAACAGGTTGCGCGGGGTCTGGGCGTCCGGGGTGGTCGACGAGGTCTTGCCGAAGCCGAGCTGCGACCAGCGCACCGCGACCTTGCCGAAGCCGATCCTGGCCAGGTTGCGGATGGCGTGCACGGCGACCTGCGGGTCGTCCGCGCACGCCTGGACGCACAGGTCGCCGCCGCTGCGGGCCGGGTCCAGGTTGTCGCCGGGGAACCTGGGCAGGTCCACCAGGCCGGCGGGCCGCTTCCCGGCGAGCCCGAAGCGGCCGTCGAACAGCGAGGGCCCGAAGCCGATGGTGAGGGTGAGCCGGGACGGCTTGAGGCCGAGTGCCTCGCCGGTGTCGTCCGGCGGGGCCTCCGGCAGTCCGCCGTACGCGCCTTCGCCGACCTCGCCGCCCGCGGTCATCCGCTCGGCGGCCCGGGTCCAGTCCTTCAGGAGCTGCACCAGCTCGGCGCGGTCCTTCGTCTTCACGTCGAACGCGGCGAAGTGCAGCCGGTCCTGGACGGCGGTGGCGATGCCGGCCTGGTGGGTGCCGTGGAAGGGGACCGCGCCGCCGGAGTCGGCGACCGGCTCGGTGGCGTCCTCCCGGCCGCGGGCGAGCGCGACCGCGCCGCCGGCCGCGGCGGCGCCGAGGGCGAGCCCGGCACCGCCCCAGCCGATGACCGCCCGGCGGGAGGGCGCGGGGCCCTCGGGCCGGGCGGCGTCCGTGGCCCCGCCGGTGGGCGGGGTGTCCGTCGTCGGGTGCTGCTCGGTCATGTCCCTGGTCCCCTTCGCCCGGTGAGGCGCTGTTACTTGACGACGGCGGCGGCGAGCTTGGAGAGCGGCTCGGCGAGCGCGTTGACGCCGTCCGACAGCTCCTTGCGCTGCTCCTTGCCGACCTTGTCGTAGGAGGTGAACACGTAGCTGTTCTGGTCCGCGCGGTACGTGTCGAGGAGCGTGTTCAGGGCGGCGAACTGCTTGTCGAGCTCGGCGACGAGCTTGGGGTCGTTCTTGGACGCGACCGGCTTGAGCAGCTCGAAGGACTTCTGGGCGCCTTCGACGTTGGCCTTGAAGTCGACGAGGTCGGTGTGGGAGTAACGCTCCTCCTCGCCGGTGACCTTGCCGGTGGCGACCTCGTCGAGGAGTTCCTTGGCGCCGTTGGCCATGGAGGTGGGGGTGATGTCGGCCTTGCCGACCCGCTTCACCCAGTCCGCGAGGTCCTTGTCGAGCTGGTCGGCGAGCTGCTTCTCGCGGGTGCCGATCTTCTTGTCCTGCCACAGCGCCCGCTCCAGACGGTGCCAGCCCGTCCAGTCCTTCTCCGGGTCCTGACCGGCCTCAAGGCCGTCCTCGCGGACGTCGACCTTGGGGTCGATGTCACCGAACGACTCGGCGACCGGCTCGGTGCGCTCCCAGCCGATCCGGGAGTCGGCGTACGCCTTCTTCGCCGCCTCGACGTCACCGGCGCGCACCGCGTCGGTGAAGGTCTTCACCTTCGGCAGCGTCTCGTCGGCCTGCGCCTGCACGTACTGGCGGTAGGAGGCGACCGCGGCGTCCATCTCCGGGGACCGCTTCGCGGCAGCCGCGCCGCCGGTCACGGTGAGCTTCTGCCGGATGCCGTCGCCCTTCATGCCGGGCTTGCAGGCGATCTCGTAGTCACCGGCCTTGATCTCGGCGGTCACGGTGGCCTTGGTGCCGGGGCCGATGTTCTCCCGCTCGGTCACGATCCGGTCGTCCGGGTACAGCACGTAGACCTCGGTGACCTTGCTGCCCCGGTTCTCCACGTTCAGCTTCAGATGACCGGCCGGGAAGTCCTTCTTCGACACCTCGCACGAGTCGTCCTTCGCGACGACCGTGATCCCGCCGTCCTCCCCCTTCGCATCGCTTTTCTGCGTGCAGCCCGTGACGGCGGCCAGGGTCGCCGCGGTCGCGGCGGCGGTGACGACGGAGAGACGGACGGCGGCGCGCATGCGGGCTCCACTCGGGGACGGGAGGGGACGGGGACGGGGTGAGGCGGACCTAACTTAACCGAGGCTTACCTCAGCCATACCCACCCGTCCAGTGATTCAGCTCTCAAGCCGCAGGGGCCGGACACGGTGGGGTCACAGAGGTTTCATGGCCGTTCCACGGCTTGGTCAAAGGGGGGTCAAGTGGGGGGAATTGTCCGTTTCGTGGAGGTGGGGGGTGCGCACCGGGAGCACCACCGGAACGCCCGTCCGCGGATGCGGGAACACCTCCACCGGCTGCCGGTACACCTCGCTCAGGACCGTGCCCTCAAGGACCTCGGCCGGGGCCCCGGCCACCGCGATCCGGCCGCCGTGCAGCACCGCGACCCGGTCCGCGTGCGCGGCGGCGAGCCCCAGGTCGTGCAGGACCACGACCACGGCCGCGCCCGCCGCCGCCCGCTCCCGGCAGATCCGCAGCACCAGTTCCTGGTGCCGCAGGTCGAGCGCGGCGGTCGGCTCGTCGAGCAGCAGCAGGCCGGTCCGCTGGGCGAGCACCCGGGCCAGCGCGACCCGGGCCTTCTCGCCGCCGGACAGCGCCGAGAACGGCCGCCCGGCGAACCCGGCCGTCTCGGTCGCGGCCAGCGCCTCGGCGACCGCCGTGTCGTCCTCGTCCGCCCGCTCGGTCCCGGCCCACGGCGCCCGGCCCATCCGGACCACCTCGGCGACCGGGAACGGGAACGACAGCTCGGCCGCCTGCGGCAGCACCGCCCGCCGCAGCGCGAGTTCACCGGCCGACCAGGCCCCGGCGGACCGGCCGCCGATTCTGACCTCGCCGCCGCTCGGCGCCAGATCCGCCGCGAGCGCCGCGAGCAGCGTCGACTTCCCGGCCCCGTTGGGCCCGACGAGTGCGAGGACCTCCCCGGCCCGTACGTCGATCCCGACCCCGTCCAGGACGGTACGGCGCCCGAGCGCGACCCGCAGCCCGACCGCCTCGGCGACCGGCTCGCCCGGCGCGACCGGCCCGGGCAGCGCCCGCGTCCGGCGGAAGCCGCCGCCGATGCCCTTGCTGCGGCTCATGCCCAACCACCTTGCTTGCGACGGGTCCTGCGCAGCAGCCAGAAGAAGAACGGGCTGCCGACCAGGGCGGTGAGGACGCCCAGCGGGAGTTCCGCGGGGGCGGCCAGGGTACGGGCGGCGAGATCGCCCGCGGTCAGCGCGACCGCGCCGCCGAGCGCGCTGCCCGGGACCAGGAAGCGGTGCCCTGGCCCGTTCGCCATCCGCAGCACGTGCGGTACGACCAGGCCGACGAACGTGACGATGCCGGAGACCGCGACGGCCGCCGCCGTGAGCAGCGCCACCAGCACGATCAGCGCGACCCGCAACCGCTCGACGTCCACCCCCAGGTGACGGGCCGGGCGCTCGCCGAGCGCGAGCAGGTCGAGCCGGCGCGCGTACAGCGGCGCGACGAGCAGCCCGAGCAGCGCGCACGGCAGCACCGCCAGCACCTTCGCCCAAGTGGCCTGGGCCAGCGAGCCGAGCTGCCAGAAGGTGATCTGGCTGATCTGCGCGTTGTCCGCGAAGAACAGGAAGAGGCCGATCAGCGCGCCCGAGAAGGCGGTCAGCGCGATACCGGTGAGGATCAGGGTGGTGACCTCGGTGCGCCCGCCGGAGCGGGACATCGCGTACACCAGGGTCACGGTGGCGAGGCCGCCCGCGAAGGCGCACACGGTCACCGTCCAGTTGCCCGCGAAGGAGGCCCCGAGCACGATCGCGCCGACGGCGCCGACCGCCGCGCCGGACGAGACGCCGATGACGCCCGGTTCGGCGAGCGGATTGCCGAACACGCCCTGCATCAGGGCGCCCGCGCAGCCCAGCGAGGCGCCGACCAGGACGGCGAGGACGACCCGGGGGAAGCGGATGTGCCACAGCACCCGCTCCGCCGTGCGGTCCAGCTCGTGCCCGCCGAGGCCGACGCGGTGCTGGACGGAGCCGATGACGTCGCCGAGCGGGATCTCGTACGCGCCGAGTCCGGCCGACAGCAGGGCGAGCAGGAGCAGCGCGGCGAGCAGCCCGCCGGTGAGGGCGGCGGTCCTGCCCCGGCGCCGCCCGGTGGCGGCGGGGGGCGCGGCCGGGTCGGGCGTGGACGGGGTCTCCGGCGCCGGTACGGGCGGGGTTCCCGGCGCCGGTACGGGCGCGGGTCCGGGCACGGGGGCGCCGGGGGTGGTGTCCTGGACGGCCGTCACTTGGCCGCCCCCTTCCCGTACAGCTGGCCGATCAGCGAGGTGAGCACCTGGTCGGTGCGCGGGCCGTAGTTGAGCAGCACGCCGTCGTCGACGCTGACCACCCGGCGGTCGAGTCCGGCCGGGGTCTCGGCGACGCCGGGGAGCTTCACCAGGCCGTCGACGCCGCCGACGGATTCGAGGCCCTTGCGCATCACCAGGATCGCGTCGGGCGCGGCCTTCACCAGGGCTTCGCTGGTGAGCGGGGTGAAGTCCTTGGTCAGGCCGGACTCCTTGCCCGCGTCGACCGCGCCCGCCGCCTCCAGGAGCGAGCCGGCCCCGGACTCGGCGCCGCCGAGGAGGTAGACGGCCGCCGAGCCCCGTACGTACAGGAACGCGACCCGGGGCTTCTTCTGCTCGCGCGGGACGTCGGCGCGCACGGCGGCGATCCGGGTGTCGGTGCGCTTCTTGAGGGCGGTGCCCGCGTCCGGCAGACCGAGCGCGCCGGCCACCGCGTCGATCCTGCGGGGCACGTCGGCGAGGCTCTTGGCGGGGGCGACCACGACCAGCGGGACGCCCGCGTCGCGGAGCTGCTCGATCGCCTCGGCCGGTCCCGTGGTGGCCTCGGCGAGGACCAGGGTGGGGTGCAGCGACAGGACGCTCTCGGCGGAGACGTCGTGGGCGCGGGTCACCACCGGGAGCTTCGCGGCCTGTTCGAAGGTGGCGGTGATGTCCCGGGCGACCACCTGGCGGCCGAGGCCGAGGGTGAAGACCAGCTCGGAGAGCGAGCCGCTGAGCGGCACGATCCGTTCGGTGGAGGTGACGGTCACCTCGCGGCCGTCCGCCGACCTGACGGTGGCGGGCAGCTTCGGGGCGCCCGCCCCGGTGGCGGCGGCGAGCGGTTCGACCCGGTCGGGGGCGGTCGCGGCGCCGGTGGTCCCGGCTGTGCCGGCCTTTCCGGCGGGGGCGGGCGCGGTGCCTCCGGCACCGCAGCCGGTCGCCGTGAGGGCGAGGGCGAGCGCTGTCGTGAGCGTCGCCACGAGGCGTGCTGTCCGCACCGGACACCGTCCTTGCGTCGAGGGAGCGTTGAGGGAGAGGTGGATCGAGGCGGCCGTGAACGGAGGGTTCCGAGCGAGGCCAGGGATAGCTTAGGTTAGCCTTACCTGACCTTCCAGCCCCTGAAGGGGGTCTCATGCTGCCCTTGTCCTCCCGAGCGGGACGCGTCCGCGTCGTCCCGGCCGGCGTGCTCGTCGCGCTGGTCGCGGCGCTCCTCGCCGTCCTCCTCCCGGCCGCCCCGGCGCGGGCCGAGGACCGCGCGGTGCAGGGCGGACGGCTCGACTGGGGCATCAAGTCCTCCTTCCTCAGCTATGTCACCGGGCCCATCGCCCAAGGCAGTTGGGGGCTCACCGGCGGGGCCGCCACGGTCGGCTCGGGCCAGTTCCGGTTCCACTCCGCACGCGGCTCCTACGACCCGGCGACCGGCGCCTTCGAGGCCGCCTTCTCCGGCGGGGTCCGTTTCACCGGCCACAAGAAGGCGGACGGCAGCAATGAGCTCGACCTCGCCGTCAGCAGTCCCCGGATCCGGATCAGCGGCGGCCGCGGCACCCTGTACGCGGACATGACCAGCAAGGCCAAGGGCAGCGGCGTCCTGTCCCGGCGCTCCGGCGTGCCGCTCGCCCGTCTCGACGTGTCCGGCGTGGACATGCGCGGCGGCGGCAGCCCGGTGGTCCTCAGCGGCGTCCCCGCCACCCTCACCGCCCAGGGCGCGTCCGCGTTCTCCGGCTACTACCCGGCCGGCACCCGGCTCGACCCGCTCAGCCTGAGCGTCGACGTCCGCGCGGCGAAGCGGCCGACCGCGAGCGCGACCCCCGGCACCCCCTCGAAGAGCCCCGGCGGGGCCGCCGCGACCGGCGGCCTCACCGACGCCGCCGTGGACTGGGGCGTCCGGCGCACCTTCCGCGAGTACGTCACCGGGGCCATCGCCCAGGGCCGTTGGACGCTTGCCGACGGCGCCCAGGACGGCGGCGCGCTGTTCCGCTTCCCGAAGGGCACCGGCACCTACGACCCGGCGAAGCAGACGCTCGACGCGGCCTTCGCGGGCAGCGTCCGCTTCACCGGCGACCGTCTCGACCTCACCCTCGGCAAGGTGACGGTGAAGGTCGAGAACGGCCGCGGCACCCTCGCCGCCGACGTCACCAGCACCGGGGCGGCCGGGCGGACCACCGGGCGGACCGCCGGGCGGACCACCGAGAAGGCCGTCCCGCTCATCACCTTCACCGTGCCCGGACTCGCCCCGAAGAACGGCCTCGCCGTCGTCACCGAGGCCCCCGCGACCCTCACCGAGGGCGGCGCCAAGGCGTTCGGCGGCATGTACAAGGCGGGCACCGCGATGGACCCGGTCTCGCTCGCCGTCGCCGTCGACCGGACGGCACAACTGCCGCCGCTGCCGGACCTCGGCAGCGACCCGAAGCCGAGCGCCCCGGCCACCACGCCCGCCCCGGCGGCCACCCCGGGCCAGGACTCCGGCGGGACCACCGCCGTGGCCGCCGAGAAGGCCGCGAACTCCGGCCCGACCACGGCGACCTGGATCGCGATCGGCGCGGGCGTGCTGCTCGCCGCCGCGATCGCCTTCGCCGCCGCGCGCAGGCGCCGCCCCGGGACCGAGGCCGGAACCGAGGCCGAGCCCCGGACCGAGGCCGAGACCGGAACCGAGGCCGAGACCGCCCCGGACGCGGGCACCTCCCGCCCCGGCACGGACTCCCCCTCCTGACCGCTTTCCGACCGCTTCACCCGCAGCACCGGCTTCGCAGCCCGTAACCCCCGTAAGCCCGCAACCCCCGTGACCCCCGTACGAGGAGACCTTTCGTCATGGCCACCCCCCTGCGCCGCCCCCTCGCCCTCGCCGCCGCCGTCGCGACCGTCGCGGCCCTCGGCGCCGGCGCGCTCGCGCTGCCCGCCGTCGCCGCCGAGCAGGCCGCCCCGCCGATGCCGCTGAAGGACGGCACGCTCGACTGGGGCATCAAGCAGTCCTTCCGCGACTACCTGGCGATGCCGTTCGCCCACGGCAAGACCACCCTCTCCGGTGGCGCCAAGCAGGCCGCGAACCACGGCGTCTTCACCTTCGTCGAGGGCACCGGCACGTACGACATGGGCAGCCACGCCACCGCCAACTCCTTCAAGGGCGGCATCCGCTTCGAGGCCCACGAGGGCGCGCTCGACATCCGCATCTCGGACGTCAAGCTCTCCACCCAGGGCACGGCCGCGCCGACCGGCGCGATCACCGCGGACGTCGTCACCAAGGAGAAGGACGGCAGCGTCAGCACCCGCAACGACATCGACCTCGCCGTCCTCGACATGAGCGCCGTCCGGCCGGGCCAGGGCGCGGGTGGCGCGATGGTCTTCAAGGACATACCGGCGAAGCTGACGAAGGCCGGGTCCGACGCGTTCGCGGGCTTCTACAAGGAGGGCGTCGCCCTCGACCCGGCGACCCTCACCGTGACGGCGGGCGGCGGCAAGCCCACCCCGACGCCCACCCCGACCCCGACCCCGACCCCCACCCCGACGAAGACCACCACCCCGCCGCCGAGCCCCAAGCCGACGCCCACCGCCACGAAGACGACCACGCCCACCAAGCCCACGGCCCAGCCCACCGGGCAGCCGACCAAGGCCCCGGCCGGTGTCTTCGACGGCCGCCTCTCCTGGGGTGTGAAGGCGTCCTGGCGGACGTACGTGGCCGAGACCTGCGGCGGCACCGTCGCCCCCGGCGGCGGCGCCAAGGCCGGCGGCGGCGCGTACACCTTCCCGTACCGCACGGCCGATGTCGCCGCCGGCGCCCGCAAGGCCGACGCCGCCTTCGGCGGCACGCTGAAGTTCAGCTGCGCCGCCCACGGCATCGACTGGACCATCGGCGACGTGAAGGTGAAGGCGAACGGCACCAAGGGCACCCTGGTCGCGGACGTCACCACCGCCAAGGGCACCACGAACGACGTGGTCTTCGCCGACCTCGACCTGACGAAGGCCGACTGGACCGCGAAGAACGGCGTCGTCACCCTCTCCGCGCTCCCGGCGAAGCTGACCACCGCGGGTGCCGCCACCTTCGCGGGCCCCGGCGGCCAGGCGTTCTACAAGCCCGGCACCGCCATCGACCCGGTCACCGTCAGCTTCACCGTCGACAAGAACGCCGGGCTCCCGGCCGCCGCGCCCGGCGCCGAGGGCCAGGCCGGTGGCGCGGGCACCGTCGGCGGCACCGGCAGCGGGGCCGAGCTCGCCAGCACCGGCGCCGACACCCCGGCCGGACCGCTGCTCGCCGCCGCGGCCCTCGCCGCCGCCGCGGGCGCCGGCGTGATCATCGCCGTTCGCCGCCGCGGCGAGCGCATCGGCGCCTGACCGACGGCGGGCCCCCGCCGCACCCCCGAACCGCCACCCCCCAACAGGCAGGGCCGCACCGGATCCACCGGTGCGGCCCTGCCGCCGTGCGACGGATGGTTCAATTCCGCCATGAACACGACCCCGACCCCGACCCCGATGAGCCCGGTTCCGGCGCACCCGGCCCCGGCGGGCACGGAGATCGACGTCCTGCGGGTGTTCTGCGCGGGCGACGGCCGCTTCGGGAACGCGCTCGGCGTCGTACGGGACGGCAGCACCCACCCCGACGAGGCGGCCCGCCAGGCGCTCGCCAAGGAACTCGGCTTCAGCGAGACCGTGTTCGTGGACGACCCGGAGCGCGGTGTCGTCGACATCTACACCCCCGGCACCCGGCTGCCGTTCGCCGGACACCCGCTGGTCGGCGCCGCCTGGCTGCTCGACCTCGAAGTGGTGTGCCCGCCCGCGGGCGAGGTGTGGGTGCGCGACGACGGCGAGTTCACCTGGATCGAGGCCCGCGCGGAATGGGCGCCGCCGCGCACCCTCAGGCGCTGCGCCACGGCCGCCGAGGTCGAGGCCCTCACGGTCCCCGAGCCGGGGGAGTGGATCTACGCCTGGGCGTGGGAGGACGAGGCCGCGGGCCGGATCAGGGCGCGCGGCTTCCCCGGCCGCGGCGACGGCGTCGACGAGGACGAGGCGACCGGCGCGGCGGCCCTGCTGCTCACCGCCGAACTCGGCCGGGCGCTCAACATCACCCAGGGCCGGGGCTCCCAACTGCTCACCGCGCCGGGCCCGGACGGCATCGTGGAACTCGGCGGCCGGGTCCGCCTGGAGCGCACCCTGACCGTCTGACGCGACGGCGTCCGGCAGGGCGGCGGGAACGGCAGGGCGGGAACGCCGGAGCGGCGCCCGGGCCGTGCCCAGGCGCCGCTCCGGCCGTACGTGTGTCCCGCTCAGGCGGCGTTGACCGGCGGGAACTCGCCCGCCAGCTCACGGAACACCGCCCCGTTGAAGTCGAAGGCGCGCTTGCACTCGTCGATGATCCGCTGCTTCTCCAGGTCGTCCGCGTTCACCGCGTCGAGCAGCTCCCGGTAACCCCGCTTGAACGCGGCCGGGTTGGTGATCGCGTCGAAGACGTAGAACCGGACGCCGTCGCCCTTGCGGTCGAAGCCCCAGGTGCGCTCCGCCTTGTCGCGGATGATCTGACCGCCCGACAGGTCGCCCAGGTAGCGCGTGT
Source organism: Streptomyces sp. NPDC090025 (assembly GCF_044748125.1). Lineage (NCBI taxonomy): Bacteria > Bacillati > Actinomycetota > Actinomycetes > Kitasatosporales > Streptomycetaceae > Streptomyces > Streptomyces sp. NPDC090025. Next base: position 487,017 of record NZ_JBIVFL010000003.1, on the reverse strand, counting down.
AGTGGTGGGCCACATAGCCGGCCGGCCACTCCCGGGCGCACTCGGCGACCCGCGCCGCGTACGCCTCGGTGGCGGGCAGGGCGGTGGCCGTGGCGCGCCAGTCGGGCCCGCGCAGATGCGCCAGGTCCTGCTCCAGGGCGGCCGTGCGGAACAGCTCGGTCTGTATGAAGGGACCGGCGACCGGGTCGTCGCGCAGCGCCTCGGCACCGTCCTCCAGGGCCCGGTACACGAACCAGAGCTGCTCCGTGTAGCGCGCGTAGGCGTCGACGGCCAGCCGGCCGCCGAGGAGGTCGCTCATGAACGTCGACGTCTCGGCCTCCGTGTGCTGTTCGTGCGACGCGGTGCGGATGAGTGTCGAGAAGGGGGTGTCCAAGGCGAGCCTCCGGGACCGTTGGGGTCGGGAACCAGTACGATCCTGCCAAGTTAGGCTTGCCTAAGTCAACTGGTTCCCGACTGCCTGTCGGTAAAAAGGTACCCCTCGAACGGCTCAGGGCAACGTAAGGATGTCCGCCCCGTTCTCGGTGACCACCAGGGTGTGCTCGAACTGTGCCGTCCGCTTGCGGTCCTTGGTGACCACGGTCCAGCCGTCCTCCCACATGTCGTACTCATGGGTGCCGAGGGTCAGCATCGGCTCGATCGTGAAGGTCATGCCCGCCTGCATCACCGTGGTGTGGTGCTCGGAGTCGTAGTGCGGAATGATCAGGCCGGAATGGAACGACGAGTTGATCCCGTGCCCGGTGAAGTCCCGGACCACGCCATAGCCGAAGCGCTTGGCGTACGACTCGATGACCCGGCCGATCACATTGACCTGGCGGCCCGGCCGGACCGCCTTGATCGCGCGGTTCAGCGACTCCCGGGTGCGCTCGACGAGCAGCCGCGACTCCTCGTCCACGTCGCCGCAGAGGTAGGTGGCGTTGTTGTCGCCGTGGACGCCGCCGATGTACGCGGTGACGTCCAGGTTCACGATGTCGCCGTCCCGCAGCACCGTGGAGTCGGGGATGCCGTGACAGATGACCTCGTTGACGGACGCGCACAGCGACTTCGGGAAGCCGCGGTAGCCGAGGGTGGACGGGTAGGCGCCGTGGTCGCACATGTACTCGTGGGCGACCCGGTCCAGCTCGTCGGTGGTCACCCCCGGCGCGATGTGCTTGGCGGCCTCCTCCATCGCCTGCGCGGCGATGCGGCCGGCGATCCGCATCCGCTCGACGGTGTCGGCGTCCTGCACCTCCGGGCCGGAGTACGGGGTGGGAGCGGGCTTTCCGACGTATTCGGGACGACGGATCGAACCCGGGACGGAACGGTGGGGGGACAGCTCCCCCGGAACGAGAAGCGACTGGCCAGACATGTCAGCGAGTCTAACGACCGCGTCTGGGGCAGCATGGTGACGGAGGAAGGAGCCTTCGATGGCCCTGTTCAAGAAGCGCACGGTGGGCAAGCCGGGCGAGTGGTACTACTGCCTGGAGCACCACAAGGTCGAGGAGGGCCCCGACTGCCCGGCGAAGAACCGGTTCGGCCCCTACGCCTCGCCCGAGGAGGCCGCCCGCGCCATGGAGACGGCCCGCGACCGGAACCTGGAATGGGACACCGACCCGCGCTGGCACGAGAAGTCCGGCGCGCAGGCCGCCGACGGTGACGAGGGCGAGGACGGCGACGGCGACGGCGGCCGCCGCACCGACTGACCGGTCCCGCGCCGCCCGGCCCGCGCCCGCGCCGCCCGGCCCGGGCACGGGCCGGGCGGCTACACCAGGCTGGCCGCCGCCCGCTCCTGCTGGGCCTTGCGGGCCAGCGCGTCCGGGTCGGTGTCCGCGTGGTAGGCGAGCAGCTTCGGCAGCGCCAGGCACAGCAGCCCCACCGACGCCACGCACGCCACACCGCCCGACCAGACGGCCGCCCGGGTGCCGGTCCAGCCCGCCATCGCGCCCGACCGGACCTGGCCGAGCTGCGGGCCGACGCTGTACGACAGCACCTCGATGCCCGCGAGCCGGCCGCGCAGCTCCTCCGGGATGGTCTGGTTCCAGATGGTGGAGCGGCCGAGGCCGCTCAGCATGTCGCCCGCGCCCGCGAACGCCAGGCACAGCAGCACCGCCCACACATTGCCGAACCAGCCCGCCGCCGCGATCGACGCGCCCCACCCGGCCGCGCCGACCGCGACCAGGATCCCGTGCCGCCGCACCTTGGACGTCCAGCCGCTGGTCAGGCTCAGCGCCAGCGAGCCCACCGAACCGGCCGCGTACATCAGGCCGAGCGACCACTCCGCGTCCAGGTCGTCGGCGAGGAACGGGAAGATCGCGTTGGGGAAGGCGAAGAACATCGCGGCCATGTCGATCGCGTAGGTGCCGAGCAGCACCGGACGCGACCAGGCGTAGCGGGCGCCCTCCACGATCCCGCGCAGCGACGGCTTCTCGGCGTCCTGCGCGGGCGGCGCGGGGGAGAGCCGGCGGGACAGCAGCACCGAGACCAGATATCCGGCCAGGGTCACCGCATAGGCGGCGGCGCTGCCCGCGTACGCGACCACCACTCCGGCGAGCGACGGGCCCGCGATGGAGCCGATCTGCGAGCGCAGCGCGTTCAGCGCGGCGGCCGCCGTCTGCTGCCCGTGCGGCACGATCCGCGACAGCATCGAGTCGAGCGCGGGCCGCTGCAGCCCGGTGAGCGCCGAGACGCCCGCCGCGACGATGTACAGCGGCCACAGCATCGGGCTCGGGAGCAGCGCGTTGACCAGCAGGATCACCGCGAGCAGGCCGAGGCCCGCCTCGGTCGCCATGATCACCTTGCGCCGGTCGACGGCGTCGGCGAGCGCCCCGCCGTACAGCCCGAAGACGATCAGCGGGACCAGCTCCACCACACCCATCGCGCCGACCGCGAGCGGCGAGCCGGTCAGCTCCTTGATCTGGAGCGGGAGCGCGACGAGCGCCATGAAGGCGGCGAAGACGGTGACCACCCCCTGCACCCACAGCAGCCGGAAGTCGGCGGAGGAGCGCCAGGGCGAGAGGTCGGGGAGGAGACGAGCGAGGTGTTTCACGAGGGCCCATGGTCGGTGTGACGTTTTTGCAGGGCAACCGATTTACCGGTCCGGAAGAGTGCCGATCGCCCGTGCGGGTCACCTTACGATGGCCCCCGCGCTCACCAGCGGGCCGGTGGCGGCGCCGTGAGCTGGTCGGCGAGCCGGGAGAGCCGGTCCCGGAACCGGAGCCGGCCGCGCGGCGCGGGCGGCAGACAGTTCTCCCCGGTCGCCGCGCTCACCAGGTGCTGCACGGTGTCCAGGTCCACCCCGGCGTCCGCGGGCACCGTCAGGGTCTCGTGCGCGAGCCCGAGCAGTTCGCTGTCGCCGCCGTCCAGGGACAGCACCGTCGCCCCGGCCCGCCGGGCGTCGTGGACCCGCTCCAGGAGCCCCTCGTCCGGCCGCGACGGCGCCACCATCAGCAGCGTCGCGCCCCGCCCCGCCGTCTCGATCCGGCCGAGCCCGACCGCCAGGTGCGCCGGGTCGCCGCCCCGCACCCGGTGCCGTACCAGCGTCGGCGCCAGCTCCGGGCGGCCCGACCAGGCGGCCTCGTCGACCAGGTGCGCGGCCAGGTGCCACGGCTCGTACACCGCGGTGCCGACCAGCAGCAGCCCGCCGCCGTGCGACTCCACCGAGCCGCGCAGCGAGCCCGCGAACCGGCGGGCGGCGGCGGGCCACTCGGTCCCGGCGAGCACTTCGCGCAGCAGCGCGACTCGTACGGCGTCCATGCCCCGCATGGTGCCCGACCGGCCCGCCGCGCGCGGGCGTTCGAGCCGGTCTCACCCGGACGGGGGCCGGTGCCACGAGCGGCCAGTAATGTCGGGGCCATGACTTCCTCCAGCACCGCAACGCCCGCGCCCAAGGACCCCTGGGACCTGCCCGACGTCTCCGGCCTCGTCGTCGGCGTCCTCGGCGGCACCGGCGACCAGGGCCGCGGCCTCGCCTACCGGCTCGCCAAGGCCGGCCAGAAGGTGATCATCGGCTCCCGGGCCGCCGACCGCGCGCAGGCCGTCGCCGACGAGATCGGCCTCGGCGTCGAGGGCGCCGACAACGCGGAGTGCGCCCGCCGCAGCGACATCGTGATCGTCGCCGTGCCGTGGGACGGCCACGCCAAGACCCTGGAGTCGCTGCGCGCCGAACTCGCGGGCAAGCTCGTCGTGGACTGCGTGAACCCGCTCGGCTTCGACAAGAAGGGCGCCTACGCGCTCAAGCCGGCGGAGGGCTCGGCCGCCGAGCAGGCCGCCGCGCTGCTGCCCGACTCCCGGGTCACGGCCGCCTTCCACCACCTGTCGGCGGTGCTGCTCCAGGACGCCTCGATCGACGAGATCGACACCGATGTGATGGTGCTCGGCGAGCTGCGCGCGGACGTGGAGATCGTCCAGGCGCTCGCGGGCCGCATCCCCGGCATGCGCGGCGTCTTCGCCGGGCGGCTGCGCAACGCCCACCAGGTCGAGTCCCTGGTCGCCAACCTGATCTCGGTGAACCGCCGCTACAAGGCCCACGCGGGCCTGCGCGTCACCGACGTCTGAGCGGACCGCTGAGCGGACGTCCGAGCCGGTACCGGCGCGCGGGCGGGCATGGGGGACACTGGACGGGCACCACCCGCCGTACCCGGACAGGAGCCGTCCCCATGCCCCGCCTCGCCCTCTACGCCCTGGTCGTCTGCGCGCTCGCCGTCGCCGCGGCCGTCGTCTCCTTCGTCCAGGGCAGCCTGCTCGGCATCGTGTGGGTGCTGCTCGCGGGGCTCTCCTCGAACATGGCGTGGTTCTACCTCAAGCGCGCCCGGATGGACCGGGCGCAGCAGGGCTGAGCCCCCCGGCCGCCTTCCCGGCTAGCCGATCTTGCAGATCTCCGGCTGCTCCTGCCAGAACCGGAACAGCTCCGAACCGCAGTAGCGGGACAGCTCCGGCACCCCGAGCGCCCGCATCAGCGCGTCGATCGCGTCGAAGAAGGCCCCGTTGACCGCCGGGATGAAGAGCAGCGCGATGACGACGAAGAAGCCGTACGGCGCGTAGGGCTCGATCTGCCGCTTGACGTTGTACGACAGCCAGGGCTCGACCACCCCGTAGCCGTCCAGGCCCGGCACCGGCAGCAGGTTCAGGAGCGCGGCGGTCACCTGGAGGAACGCCAGGAACGCGAGCGCGTACTGGAAGCCCGTCGGCACCCCGTCGAGCGCGTCAAGCCAGAACGGCGCGGTGCAGGCGACGGCGAACAGCACGTTGGCCAGCGGCCCCGCCGCCGAGATCACGCTGTGCTTCCAGCGTCCGCGCACCAGACCGCGGTCGATGTAGACCGCGCCACCGGGCAGACCGATGCCGCCCATGATCACGAACAGCACCGGCAGCACGATGCTGAGCACGGCGTGGGTGTACGCGAGCGGGTTCAGGGTCAGATAGCCGCGCGCCCCGACCGTGATGTCGCCGCCGTGCAGCGCGGTGCGGGCGTGCGCGTACTCGTGCAGACACAGCGAGACGATCCACGCCGAGGTCACGAAGAGGAAGATCGCCAGCCCGGGCAGGGCGGCGAAGTCCGTCCACACGGCCCAGCCGGTGACGGCCATGACCGCGAGGATCGCCAGGAAGACGGGGCTGATCCGCCGTTCGTCGTGGCGATGGGTGGTCGTGGTCATGAAGGGTCTCCCGAGAGGCTGTGGCCTGGTGTGCCCGGGCAACGTACCGGGCACCCGGCCGGGTTCCACAGCCGGGTCGCGGCCGCGGGGCGGGTGCCGGACCGCGCCCGGGTTCCGGGGCGGCGTGGGGAACGGGCCCGCGGCACGGAGAATAGGGGGGTGCGTTACTCGGTCCTCGGGTCCACCCGGGCTCACACGACAGCAGACACGGCAGCGGACCCGACGGCGGGGACGGACGGCCCCGCCGCCCCCGCCGCCCCCGGCGAACCCTCGGGACCTTCCGGCGACCCCTCCGGCGACCGCTCCGGCGACCCCTCGGGCACGGACGTGGCGGTCGGCGGGCCGCGGGTCCGCGCGCTGCTCACCGTGCTCGCGCTGCGCGCCGGACGGCCGGTGCCGGTCGCGGTGCTCGTCGACGAGGTGTGGGGCGCCGAACCCCCGGCCGACGCGGTCGCCGCGCTCCAGGCGCTCGTCGGACGGCTGCGCCGGGCCCTCGGCCACGAGCGGGTGGCGTCCACCGACGGCGGCTACCGGCTGGTCGCCGAGCCCGACGACGTCGACGCGCACCGCTTCACCCGGCTCGCCGCCGAGGGCGTACGGGAACTCGACGCCGGGCGGCCGGGCCCGGCCGCCGCGCTGCTCGACGAGGCGCTCGCGCTGTGGAAGGGCCCGGCGCTCGCCGACCTCCCCGACCGCGCCGCCGAGGCCCCCCGCTGGGAGGCCCGCCGTCTCGACGCCCGCAGGGCCCGGCTGACCGCCGCGCTCGCCCTCGGCGAGGCGGCCGCCGCGCTGCCCGAACTGGCGGCGCTCTGCGCGGCCCACCCGCTCGACGAACCGCTCCAGGCGCTCCGCATCCGCGCCCTGCGCGACACCGGCCGCCCCTCGGAGGCGCTCGCCGCCTACGAGGAGGTACGGCGCGCCCTCGCCGACCGGCTCGGCGCCGACCCGGCGCCGGAACTGCGCGCCCTGCACGGGGAGTTGCTGACCGGGGCGGACGGCGGCGGTACGGCCTCCGGCGCGGCTTCCGGTACGCCCTCCGGTACGCATCAGGGCCCCGGCCCCGGCCCCGGCCGCGCGCCGGACACCGCGCCCGCCCCCACGCCCGCCCCCGCCCCCGGCAACCTCCGGGCCCGGCTCACCAGCTTCGTCGGCCGCGAGGCGGACATCGCCGCCCTCCAGGGCGATCTGCGCACCGGCCGGCTCGTCACCCTCCTCGGGCCCGGCGGCGCGGGCAAGACCCGGCTCTCCCAGGAGGCCGCCGAGCGGCTCGGCGCGGGCGGCGCCTGGCCGGACGGGATCTGGCTGGTCGAGCTCGCCCCGGTCACCGACCCGGAGGCCGTCACCGAGGCCGTGCTCGGCGGGGTCGGCGCCCGCGAGACCGTGCTGCGCGGCGCGGGCGCCGAGGAACTCCGGTTCGGCGAGGACCGGGTCGGCCGGCTGGTCGAGCACTGCGCCGACCGCCGGATGCTGGTCCTCCTCGACAACTGCGAACACCTGGTGGGCGCCGCCGCCTCGCTCGTCGAGGTGCTGCTCGCCCGCTGCCCCGGCGTCACCGTGCTCGCCACCAGCCGCGAACCGCTCGGCGTGCCCGGCGAGGTGCTGCGCCCGGTCGGCCCGCTGCCCCGGCCGACCGCGCTGCGGCTGTTCGGCGAGCGCGGCGCGTCCGCCCGTACCGGCTTCAGGGTGGACGCGGACCCCGAGAGCGCCGCGGCCGCCGCCGAGATCGTGCGCCGCCTCGACGGTCTGCCGCTCGCCATCGAACTGGCCGCCGCCCGGCTGCGGATGCTCACCCCGCGCCAGATCGCCGACCGCCTCGACGACCGCTTCCGCCTGCTCACCTCCGGCTCCCGGACCGTCCTGCCGCGCCAGCAGACCCTGCGCGCGGTCGTCGACTGGTCCTGGGACCTCCTGGAGGAACCCGAACGCGCGGTGCTCCGCCGCCTGTCCGTGTTCACCGGCGGCTGCGACCTGGAGGCCGCAGAGGCGGTCTGCGCGGACGGCGGCGGCGACGGTGCCCGCGGCGAACTGGACGGCCTGGACGTGCTGGACGCGCTCGGCTCCCTCGTCGACAAGTCGCTCGTCGTCGCCACCCCGGCCGACACCGGGATGCGCTACCGCCTCCTGGAGACCGTCGCCGAGTACGCCGCCGAACGCCTCGACGAGACCGCCGCGCCCGGCGACCGGGCCGCGACCGAGCGCCGCCACCTCGTCCACTACCGCGAGTTCGCCCGGCGCACCGACCCCGAGCTGCGCACCGGCCGCCAGGTCGCCGCCATGGCCCGGTTCGACGCCGAGTACGGCAATGTGCGCACCGCGCTGCGCCGGGCCGTCGCCGCGAAGGACGAGGACGAGGCGCTGCTGCTCGTCCACGCGCTGCTCTGGTACTGGAACATGCGGGACCTGCGGGCCGACGCGCTGTACTGGGCGGAGGCGACCGCCGCCCTCGGCCCCGACCCGTTCGGGCCGCCCGCCGCCCCCGTCGTCCCGCTGTACGAGCCGGTGACGGCCGCGCCGCCGCCGCTGTCCGACGAGCACCGGTGGGAGGCGCGGCGCGGGGTGCGGCTGGTCGAGCTGATGAACATGGACCACGAGACGGGCCGCTGGACCAGCCCGGAAGGGCTGGAACGGCTGCGGCGGATCACCGCCGTCTATCCCACCGGGCTGCCGCAGACCTGCCGGCTGCCCGGCACCTTCGCGGCGTTCGCGGTGCTGCTGCTCGGCGAGCCGGGCCGGATGCGGGAGTCGCTCGACGCCAACGTCGAGGCGTGCCGCCGGTACGGCTACGAGTGGGAGCTGGCCAACGCCCTCCAGATGCGCGCCAATCTGCTCGCCAACCGGGCCGACCTCGCCGATGTGGCGGGCGCCGACGCCGAGGAGAGCCTGGAGATCTTCGTACGGCTCGGGGACGCCTGGGGCGCGGCCGAGGCGCTGGCCTCGCGCGGCGAGGCGAGGGAGCGGCGCCTGGAGTTCGAGGGCGCGGCCGAGGACTTCGCCGCCGCCATCGAGTACGCGCGGCGGATCGGCGCCCAGTCGCAGATGGCGCTGCTGCGGGCCCGGTACGCGGACATGCTGGTGGAGACGGGGCAGCGGGAGGAGGCGGAGCGGATCCTGCGGGAGGTCCTGGAGGGCGCGCACAGCCGGGGCCACGAGCCGCTGCTCGCCGCCCGGATATTCCTGGCGCTGCTGCTCGGCCGCGAGGGCCGCACGGCGGAGGCCAGGGAGCATCTGATGTGGCTGCGGGGCGAGTTCACCTCGGAGACCTTCTCCCTCTTCGAGGGTTTCACGCTGGGCATCCTGGCCTGGGTGGACACCCTGGAGCACCGCTACGGTCCGGCGCTCGCGCTGTGCCGTGAGGCGTACGGGCGCTCGCTCGGCAAGCTGTCGATGATGGTGGCGCCGCAGATGCCGGTGGTCCATCTGATCAGCGCCGCCTGGGCCCTGGCCGGGCTCGCCGGGGAGGCCGCGGGGACCGGGGAGGCCGCCGGGGACGCGCGGCGCGCCGCGCTCGCCCGTACCGCCGCGACGCTGCTCGGCACCTACCGGGCGCTGCGCCCGGCCGGTTATCTGCCGCCGCCGATGGAGGTGGAGAACCTGGCCGAGGCCACCCGGCTGACCAGGGCGGCCGTGGGTGACGACGCCGTCTTCGAGGCGGCGTACGCCGAGGGCGGCGGCCTCTCCCTTGAGGAGGCCGCCGCCCTGCTCGAACGCGCCGACGCGATCTGAGGCGCGCCGAGCCCTGTCCCCCCGCGTCGGCGGTCAGGTCTTCTTGCGGAACTTGTTCACCGCGAGCGGCGCGGTGATCACGGTGATGCCGACCGCCCAGGCGAGCGTCATCCACACCGAGTGGGCCAGCGGGCCGCCGTTGATCAGCGAGCGGGCCGCGTCCGCCAGGTTGGACAGCGGGTTGTACTTGGTGAAGGACTGCAGCCAGCCGGGCATGGTGGTCGGCGCGGCGAAGATCGACGAGCCGAACTGCAGCGGCATCAGGACCAGCATCGCCATGCCCTGGACGGCCTGCGGCGTCTTCATGGTGAGGCCGAGCAGGATGAAGATCCACATCAGCGAGGCGCCGAAGACCATGGAGAGGCCGACCGCCGCGAGCAGGCTGAGCACCGAGGTGTGGACGGTCAGGCCGAGCAGGAAGCCCATGCCGAGCAGGATGGCGGTGGCGATCAGCATCCGGCCGATCTCGACGACGATCTTCGCGATGAGGACCGAGGAACGGGCGATCGGCATGGTCCGGAACCGGTCCATGACGCCCTTCTTGAAGTCGTCGTTGATGCCGGTGCCGACACCCATCGCGATGTTCATGCCCATCATCGCCATCAGGCCGGGCACCAGGTAGTTCACGTACACGGCCTGGTTGCCCTTGCCGGCCATGGCGCCGCCGAACACGTACACGAAGAGCAGCACGAAGATGATCGGCATGAGCACGGCGTCGAACATCGACTCCGGGTCCTGCTTGATCTGCAGCGCGTTGCGCCGGGCGAGCGCGCCGATGTGGCGGAGGTTGGCGCGCAGGCCGATCCGGCCGTCGGCGCGGCCCGCCGGGGCCGTCGGGGACGTCGGGCCGGAGCCCGGCCCCTTGGCGTCGACGGGGGACTGGGGGAGGGTGGTGGTGCTCACGCGGCGACCTCCTGCTTGATCGCGTCGGAACGCTCGGCGTCGGCGGTCTTCTCGCCGGTGATGGCGAGGAACACCTCGTCGAGGCTGGGCAGATGGGTGCCGATGTGGGCTATGCCGAAGCCGCGGGCGCCGAACAGGCCGACCACGGCGGTCAGCTGCTCGTCGCTGAGGATCGGCACGTACAGCAGGCCCTCGTCGGGGACGACGGTCGAGCCGGAGACCCCGTCGAGACCGGTCTCGCGCAGCGCCGCCGCCATCGCGGTGAGGTCGGCGGGGTCGACCGGGCGGACCTGGAGGGTGCGGCCGCCGACGCGCGCCTTGAGCTCGTCGACACCGCCGCTGGCGATGACCCGGCCGCGGTCGATGACCGTCAGCTCGCTGGCGAGCTGCTCGGCCTCCTCCATGTACTGGGTGGTGAGCAGCACGGTCGCGCCCTCGGCGACCATCCGCTGCACCTCGTCCCAGACCTCGTTGCGGGTGCGCGGGTCGAGACCGGTGGTGGGCTCGTCCAGGTAGAGGACGGCGGGGCGGCCGATCATGGAGGCGGCCAGGTCGAGCCGCCGCCGCATGCCGCCGGAGTAGTTCATCGCCGGGCGCTTGGCGGCCTCGGTGAGCGAGAACCGCTCCAGGAGCTCGTCGGCGCGGGTGCGGGCGTCCTTGCGGGAGAGGTCGAGCAGCCGCCCGATCATGTAGAGGTTCTCCCAGCCGGACAGCTTCTCGTCGACCGAGGCGTACTGGCCGGTGAGGCCGATGGTGCGGCGCAGCTGGCGGGGCTGGCGCACCACGTCGTAGCCCGCGACGACGGCGGTGCCGGCGTCGGGGACGATCAGGGTGGACAGGCAGCGGACGAGGGTGGTCTTGCCGGCGCCGTTGGGGCCGAGGACGCCGAGGACGGTGCCCTCGCGCACGTCCAGGTCGATCCCGTCGACCGCCTTCGTCTCGCCGAAATGCTTCACGAGGCCCCGGACCTCGACGGCGTTGGTGTGTGATCGCGTCATGTCCACCATGGAACACGGTGCCACCGACAACGCACCGACAGGCGGCCGACAGAGCCGCCTACAGCGGGCGACAGCCCGCCGGCGAGGTGTCGGCGGGCTGTCGGGGGTGGTGCGGGTGGTGCGGATGGCGCGGACCCGTGGGTCAGTGGAAGGTGTGCTCCTCGGCGGGGAACGCCCCGCCGGTGACGTCCTCGGCGAAGGCGCGCGCGGCGTCGCCGAGCGTCTCGCGGAGGTTGGCGTACTGCTTGGTGAAGCGGGGGACCTTGCCGCCGGTGAGACCGGCCATGTCCGTCCACACCAGGACCTGGGCGTCGGTGTCGGGACCGGCGCCGATGCCGATGGTGGGGATGTGCAGCGAGCGGGTCACCTCGGCGGCCAGTTCGGCCGGGACCAGCTCCAGGACCACCGCGAAGGCGCCCGCGTCCTGCGCCGCCTTGGCGTCGCTGAGCAGCTTGTGGGCGGCTTCGTCGGACCGGCCCTGCACCCGGTAGCCCATGGTGTTCACGGACTGCGGGGTCAGGCCCAGGTGGGACATGACCGGGATGCCGGCCTGGACCAGCAGCTCGGTCTGCGGCAGCGAGCGCTGACCGCCTTCCAGCTTGACCGCCCCGACGCCCGCCTCCTTGACCAGCCGGGTGGCGTTGCGCAGGGCCTGGACGGGCCCTTCCTGGTACGAGCCGAAGGGGAGGTCGCCGACGACCAGGGCACGGTGGGTGCCCCGTACGACGGCGGCGGAGAGCAGTGTCATCTCGTCCATCGTGACGGGCACGGTGGTGTCGTAGCCGAGATGGCAGTTGCCCATGGAGTCGCCGACGAGGACCACCGGGATGCCCGCCTCGTCGAAGACGGAGGCGGTCATGGCGTCGTAGGCGGTGAGCATGGGCCACTTCTCGCCGCGGACCTTGGCGGCGGCGATGTCGTGGACGGTGATGCGGCGGGTGCCCTTCCCCCCGTACAGCGCCTTGCTGCTGTCGGTGGGCGGTTTCTGGGCAGCCTGAAGCGTCATGGTGCACGGCTCCTTCTGTCATCTCGAGGCGCCCTGTGGCGTCCCCGGACCACATCCATGGTGGCACTTCGCGGGCCGGGCGGGGAAGCGGGGCGTCGTACGGGTCCGGCGTGGCGCTGTTCACACGCCCTGCCCGCCTCCGCGCCCGTGACAGGAGACGGGGTAAAGAATCCGTCTGCTTTTTCGATACGAGACGGGTCCGTATCGAAATTGGGTCTAGGGTGAGGACCATGTCTCAGCCGTCCCCTGTCTCCGCCGTCCCCGGCCCGCCGGTGCCCCGCGTCCCCGAGGCCCTGCACCGCCGCCGCTGGGCGATCCTCGGCGTGCTCATGCTCAGCCTGCTGATCGTCGTCCTCGACAACTCGATCCTCAACGTCGCCGTCAAGACGATCGCCAGCCCCGACCCCGTCGGCATCGGCGCCACCCAGAGCGAGCTGGAGTGGGCCATCAACTCCTACACGCTCGTGTTCGCCGGACTCCTCTTCACCTCGGGCCTGCTCGGCGACCGCCTCGGCCGCAAGCGGATCCTGCTCTTCGGCATCACCGTCTTCGGCATCGGCTCCGCGCTCGCCGCCTTCTCCGCGAGCCCCGGCGAGCTGATCGCCTACCGGGCCGTGATGGGCCTCGGCGCCGCCTTCGTCATGCCCGCCACCCTCGCCGTCCTCATGAACGTCTTCGAGCGCGACGAGCAGCCCAAGGCCATCGGCATCTGGGCGGGCAGCGTCGGCCTCGCCATCGCGGTCGGACCGATCACCGGCGGCGTGCTCCTGGAGCACTTCTGGTGGGGCTCGATCTTCCTGGTCAACGTCCCCGTCGTGCTCATCGCCCTGGCCCTGATGGTCTGGCTCGTCCCCGACTCCAAGGACCCCAAGCCCGGCCGCATCGACCTGCCCGGCGTGCTGCTCTCGGTGCTCGGCCTCGTGCTGCTCGTGTACGGCATCATCCGCGGCGGCGAGCTCGCCAGCTTCACCGACATCACCGTGCTGCTCCCGGCCCTCGGCGGCCTCGCGGTCCTGGTCGGCTTCGTGATGTACGAGAAGCGCGCCGCGCACCCGGCGCTCGACGTCTCCTACTTCCGCAAGCCCGCCTTCTCGGCCGCCGTCGCCGCCATCGCGCTGGTCTTCTTCGCCCTCATGGGCGTGACCTTCTTCTCCGCCTTCTACCTGCAGAGCGTCCGCGGCTACAGCGCCCTGGAGTCCGGCCTGCTGATCCTGCCGCTCGCCGTCGCCCAGATGGTCTTCGCGCCGCGGGCCCGGCTTGTCGTCGAGCGCTTCGGCGCCCGCGCCGTCTGCACCGTCGGCATGCTCTTCGTCGCGGTCGGCCTCGCCGCCTTCGCGTTCTTCGACGCCGACACCCCGGTGTGGGTCCTGGAGGTCGTCTTCTTCCTCCAGGGCATGGGTATGGCCCACATCATGCCGCCGGTCACCGTCGCCGTGATGCAGTCCCTGCCCCGCGAGAAGGCGGGCTCCGGCTCCGCCATCAACAACACCTTCCGGCAGGTCGGCGGCGCGCTCGGGGTCGCCGTCCTCGGCTCGGTGCTGTCCTCCACCTACCGGGGCGAGATCGAGGGCCACCTCGGGGCGGTCCCGGCCGGACTGCGCGAGACCGCGGGCGAGTCCATCGAGGCCACCCTGGCCATCGCCGACAAGCTCGGCCCGGCCGGGAAGGGCCTGGTCGCCCCGGCCTACGACGCCTTCCTCGACGCCATGCACATCACCGCGCTCGGCTCGGCCGGCGTCGCCGTGCTCGGCGCGGTCGTCGTCGCGCTCTTCCTGCCCGGCCGCCCCGGCCGCCCCGGCCGGCGCCGGTGCCCCGGCCGCGCCGGACGATGTCCGGGGCGACCGCCGCGAGGCGGGAGAATCGGTGCGCGGCTGACGCGCACCACCCAGGACGCGCACCACCCAGGGCGCGCACCAGCGAGGGACGGCCGCGCCCGACGGCCCCGAACCGGGGCGGAACCGAAGGAGAGGCGGAACGGACGTGTCGCAGCAGAACGCCGGAACCGGAGCCGACCGCACGGCCCCGGAACCCCGGCGGGCACCCGCCGCCGCTCCCTGCGGGGGACCCGCCCCGGGCCCGGACGGCGGGCCCGGGACCCCCGGCGGCCCGGCCCGCCGGGGGCGGCCCCGCAGCGAGGCCGCCGATCAGGCGATCTTCGACGCCGCCATCGGGCTCCTGGAGAGCGGGGTGCCGCTCACCGACCTGTCGATCGAGCGGCTCGCCCGTACCGCCGGGGTCGGCAAGGCCACCATCTACCGCCGCTGGACCGGCAAGGAGGACCTGCTCATCGACCTCATGCGGTCGATCGAGCCGCCGGACCCGGTACTGCCCGGCACCTCGCTGCGCGACGACGTCGTCGCGCTCCTGGAGTCGATGCGGCAGCGCGGCCTCGCCAAGCGGACCTCCGCCCTGCTGCACAACGTCTTCTCGCAGATGCAGCTCTATCCGAAGCTGTGGGACGCCTACCACGCCACCGTGATCGAGCCGCGCCGCCGGATCGGCCTCGACGCCATCCGGCGCGGCATGGACCGCGGCGAGATCCGCGCCGACCTCGACATCGAGGTGGTCAACGACCTGCTCACCGGCCCGATGCTGAGCCGGGTCGTGCTCCGGCCGGGCTCCGACCTGAAACCCGGACTCGCCGAGCAGTTCGTCGACTCGGTCCTGGAGGGCATCACCCCGCGCACCTGACGCGCCGTCCGGGAGCGCCCGCGGCACGGCCCGTGTGACATACGGAACGCCGGAAGCGGACGAATGTGCGCGTTCTGTCACAGCGCCCCGCCCCGCACCACCTGCCGGAACCCGCCACGCGTCGGCGTCGTCCCTCGATGCGTACGACCGGCCCGGAATCACCTAGTGTCGAGTCCGGGTCGCACAGCAAGGCAGCAAGGCAGTGAGGACGGCAGCGATGGCGCGGGTGGACATGACCGGGACCGACAACGGCGCGACGCCGGGCGGCGAGGGCACCACCCCCCGGCCGGGCGGCCGGTTCGGCAGCGGCTACCTCGCCAGATGGCGCGGCGACCGGGGCATCTGGCGCCGCGGCGTGCTGCTCGCGCTGTGCGCGGTGCTGGTCGCCCTGGTCATGGTGTTCCACTCCGACATCCCCAACCGGATCGGCAACCTGGGCAGTCTGACCGAGACCTTCCTGCCCTGGATCGGCCTGTGCGTGCCGCTGCTCCTGGTGCTCGCGCTGGTCCGCCGCTCGGCGACCGCGCTGATCGCGCTGCTGCTGCCGGCCGTGGTGTGGCTGAACCTCTTCGGCGGACTGGTCGTCGACAAGTCCGAGGCGGGCGGCGACCTCACGGTGGTCACCCACAACGTGAACGCCGACAACCCCGACCCCGAGGGCACGGCCCGTCAGATCGCCGGTTCCGGCGCCGACGTGGTGGCCCTGGAGGAACTGAAGGGCGACGTGGTCCCGGCGTACGAGCGGGAGCTCAAGGACACGTACAAGTACCACTCCGTCCAGGGCACCGTCGGACTGTGGAGCAAGTACCCGCTGCGGGAGGTCCGTCCGGTCGACATCCGGCTCGGCTGGACCCGCGCGATGCGCGCCACGGTGGCCGCCCCGGCCGGTGAGGTGGCGGTGTACGTCGCCCATCTCCCGTCCGTGCGCGTCAAGATGAACGCGGGCTTCACCGCCAACCAGCGCGACAACAGCGCCGACGCGCTCGGCGAGGCCATCGCGCGCGACCCGCACGAGCGGATCGTGCTGCTCGGCGACCTCAACGGCACCATGAACGACCGCGCGCTCAACGCCGTGACCGCGCAGCTGCGTTCCACCCAGGGCGCGGCGGGCGACGGCTTCGGCTTCAGCTGGCCCGCCTCGTTCCCGATGGCCCGGATCGACCAGATCCTGGTGCGCGGGGTGGAGCCGGTGACGTCGTGGACGCTGCCGGAGACGAAGAGCGACCACCTGCCGGTGGCCGCCCGCGTCCGCTTCTGACCCCCTCCGGCGCTCAGGGGGGCGGCCGTCAGTCGCCCTCGCGCCACCGGTTGGTGATGGGCAGCCTGCGGTCCTTGCCGAAGCCCTTCGCGGAGATCTTGGTGCCCGGCGGGTACTGGCGGCGCTTGTACTCGGCGGTGTCGACCATCCGCAGCGTGCGGGTGACCAGCTCCGGGTCGAAGCCCGCCGCCACGATCTCGTCCCGGCCGCGGTCCCGGTCCACGTACAGCGCGAGGACCTGGTCCAGGACCGCGTAGTCCGGCAGCGAGTCGGTGTCGACCTGGCCGGGCCGCAGCTCGGCGCTCGGCGGCTTGACGATCGTGTGCTCGGGGATCGGCGGGGTCTGGCCCCGCTCCTCGGCCGCCCGGTTGCGCCAGCGGGCCAGCCGGAACACGTCCGACTTGTAGACGTCCTTGATCGGGCCGAACGCGCCGACGGAGTCGCCGTACAACGTCGAATAGCCCACCGCCAGCTCGGACTTGTTGCCCGGCGCGAGGACCAGATGGCCCTCCTGGTTGGAGATCCCCATCAGCGTGGTGCCGCGCAGCCGGGACTGCAGGTTCTCCTCGGCGAGCCCGGTGAGGCCGAGCGCGCCCTGGTAGGCGGCGAACATCGGCTCGATGGCGACGGTGCGGAAGTGCAGTCCGGTGCGCCGGGCCAGCTCGGCGGCGTCGTCGCGGGAGTGGTCCGAGGAGTAGCGCGACGGCATCGACACCCCGTGCACGTTGGCCGCGCCGAGCGCGTCGCAGGCGATGGCGGCGACCAGGGCGGAGTCGATGCCGCCGGACAGGCCGATGACGACCGACCGGAAACCGTTCTTGTTCACGTACGCGCGCAGCCCCACGACGAGCGCCGAGTAGATCTCCTCGTCGTCGTCGAGACGGTGCGCCGTGCCGCCGGGGACCTCCGGCTCGTACCGGGGCAGCGGTTCCCCGGAGAGCACCACCCGGTCGATCCGCAGCCCGTCGTCGACCACCCCGGTGGGCGCGTCGGCGAGCGGGGGAGCGGCGGGCAGGTCCAGGTCGAGGACGACACAGCCCTCGGTGAACTGCGGGGCGCGGGCCAGCACCTCGCCGGCCGCGTCGACGACGATCGAGTCGCCGTCGAAGACCAGCTCGTCCTGGCCGCCGGTGGACGCCAGATAGGCGGTGACACAGCCGGCCTGCCGGGCCCGCGAGCGGACCAGTTCGAGCCGGGTGTCGTCCTTGTCGCGCTCGTACGGGGAGGCGTTGACCGACAGCAGCAGTCCGGCCCGGGCGCTGCGCGCCGCCGGGACCCGGCCGCCGTCCTGCCACAGGTCCTCGCAGATGGCGAGGGCCACGTCGACGCCGTGCAGCCGCAGCACCGGCAGGGTGTCGCCGGGGACGAAGTAGCGGTACTCGTCGAAGACGCCGTAGTTGGGCAGGTGGTGCTTGGCGAACCGGAGCACCACCGCGCCGCGGTGCAGCACCGCGGCCGCGTTCTCCGGCGACCCGGCGGGCCGCCCGAGCCGGGGCAGCGCGTGCTCGGACCGGTCGAGATGGCCGACCACCACCGGCACGTCGCCGAGCCCCTCGTCCGCGAGCCGCTTCGCGAGCGCCCGCAGGGCGGCCCGGGAGGCTTCGACGAACGAGGGCCGCAGCGCCAGGTCCTCGACGGGATACCCGGTGAGCACCATCTCGGGGAACGCGACGAGATGCGCGCCCTGGGCGACGGAGTGCCGGGTCCAGTGGACGACGGCCTCGGCGTTCCCGGTGAGATCGCCGACGGTGGAGTCGATCTGATTCAGAGCGAGGCGTAGTTGAGGCACGCCCCCACTCTAATCGTCAATTCGACGCTATGGGGTGGGGGCGGGCGTTTTCCGGGCCCGGGGCCCGGAACGAGGCTCCTGGGGACTACTGGGTGGGGCCGGTCCAGGTCTGCGACTCGTGCTCCAGGATGGTCGGCGAGAGGTCGATCTGCAGCTCGCCCGCGCCCGCCGGGGACAGCGAGAAGGTGAAGTCGGCGGTGGCCGACTTGCCCGGCAGGATCTTGTTGCTGAACGGGTCGCTCGCGTGGCTGCCGTCGAAGACCATGTCCGCGCTGCGGCCCTGGGCGTCGGTGGCGTCCGGCAGGGCGGTCACGGCGTCGAGCGGCTTGTCGGTGCCGTTGACGATGGTGACGGCCACCTTGAACGCCTTGTTGCCCTTCTTGTGCCCGGCGGCGAAGGAGTCCGGCTGGTACGCCTTCGGCTTCGAGACGGTGACCTTGATGCCGTCCGGGTACGTGTGGGTCTCGCCGAACTTCAGGGCCGTGGCCGGGGCCTCGGTCGGCGTCGTGGACGCCTCGGTGCCCGGGGTGGCCGGGGCCGACGGGCGGCCGGACGTGTCGTCGGCCGTCTCGGGCAGCGCCTCGGTGTACTCCTTCACCGCGGTGACGATGAGGACCGTCCAGACGATCGCGGCGAGCATCGCCAGACCGCCGAGGATCGTGCCGGTGATCGCCATGCCCTTGTTGGTGGCGCGGCCCTTGCCGGCCTTGGAGACGCCGACGATGCCGAAGATCAGCGCGAGCAGGCCCAGGATGCCGCCGAGCCAGAAGAGAAACGGCGTCGCGCCGGTGACGATGCCGACGATGCCCAGCACCAGAGCCGTGACACCGAGGCCGTTCTCGGGCTTGGCGTACGGGGGCTGCGGGGCGCCCGGCATTCCCGGGGGCGGTCCCCAGGGCTGCTGGCCGGGCGTCTCGGTGGGCATGGTCATGCGGTGTCCTTCGTGCGGTGCGCGGGGTGCGGGGTGACGGCGCACGCGCCCCACCCCTGGAGATCACGACCGTAATCGAATGGATTGTGAAGAAGCGAGGGAGATTCCTCGTCGATGCGGGTTCGTGATCGAACGAATGGGTAAGCGAAATCAGCTGTCCGCGCAGGTGACGGACGGTCGGCGACCGGGGGACCTCCGTCCCTTGCTCCGACATGCGCGGCTCGTCCGCTGCGCCGATCATGGGCCCATGACGACCACCGACGATCCGGCGGAGCCGGCGGACACCTCCACGGCGGCCACGGCCGCCGCGGCGGACATCCGTCAGGACGACGGCACCAAAAGACAGTTCATCTCCTGGCTGACCCTCGCCTTCATGACCACCGCGTCCGTCGCCTCGCTGCGGCCCTCGCCGTCCATGGCCATCTACGGACTCGCGGCGATCTTCCTCTACCTGCTGCCCGCCGTCGTCTTCCTGCTCCCCACCGCCCTCGTCGGCGCCGAACTCGCCTCCGGCTGGAACGGCGGCATCTACCGCTGGGTCAGCGAGGCCCTCGGCAAACCGCTCGGCTTCCTCGCCGTCTGGTGCCAGTTCGCGATGACCATCGCGTACTACCCGAGCCTGCTCGCCTACGTCGCCTCGACCTTCGCGTACGTCATCGACCCCTCGCTCGCCGAGAACGGCCTGTACGTCGCGATCGTCATCGTCGTCATCTACTGGTCCGGCGTCTGGATCTCCTCGCGCGGCACGAAGACCATCGCCGGACTCTCCTCCTTCGGCCTCGTCATCGGCACCCTCATTCCCGGCGTGCTGCTCGTCGTCCTCGGCATCGTCTTCCTCGGCCAGGGCAACCCCTCCGCCCAGCCGATGAGCCCCGACCACTGGCTGCCGCCCTGGACCGGCCTCGCCAGCCTCGTGCTCATCGTCAACAACTTCCTGTCCTACGCGGGCATGGAGATGAACGGCGTGCACGTCTCCTCGCTGCGCGACCCCAAGCGCGAGTACCCGAAGTCGATGTTCCTGGCCACCGGCATGGTCCTGATGATCTTCATCCTTCCGGCCCTCGCCATCGCCTGGGTGATGCCGTCCTCGCAGCTCAGCCTGACCGCCGGTCTGATGCAGGCGTTCCAGGCGTTCTTCGACCACTTCTCCATCGGCTGGATGACCAAGGTCGTCGGCGTGATGCTGGTCTGCGCCGCCCTCGGCGGCATGCTCACCTGGCTCTCCGGACCCGCCAAGGGCCTGGTGCTGCTCTCCCGGCAGGAGGGCTACCTGCCGCCCGCCCTCCAGAAGTTCAACCGCTCCGGCGCCCCCATGAACATCATGGTCGCGCAGGGCGTCGTCACCACCCTGATCGGCATCCTCTACGCCTTCAGCGACGACGTCTCCAGCGCCTACTGGATGTTCTCCGTGATCACCGTGCAGATCTACCTCATCGCCTACCTCCTGATGTTCGTGGCCGTCGTCAAACTCCGCCGCAGCCGCCCCGAGGTCGAACGCGGCTTCCGGGTCCCCGCCGTCGAATGGGTCGCGGGCATCGGCTTCGTCGCCTCGGTCGCCGCGCTCGCGATCGGCTTCGTGCCGCCCGACCAGTTCGGCAACCAGCCGCTCTGGCGCTACCTGCTCATCGTCGGCGGCGGCCTGCTCGTGCTCGGCCTCGCGATCCCCGCCGCGCTGCTCCGCTACCGCAAACCCGGCTGGGTGCACCCCGACCACCGGGAACCCACGGCCGCGCCCTGACGTTCGACCCACTGTGTCCAGTCTGTCCAGGAACGCCACCCGGGGGCCGCGCGCCCCGGGTGGCGCCGCCGCCGTGACCCGGGCGGCCGCCGTGCTGCTCGGCCTCGGCTCCCTCGCCTACACCGCCTGGGTCCTCGAAGTCGTCCTGCACACCGGGCTCGACCCGGTGCAGACGTACGTCTCCGAGCTCGCCGCCGCCGACCAGCCGCTCGGCGGACTGTTCCGGGCGACCGACCTGACGGCCGGTCTGCTGGTCCTGGCCGGCGCGGTCACCGCGCTCGTGGCCGTCCGGCTCGCCCGCACCCGCGCCAGGACCGCCGCCGGGGCAGCCGGACCCGACGCCCCCGGCACCTCCTGGGGAGCCGCCGCACCCGCCCCGCGCCGCCGCCGGGCCTGGCTGCTCGTCGGACTGCTCGCCCTCGCCCTGTTCGGGGCCGCCACCGTCGCCGACTCCCGGCTCCCGCTCAGCTGCGCCCCCACCTCCGACCCCGAGTGCGCGGCCCGCGAGACGGCGGGCCTGGTGCCCGCCACCCACACCGCGCACGCTGTCAGCTCCAGCCTCGCCATGACCGGCGCGCTGCTGGCGATGCTCGCCCTGACGATCGCCGCCCGGCGCCACGGCGGCCGGCCCGCGCTCGCCCGGGTCGGCCCCGCCCTGGTGGCCCTGGAGTTCGCCGCCACCGCCTGGACGCTGTCCGCCGTCGCCGCCTTCGAGGCGGGCAAGGGCACCTGGTCGCTGGGCGCGGGCCAGCGCCTCCAGGTGCTCCTTGTGGCCGTGTGGCTGGCGGTCCTGGCGGGCTCGATGCTGCGGGAGTCGCGGAACGGCGGACGGACCGGACCGGGGGAGCGGTGAGCACGGTCGCGGGGAGCACGGTCGCCGGGAGCACTTTCGTACGGGTCGGGGGCGTCGCCCACCATGCCGTCGTCGCGGGCTCGGGCCCGGTCTGCGTCCTCGCGGCCGGCCTCGGCATGAGCTGGTTCGACTGGGACCCGGTGGCCGCGCTGCTCACCCCGTACCGCACCGTGGTCCGCTTCGACCGCCCCGGCCACGGCCTCTCGCAGGCGGGCACCGCCCCGCCGACCGCCGAGGGCGAGGCCGACCGGATAGCGGGCGTCCTCGACGCCCTCGGACTCGGAGCCGGACTCGGGGCCGGTCCGGTCACCGTCGTCGGGCACTCCATCGCCGGGTTCCACGCCGAGGCGTTCGCGCGCCGCCACCCCGCCCGTACCGCGGGACTCGTCCTCGTCGACTCCTCCGTCGAGGAACACCCGCACCCGGTCCGGCCGGCCCCCGCGCTCGCCCGGGGGCTCGGCGCCCTCCTCGCCGCCGCCGGGATCCCGGCCGCGCTCGGGCCCGCCGCCCGCGCCCTCTCCGTCCGCCGCTCGACCCGCCGCCGCCCCGGCCCCGACCCGGCGCCGAGGGACCTGGTCCGCCGGGTCTACCGGACCTCGCGGGTGTTCCGGGGCACCCTCGACGAGAACGCGCACTACGAGGCCGTCGCCGCCCAGCTGCTCGCGCTGCGCGGGACCGCCCCGCTGCCGCCGGGCCTGCCGGTCACCGTGCTCGCCGCGCCCGACGGCTCGGCCCGCTGGGAGCGGCGGCAACGCGCGCTGGCCCGGCGGCTCGGCGCCCGCTACGAGGCGGTCGAGCCGTCGGGCCATCTGATGATGCTGGACGCGCCGCAGGCGGTGGCCCGTGCGGTCCTGAGGACCCCGTAGCCGGGTCAGCCCGCCGCGTACACGCTCTCGCAGAACGCCTTCAGCTGCTCGTCCGACAGGTGCTGCGCCAGGTCCGCCTCGCTGATCATGCCGACCAGACGCTTGCCCTCGACGACCGGCAGCCGCCGGATCTGGTGGCTCTGCATCTCCTCCAGGACGGCACCGACGTCCGCCCCCGACTCGATCCAGCGCGGGGTGCCCTTGGCCATGTCGCCGCAGGTCACCTTGGCGGGGTCGTGGCCCATGGCCACACAGCCGACGACGATGTCCCGGTCGGTGATGATCCCGCTGAGACGTTCGTTCTCGTCGGCGATGGGCAGCGCGCCCACGTTCAGCTCGCGCATCAGCTGCGCGGCACGGTCCAGCGTCTCGTGGGCCGGGATCCACCGGGCCCCGGGGTGCATGATGTCCTTCGCCGTGGTCATGGGGTGGGCACCTTTCGGTCCGTCCGTCCCCGAGCACCCTCAATTGTGGGTTCACGACGCGGCCCCCGCGACCGCAGGGAGGAGATCCCAGGGTCACGGGGGCCGTCGCGGTCCGCCGGAGCGCCGCGGCTACGCGCCGCGCGCCTTCAGCATGTCGGCCATCAGCTTGATCTCCGACTCCTGGCCGTCGACCATGCCCTGGGCCAGATCCCGCTCGACACCCGGCACGCACAGCTCCACACAGCCCTGGGCCATGTGGATGCCGCCCTTGTGGTGCGCGGTCATCAGCTTCAGGTACAGCACCTCGGCCTCGCGGCCGGACGCCTTGCGCAGCTTGTCGAGGTCGGCGCGGGTCGCCATGCCCGGCATCAGCTCGCCGTCCTCGCCGCCCACATCGACGCCCATGCCCATCCAGGTCATCGGGACGACCCCGGACTGCACCTTCGGCAGCCCCCACATGTCCAGGTAGCCCAGCATCATGCCGCGCTGGTTGGCCTGGGTGTTGGCGATGTCGTACGCGAGGCGGCGGACCTCCTCGTCCTTCGTCCGGTCCCGGACGATGAAGGACATCTCGACGGCCTGCTGGTGGTGCACGGACATGTCACGGGCGAAGCCCGCGTCGGCCGACTCCGCGGTGGGCGTGCGCGGCGCCCGGTCCCGGTCCGCGGAGGCGACGGTCAGCGCGCCGCCCGCGAACAGCAGCGCCAGGACCACGGCGGTGACGGACGCCCACTGCGTCCGGTTCAGCCTCACTGGCCCATCCCGGCGCCGCCCTGACCGTCGGCGCCGACGCCGCCGGTGCAGGCCGCGCCGGGCTCCGGGGTCTGCGGGCCGTTGACGTACTTGGTGAAGAAGGCGTCCACGCGCGGGTCGTCGGCGCCGTCCACCGTGACCTGCTTGCCCCAGGCGCTCAGCATGATCGCGCCGGTCTGCCCGTCGAGCGGGCTCATCAGCGAGTAGGGGGTCTTCTTGACCTTGGCCTTCAGCTTGTCCAGATCGCCCTGCGCGGCCTTCTTGTTGTACGTCACCCAGACCGCGCCGTGCTCCAGGGAGTGGACGGCGTTCGTGTCGTTCACGGCCTTGTCGTAGACGTCGCCGTTGCAGTTCTGCCAGACCGGGTTGTGGTCGCCGCCGACCGGCGGGGTCATCGGGTACTTCACCGGGGTCTGGACGTGGTTGCGGCCCAGCTTCTTGGCGTCCCAGGACTTCTCGTCCTTGATGGGCGCCTTGGCGGCGGCCTCCTGCTGGTCCTTCTTGTCGCTCTCCTTGTTGAGCACCCAGCCGCCGAAGCCGACGAGGGCGAGCACGACGACGCCGCTGACGCCGATGGTCAGGAAGCGGTTGCGGCGCTCACGGGCCTGCTCGGCGCGGCGCATCTCCTCTATTCGGGCGCGGCGGTCGGCGGTGGTGGAGCGGTTCGCCATGGTGATGTCGTCCTTCTGCGAAGTCTCGAATGTCAGAAAAGTCAGGAAAGGTGTGGGGCGGTGCGTGCGGACCGGACTATGTGCGCAGGACCTGAAGGACATGAAGGTCCGGCGCACGGGGACGGGCGTCCGGGTGCGGTGCCGTGCCGTCGCCGGACGGCTGCCCGGGGCGCGCGGCGCGGCCGGCCGCGTGCAGCGGCGGGTCGAGCGGCGGCGCGCTGAGCACGGCGGGCGAGAGCGAGGGGAACAGCGAGCAGTTGCCGCGCTCGTACGGGCAGACGTACTGGCGGGTGGTGTCGTCGTCGGCGAACACCCCGAGGGCCCCGGCGGGGGCGTCGGCCGCGGTGACGGCGTGCCGGGCCAGGTGCCGGTCCGTACCGCCGTCGGGGCCGCCGGTCCCCAGACAGAGGAAGAGCGCGCCGAGGAGCGTCGCCACGGCACTCACCAGTGCCATGGGACGCGAACGCCGGAATGTGTGCCGGTACGGACGTGCGAGCCGAGGGCCCCCCATGGCCGCGATCGTAGTGGCAGAAGGGGTGCCGTGGGCCGAACGGGGTACCACTCGGTACCGGTACGGGGTGCGGGCATGCCCCGGGCCGCCGCGTCGGCGCCGTTTTTCGGCCGTTCCCCCGTTACCTGTGTCACAGCGGACCAGGCAGTATGGGTGTGCAACGTGCACGAAACCATGTGGTGGGATGCTCAGGCGCCCCCACCGAATGCCGAGGCGGTGGGAGCGGGCGGCCTGACCAGCGAGGATGGGTGTGAATATGGACAAGCAGCAGGAGTTTGTACTCCGTACGCTCGAGGAGCGCGACATCCGCTTCGTGCGTCTGTGGTTCACCGACGTGCTGGGCTTCCTCAAGTCGGTCGCGGTGGCGCCCGCCGAGCTTGAGCAGGCGTTCGACGAGGGCATCGGTTTCGACGGCTCCGCGATCGAGGGCTTCGCCCGGGTGTACGAGTCCGACATGATCGCCAAGCCGGACCCGGGCACCTTCCAGATCCTGCCCTGGCGCGCCGAAGCGCCCGGTACGGCGCGGATGTTCTGCGACATCCTGATGCCGGACGGCTCGCCGTCCTTCGCCGACCCGCGCTATGTCCTGAAGCGCGCCCTTGCCAAGACGTCGGACCTGGGTTTCACCTTCTACACCCACCCCGAGATCGAGTTCTTCCTCCTGAAGGACAAGCCGCTCGACGGCAGCCGCCCCACCCCGGCGGACAACTCGGGCTACTTCGACCACACCCCGCAGAACGTCGGCATGGACTTCCGCCGCCAGGCGATCACGATGCTCGAATCGATGGGCATCTCGGTGGAGTTCTCCCACCACGAGGGCGCGCCGGGCCAGCAGGAGATCGACCTGCGGTACGCGGACGCGCTGTCCACGGCGGACAACATCATGACCTTCCGCCTGGTGATGAAGCAGGTGGCCCTGGAGCAGGGGGTGCAGGCGACCTTCATGCCGAAGCCGTTCTCGGACTACCCCGGCTCGGGCATGCACACCCACCTCTCGCTGTTCGAGGGCGACCGCAACGCGTTCTACGAGTCGGGCTCCGAGTACCAGCTGTCGAAGGTGGGACGTTCCTTCATCGCGGGCCTGCTGAAGCACGCGGGCGAGATCTCGGCCGTCACCAACCAGTGGGTCAACTCCTACAAGCGCATCTGGGGCGGCTCCGGCCGCACCGCGGGCTCGGGCGGCGAGGCCCCCGCGTACATCTGCTGGGGCCACAACAACCGCTCCGCGCTGATCCGCGTCCCGATGTACAAGCCGGGCAAGATGGGCTCCTCGCGCGTCGAGGTCCGCTCCATCGACTCGGGCGCCAACCCCTACCTCACCTACGCGGTCCTCCTCGCGGCGGGCCTCAAGGGCATCGAGGAGGGCTACGAACTCCCGGCGGGCGCGGACGACGACGTTTGGGCGCTGAGCGACGCGGAGCGCCGCGCGATGGGCATCGAGCCGCTGCCGCAGAACCTGGGCGAGGCGATCACGCTGATGGAGCGCAGCGAGCTGGTGGCGGAGACGCTGGGCGAGCACGTCTTCGACTTCTTCCTGCGCAACAAGAAGCAGGAATGGGAGGAGTACCGCTCCGAGGTGACGGCGTTCGAGCTGCGGAAGAACCTGCCGGTGCTGTAGCGGCGGCCGCGGCCGCGGGCGCGGGCGGGGGCGGAACCCGAAGTCGTACGGGACCGCCGCCGCTCACTGCTTCCGACCCTCCCGGGGACTACCGCTCCGACAGCTCCGACGGCGCCTCCTGCACGAACCAGCCGTTGCCGTCCGGGTCCCGGAACGTCAGGAACGAGTTCCAGGTCTCGCCCTTGCCCTCCGCCCAGCCCTGCGCGCCCACGTGCTGCACCGGGGACGCCTCGATGCCCGCCGCGAGGAGCTGGGCACGCGCCGCCTCGATGTCGGTGACGCAGAACTGGAGGCCCTGGAGGCCGCCGGGGGCGAGTTCGGTGGTGCCGGGGAGGGCGGGCATGCCCTGGAGGAAGGAGAGCGAGCAGCGGGAGCCGGGCGGGGTGATCTGGATGATCCGGACGCCCGGGGCGACCTCCTGGTCCAGATCGACGGTGAAGCCCAGCTTCTCGCCGTAGAACTCCTTGGCCCGGTCCAGGTCGGCGACCGGGACGGGGACGACTTCGAGCGTCCAGTTCATGAGGTGCTCTCCTGGGTCTCCTGGCTGAACCGCCAGCGGGTCTGGCCGTACGGACTGCCCTTGGCGAAGCCGAACGCCGTCACCGGCGCGACCGCGAACACCAGGGCCGTACCACCGTCGCTCACGAAGCTCCCGTCGCGCACGGCGAATCGCCATTCCTCCCCGTACTTGTCGGCCCACGCCTCCGCGAGCGCGCCCAGCTCCGCCTCGTCCGTCACCCGCTCCGCCACCCCCTCGACCACCAGATCGAGCCCCGCACCCAGCTCCGGGCCGCCCGTGGTCAGCGCCACCGCCGGGTTCGCCGCCAGATTGCGGGCCTTGCGCTCCTCCGGGCCGGTGCAGAAATGCAGCGCCCCGGCCCGCCACACCGCGATCAGCGGCGTCACGTGCGGGCGCCCGTCCGGCCGGACCGTCGTCAGCCAGAACACCTCCGCCGCCGACAGCCGCGCCACCGCCTCCGGCCAGCCCGTCGCCACCGCGTCCGGTTCGCTGAAGCCCGGGTCGAGCCGGGTGTCCACCGTCGTCGTGGGCATCGTCCTTCTCCTTCGGTTCGTCACGTCCCCCTGGGCACGTCCCCCTATGGAGGACCCGTCGCGCGCACCGAACTCATCGGTCCGCCGGATAGGCTCGGTCCCGAGGTCGGAAGCGGACGGTGGAGGTGCGGCGGGATGACGGTGCCGGGACGCAGGAGCAGCACGTTCACCCGGCTGCTGCGGCACGGATTCACCGATCCGACCGCCGCCGAGAGACTCCTCGACGTCCCCGAGCTCGCCGCGCTGCGCGACGACGCCGTCCTGCTCGACGCCCTCGGCGCCGCCGCCGACCCCGACCTCGCGCTGCGCGGTCTGGTCCGGCTCGTCGAGGCCCAGCCGGAGACCGACCGGCCGGCCCTCACCACCACCCTGCTCTCCGCGAAGCCGTTCCGCGACCGGTTGCTCGGTGTCCTCGGCGCCTCCGAGGCCCTCGCCGACCACCTCGCCCGCCACCCGCACGACTGGCAGGCCCTCGTCACCTACGAGGCCGCCGACCTCCACCCCGGCCTCGACGAGTTCGAGCGCGGCCTCGCCGACGCCACCGACCCGGTGTCGCTGCGCGTCGCCTACCGCCGCTGCCTGCTGTCCATCGCCGCCCGCGACGTCTGCGCCACCACCGACCTCAGCGAGACCGCCGCCGAGCTCGCCGACCTCGCCACCGCCACCCTGCGCGCCGCGCTGCGCATCGCGAGCGCCGCCGCGCCCGAGGACGCCGCCCAGTGCCGCCTCGCCGTCATCGCCATGGGCAAGTGCGGCGGCCACGAGCTCAACTACGTCTCCGACGTCGACGTCATCTTCGTCGCCGAGGCGGCGGGCGAGGCCGCCGCCCGGGACGGCGGCGAGGGCGCGGCGCTGCAGGCCGCGACCCGGCTCGCCTCGCACCTGATGCGGATCTGCTCCGAGACCACCGTCGAGGGCACCATCTGGCCGGTCGACGCCAACCTCCGCCCCGAGGGCCGCAACGGCCCCCTGGTCCGCACCCTCTCCTCCCACCTCGCCTACTACCAGCGCTGGGCCAAGACCTGGGAGTTCCAGGCCCTGCTGAAGGCCCGCCCGGTCGCGGGCGACGCCGAACTCGGCGCCGAGTACATCGCCGCCGTCTCCCCGCTGGTCTGGCAGGCCGCCGAACGCGACAACTTCGTCCCCGACGTGCAGAAGATGCGCCGCCGGGTCGTCGACAACATCCCCGCCGCCGAGGTCGACCGCGAGCTCAAGCTCGGCCCCGGCGGCCTGCGTGACGTCGAATTCGCCGTCCAGCTCCTGCAGTTGGTGCACGGCCGCAGCGACAGCACGCTGCACAGTGGCACCACCCTCGACGCGCTCGCCGCCCTCGCCGCCGGCGGCTACGTCGGCCGCGCCGACGCCGCCCAGCTCGACGAGGCGTACCGCTTCCTGCGCGCCCTGGAACACCGCATCCAGCTGTACCGGCTGCGCCGCACCCACCTCGTCCCCGAGGGCGAGGAGGACCTGCGCCGCCTCGGCCGCTCGCTCGGGCTGCGCACCGACCCGGTCGCCGCGCTCAACCGCGAATGGCGGCGGCACGCGGCCGTCGTCCGCCGCCTGCACGAGAAGCTGTTCTACCGGCCGCTGCTCGACGCCGTCGCCCAGCTCGCCCCCGGTGAGATCCGGCTCAGCCCGCAGGCCGCCGGACAGCGGCTCGAAGCGCTCGGGTACGCGGACCCCGCCGCCGCCCTGCGCCACCTGGAGGCGCTGTCCTCCGGGGTCAGCCGCAAGGCCGCGATCCAGCGCACCCTGCTGCCGGTGCTGCTCGGCTGGTTCGCCGACTCCGCCGACCCGGACGCCGGGCTCCTCGGCTTCCGCAAGGTGTCCGACGCCCTCGGCAAGACCCCCTGGTACCTGCGGCTGTTGCGCGACGAGGGCGCCGCCGCCGAGAACCTGGCCCGGGTCCTGTCGGCCGGCCGGCTCGCCCCCGACCTGCTGCTGCGCGCCCCCGAGGCGGTCGCCATCCTCGGCGACCCGGAGGGCCTGAAGCCGCGCGGCCGCGAGCATCTTGAGCAGGAGGTGCTCGCCGCCGTCGGCCGCGCCGAGGGCGCCGAGCAGGCCGTCGCCGCGGCGCGCGGAGTACGCCGCCGCGAGCTGTTCCGTACCGCCGCCGCCGACCTCATCGGCTCGTACGGCACCGAGGAGAACCCCCGCGAACCCGACCCGGGCGCGCTCGTCGACCGGGTCGGACAGGCCGTCACCGACCTCAACGCCGCCACCCTCGCGGGCGCGCTGCGGGCCGCCGTGCGTGCCGAGTGGGGCGACGAACTCCCCACCCGCTTCACGGTCATCGGCATGGGCCGGTTCGGCGGTCACGAACTCAACTACGGCTCCGACGCCGACGTCCTGTTCGTGCACGAGCCGCGCGAGGGCGTCGACGAGCAGGAGGCCGCCAAGGCCGCCTCCCGGGTGGTCGCCGAGATGCGCAGGCTGCTCCAACTGCCCACCGCCGACCCGCCGTTGCTCATCGACGCCGATCTGCGCCCGGAGGGCAAGAACGGCCCCCTGGTGCGCACCCTGAAGTCCTACGAGGCGTACTACCGGCGCTGGTCGCTGGTCTGGGAGAGCCAGGCGCTGCTGCGCGCCGAGCCGATGGCGGGCGACCGGGAGCTGGGGGAGCGGTTCCTCGCGCTCGTCGACCCGCTGCGCTATCCGGCGGAGGGCCTCGGCGAGGACGCGGTGCGCGAGATCCGGCGGCTGAAGGCCCGGATGGAGACCGAGCGGCTGCCGCGCGGCGCCGACCCGACGCTCCACGCCAAGCTGGGGCGCGGCGGCCTCAGCGACGTCGAGTGGACGGTCCAGCTGCTCCAGATGCGGCACGGCTGGGCCGAACCGGGCCTGCGCACCACCCGCACCCGCACCGCGCTCGCCGCCGCCCACGCCGCAGGACTGATCGCCACGGACGCGGCCCAGACCCTGGACGAGGCGTGGGTGCTTGCCAGCCGGGTGCGCAACGCGGTGATGCTGGTGCGCGGCCGCCCCGGCGACACCTTCCCGTCCGACGGCCGTGAACTGGCGGCGGTGGGACGGTACTTGGGGTACGGCCCGGGCCATGTCGGCGAGATGGTCGACGACTACCGGCGGATCACCCGGCGGGCCCGCGCGGTGATGGAGGAGCTGTTCTACGGCGCGTGAGGCCCGGACCGTGATGCGTGCTCGGTGACGCGTGCTCAGTGATGCGTGTTCCGTGACGCGCGCGGTCGTCGTACGGGGATCAGCGCGGCCAGCGCGGTGACGGCGACGACCAGCAGCAGCGAGGTCCACGGCAGCAGCACGCCCGGCGCGTCGGCGAGGGCGTCGAGCCCCCGCCGTACCGCCACCACCCAGGCGGCGGTCCCGGCGAGCACCACCGGCCAGACCTTCCGCTCCCCGGTGATCCGCAGCCCCACCCACAGCACCAGCGGCATCACCAGGGCGGTGTTGATCAGGGCGGTGGTGAACGCCTGGTTTTGCGAGTAGCCCTGCGGACTGCCGAGCGTCGCCGACGCCTGCGCGACGAAGCCGAGCCGCAGGGTGTCGGACAGGATCAGATGGGATGCGGCGACGGCGAGCATGGCGACGGGCAGCGCCTTGAGCGCCCGGGCGGCGGTGATCATGCCGGCGACTATACGCAGGGTGTATACGTGCGGTGCATAGTGGGGTGGCCGGGGTGTGCGGGCCGGGCCGTGCGGGCCGGGCCGGCGGGCCTGTCCGCCGGGGCCGGCCTCGGCCGACCCGCCGAGGCGGCTATCCGTCGGTCAGCATCTCCCGGCAGTGCGCCAGGTACCCCGCCAGCGCCAACTCGAAGGCCGCGTCCGCCCGCCCCTCGCCCAACGCGCCGAGCGCACGCGCCAGTTGAGGGGTCGCCGTCTCGTCGGACAGCTCCCACATGCGCTCCGGGGCCGCCATGTCGAGGGCCGAGCCGAGCACCAGGTTCTCCAGGGCGATGATCACCGGCATCACGTCCGGGAGCGGGAAGCCCGCGGCGAGCAGTAGGCCGACCGCCTTCTCGTACTGCTCAAGGACCTTGGGGGCGCGGACCGGTGAGGTGGTGAGCAGCGGGATGGCGCGGGGGTGGGCGGCGAAGGCGGCGCGGTAGGACCGGGCCCAGGCGGCCATCGCCGTGTCCCAGGGGCCGTGGTCGAGGCTGCCGGAGTCGATGGCGGCGGCCACCCGCTCGCGCAGCAACTCCACGATGCCGTCCCGGCCGTCCACGTGGTGGTAGACCGACGCGGTCTGCACGCCGAGCCGACGGGCGATCTGCGGGACGCTGAACTCACCCTGTTCGTCGACGAGTTCGAGCGCTGTGGTGGTGATGCGCGCCCGGTCGAGGAGGGGTGTGCGCGGTCGGCCCATGGAAGTTCACTCCCCGCTCGGTCCGGTGTCGTCCGCCGTTCGGGTCTTCCCGAACGGTCCTGGCCGAGGCTACATTGCGCGAACCGAAAGCCTTTAGGTTTCTGGCTCCCGTGCTCCCCGCTCCTGCCGCGGAAGGGTTTCCCCAGCCATGCCACCACCCCCGTCCCCCACCGCATCCCCGTCCCCCACCGCATCCCCGGCCGCATCCCGCTCCGCGGCCGAGAACGCCCCCGCCCCCGCCGGGCTGCGCACCGGCACCCTCGGCACCGCCGACATCTCCTTCTTCGTCGTCTCGGCCGCCGCCCCGCTCACCGTGATGGCCGGGGTCGCCCCGACAGCCCTCGTCCTCGGCGGCATCGGCGCCCCGGCCGGCTACCTCCTCGCGGGCCTCACCCTCGCCGTCTTCGCCGTCGGCTTCACCACCATGAGCCGCCACGTCCGCAGCGCGGGCGCCTTCTACGCCTACATCACCCGCGGCCTCGGCCGCCCCCTCGGCATCGCCGCCGCGCTCGTCGCCATGGTCGGCTACAACGGCATGGAGATCGGCGTCTACGGCCTGCTCGGCTCCGCCACCGCCGACACCGCGCACGCCCTGTGGGGCGTCGACCTGCCCTGGCTGCCGGTGTCCCTCGCCGGACTGCTGCTCATCTGGTACGGCGGCCACCGCTCCATCGACTTCGGCGCCAAGGTCCTCGGCGTGCTGCTCGTCGCCGAGACCGGGATACTCGTGCTGCTCGCCGCGGGCGTCCTTGCCAAGGGCGGCGCGCACGGCCTGTCGGCCGCCTCCTTCGCGCCCGGCAACGTCCTGGTGCCCGGCACCGCCGCCGTCCTGGCCTTCGCGTTCGCCGCCTTCACCGGCTTCGAGTCGACCGTCATCTACCGCCGCGAGGCCCGCGACCCGGCCCGCACCATCCCGCGCGCCACCTACCTCGCGATCGGCTTCCTCGGCCTGTTCTACGCCTTCGTCGTCTGGACCGTGATCCAGGCGTACGGCGACGCCCAGGTCGTCGCGGCCGCCGCCGCCGACCCCGGCGGACTGTTCTTCGCCGCCATCACCACGTACGTCGGCGGCTGGGCGGCCGACCTGATGCACCTGCTCATCGTCACCAGCGTGCTCGCCTCGCTGCTGGCGTTCCACAACGCGATCAACCGGTACGGGCTCGCGCTCGCCGAGGAGGGCGTGCTGCCCGCCGCCGTCGGCCGGATCCACCCGCGCCACCGCTCCCCGTACGTGGCGGGGGCCGCCCAGACCGTGCTCGGCGCGCTGATCGTGCTCGGCTTCGCGCTCGCGGGCGCCGACCCGTACAGCCAGCTGCTGCTGTGGGTGAACACGCCCGGGATGCTCGGTCTGATGGCGCTGATGCTGCTCGCCGCGCTCGCCGTGATCCGCTACTTCCGGCGCGTCCCGCACCAGGAGGGGGCGCTGCGGACGCTGGTGGCGCCGGTCGTCGCGGCGGTGCTGCTCGCGGTCGCGCTGTATCTGGTCGCGTCCAAGGTGGCCCTGTTCACCGGCGCCTCCACCACGGTGAACGCGGTCCTCGTCGCGGTCGTCCCCGCCGTCCTGGTCCTCGGCCTGCTGCTGGCCCGGCGGCTGCGCAGGACCCGCCCCGAGGTGTACGCCCGCTTCGCGGCGGAGCCGGAGCCGGAGTCCGCCGAGGGTCCGGTCCCGGAGCCGTCGGTCCCGGAGCCCGCCGCCTCCTCCGATCCGCATCTCCCGCACCACCCGCAAGGAGACCCGTCATGCCCGCGCCCGACCTCATCCTCGTCGACGCCCAGCTCCGCACCCCGGACCCCTCCCACCACACCGCTGTCGCCGTCCGCGACGGACTGATCACGGCGCTCGGCGACAGCTCCGACGCCCGCGCCTGGGCGGGCCCCGGCACCGAGGTCGTCGACCTCGGCGGCGCCACCCTCACGCCCGGCCTGACGGACGCCCACAGCCACCCCGTCTGGGGACTGGAGATGGCCTCGGGCACCGACCTCTCGGCCGTCACCGACCTCGAAGGGCTGCGGGCGGCGCTGCGCACGGCCGAGCGCCGGGAGGGCTGGGTGCTCGGCTTCGGCCTCGACCACAACGTGTTCGCCGGGCGCCCGGTGCACCGGGAGCTGATCGAGGAGGCGCTGGGCGGGGCGCCCGCGTTCCTGCGCCTGTACGACGGGCACTCGGCGCTCGCCAGCGGCGCGGCCCTCGCCGCCGCCGGGATCGACGGGCCGCGGGCCTTCGTCCAGCGCTCCGAGGTGGTCTGCGACGCCGACGGCCGCCCCACCGGGCACCTGAACGAGCACGCCGCGATGGACCTGATGAGCGCGGTGCTGCCGCGGCAGCCCGCCGCCGAGCGCCGGGCCCGGCTGGTCCGGCTGCTGTCCGACATGGCGGCGACCGGGCTGACCGGGGCGCATGTGATGGACCTGGGCGGCCATGACGTACCGGGCCTGCTCGACGCCGTGGAGGCCGAGGGGGAGCTGCCGGTACGGCTCCGGCTCGCGCCGTGGTGCATGCCGGGCGCGACGGCGGGGGACCTGGACGAGCTGGTACGGCTCCAGGGGCGGGCCGGGCGGCTGTGGCGGGTCGGCGGGGTCAAGTTCTTCATGGACGGCACGGTCGAGGGCGGCACCGCGTGGCTGGAGCACGCCGACTGCCACGGGCAGGGCACCGACGCGTTCTGGCCGGACCCGGCCGCGTACACCGCCGCCGTGCACCGGCTGCACCGGGCGGGCGTCGGCACCGCCACGCACGCGATCGGTGACGCGGCGGTCCGGCACGTCCTGGACACCGTGGAAGCCCTCGGCCCGGCGGCCACCACGGACCCCCGGCACCGGATCGAGCACATCGAGACGGTCCCCGACGACCAGCTCGGCCGGTTCGCCGCGCTCGGCGTGGCCGCCTCGATGCAGCCCCCGCACACCGCGTACACCCGCGCCGACCGCACCGACGAGTGGTCCAGGCGCCTCGGCGACACCCGCGCGGCCCGCGCCTGGCGCTGCCGCGACCTGCGGGACGCGGGCGCCACCCTGGCCCTCGGCTCGGACTGGCCGATCGCCCACCACGACGCCCGCCAGGTCCTGGCCACCGCCCGGTCCCCGCGCGGCGCGGCCTCGTCCCGCCCGGGCCTCACCCCGCTGATGGCCCTGGAGGGCATGACCACCCACGCGGCCCGCGCGGCGGGCGAGGACCACCTCACCGGCCGCCTCGCCCCCGGCCACCGCGCCGACCTCACCGCCTTCACCCTGGACCCGACGAAGGCCCCGGCCGACGAAACGACCGAGGCCCCGATCCGCCTCACGGTGACGGGCGGCAGGATCACCCACCTCGCCTGACGACGGACCACGACGGCGGGCGCCCGGTCACCTCGCGGTGCGCAGGCGCCTGCCGTCATGGCTGCGTACGTGCGGGCCCGCGCCGTCGAGGGCGTCGAGCAGCCGCACCGCGTAGACCTCGCCCATCCGCTCCTCGACCTCGGCGGGGGTGAGCCAGTCGACCGCCGTCGACTCCTGCGAGGTGCGCTCCACGCCACCCGACGGCGTGCACCGGAAGACCAGGGCGACGATGCCGCGCGCGGTGTTCTTGTAGACCCCGGTCAACCCGTCGACCGCCACCTCGACCCCGGTCTCCTCCAGGACCTCGCGCACCACGCCCTCCTCGGGCGACTCCGCCAGCTCCAGCACCCCACCCGGCGGCTCCCAGGCCCCGTTGTCCGCCCGCCGGATCACGAGCACCCGCCCGTCCTCCCGTACGACGGCCCCGGCGACGGACACCGAGTGGAGCGGCGTTGACCCGGGTTCCCGGCGGCTGTTACTCATGTGCAGGAGCTTAGGAGAGTGGGCAGGATCGTGGGAATTTCCGCAGGCGCAGGCCGGGCCGTGCCACGGTACGTACAGATCGCCGACGAGATCGTGCGGCAGATCGGCGCGGGCGTGCTGAAGCCCGGGGACCTGGTGCCGAGCGAGGCGGAACTGGTCGAACGGTACGGAGTCTCCGGCGGCACGATCCGCAAGGCCATGGCGGAGGTCCGGGCCAGCGGTCTCGTCGACACCCGGCACGGCAAGGGTTCGTTCGTGAAGGACCGGCCGCCGGTACGGGCCCGCTCCTCGGACCGTTTCCGGGCGTCGCACCGGAGGGACGGCAAGGCCGCGTACCTGGCCGAGTCGGAGCGCGCCGGTGCGACGGCGAAGGTGAGCGTGCTGTTCGTCGGTCCGACGGAGGCGCCCGTGGAGATCGCCGAACGGCTCGGCGTGGACGCCGGGAGCCAGGTGCTCGCCAGGCGGCGGCTGTACTTCCGCAACGGCGTGCCGGTCGAGACGGCCACCTCGTACCTGCCCTGGGACGTGGTCCGGGACATCCCCGAACTCTTTGCCGAGAACCCCGGCCCCGGCGGCATCTACGCCCGCCTTGAGGACTCCGGCCACGTCTTCGCCGAGTTCGTCGAAACGCTTCGGGCCCGCTCGGCGGCCCGTGCCGAAGCCTCCGAACTCGCCCTCAACCCCGGCGCGCCCGTCATCCACCTCGTGCGCGAGGCGGTCACCACGACGGGGCGGGTGGTCGAGGTCTGCGACACGCTCATGGCCGCGGACCAGTTCGTGCTCAGCTACCGCATTCCGGCGACGGACTGACGGCGGCGACAACTCGCCGTGGACGGCGGCAGGTTCACCCTTGCGGCGACTTGACGCGTGTGTGCGCGCCCGGGCACTCTGCGTAAGTCCACTCATGTACATGAGTGTAGGACTTCAGGATCTGTAGAGGGGTCTACTCATGCCTCGTCAGGACAGCGCTCCGCCCGATCACCCTCCCCGGATGACCCTGCGCGTCTCCCGCGACTCCGGGCAGACCTGGGGGCCGGTCACCTCCGTCGCCGTGGACGCGCTCGCCCCGCTCCTGTCCGACCCCGGCCGCTACCCCGCCTGCGCGTGCCCGCGCTGTCTTGGCCCTCGATGTGCCGCGTCCCTGCGGCTGCCCCTGCGGTTACTGGACGCCGCCGTACGGCGCCTCGGCGATCCCGCGCTCGACAGGGTGGTCCACTGCGCGCTCGACGAGCACCCGCGCGGGCAGCACTTCGCCGTCCTCGACTCCCTGCTGCCGGGACCGGCGCTCTGGGCTCGTTGGGCAGGCGGCGCTGCGGCAGTCGGGGAGGATGTGGAGCTGATCGAGCTGCGCGACTGCGCCGCGCGCGGCCGTACACCCAGGCAAGGCGCCTGCGCGCTGTTCGCCGGGCATCCGGGACGGCACGTCCACGGCCGCCCGTGACGCCCGCCCGCCCAGTGGGTCAGTTGCCGGAGCCGACCCGCTGGTGGTCCGCGTCCCTGGCTGCCGTTCCGGCAGGCGTTCCGGCCGCCGGGGCGGGCTCGTCGCCCGGAGAACCGGCCGGGCCCCCCTGCGCCACCGGCTGTGCCACCGGCACCAGCTTCGGGAGCTTGTGGGGGCGGGAGCCGTACCAGAGGAAGGAGACCGTGAAGCCGAAGGCCAGGCAGATCATGCCGCCCAGCGCGTCCATCCAGAAGTGGTTGGCGGTCGCCACGATGACGATCAGGGTCGCCGTCGGGTAGAGCAGGCCCAGGATGCGGGCCCAGGGGGCCTTGGCCAGCAGGAAGATGGTCACGCCGCACCACAGGGACCAGCCGATGTGCATCGACGGCATCGCCGCGTACTGGTTCGACATGTGCTTGAGGTTGCCCGAGGCCATCGAGCCCCAGGTGTGGTGGACGAGCACCGTGTCGATGAAGTGCTGGCCGTTCATGAGCCGGGGCGGGGCCAGCGGGTACAGGTAGTAGCCGACCAGGGCCACGCCCGTCGTCGCGAAGAGCACCGTGCGGAACGCCGCGTAACGGCCCGGCTGCCAGCGGTACAGCCACACAAGGACACCGATCGTCACGATGAAGTGCAGGGTGGCGTAGTAGTAGTTCATCGAGACGATCAGCCAGGTCACCGAGTTCACGGCGTGGTTGACGCTCTGCTCGAAGGCGAGGCCCAGCGAGTGCTCGGTCTGCCAGATCCAGTCCGCGTTCTTGAGCGCCTGCGTCTTCTGCTCCGGCACCGCGTTGCGGATCAGCGAGTACAGCCAGTAGCTCACCGCGATCAGCAGGATCTCGAACCAGATCCGGGGGCGACGCGGCGTACGCGCGCGCAGGGCACGCGAGAACCAGCCGCCGGCCACCATGGGTGACGACGGGGTCGTCCGGCTTTCCGAGGTCTTCACGGTCGTTTCACCCATAGGGAGAGAGTCTGCCAGATGCCGTCCCCTCGACAGATCATCCCTCCGACGGGTAACGGGCGCACCCTGTCCGACCTAGGAATGACCTCCGCCATGGGGACAGTCCCAGGGTCCCCTAGTCGGCGGGGGAGGCGGACGGCGGGGCCGACGCCGTCGAGCCGCGGACCACCAGCTCCGGCATGAACACGAACTCGCTGTGCGGCGCCGGGGTGCCCCCGATCTCCTCCAGGAGCGCCCGTACCGACGCCTGTCCCATCGCCTGCACCGGCTGCCGGATGGTGGTCAGCGGCGGATCGGTGAAAGCTATGAGCGGGGAGTCGTCGAAACCGACCACCGAGACGTCCTGCGGCACCCGAAGGCCCCGCTCCCGGGCCGCCCTGATCGCGCCGAGCGCCATCATGTCGCTGGCGCAGACGATCGCGGTGCAGCCGCGCTCGATGAGCGCGGTCGCCGCGGCCTGTCCGCCCTCAAGCGTGTACAGGGAGTGCTGGACCAGCTCGTCGGTCTCCTCGGGGCCGAGCCCGAGCCGCTCCCGCATCCCCTTGCGGAAGCCCTCGATCTTGCGCAGCACCGGCACGAAGCGCCGCGGGCCGACCGCGAGGCCGATCCGGGTGTGCCCGAGCGCCACCAGGTGCGTCACGGCCAGGACCATCGCGGCCCGGTCGTCGGGGGAGACGAACGGGGCCTGCACCTTGGGGGAGAAACCGTTGATGAGGACGTACGGGACGCCCTTGCCGCGCAGCTGGTCGTAGCGGGTGGTGTCGGCGGTGGTGTCCGCGTGCAGTCCGGACACGAAGATGATCCCGGAGACGCCCCGCTCCACCAGCATGTCGGTGAGCTCGTCCTCGGTGGACCCGCCGGGGGTCTGGGTGGCGAGCACCGGGGTGTATCCCTGCCGGGTGAGGGCCTGCCCGATGACCTGCGCGAGCGCGGGGAAGATCGGGTTGTCCAGTTCGGGGGTTATCAGTCCGACCAGGCCCGCGCTGCGCTGGCGCAGCCGTACCGGACGCTCGTAGCCGAGCACGTCGAGTGCGGCGAGCACGGATTCACGGGTGGCCGCGGCCACACCGGGCTTGCCGTTGAGCACGCGGCTGACTGTGGCTTCACTGACCCCCGCCTGGGCTGCGATGTCGGCGAGCCGCGCGGTCATGAGAGTGGACTGTACCGGTCACGGATCGGATTGCCCACCGAACGCGGCCCCGCTGCGGCCCCTCGCCGACCGCGCCCGCCGTGAGCACCGTGCCCAGCGCGCCCGCGCCCCTTGCAACGTTCTTGCAGGCGTCCTTGCAACTCACCCACGGACCCACCCACGGACCCACCCACGGGCCACCCGCAAACCCTCCCGCGCGCCCCTTGCGCAAGATCTTGCGGCGGAATGCGGGATTCCAGCGGGTACGCAAGGCGACCGGGGCCCGCCGAGCGCCCCCGGTCGCCCCCGGAAACCCCTGTCAAGCGCCCTGACGGCAACCTTCGGGACACGTGGATGTAACGATCACCGCATCTTGCAGAAATTTCCAGCAAGGTCTTTCGGCGCGTTTTCATCCCTGTTACGTTCCTGGCAACCCGGCGCGCCGCGAGGGAGCGGTCGCACTGAGAAGGTTCCTGACCCTTGTCCTGAAGGTGTTCCAGACCCTCGTCCAGCCGGGACATCTGAAGGAGTTCACATGCGGCGTGGCATAGCGGCCACCGCGCTGGTCGCCGCCCTGGGCGTGACCCTGGCGGCGTGCGGAAGCGACAGCGGTTCTGGCGGCGGCGGCTCGAAGGGCTCGGGCGAGCTCTCCGGCACCGTGACCTGGTGGGACACCTCGACGGTCGGCTCCGAGGACAAGGTCTTCAAGAAGCTGGCCGAGGACTTCACCAAGAAGCACCCCAAGGTCACCGTCAAGTACGTGAACGTGCCGTTCGGCGACGCGCAGAACAAGTTCAAGAACGCCGCCCAGTCCGGCGCGGGTGCCCCCGACGTGATCCGCTCCGAGGTCGCCTGGACCCCGGACTTCGCGAACCTCGGCTACCTCGCCCCGCTCGACGGCACCGCCGCCCTGAAGGACCAGGACGACTTCCTCAAGCAGGCGGCCGCGTCCACCAAGTACAACGGCAAGACCTACGCCGTGCCGCAGGTCATCGACTCCATGGGCATCTTCTACAACAAGAAGATCTTCAAGGACGCCGGCGTCGAGGTCCCCAAGACCGTCGACGAGCTCAAGACCGTCTCCGCCAAGATCAAGCAGAAGACCGGCAAGACCGGCCTCTACCTGCGCGGCGACGACGCCTACTGGTACCTCTCCTTCCTGTACGGCGAGGGCGGCGACCTGGTCAACGCCGACACCAAGACCGTCACCGTCGACAACCCGGCGGGCGTCAAGGCGCTGAAGGTCGTCAAGGACCTGGTCGACTCCGGCGCCGCCAAGACCGACGCCACCGACGGCTGGAACAACATGCAGACCGCCTTCAAGGACGGTCAGGTCGCCATGATGATCAACGGTCCGTGGGCCGTCGCCGACACCTACACCGGCAAGGAGTTCGCCGACAAGGCGAACCTGGGCATCGCCCCGGTCCCGGCCGGTTCGGCCGGTCAGGGCGCCCCGCAGGGCGGCCACAACCTCGCCGTCTACGCGGGCTCCAAGAACATGGACGCCTCCTACGCCTTCGTCGAGTACATGAGCTCGCCCGAGGTCCAGGCGCAGGTCGCCAAGGACCTGAGCCTGCTGCCGACCCGTACCTCGGTCTACGGCAAGACGGAGGTGGCGACCAACGAGATGATCACCTTCTTCAAGCCGGTCGTCGACAAGGCCGTCGAGCGCCCCTGGATCCCCGAGACCGGCAGCCTGTTCGCGCCGCTGGTCACCGAGTACACCAAGGTCCTGACGAACCAGACCTCCCCCGAGGACGGGGCGAAGGCGGCGGGCGACGCCTACCGCAAGCTCCTGAAGGACTGGAAGTAACAGGACCCGGAGCGGCGGGCGCAGGCGCAGGACGAGGACGCGGGAAGGAAGGCTGACCGGCTGATGGCTCTGGACACCAGCAGCACCAGCAGCCAGTCGCCGGCGAAGGCCGCGGGCGGGGACACCGCCCGCGGCCGGAGCCGCGGAACTGGCAACCGGCGGGGCACGCTGCGGCGTTCGCTCGCCACCCACTGGTACGCCTGGGCGATGGTCGCCCCGGTGGTGCTGGTGATCGGAGTGATCATCGGATACCCGCTGGTACGCGGGATCTGGCTGTCGCTCACCGATGCCAACGAGCGCAACGTCGAGCGTTCCATCGGCGTCAACCACATCCCGGCGACGTACGAGTTCGTCGGCGTGGACAACTACGTGGACGCCCTCACCGGCGGCCAGTTCCTCGGCACCCTCGGCTGGACCCTGGTGTGGACGGTCGGCTGTGTGTCGGTCACCTTCGCCCTCGGCCTCGGCCTCGCCAACCTGCTCAACCGCAGGATCGCCGGCCGCTCCGTCTACCGGATGCTGCTCATCCTGCCCTGGGCGGTGCCCGGCTTCGTCTCCGTCTTCGCCTGGCGCTTCCTCTACAACGAGGACAACGGCCTGCTCAACAAGATCCTGGCGGGCGGCGGCATCGACGCGGTGCCGTGGCTCAACGACCCGACCTGGGCCAAGTTCTCCGTCATCGCCGTCAACGTCTGGCTCGGCGTGCCCTTCATGATGGTCGCCCTGCTCGGCGGGCTCCAGTCGATCCCCGGCGAGCTGTACGAGGCCGCCGAGATGGACGGCGCGGGCGCCCTCCAGCGGTTCCGGCACATCACGATGCCCGGACTGCGCTCGGTCTCCACCACGGTGATCCTGCTCAGCACCATCTGGACCTTCAACATGTTCCCGGTGATCTTCCTGCTGACCCGCGGCGGACCCGGTGAGGCCACCCAGATCCTGGTGACCCAGGCGTACAAGTTCTCCTTCGAGATCAGCCCGCGCGACTACGCGCAGTCCTCCACCTGGGGCGTGCTGATCCTGATCCTCCTGATGGCCTTCGCCGCGGTCTACCGGCGGGTCCTCCGCAAGCAGGGAGATGTCTGGTGACCACCGCGACCCCCACCACCGGCTCCGGCTCCGGCGCCGGAGCCACGGGCTCCGCCGCCCCGCGCGCGAACACCGCGGCCAAGGGCAAGGGCAAGGCCAAGGGGCAGGCCAACGCCCCGCGCCGCGGCCGCCGTTCACCGCTCGCCTCGGTCGCGCTGCACGCGACCCTGGTCGTCGCCGCCGTCATCGCCGTGTTCCCGGTCCTGTGGGTGCTGCTGACCTCGCTCAAGCCCGCGAAGTACGCCACCACCACGGACTTCGTGAAGGAACCGACGGTCGAGAACTACACGAACCTGCTGAACGACACCCCGTTCCTCAGCTGGTTCGGCAACTCGCTGCTGGTCGCCGCGCTCACCACCCTGATCGGCGTCTTCGTCGCCGCCACCACCGGCTACGCCGTCAGCCGCTTCCGGTTCCCCGGCAAGCGCGGACTGATGTGGACGCTGCTGATCACCCAGATGTTCCCGGTCGCCGTCCTCATCGTGCCGATCTACAACATCATGGCGTCGCTCGGCCTGCTCAACAGCGCGGCCGGCCTGGTCATCACGTACCTCACCATCGCCGTGCCGTTCTGCGCCTGGATGATGAAGGGCTTCTTCGACACCATCCCGCGCGAGATCGACGAGTCGGGACACGTCGACGGCCTCACCCCGTTCGGCACCTTCTGGCGGCTGATCCTGCCGCTGGCCAAGCCGGGCATCGCGGTCACCGCCTTCTACTCCTTCATCACCGCCTGGAGCGAGGTGGCGTACGCCTCCGCCTTCATGGTCGGCGACGAGAACCTCACCCTCGCGGGCGGACTGCAGAAGTTCGTCAACCAGTACGGCGCCCAGTGGGGCCCGATGAGCGCGGCCTCCGTGCTGATCGCCATCCCCGCCGCGGTGGTGTTCCTGTTCGCCCAACGCCATCTGGTGACCGGCATGTCCGCCGGTGCCGTCAAGGGCTGACCCGCCGCACGCGCCCGTCCGTGCCCGCCCGCCGGTGCCCGCGCCCACTCCGCGGGCCCGCCCGTCCCCACGTGTCCGCACGTTCCTTACGACGCAAGGAAGACATGACCCAGCACCTCGCCGCCCCCGCCGACGCCGCAACCGCCACCGGCACGCAGTCGGGCTGGTGGAGAGACGCGGTGATCTACCAGGTCTACCCGCGCAGCTTCGCCGACGGCAACGGTGACGGCATGGGCGACCTGGCGGGCGTCCGCAGCCGGCTGCCGTACCTCAAGGAACTCGGCGTCGACGCCGTCTGGCTCTCCCCGTTCTACGCCTCCCCGCAGGCCGACGCCGGGTACGACGTCGCCGACTACCGGGCGATCGACCCCATGTTCGGCACCCTGCACGACGCCGACGCCGTCATCCGCGAGGCCCACGCGCTCGGCCTGCGGATCATCGTCGACCTGGTCCCCAACCACTCCTCCGACCAGCACGAGTGGTTCCAGCGCGCGCTGCGCGAGGGCCCCGGCTCCCCGCTGCGCGACCGCTACCACTTCCGGGCCGGAAACGGCGCCGACGGCGAACTCCCGCCCAACGACTGGGAGTCCATCTTCGGCGGCCCCGCCTGGACCCGCAGCGCGAACCCGGACGGCACCCCCGGCGACTGGTACCTCCACCTGTTCGCGCCCGAGCAGCCCGACTTCAACTGGGAACACCCCGCCGTACGCGACGAGTTCCGCTCCATCCTGCGGTTCTGGCTCGACATGGGCGTCGACGGCTTCCGGGTCGACGTCGCCCACGGCCTGGTCAAGGCCGAGGGCCTGCCCGACATCGGCGCCCACGACCAGCTCAAGCTGCTCGGCAACGACGTCATGCCCTTCTTCGACCAGGACGGCGTCCACGAGATCTACCGCTCCTGGCGCCAGGTCCTCGCCGAGTACGACGGAGCCCGCGTCCTGGTCGCCGAGGCGTGGACCCCCACCGTCGAGCGCACCGCCCACTACGTGCGCCCCGACGAGATGCACCAGGCGTTCAACTTCCAGTACCTGGGCACCCATTGGGACGCCGAGGAGCTGCGCCGGGTGATCGACGACTCGCTCGCCGCGATGCGCCCGGTCGGCGCCCCCACCACCTGGGTGCTGTCCAACCACGACGTCACCCGGCACGCCACCCGGTTCGC
The DNA here is from genome assembly GCF_044748125.1 of Streptomyces sp. NPDC090025. Lineage (NCBI taxonomy): Bacteria > Bacillati > Actinomycetota > Actinomycetes > Kitasatosporales > Streptomycetaceae > Streptomyces > Streptomyces sp. NPDC090025. Next base: position 442,919 of record NZ_JBIVFL010000003.1, on the reverse strand, counting down.
CAACCCGCCCGGCCTCGGCACCCAGCTGCGCACCCCCGGCGACCGGCCGCTCGGTCTGCGCCGGGCCCGCGCCGCGACCCTGCTGATGCTGGCGCTGCCCGGCTCCGCCTACCTCTACCAGGGCGAGGAGCTCGGCCTGCCCGACGTCACCGACCTGCCCGACGAGGTGCGCCAGGACCCGTCGTTCTTCCGGGCCACCGGCCAGGACGGCTTCCGCGACGGCTGCCGGGTGCCGATCCCGTGGTCGGCCGAGGGCTCCTCGTACGGCTTCGGTACGGGCGGCTCCTGGCTGCCGCAGCCCGCCGGCTGGGGCGAGCTCAGCGTCGAGGCGCAGACCGGGGTGCCCGGCTCCACCCTGGAGCTGTACCGGGCGGCGCTCGCCGTCCGCCGGGAGCGGCCCGGGCTCGGCGCGGGCGAGACCGTCAGCTGGCTGGACGCCCCCGAGGGGCTGCTCGCCTTCCGGCGCGACGGCTTCGTCTGCACCGCCAACACCACCGGCCGGGCCATCTCCGTCCCGCTGCCCGGCCGGTTCCTCCTCGCCAGCGGCCCGGTCGGCGACGACATCGCCACCGCCACCGCCACCGCCACCGCCACCGCCACCGCCACCGCCGCCGGCTCCGATGTCGTCGCCCTGCCCGCGGACACCACGGTGTGGTGGGCGGTGTGACGATCCCCCTGTCGCGGGGCGCCGGAGGGGGCGCCCCGCGGCTCGCGGACATCGCGGCCCAGTCCGGGGTCAGCGAGGCCACCGTCAGCCGGGTCCTCAACGGCAAGGCGGGCGTCGCCGGGGCCACCCGGCACAAGGTGCTCGCCGCGCTCGACGTGCTGGGCTACGAACGGCCGGTACGGCTCAAGCGGCGCAGCGCGGGACTGATCGGGCTCGTGGTGCCCGAGCTGACCAACCCGATCTTCCCGGCGTTCGCCCAGGTCATCGAACAGGTGCTGGCCGGGCACGGCTACACGCCGGTGCTGTGCACCCAGATGCCCGGCGGCGCCACCGAGGACGAGCTGGTCGAGCAGTTGGTGGAGCGCGGGGTCGCGGGCATCGTGTTCCTGTCCGGGCTGCACGCGGACGCCACCGCCGACCCGGCCCGCTACACCCGGCTCGCCCAGCGCGGGGTGCCGTTCGTCCTCATCAACGGCTTCAACGAGCACATCGACGCCAACTTCGTGTCGCCCGACGACCGGGCCGCGGCCCGGACGGCCGTACGCCACCTCGTGGAACTCGGCCACCAGCGGATCGGACTGGCCATCGGCCCGACCCGCTACGTGCCCTCGCGCCGCAAGGCCGAGGGCTTCACCGCCGAGCTGGTCCGGCTGCTCGGCGTCGAACGGGCCGAGGCCGAACGCCTCGTGCGGCCCACCCTGTTCGGCGTCGAGGGCGGCCACGCCGCCGCCGACCAGCTGCTCGCCGAGGGCTGCACCGGCATCGTGTGCGGCTCCGACCTGATGGCGCTCGGCGTGGTCAGGGCGGCCCGGGCCCGGGGCCTCGACGTGCCCGGCGAGGTCTCGGTGGTCGGCTTCGACGACTCGCCGCTGATCGCGTTCACCGACCCGCCGCTGACCACCGTGCGCCAGCCGGTGCAGGCGATGGCGACGGCGGCCGTCGGCGCGCTCCTGGAGGAGATCGAGGGGAATCCGGTGCAGCGCACCGAGTTCGTCTTCCAGCCGGAGCTGGTGGTGCGCGGCTCGACCGCGCAGCCGCCGTCCCCGGCGGTGGCGCCGCGGCCCCGTGCGGGGTCCCGTGCCGCTTCGCAACTCCTTGCGTAATCCTTTGCGTTCCTCGTGCGGGAAGGGTTGACCGCACACCTGTACGCCCCTACGGTCGCGGCTGAAAAGAGTTGCTGTCATTTTCGGCAACTTCTTGCGAACCGCTCGCGAGCCGCATGTGCGAGCCGGACTCGCGAGCCGCTCTTACGACAGGGACGTCGTACAGGAGGATTCATGGCCAGAAAGACCGTGGCCGCGGCTCTCGCCCTCGTGGCGGGAGCCGCCCTGGCCGTCACGGGAGCCCCCGCCGCCGAGGCCGCACCGCCCGGCACCAAGGACGTCACCGCGGTGATGTTCGAGTGGAACTTCGGCTCCGTGGCCCGCGCCTGCACCGAACAGCTCGGCCCCGCCGGGTACGGCTACGTACAGGTCTCACCGCCCCAGGAGCGCATCCAGGGCCCGCAGTGGTGGACCGCGTACCAGCCCGTCAGCTACAAGATCGCCGGACCGCTCGGCGACCGCGCCGCCTTCAAGGCGATGATCGACACCTGTCACGCCGCCGGGGTGAAGGTCGTCGCCGACTCCGTCGTCAACCACATGGCGAACTCCTCCGGCACCGGCACCGGCGGCACCGCCTTCTCCAAGTACGACTACCCGGGCCTCTACTCGGGCGCCGACATGGACGACTGCCGCACCACCATCGGCGGCAACTACCAGGACCGCGCCAACGTCCAGAACTGCGAACTCGTCGGCCTGCCCGACCTGGACACCGGCGAGGACCGGGTGCGCGGCCGGATCGCGGGCTACCTCAACGACCTGCTGTCGCTCGGCGTCGACGGCTTCCGCGTCGACGCCGCCAAGCACATGCCGGCCGCCGACCTCGCCAACATCAAGTCCCGGCTGACGAATCCTTCCGCCTACTGGAAGCAGGAGGCCATCTTCGGCGCCGGGGAGGCCGTCTCGCCCAGCGAGTACCTCGGCAACGGCGACGTCCAGGAGTTCCGCTACGCCCGCGACCTCAAGCGGGTGCTGCAGAACGAGAAGCTGGCCTATCTGAAGAACTTCGGCGAGGCGTGGGGATACATGCCGTCCGGCCAGTCCGCCGTCTTCGTCGACAACCACGACACCGAGCGCGGCGGCGACACCCTGAACTACAAGGACGGCGCGAACTACACCCTCGCCTCCGTCTTCATGCTCGCCTGGCCCTACGGCGCCCCCGACGTCCACTCCGGCTACGAGTGGTCCGACAAGGACGCGGGCGCCCCGAACAACCACCAGGTGAACGCCTGTTACAGCGACGGCTGGAAGTGCCAGCACGCCTGGCGCGAGATCTCCTCCATGGTCGCCTTCCGCAACACCGCGCGCGGCCAGGCCGTCACCGACTGGTGGGACAACGGCGGCAACGCCATCGCGTTCGGCCGCGGCACCAAGGCGTACGTGGCGATCAACCACGAGGGTTCGGCGCTCACCCGCACCTTCCAGACCTCGCTCGCCGCCGGGAGCTACTGCGACGTGCAGACCGGCAAGCCGGTCACGGTGAACGCGGCGGGCCAGTTCACCGCCGCCCTCGGCGCGAACACCGCGCTCGCCCTGCACACCGGCGCCCGCGACTGCGGCACCCAGCAACCCGCCACCTCCGGCGCCGCGTTCGCCGTCGACGCCACCACCAGCACCGGCCAGAACATCTACGTCACCGGCAACCGGCCCGAGCTCGGCAACTGGGCCCCCGCCGCCGCCGTCAAGCTCGACCCGGCCACGTACCCGGTCTGGCAGCTGACCGTCGCGCTGCCCGCCGGAACCGCCTTCGAGTACAAGTACCTCCGCAAGGACGCGGCGGGCAACGTGACCTGGGAGTCCGGCGCCAACCGCACCGCGACCGTCCCCGGCACCGGCCAGACCGTCCTGAACGACACCTTCCGCAACTGACGCCGCCGTCCCCCTGCCCGGGAGCACCCTCGTGACACGCAAGAGAACGGCGGCCGTCGTGGCCGCCGCCCTGTGCGCGGCCCTCGTGCCCGTCCTGCCCGCCTCCGCCACCGGCGCCGCCACGGCCGCCACCACCGCCGCGCCGCGCCCGCCCGCCCCGCCCTCCGACCGGGCGCTCGCCGCCACCCCCGCCCGGCACGACCTCACCCGCGAGCAGTTCTACTTCGTGCTCCCGGACCGCTTCGCCAACGGCGACCCCGGCAACGACCGCGGCGGCCTCACCGGCTCCCGCACCGCCACCGGCTTCGACCCCACCGACAAGGGCTTCTACCAGGGCGGCGACCTCAAGGGCCTGACCCGGCGGCTCGACTACATCAAGGGCCTCGGCACCACCGCCATCTGGCTGGCGCCGATCTTCAAGAACCGGCCGGTGCAGGGCGAGGGCAAGGACGCCAGCGCCGGGTACCACGGCTACTGGATCACCGACTTCACCCAGGTCGACCCGCACTTCGGCACCAACGACGACCTCAGGCGGCTGATCGCCGCCGCCCACGCCAAGGGCATGAAGGTCTTCTTCGACGTCATCACCAACCACACCGCCGACACCGTCGACTACGCCGAGAAGACCTACGGCTACCGCCCCAAGGGCGCCTACCCGTACCTCGACGCCACCGGGCGCCCGTTCGACGACCGTACGGACACCGCCGGACGCGCGAAGGTGGACGCCGACTCCTTCCCGTACACCCCGGTCGTACGGGCCGGGACCGGCGGCAAGGTCCCGGCCTGGCTCGACGACCCCACGATGTACCACAACCGGGGCGACTCGACCTGGGCCGGCGAGTCCGCCGAGTACGGCGACTTCGTCGGGCTCGACGACCTGTGGACCGAACGGCCCGAGGTCGTCGAGGGCATGAAGAAGATCTACGAGAAGTGGGTCCACGACTTCCGGATCGACGGTTTCCGCATCGACACCGTCAAGCACGTCAACCTGGACTTCTGGACCCAGTGGGCCACCGCCCTCGACGCCTACGCCGAGAAGCAGGGCCGCCCCGACTTCTTCATGTTCGGCGAGGTCTACTCCGCCGACCCCGCCGTCACCAGCCCCTACGTGACCCGCGGCAGGCTCGACGCCACCCTCGACTTCCCCTTCCAGGACGCCGCCCGCGCCTTCGCCTCGCAGGACGCCGGGGCCGACAAGCTCGCCAAGGTGTTCGCCGAGGACTTCCGCTACACCACCGACAAGGCCAACGCCTACGAGCAGGTCACCTTCCTCGGCAACCACGACATGGGCCGGATCGGGACCTTCCTCAAGCAGGACCACCCCGGCGCCGACGACACCGAACTCCTCCGCCGGGCCCGGCTCGCCAACGAGCTGATGTTCCTCTCGCGCGGCAACCCGGTCGTCTACTACGGCGACGAGCAGGGCTTCACCGGCGCGGGCGGCGACAAGGACGCCCGCCAGACCCTGTTCGCCTCGAAGACCGCCGACTACCTCGACGACGACCAGCTCGGCACCGACCGCACCCACGCCACCGACGCGTACGACACCGGGCACCCGCTCTACCGGTCCATCGCCGCCCTGTCGAAGCTCACCAAGGCACACCCCGCGCTGCGCGACGGCGTCCAGCAGGAGCGGTACGCCGAGGGCTCCGTCTACGCCTTCTCCCGCACCGACGCCAAGGAGAAGACCGAGTACCTGGTCGCCACCAACAGCGCCACCACCCCCAGGACCGTCCGCGTCCCGGTCGAGTCCGCCGCCTTCCGCCTCCTGTACGGGGCGACGGGCGCCGTCACCGCCGAGAACGGCGCCGTCGCCGTCACCGTCCCGGCGCTCTCCTCCCTCGTCCTGAAGGCGGACCGGCCGCTGCCCGCCCCGGCGACCGCTCCGGCCGTCACCCTCAAGGCCCCCGCCGCCGGAGCCACCGGCACCGTCGAGCTTACCGCCGACGTCACCGGCGGCGGCCTCAACCGGGTCGTGTTCGCCGCCCAGACCGGCGACGGACGCTGGCAGACCCTCGGCACCGCCGACCACGCCCCCTACCAGGTCACCCAGCACGTGACCGCCCCCGCCGGCACCGCCCTGCGCTACAAGGCCGTCGCCGTCGACCCGACGGGACGCACCGCCAGCGCCCTCGCCACCAGCACGGCCGGCGCGCCCCCGGCGCCCGAGAAGCCCGTCGCCGTCCAGCGGCCCTACGCCGTCGTCCACTACCAGCGCGCCGACGGCGACTACGACGGCTGGACCCTGAAGGCCGCGGGCCAGGAGGCCGCGTTCACCGGGCGCGACGCGCACGGCGCGTTCGCCTGGGTCAAGGTCCCCGAGGGCGCCGCCACCGTCCCGTACACCGTCGAGAAGAACGGCGCCGCCGACGGGCCGCGGCGCAGCGTCGTCCTCGCCCGCACCGGCGAGGTCTGGATCACCCAGGGCGCCGACGGCCAGTCCGACACGAACCCGGCCCCGGTGCCGCAGGACAAGCGCAAGGTGGTCCTGCACCACCAGCGCCCGGACGGGGCGTACGACGGCTGGGGCCTGCACCTGTGGACCGGCGCCGCCCAGCCCACCGACTGGTCCAAGCCGCTCATGCCCGCCCGCTTCGACGCGTACGGCGCCGTCTACGAGGTGCCGCTCGCCGAGGACGCCACCACGCTCTCCTACATCCTCCACAAGGGCGACCAGAAGGACCTGCCCACCGACCAGTCCCTCGACCTCGCCACCTACGGCCACGAGGTCTGGCTGCTCGGCGGACAGCCCGGCTACCTCCTGCCGACCACCGGCGCCGCGCCCGACCTCGACCTCGGCAAGGCCGAGGCCCAGTGGATCGACCGCACCACCGTCGTCTGGAAGGTGAAGGCCACCGACGCCACCAGCCAGCAGCTGGTGTACGCGCCCGGCACCGCCCGGGGCGGGATCACCGTCACCGACGGCGCCCTCAGCGACGAGGGCCGCTGGCTCCGGCTCCGCCCCGGCGCCCTCACCGACGCCCAGAAGGCGACGTACCCGCACCTGAAGGACCATCCGGCGTTCACCGTCGACCCGCGCGACGCCGACCGGATCCGGGACTCGCTGCGCGGACAGCTCCTCGCCACCCAGCGGGCCGCGAACGGGGCGCTGCTCGCCGCCACCGGTGTGCAGACCGCGGGCGTCCTCGACGACCTGTACGCCACGGCCGCGAGCCGCACCGCGCTCGGCCCGGTGTTCCGGGGCGGCCGCCCCACCCTCGCCGTCTGGGCACCGACCGCCCACTCCGTCGCCCTCGAACTCGACGGCCGTACGGTCCCGATGCGCCGCGACGACACCTCCGGCGTCTGGTCGGTCACCGGCCCGAAGGCGTGGACCGGCAAGCCGTACCGGTACGTGGTGAACGTCTGGGCGCCCACCGTCCAACGGCTCGTCGAGAACCGGGTCACCGACCCCTACTCCACCGCCCTCACCACCGACTCGGCCCGCAGCCTCGCCGTCGACCTCGCCGACCCGACGCTCGCCCCGCCCGGCTGGCGCGCACTGCGCAAGCCCGCCGCCGTGCCGCTGCGCGACGCCCAGATCCAGGAGCTGCACATCCGCGACTTCTCGATCGCCGACCCCACCGCGAACCCCGCCCACCGCGGCGGCTACCTCGCCTTCACCGACCTCGGCAGCGCGGGCTCGAAGCACCTGGCGGCACTCGCCCGCTCCGGCACCTCCTACGTCCACCTGCTCCCGGCCTTCGACATCGGCACCATCCCCGAGAAGAAGTCCGAACAGACCCAGCCCGCCTGCGAGTTGAAGGTGTACGCGCCCGACTCCGCCGAACAGCAGGCGTGCGTGACCGCGGCCGCGGCCAAGGACGCCTACAACTGGGGCTACGACCCGCTGCACTACACCGTGCCGGAAGGCTCGTACGCCACCGACCCCGAAGGCACCCGCCGCACCGTCGAGTTCCGGCGGATGGTCCAGGCCCTCAACGGCCAGGGCCTGCGCACCGTCATGGACGTCGTCTACAACCACACCGTCGCCGCCGGACAGTCCGACAGGTCCGTCCTCGACCGGATCGTGCCCGGCTACTACCAGCGGCTCCAGGCCGACGGCTCCGTCGCCACCTCCACCTGCTGCGCCAACACCGCGCCCGAGAACGCCATGATGGGCAGACTGGTCGTCGACTCCGTCGTCACCTGGGCCAAGCAGTACAAGGTCGACGGCTTCCGCTTCGACCTCATGGGCCACCACCCCAAGGCCAACATCCTCGCCGTGCGCAAGGCACTCGACGCGCTCACCGTCGCCCGCGACGGCGTCGACGGCAAGGCGATCGTCCTGTACGGCGAGGGCTGGAACTTCGGCGAGATCGCCGACGACGCCCGCTTCGTCCAGGCCACCCAGAAGAACATGGCAGGGACCGGCATCGCCACCTTCTCCGACCGGGCCCGCGACGCCGTCCGCGGCGGCGGCCCCTTCGACGAGGACCCCCGCGTCCAGGGCTTCGCCTCCGGCCTCTTCACCGACCCCAACGGCTCACCCGCCAACGGCACCCCCGACCAGCAGAAGGCCCGGCTGCTCCACTACCAGGACCTGATCAAGGTCGGCCTCACCGGCAACCTCGCGGGCTACCGCTTCACCGACACCTCCGGCCGTACCGTCACCGGCGCCGACGTCGACTACAACGGCTCACCGGCCGGCTACGCCGCCGCCCCCGGCGACGCCCTCGCCTACGCCGACGCCCACGACAACGAGACCCTGTACGACGCCCTCGCCTTCAAGCTCCCACCGTCCACCAGCCCCGCCGACCGGGCGCGGGCGCAGGTCGTCGCCCTCGCCACCGCCACCCTCTCGCAGGGCCCCGCCCTGTCCCAGGCGGGCAGCGACCTGCTCCGCTCCAAGTCCCTCGACCGCAACTCGTACGACAGCGGCGACTGGTTCAACGCCATCCACTGGGACTGCGCGAAGGCCGACGGCGCCGGTAACGGCTTCGGGCGCGGACTGCCGCCCGCCGCCGACAACCGGACCAAGTGGCCCTACGCCACCCCGCTGCTCGCGAACCCCGCCTTGCGCGCGGGCTGCGCCGAGACCGACGCGACCTCCGCCGCCTACCGCGACCTGCAACGCATCCGCACCACCGAACCCGCCTTCTCGCTCGCCACCGCACGGCAGGTCCAGGACACCCTGTCCTTCCCGCTGTCCGGACCCGACGAGACCCCCGGCGTGCTCACCATGCGCCTCGGCGACCTCGTCGTCGTCCTCAACGCCACCCCGCACACCCAGGCGCAGACCGTCCCGGCGCTCGCCGGACACGGCTACCGGCTGCACCCCGTGCAGGCGACCGGCGCCGACCCGGTGGTGAAGTCCGCCTCGTACGCCACAGGACCGGGCACCTTCACCGTCCCCGCCCGCACGGTCGCCGTCTTCACCGCGCGCTCCGCCGCACGCGGCTGAACCGGACGCACCAGGAGGGGCCGTCCGCTCGGCGGACGGCCCCTTGTGCGACCCTCGGACGCCCGGCCAAGCTGGACGCCGACATCCGCCCCACGCCCGACCACCAGGAGCGAGCAGCCCCATGCCGCACATCAACGTCGACTACTCCGCGCCCCTCGACCGGCGCGGCTTCGCGCTCGCCCTGCACCCGCTCGTCGTCGAGACCGTCGACGCGCCCCTCACCGGCTGCGTCACCAGCTTCCGCGAGATCGAGGAGACCGTGACCGGCGACGGCACCGGCGCCACCAGCCTGGTCCACGTCGACATCGCGCTGCTCCCCGGCCGCGCCGCCGAGGCGAAGGCCCGCCTGTCGGCCGCCGTGCTCGCGCTGCTCCCCGCGCACCTCAAGGACGACGAGGGCGTCACCCTCACCGTCGAGGTCCGCGACCTGGACGCGTCCTACGCCAAGCGCCGCTGATCCGGCAGCTCCACCGCCGGAACCACCGCCGGGCCTGCCGCCGCGGGCAGCAGCGCGGCGAGCCGGCCGACCAGATCGCCGAACGGCCCGTCGGCCGGCTCGTCCGCCAGGATCCGCAGCAGGATCGCCGCCATCTCCTCGTCGTACGCGGCGCTGACCGCCGCGAGCGCGGCGAAGTCGTGCACCAGCTGGAGTTCGAGCTCCGCGCGCGGCACCCGCCGACCGTCCAGCCACAGCAGCGCCGTCGACTCCGCGAGCGACACCCAGGACCGCACCACGAGTTCGAGCCGCGCCGACGGCTCCACGACCTCCAGATGCGCCAGGATCTGCTCGTACGCCGCCTGCCGCACCTCGTCGATCATCGCGTTCGTCGTCGACGAACCGACCGCCGGGCCGCCCCGCATCAGCGCCGAGAACCCCGGGCCGTGCTTCTCCACGAAATCGAAGAACCGCCCCATCACGCGCAGCAGTCGGGCCCCGAGCGGCCCCTTCGGCGGCTCGACGAACCGCGCCGCCAGCTCGTCCGCCGCGCGCCGCAGCGCCGCCTCGTACAGCGACTGCTTGCCGGGGAAGTAGTGGTAGACGAGCGGCCGGGAGATGCCCGCGGCGGCGGCGATCTCGTCGATCGAGACCTCGTCGGGGGAGCGGCGGCTGAACAGTTCGAGGGCCACCCCGATCAACTGCCGCTTGCGCTCCTCGACGCCCATCCTGCGGCGCACTCCGGTCGTCATGCGAACAGCCTAACGGGAGTCCGTTACGCTCCCGGCACATGAGCGCTTCTGAGCAGGCTTCCGAGCACGACACCCCGGCCACGTCCGACATCGGGCCGGACGGGACCGACGAGGAGCGGACCGGGCTCACCCCCCGGCAGGCCCGGCTGCTCCGGATCGTGGTGGGCTCGGTCCTGCTCGTGGTGATGGGCGCCGTCCTGGTGTTCCGGCTCGCCGCGCACACCTCGGTGCTCGTCGTCGGCGTCTACGGACTCGCCATGATCATCTGCGGCATCGTGATCGAGCTCTCCCGCAACGGCCGCACCCGGCTCGCCACCTGGCTCCTGGTGGCCGGCCTGCTCGCCGCCCTCGGCCTCGACTGGATGCTGCCCTGACCCCTTTCGCGGGCGGCTCAGAGGTCGAGCACCAGCCGCTCGCCCGCGCACCGCGACACACAGATCAGCATCGAGTCGGCCCGCTCGGCGTCGCTCAGGAGCTCGTCCCGGTGGTCGATCTCCCCGCCGAGCACCTGCTGCCGGCAGGTGCCGCAGAACCCCTGCTGACAGGAGTACAGGACCCCCGGCACCGCCTCGCGCACCGCCGCCAGGACCGTCTGGTCGGCCGCCACCGGCACCGTGCGCCCGGAGCGCCGCAACTCCACCTCGAAGGGCGTCCCGCCCGCCGTCGGCGCGGCCGAGAAGCGTTCGAGACGCGGGGTGCGGCCCGCCGGGAGCGCCGCCGACACCGCCGCCATCAGACCCTCGGGCCCGCAGCAGTGCACGACCGTCTCCGCCGGGAGCCCGGCCAGGAAGCCCAGGTCGGGCCGCCCGTCGGTGTCCTCGGCGACCACCGTCGTCCGCCCCTCGCCCAGCCGCTCCACCTCGTCCAGGTACGGCATGGTGGCCCGGCTGCGCCCGCAGTACAGCAGCCGCCAGTCGGTGCCCGCCGCCCGCGCCGCGCGGAGCATCGGCAGGATCGGCGTGATCCCGATGCCCCCGGCGACGAACACGTACGAGGGTGCGTCGGCGAGCGGGAACCGGTTGCGCGGCCCCCGGATCTCGATCTCGGTGCCCACCTGGAGCTGTTCATGGACCTCGCGCGAGCCGCCCCGGCCGCCGTCCGCCGCCCCGATCAGCCGGGTGGCGACGGTGTAGACGCCGGACTCGGCCGGGTCCCCGCACAGCGAGTACTGCCGCACGGTGCCGGACGGCAGCACCAGATCGATGTGCGCGCCGGGTTGCCAGCCGGGCAACCCGCTGCCTTCGAGGCGGAGTTGGACCACGCCGTCGGCGGGCTCGGTGCGCCCGGCGACGACGACCCGGCGGGTCACCGTGGCGAGGCGGCCGCGGCCGGACACCGGCTCGTCGAGCGCGGGCAGCGGCCACAGCGGCGACTCCTCGATCCGGCGGCGCAGCGCCCGCTTGGCGAGCAGCGCGGCCCCGGCGACGAGGACGACGGTACGGAGACGGGGGACCGGCGGCATCAGACGCGGCCTCCGTTGGCGCCGGGGGAGGCGGCGAGATAGGCCACCGCCTGGGCGGTGTCGCCCTCCTGGGTGGGGTGGTAGGCCCGGCTCAGATAGCGCGGGATGGAGCGCAGCATGTCGGGCGTCGACGGCAGCACACCCTCGCGGCCCTTGCGGACGAACTGTCCGATGCTGGGCTTGCCTTCGATGAGCGTGGGGTCGTTCTCCATGAAGAACCGCACCCCGCGCTGCCACAGGAACACCAGCGCCGAGAACGCCGCCGCCCAGGTGCGGGCCCGCCGCCGGTAGCCGCCGTCGAGGTGCAGGAACAGCTCGAACGCCACCGAGCGGTGCTCGACCTCCTCCGCGCCGTGCCAGCGCAGCAGGTCCAGCATCACCGGGTCGGCGCCGACCCGGTCCAGCTCCTCGGCGTTGAGCACCCAGTTGCCGAGGAAGGCGGTGTAGTGCTCGATCGCGGCGATCAGCGCCACCCGCTCCATCAGCCACCACCGGCGCGGCCGCCCCGGCGGCAGCGTCCGGTCGCCGAGCAGCTTCTCGAAGAACCAGTCGACCTGCGCGGTGTACGGGGTGGGGTCGAGGCCCAGCTTCTTCAGATGCGGCAGCACGTCGTCGTGCGCCTGGGAGTGCACGGCCTCCTGCCCGATGAAGCCGATGACGTCTTCCCGCAGCCGCTCGTCGGTGATGTACGGCAGCACCTGCTTGTACACGTGCACGAACCAGCGCTCCCCGGCCGGGAGCAGCAGGTGCAGCACGTTGATGGTGTGCGTGGTGAACGGGTCCCCGGGGACCCAGTGAAGCGGTGTCTGCTCCCAGTCGAAGGAGACCTTCCGAGCCTTCAGCTCGATGTGCTCCGACGCCACCGCCGCGGGGTGCGTATTAGACATGCCGTCAATGTACTGAGCGGTAAGCCGAAGGAACAGGGGTCGTACGGGAGGATTTCCCCACCGTACGACCCCGGCCCCCGGTCCGCGTGACCGGCCGCGTTCGCCTTGAGGCCGCCCGCTAGCGCAGCGAGTTCACCCGGCGGCCGTCGCGCAGCGTCCCCGCGAGATCGGCCCGGCTGCCCGGCGCCGCCTTCACCGCGAGCAGCGGACCCTCGGCCCGCCCCGTCACCCCGCCGGTCAGCGCGAGCGAAGCGAAGTCCGGCGACCCGGCGGCCAGCACGTACCACTGCCCGCCGCGCGCCTGCCACACCACGCCCGCCAGCACCCTCGGGTCCCGCACCCCGCACGCCGCCGAGCCCTCGGAGCGGGCCGCGAGCGCCGCCGTCCCGGTCGCGCCCGGCGCCCGGAACAGGGCCAGGCTCCGGCTGCCGCCGCCCCGCCAGGTCTCGGCCCGCGCGCAGCTCCACTCCGCCGCGCCCGCGCCCTCCGGCAACGGCTGCGTCGCGTACGCCCAGAGGTTCACCGACCGCACCCCGTGCGACCGGACCGCCGTCAACTGGCAGGCGGCCCGCGCCCATTGCTCCCGCGCGGCCGGGGCCTCCGGGTCGGCGGGCGCGGCGGGCGGACCCGCGGTCAGCCGGGCCGGGGCCAGCTCGCCCAGGTCGGTCAGGAACCGGACGCCCGAGCCGTCCCGCACCCGCAGCGTGCTCCAGCGCGTACAGGCACCGGCGGCCGTCACCGGGGACGGGATCGGCTCCGTCACCCCGGCCGCGTCCCGGGTGAGCACCCGGGCCGGCTTCGCCGGGAGCAGCAGGTCCACGACCGCCGCCTCGGTCACCCACGGCGCCGTCAGATAGCGCACGTTGCCGCCGGACGACCGGGACACCACGAGCGCCGCCGAACCCACCGCGTCCGCCCCGTCGGTGCGCGCGAAGTCGAGGGCCGCGCCGTCGGCGTCACCGACCGGCTCCGCGTACCGCACCACCCGCAGGCCGTCGTAGTAGAGCACCACCCGGACCGCGTCGACCTCGCCCGCGAACAGCAGCTGCGGCGAACCCATCGGCGGCCCCGGCGGGGTGCCGGGCGTCGCCGACGCGTGGACGTCGGGGCCCGGCCGCGCCCACACCGCGAGCGCCCTGCGCAGCAGTCCGGTGTCCCCGGTCAGACCGCCGCGCGCGGGCCACACGGACAGGTCGGTGCGCGTCGAGTACCGCCAGTCGACCGCGCCGACCCGCTTCACCCCGGCCGGGTCGAGCGCTGCCTCGGCCGCCGGATTGCGCGCGTACGACGGGGCCGCAGCACCGTTTCTGCCCCAGCCGTCGCCCGGCAGCCCGAGCAGCGCCCCGCACACCGCCACCGCCGCGGCCGCCGCGAGCGCCGCCTTGGCGTGCTGACGGCGCCGCATCAGATCGGTCGGCCTGGCCTGCAGCGAGCACGGGTCGAACTCCGGCGACTCCAGGAGCGCGGCCCCGCCGACGGCGCCGTCGGCCGCCGCCACCGAGTCCGCCTCGGCGAGCGCCGCCGCCGGGTCCTCGGCCCCGGCCGCCGCGAGCACCCGCAGCACCTCGGGATCGCCCTGCCGCTCAAGACCGCGCAGCACGTACGCCGCCCGGCCGGGCCCGGAGAGCGCGGAGAGCCGCTGGTCCAGGGCGAGTTCGTCGGCGCCGCCCGCGCGCGGGAACAGCCGGAGCCCCCACACCTGCGGCAGCAGCGGCGGGAACTGCGCCCGGCGCGGCAGGGCCCGGCGGCGCAGCGGCAGCCCGGCGATCAGGGCCTGGCGCAGCACCTCGCCCCGTACGTACGCGTAGCCCGGGTCGACGGCGTCCTCGTCGGTGCGCCGGGCGCCGGGCACCACGCCCCCGGCGCTCCCGGCACCGGTCGTGGTGCGCCGCCGCGGCAGCGAGCGCTGCACCAGCGCGTGCGCGGTGAGCACCCGGCGGTTGCGGCCGAGCGACGGCGGCAGCACCAGATAGGCGATCCGCACCAGCCGCGGATAGTGCTCGACGAGCGCGGCCTCGGCCTGTTCGACGTCGACGGGGGAGGCGGCGGGCGGACCGGCGGGGGAGTCGGGACCGGAGGAGTCCGGGTCGTGGGAGGGGGCGAGTTCCTGGGTGCTCACGTTCAGCAGAACGAGCGATTCTTGCGATGGTCACCACGGCCGGGTCCCCCGAACGGGTCCATCCGACGCGCGCCGGGGGCGCACCGGGGGAGCCCGCGCCCCGTGCCCCTTCCCGACCCCGGGGCTCGGGCCGCGTCAGGCCCCGTCAGGCCGCGTGCACCGTCAGCCGCTCACGGACCACCTGGACGACCTCGTCCGGGACGCCGAGCCCGTCCCGTACGTACGCCTCCATCGAGCCGTGCCGCTCCTTGACCTCGTCGAGCGCCGCCTGAAGGTACTCCGGCACCACGCCGATCAGCGCGAGCGCCAGGTCCGGGTCGCCGCCCTGCGCGGTGAAGCCCTCGATCATCGGGGCGAACGCCGCGCGCACCCCCGGGTTGACCGACAGGTACTCCGCCATCACCGTCTCGTCGTCCGCGCCGAGCAGCGTGAGGACGATCGTCGCCGCCCAGCCGGTGCGGTCCTTGCCCGCCGTGCAGTGGAACAGCAGCGGCCCGGCCGCCGGGTCGCCCAGCTCGGTGAGGAAGGCGCGGTACGAGGCGCGCGCCGACTCGGTGTTCACGAAGGCCCGGTAGGTGCCCGCGAACGCGGCCTGCGCCTTGCCGCCGCCGAGGTGCTTCTCGGCCAGCGCCGGGTCGGACATCAGGTCCTTCAGCTGTGCGGCGGGCGGCAGCCCGCTGCTCGCCAGGAAGTCCGCGAGCACGTCCGCGACCAGGCCGGACGCGCCGTCCGGGAGGCGGTCGGGCCGGTCGGCGCGCTCGGCGGCGGTCCGGAAGTCGACGACGGTACGGATGCCGAGCCCGGCCACCACCGGATCGGCCGGATCCAGCCGGTCCAGCTGACCGGACCGGAACAGCAGGCCCTCGCGGACGCTGCGGCCGTCGCCGAGCGGAAGACTGCCGAGGTCACGCAGGTTGGCGACGGTGGCGGCGGGAAGGGCGGGCATAGGACGACTCCTCCGGAACCGTACGAAGCGGACTCATCGTACTTTCCTATGACCGTAGCCGATGGCTGTCGTGAACGATCAGCTGGGTTCCGGCCGCCGGGCGCCCCCGGGGGGACCCGGGGTGCTGGTCACGGCGGCGGGGTGACAGCATGGCGGCACGATGACGCACCCCCGGTCGCCGCTGCGCGCCCTCCGGGCCGCACTGTTCGCGGCGGTGTGCGTCACTTTGGCCGCTGTGGGGCATTCCTCCATGTCTGCCCATACGATTCCGGCCAGCTCGCTCCTCACCGCCTTCGCCGCCACCTGCGCCCTCGCCTGGGCCTGCGCCGGACGCCGCCGGGGCCCGGTGGTCATGGCCACCGGACTCGCCGCCGTCCAGGGCGCCCTGCACCTGATCCTCGGCGCGGGCGAGCACGGCCCGCACGGCGCGGCCGCGGCCACCCCCGGCGAGGCCATGGCCGCGATGCCGGAGGCGGCGTCGCTGGCGGACATGGCCGCCATGGCCCCCGCCGAGCACCTCGCCTACATGTCCCACCTGGCGCACCTGTCCCAGAGTGCGCACGGGGCGGGCGCCGGGTCCGTCGCGGGCTCCGGCGGCTCCGGCCCCGGGATGCTCGCCGCCCACCTCCTCGCCGCGCTCGTCTGCGGACTCTGGCTGGCCCGCGGCGAGGCCGCGCTCTTCACCCTCGCCAGGACCGTCGGCGCCCGCGCCCGCACCCCGCTGCGGCTGCTGCTCGCCGCCGTACGGGTCCTCGTCCCGGCTCTGCCGCCGCGCCGCCCGGTCCGCCCCGGCCGCCCGCACCGCCGTCCGCACGGCGTCGTCCTCGCACACACGGTCTCCCGGCGCGGCCCGCCCCGGCCCGCCGCACCCCGCGCCACGGCCCTCGGAATCCGCACCGTCTGAACCGGGGGTCGCCTCCCCGTGCCGTCGCCCGACCCAGGTCGCCGACCCAGGCCGCCCGGCGGGACGGGGCATCCGACATCCGACCTCAGCTCAGAGTCCGAGGACCGTCATGACCGTCGACGATCGCGCGCGCCCGGAAACAATCCCGGACGCCCCCGCGACCCCCGATACCTCCGCCACATCCGACACCCCGCCAGGGCCCTTGGCCGCGCGCCGCCCCGGCGGCTGGGCCGCACTGCGCCCGCTCCTGCTCCGCCTGCACTTCTTCGCGGGCGTGCTCGTCGCGCCCTTCCTGCTCGTCGCCGCCGCCAGCGGACTGCTCTACGCCCTCTCCGTACCGGCCGAGAAGTTCGTGTACGCGCACGAGCTGACCGTCCCGGTGCCCGACGGGGCCCGGACGCTGCCGCTCGCCCGGCAGGTCGACGCGGCCCGCGCCGCCAACCCGGACGGCACCGTCACCGCCGTCTGGCCCGGCGCCGAACCCGGCGCCACCACCCGGGTCCTGATGGCCGACCCGGCCGCCCCCGAAGGCACCTCGATGGGCGTCTTCGTCGACCCGTACACCGCCGAGGTGCGCGGACAGCTGCCCAGCTACGGCAGCTCCGGCGCGCTCCCGCTGCGCACCTGGATCTCCGGCCTGCACGTGGACCTGCACCTCGGCGCGGTCGGCCGGCACTACAGCGAACTCGCCGCCAGCTGGCTGTGGGTGGTCGCGCTCGGCGGACTCGCGCTGTGGGTCGGCCGACGGCGCAAGCGGCGCCGCGACCTGCTCCTGCCGGAACGCGGGGCCAGGTCCCGCCGCCGTACCCTCTCCTGGCACGGCTCGGTCGGCCTGTGGGCGGTGACCGGTCTGGTCGCCCTGTCGGCGACCGGACTGACCTGGTCGCGGTACGCGGGCGAGAACATCGGCGTCGTCCAGGACCGGCTCGGCGGCGGGACCCCGGCGCTCGCGGCGGACATCACCCCCGGCCCGGCGGGCGGCGCGGACGAGCACGCGGGCCACGGCCCCGGCCACCCGGCCCCCGCCCCGGCCACCGGCCCCGGTCCAGCCGCCGCCGCCGACATCGGCATCGACGCGGCCGTCGCGGCGGCCCGCGCCGCCGGGATCGACAGCCCGTCGCTGTCGGTCGTGCTGCCCGCCGAGGGCACCGGCTACCTGGTGAAGGAGACCGACACCACCTTCCCGGTCGAGCTGGACTCGGTCGCCGTGAACCCGGCCGACGGCGCCGTCCTCGACGAGCTGCGCTTCGCGGACTACCCGCTGCTCGCGAAGCTCACGAGGATCGGCATCGACGCCCACATGGGCGTGTTCCTCGGCCTGTTCAACCAGCTGGCGCTCGCCGCCCTCGCGCT
Source organism: Streptomyces sp. NPDC090025 (assembly GCF_044748125.1). NCBI lineage: Bacteria > Bacillati > Actinomycetota > Actinomycetes > Kitasatosporales > Streptomycetaceae > Streptomyces > Streptomyces sp. NPDC090025. Next base: position 425,020 of record NZ_JBIVFL010000003.1, on the reverse strand, counting down.
CGCGCTGATCCTGCTGATCGTCTGGGGCTACCGGATGTGGTGGCAGCGCCGCCCGTCCCGGCGCCCGACCGCGCGCGGGACCTGGCGGCGGCTGCCCGCCCCCCTGCTGCTCCCGCTGCTCGCGGGAACGGCCCTGGTGGGCTGGTTCGTGCCGCTGCTCGGCCTCAGCCTGGTGGCGTTCCTCGCCGTCGACCTCGCCCTCGGTCTGTGGGCCGGGCTGCGGGCGCGACGGACGCGCCCGGGCTCGGGATCGGGCGCGGGCTCGGGCCGAACGGCCTGATCAGGGCGTGTACTTGTAGCCGACCCGCCGCACGGTCTGGATCGTGTGGCGGTGCTCGGCGCCCAGCTTGCGGCGCAGCCGCGCCACATGGACGTCGACCGTCCGGCCGTCACCCACGTGCCCGTACCCCCACACCGTGGTGACCAGCTGGTCCCGGGTGTGCACCCGGTGCGGGTGGGCGACGAGATGGGCGAGCAGCTCGAACTCCAGATATGTCAGGTCGAGCGCCCGCCCGTCGACCCGGGCGATCCGCTGGACGTCGTCGACGGCCACCGGACCCTGCTCGACGGCGCCCGCCGCCGCACCGGCGGCGGGCTGCTGGTCGGCCGGGAGCAGCACCAGATAGCCGACCATCGGCGGCCGGCCGGGCAGCGCCGGAAGGGCGTGCGGGGGAGCGGGCAGCAGGGTCGCGCCCGGCGGCAGGAAGTCGGCGACCCGGGCGAGCCCGGACAGACCGGCGAGTCCCGCGACCTCGTCGGGGGCGACGGCGCGCAGCCGTGGCCGGCCGAGCGTGGCGGCGGATCCGGCGGAGGCGACCGGGGAGGGGACGGGAGAAGGGGCAAGTGCCATGGCGGATCAGCTCTTTCGCGCGCGTGGGGGACGGACGGTAGGGCGTCGTCGTACGTCTTGCGCGGCGGCCGAAGGCCGGGCGACCGGAAATCCGTTCCGGTCGGGGCGTTAGAGGGCCGGCGCGTTCCTCACGCGCCGACAGCACCGGTCGAAGTCGTGGTGCTGGCGGGAAGGCCAGAACGGCTCGAGGTCGGGGCGACCCTTCGCGGTGTCGTTCTGCATGCTGGCCATATCCCCATTAAACCAGGGGGGAATGGTGCGGGGCATCCCCCAGGACGTGAACCGCGCCCGGCCGTCGCGAAAAGGGCGCCCGCCGGAGAACCGGCGGGCGCCCTTTCCCACGCTTCGGGAAGCGGATGCTTCAGGAAGCGGATGTCAGGACATGACCCCGACTCAGACCTGACCGGCCCGCTCCAGGGCCGCGCAGCAGGTGTCCACGATGAGGCGGGTCACCGTGTACGGGTCGACGTTGGCGTTCGGACGGCGGTCCTCGATGTAGCCCTTGCCGTCCTGCTCGACCTGCCACGGGATGCGGACCGAGGCGCCGCGGTCGGAGACGCCGTAGGAGTACTGGTCCCACGGTGCGGTCTCGTGCAGACCAGTGAGGCGGTCGTCGATGCCCGCGCCGTAGTTCTTCACGTGGTCGAGCGGCTTCGAGCCCTCGCCGAGCGACTCGCACGCGGTGATGATCGCGTCGTAGCCCTCGCGCATCGCCTTGGTGGAGAAGTTGGTGTGCGCGCCCGCGCCGTTCCAGTCGCCCTTCACCGGCTTCGGGTCGAGCGTCGCGGACACGTCGAAGTCCTCGGCCGTGCGGTAGAGCAGCCAGCGGGCCACCCACAGCTGGTCGGCGACCTCCAGCGGCGCCAGCGGGCCGACCTGGAACTCCCACTGGCCCGGCATGACCTCGGCGTTGATGCCGGAGATGCCGAGACCGGCGGTCAGACAGTTCTCCAGGTGCGCCTCGACGATCGGGCGGCCGTGGATCTCGTCGGCGCCGACACCGCAGTAGTAGCCGCCCTGCGGCGCCGGGAAGCCGTTGGCCGGGAAGCCGAGCGGGCGGGTGCCCTCGAAGAACGTGTACTCCTGCTCGATGCCGAAGATCGGCTCCTGCGCGGCGTACGTGGCGTAGGTCGCGGCCAGCGCGGCGCGGGTGTTGGACTCGTGCGGCGTCATGTCCGTGTTGAGGACCTCGCACAGCACCAGGATGTCGTCGCCGCCGCGGATCGGGTCCGGGCAGCTGAAGACCGGCCGCAGCACGCGGTCCGAGGCGTGACCCTTGGCCTGGTTGGTGCTGGAGCCGTCGAAGCCCCAGATCGGCAGCTCCTCCAGGGCCGGCACCGGACCGGTGATGATCTTCGTCTTGGAGCGGAGCTTGGCGGTCGGCTCGGTGCCGTCGATCCAGATGTACTCGGCCTTGAACGTCACGGGTCTCACCCTTCGGCGTGCTGGGTTCCTCCACGCTGCGAGAGGTGCGATGGCGTGGTCTGTCTGCTGCGCAGCTTCGCAACACGGGATTTCCCGTCGGTTGCCCGTTTGTGAACCCCGTGTTACTCAGCCTTCCTGCGTTTCGGCGGGGCGCGGTGCGGTGATCCGGGGCATACGGGACCGGGCATACGGGACCGGGCGGGCTGGACCGTACGCGGCCCGGGCGCGGCAGACTGGGGGCATGACGAAGCTCCCGGGCGCGAAGCCCCGTATCGGTCTCCTCGGCACCGGACCCTGGGCCGGGCGCACCCACGCGCCCGCGCTCGCGGCGCACCCGGAGGTCGAGTTCAGCGGGGTGTGGGGCAGACGCCCGGAGGCCGCCGAGGCCCTCGCCGCCGCGTCCGGAACGACGGCGTACGCCGATGTGGACGCGCTGTTCGCGGCGAGCGACGCGGTGGCGGTGGCGCTGCCGCCGGACGTACAGGCACCGCTGGTCGCGCGGGCGGCGGCGGCCGGCTGCCATGTGATCCTCGACAAGCCGGTGGCGACCTCGGCGGCCACCGCCCGCGCCACGGCCGACGCGGTGACCGCCGCCGGGGTCGCCTCGGTCGTCTTCTGCACGCTGCGGTTCGCCGGGCCGACGGCCCGCTGGATCGACGAGCAGACGGCGCGGGGCGGCTGGTTCCTGGGCGAGGCGCACTGGCTCGGCTCGCTGTTCGCGCCCGGTTCGGACAGCGCGTACGCCGCCTCGCCCTGGCGCCGCGAGAAGGGCGGCCTGTGGGACGTGGGCCCGCACGTGCTGTCCGTCTATCTGCCGGTCCTCGGCGATGTCACCGAGGTGACCTGTGTCGCGGGCCCCGCCGACACCCGGCACCTGGTGCTGCGGCACACCTCCGGCGCGAGCAGCACCGCCACCCTGACGCTGAGCGCCCCGCCCGCGGCGGCCGAGGCGGCGCTCGCGCTGCACGGCGAGCACGGCCGGGCGGTCATGCCCGGCTGGGACGGCGCGCTCGGCGCGTTCGGGTCGGCGGTCGACGCGCTCCTCGCGGCGATCAGGACCGGGCGCCCGCACCCCTGCGACGTACGGTTCGGGGCGCGGCTCACCGAGATCCTGGCCGAGGCGGAGGAGCAGGTCGCGGCGGTGGTGCCGGTCTAAGGGGTGTGAAGGGGCGGCGGTCAGCGGGACAGGGCGTCCCGTACCGCCTCCTCGGAGCGGGCCACCACCGCGCTGCCGTCCTCGGCCGTGATGATCGGCCGCTGGATCAGCTTCGGGTGCTCGGCGAGCGCCGCCACCCACCGGTCCCGGTGCGCCGCGTCCCGGGGCCAGTCCTTCAGACCCAGCTCCTTCGCGGCGGCCTCCTGGGTCCGCGTGATGTCCCACGGTTCGAGCCCGAGCCGCCCGAGCACCGCGCGGATCTCGTCCGGCGACGGCACGTCCTCCAGATAGCGCCGCACCGTGTAGTCGGCGCCCTCGGCGTCGAGGAGCGTGAGGGCGCCGCGGCACTTGGAACAGGCGGGATTGATCCAGATCTCCATGCCCCCAACGTACCCGCGAAGGCCCCTCTCCGCGCCCCTCAAAAGACGTCTGGCCAGGGACGATTGTCAGTGGTCGGCAGTAAAATCGGGGGTGAAGGTGAGGGTCCCGGGGAGGGCCCGCACCCCACGTTCGCCAGGAGGTCGCCCATGGCTGTCGCCATGATCCGGACACCGTCCCTCGAACCCTGGAAGCCGCTCCAGAAGAAGCCGCTCCCGGCGGGCCGCCCCCGCGAGTGGTACGTCACGCACAACCGCCGGCTGAAGGCGATGCGGCTCGCCATCGCGCTGCTCGACGCGGGGGTCTATCTGCCCTCGCGGGCGACCAACGCGAGGATACGGACCACCGCCGCCCAGCTCGGCATCCACCCGCCGTCCGACACGACCTGCCACATGGTCCGCGCCCTGATCCGCTACAGCCGCTGACCCGCCGCGCGGCGCCGGGGGCACCCGAAGGTGCTCCCGCCGCCGCGCTCCGGCGCGCGTGCGCGCTACCAGGCGACGGGCAGCCGCTCGGGCAGCCGCTTCATGAAGTTGGTGCGCCACACCAACTGCTCCACCGGCACCGCGAGCCGCAGCCCGGGGAGCCGTTCGAGCACGGCCTCCAGGGCGATCTCGGCATGCCGCTTGCCGAGCGCCGTCGCCGGGCAGTAGTGCCGGCCGCCGCCGAAGGACAGATGGTCGGCGGCGTTCTCCCGGCCGGGCCGGAAGGTGTGCGGGTCGGGGAAGTGCCCCGGGTCGTGGTTGGCGCCCTCGACGAGCACGAGCACCAGCTCGCCCGCCCGCACCTCCACGTCACCGAGCCGTACGTCCGCCATGGCCAGCCGGGGCAGCCCGTCGCCGATCGACAGATTGACCCGCAGCAGCTCGTCCATGGCCCCGGCCACGCCCCGGCCCCCGGCCAGCGCCTCCCGCACGTCCGGCCGGGTCAGCACCGACACCAGGGCCATCGCCAGGAAGCCCGCGGTCGAGATCACCCCGGCGCCGAACAGCGTCACCCCGACCGTCGCCAGCATCTCGTCGGTCAGATGCGCGTACTCGGGGTCCTCGCGCAGCGCCGCCAGCTCGGCCATCAGCCCGCCGGTCGCCGGATCGTCCAGCCGCTCCGTCATGTAGGCGATGTCCCGGTCCCAGTGCAGCCGGGCCGCCTCGATCTCGCGCGGCGCGTTCATGAAGGCCACGTCCAGGCTGCGCAGCAGCCGGGGCCCGTCCTCCTCGGGGATGCCGAGCATCCGGCAGTGCAGCCCCGACGAGAACGGATCGGCGTACGCGCTCCGCAGGTCGGCGGGCGCGCCCTCCGCGACCAGCGCGTCGACCAGCTCCCCGGCCCGGGCCCGCAGCCACTCCTCAAGCCCCGGCGCCTTGGGGTTGATCGCCTTCATCACGGCCTTGCGCAGCCCGGCGCCGGTGATGTTGCCCATGTTGTTGACGACGTGCGGCGGGATCGTCAGCGCGTACTGCCGGGGCGCGCCGGGCGCGGAGGTGTCCTTCAGGCTGAACCGCTCGTCCTCCAGGACCTGGCGGCACAGCTCGTACGAGGAGACCAGCCAGGCGTCCGCCCCGGCGATGGTGCGCACCTTGCGGACCGGGGTGTCCCGCAGCCCGGCGAGCTCGGCGGGCAGCCGGGTGCCGTCCCAGTCGAAGGGGAAGGCGATCGGCTCCGACAAGGTGGCGTCGGCCGGGGCGGTGGTCAGCAGATTCGTCCCGCTCATGCGGCGTCTCCCTCGACATGGTGGGGCAGGGGCAGGGTCGAAGCGGGGGTGAGGATGCCGTGCCCCTGGTTGCGCGATGCCCGGAGGCCGGACCCGCGGGCGTACAGCAGATCGGCCAACGGCAGGGCCTGGTGGTAGCAGTTGAGCGAGGACGGCACCCCGAGGATCGCGGGGGTGTCCAGGAACAGCGGCACCTCGGCGCAGATGTACGCCCGGCACACCGCCCGCTGCCGCTCGTCGGTCTCCTGCCCCGGCGCCAGCTTCCCGGCCAGGAAGATCCCGGTCAGCGCGTCGCAGGTGGCCCGTACGACGGGATCGTCCTCGACCGCGGCGAGCACGGTCCTGTGCAGCTCCCGGTACGCGGGCACCTCGGTGAACTCCGACATCCCCCGGGCCCGCACCCGCCCCCCACCGGGATCCTCGGCGGCCACCGCGGCGGCGACCTTCGCGCGTACCCCGCGCAGATTCTTCACGGCCTTCCGCCGCGCCTCGTCGGGCCCGTAGCCCAACGACTCGTACATGTCCGCGACATGCAGATCGGTGTAGACGAGATCGACCTGGTCGAATCGATCCAACCCCCAGCGCGTCAGCTCGCGCAGTCGCTGGGCGGTGAAATAGCTGTTCCCCGGGGAGACGCCGATGACCACGTGTGCGCCCTCTTCGGCGATGACACGGCAGTGGTCGGTGTACGGCTGGAGTCGGAGCGTCTCTGCAGGGGCGTAAGCCGCCTGAGTCACGTTCGGAATTCCTTCATCGCGCCACTAGTCCCAGCGGAGCCCAGTGCTCCGGGTGTGGCGGTCGCGACGACGACACGCTATCGATCAGTTGCGGAGAGTAAAGCGATACTCGGGGGTATGGCCGAATGTTTGGCACGCGTTCGTCCGTTTGTCGCACAGCCATGGGGCTGTGTCACCCGGTGGCGCCGGGCGATACAGCCCCATGGGTCAGAACGGAGGTTCGATCGGGGTGGGTCCCTCCTCCGACTCGTCCAGGTAGACCGGCTGTTCCTCGATGCCGAGGGCGCGCATCAGCGATGTCGTGGGGATGCGGTACTGCCATCCCACGCGCATCACGGGGCAGGGAAACGTTCCCTTGCGGATGAGCCGGTAGGCCGTGCTGGTGCAGATGCCGAGCGCCTTGGCGGCCGTGTGCACGTTGGTGGTGATGGGGAGCTGGAAGACCTCGGGGAAGGTGAGGGTCTCGGGAGCCCCTCGTCGCGCGTGGCTCATCGGCGCCTTCCCCGGGGCCGCAGGGACACCGTGCCGATGTGCCGCCACCTGCCGCGCTGCGCCTGTCGGGCGATCTTGATGAGCTTCAGTTCGGCGGCGAGTGCGCCGATCCGTTCGCCTTCCAGATCGCTGACGGGCATGGGGCGATGGGGTGTTGCGTCCGCGGGAGGTGCCGGACGGCCGGGCGGCACCTGCTCGACGGGCCCGTCGTCCCTCGGCGGAGTGGTCACGGCCTCGATGTCCGCGACCGGCACCAGCCGGCGCAAGGAACGGCCGTACGCCCACGCGCGGCTGCGGGCGGCGGCGAGGAGGGCGTCGACGGCGCCGGGGAATGCGGGGTCCACTGTGTCCACGGCTTCGAGGATGCCGAGGACGAGCTCGCTCTCGACGTCGGCACGGTCGGCACGCAGACGCGTTGCCACCCGATGGGCGGTGCCCGTCAGTCGCGGCAGCACGAGCCAGAGCAGGAGCAGCCGCCACCGGCCGTCGGCCTCGTCCTGCTGGGCACGCCGGATGGCCACCTCCCATACGGCTGCCGAGGTGGGGGCGTCGGCGTCGGCGCGGAGCGCTTCCCGCGCCTCGATCGGGGTGAGGCTCGTCGGCCCACGGCCCACCACATCCACGGCGAAGGCCAGGTCATCGACGGCGAGGAGCGAGTCGCAGTGACCCGCGATCGCCGCGAAAACTCCACTCGGGTAGGGGAATGCCATGTTCCTGCTCCCGTGAATCGATCTGGGCAATTCGGACTTTGATCCCATGCGTCTCAACTTTGTGCAGCCCCACCGATGGGTGGCCTTGCCATGGCACGAAGCGGAGACGGAGTGCCGGGAGGGCATCAGGGCGTGGTGGATGCCCTCCCGGCGAGGGCTCAGGGCTGCTGGGCGGCCGGCTTCTCCGAGGAGACGGCCGGCGGCGTCTCCGGCTCGACCTGTCCCTCCGGCGGACGGCGGCGGGCCTTGCTGGGCGGGTACGAGGACGAACGTCGCATCGCCGAACGGCGATTCGAGTAACGGTTGTTCACAGGCTCTTTCCTTTCGTGGGGGACGGCGTAAGCGGCGCTTACGGCCGGAGGCGCATCGGGATCGATCCGCCGGCCGAGCGGGTTGACCGCATCGTGCCCGAAGAGCCCGGACCGGCGGGGGAGCGATCTGAGGCGGAAATGAGGCCGATATGAGCCGAGAACAGGAAAGGGCGGGGAGCGCGGTTCCTCCATGTGCGTTGATCTGAGGACGGATGAGGCGAAGGGCCGGCATCGGTGACGAGAGGAGGTCTGCGGTGGGAAGCGACGTGCCGGAGGGGCGAGTGCTGGGGCGGGTCGGAATTGATGTCGCAGGTCGGAGCCATGGCATCGGTCTGCAGTCGGTTCGTCTGTTCGCCGCTCTGGTCACCAGCCCTGAGGGCCTCGCCGGTGCGGACGAGGTGATGGGTTTCCTGTGGCCCGGAGAGGATGTGCCGCGCAACCGGCTGCATGTTGCGCTCAGGGAGCTGAGGAAAATGGTGGGCGCCGAGTACGTGTCTTCGCGCACACAGGACTTCTGTTCGATTTCTATTCCTCCGGAGCGGGTCGACCTCCATCGGTATCGGATGGCTGTCGGCCGGGCGAAGGCGACCAAAAAGGATCCGCACACCTGTTTCGAACACGTTGTTGCAGCCTGGGAGGAATGGCCGGAAGGGCGGGCGCTGACCGGACTTGAAGGGGCTGCGTTCCGGCTGCGCCGGGCCGAACTAGACCAGGAGTGGTTCGGCGCCGCGCTTTTCGGCTTCTGCGTTGCCGCCGACGCTCGTGAGTTCGACTGGCTGTTCAAGAAGACCGACGAGGTCCGACGGACGAGGGACCGCAACGAGATGGTCTTCTTCCACCATCTGCGCGCTTCCCAGGGCATCGGCATCTCCCGCAAGCAGCTGCTGGACATGATCCGGACCTGGCGGACCGAGAACGACGTCAAGAGCCCCGAGCTCAACGACCTCATCGCGTCACTGCGACCGGCCTCATCGGGGCGTCCCCGGGCGCCCAAAGCGGCCGCGACACCCCGGCAGCTCCCACTGCCGGGCCGCAACCTCGTTGGCCGGGACGCCCAGCTCAGGGGCCTGGAACGGGAGCTCCTCGCCCGGCGGGCCGACGGACGTGCCTGTGTGGTGCTCCTCTCGGGCATGCCCGGGGTGGGGAAGAGCGCCCTGGCCCTGGAACTGGCACACCGTCTCGCGCCGCACCACCCCGGCGGTCACCTCTATGCCGCGCTTCGAGGCTTCGTCGGCGGCGGCGTGGAGCCCGCAGCTCCCGAAGAGATCATCGACGAGTTCCTGGCCTCCTTCTCGATCAGGACGAAGGCCACCACGCTCGAAGGCAAGGCCAAGGCTCTTCGCACCGCACTGTCGCAACGCTCCGTCCTGGTCCTTCTCGACGATGCGGTGGATGTCGAGCAGATCAGAGAACTGCTGCCCGGGCCCGGGGCGTGCACGGTGATCGTGACGAGCCGCAACGCCATGAAAGGCATGCGGACCCGGCTCGGGGCGGCCGTCGAGGCGGTGGGCCTTCTCGACGCCGAGTCGTCACGGGCCCTGCTGGAGGAATCGGTGGATCCCGCGCTCTCCCGTCTGATCGGCGAACTCGTGGCCCATTGCGGAGGACTTCCGCTGGCGCTCTCGGTCACAGCGGAACGCATCCGGGGCCTGCCCGAGGAAGCGATCGCGGCCATGGTCCGGCATCTCGGTGAGGAACGGAGCAGACTGGACGAACTCCACCTCCAGGAAGCCGAACTCTCCGTGCGGCTGGCGCTCGACAACTCCGTCGGCCATCTGACCTCGCCTGCGCGCACCCTCCTGCGGCAGCTCGCCGTCCACCCCGGGCCGACCATCAGCTGGTCCGCCGCGGTCGATCTGGGCAGAGTCGCAGGCGGAGGGCAGGCCGTCCGCCCACTGGAAGAGCTTCTCGCGGCGCACCTGATCGAGATGCCGACCTCGGGGCGCTACCGGCTCCACGACCTGATCCGGGTCCATGCCCGCCACCACATGCGGCCGGAACCCGGCGATCCGGCCGTGCCGTTCCTCGAAGCCCGCACCTGCGAGGCGATCGTCGCTCACCAGCTCCACCAGGTGTGGGCCTGCGACCAGATCCTCGACCCCGAACGCAGGCTTCCCATCCCCGAGCCGGACGGGTGCCATGTGCAGCCCCCGCCCGACGAACACAAGGCGATGAGCGTGCTCGATGCCGAGTACGAGACGTCGGTGGAGGTCACGGAGCTGGCCATGCGAGAGGGCATGACCAGGAGCGCCTGGCTCATGGCCATGGCTCTCGTGACCTACCTGTGGCGCCGCAACAGGTACGCGACGGCAGAACGACTGCTGTGGGCAGTCCGGTCGGCGACGGACGAGATCGAGGACATCGGAGCCCGGGCGATGTACCACCGGATGGTCGCAGGCTGCCAGAACAACGAAGGGAGATACGCCGAGGCGGCGGAACAGCTGAGGGCGGCGGTGGACCTGGACGAGCAGGATACGAGCGACGGGAGTCGGCTCGGGCTGGCCCGGTCCCTGCTCGGACTTGCGATTGTGCTCCGTCGTCTTCAGCAGGCGACGGAGTCCGAGGAGCACTACGTACGGGCCATGGCGCTGTTCAAGGCGGCAGAGAACAGGAGAGGGGAAGCGGCCGCCCTCAACGGACTCGGCACGCTCCGCTGCGACGACGGGCAGTACGACGCAGCGCTGGCGATGTGCGCGGATGCGTTGGAGCTGGCTGAACCGGCCGGTGACCGGAACCTGACGGCCAACATTCTGACGACTCAGGGCAAGATCCGAGTCGCGCGAGCCGAGCGGGAACCCGCGCTGGACGCGTATGAGCGGGCCACTGCCTTGTACCGGGGGCTCGACTACCGGTCGAAGGAGGCGATGGTGCTGCGGCGTCGCGCCGACATTCTCAAAAGTGCGGGACGCCGCGTCGAGGCGATCGGTGTCCTGGAGAGGGAGGTGATCCTCCGGGAGCTGCTCGGCGATGCCGAGCAGCTGCGCATCGCCATGGCCGACCTGGAGTCGCTCCGCTGAGGCGGCTGTGCGCGGGTGGAGAAGCAGAGTCCTCAGAGGGTCGCTCTGCCGGCACGGTAGTACGCGGTGGGGTCAGGGCTCATCCGCTTGTCCGGGGGCTTCTGACCGGCCGGGGGGAGGAGCGGGCGGAGGCCGGCGAAGACCTCGCGCATCCGGGCAGGCCGGTTCAGCGGCTCCAGGTCGACCATCCGCAGAACGAGCGAGCGGATTTCGGGCGGCACAAGACGCAGCCTGTCCGGGGGCAGAACGGGCCAGTCGGTACCCGGACGCGCGAGCGTACCCGCATAGGGGAGATGCATCACGGTCATTTCGAGGAGAAGGCAGCCGAGAGCGAAAATATCAGCCGTTTCCGTCAGGGCTCCTTTCTCGTACTGCTCGGGGGGTGCGTAGCCGGGCGATCCCTTCGGCCAATCGGGACGTTCCCCGATCCGGCCGGCGAGCCCGAGATCGAGGATCCGGACGCTCCCGTCGGGCTCCAACATGACATTCTCGGGCTTCACATCGCAGTGCAACCAGCCCTTCTCATGCACTCTGTCAAGAATCTCGCACAGCTGACCCGTGATGGCGACGGCCGACATCAGCGGAACCGGCCTGAATTCCATCAGCACATCGTAGAGAGGAGTGCCATTCACGAGTTCCATGACGAAGCATCGCTGATCTCCGTACCGCCCCTTGAACACACCCGAGGCGATGCGCTCGGGAACCCCCTGGATCCCCGCCAGGGCTTGTGCTGTTTCGGCCTCTTTCTCGAGTTCCTCGCCGACCTCCCCGAAGGTTCTGGTGGACTCGAACGTGCGGGGTCGCTGGAGCTTGACGGCCACCAGGCTGTCATCGTTCGTGTCCCGCCCGATGTAGAGCTGCCCTTGACTGCCTTCGCCGATCTGGTCGAGCAGCTCGAACCGGTTGAGTACCTGAGATTTCTCGATATTCAGCTGGAACTCCTTTGCCGGTCGGCCCGCACGGTGCGGTGCCCTCTCACAGAAAGGACGCACACCATGCTAGGCACCTGGATGGCGCCGGATGGTATGAATCGGAAAAGCGCTGTCGTCTCCGTCAGCCTGGGGGCGTTCAAGACCACCGATCTGAGCTGCCCAGCGGCGAATGCACTGAAAGCGCGCGGTTTTGCTTCCGTGCGCCCCGCGGGTCGCGCCAAGGAACGGCTGGAGGACTTCACCTTCGCCCCGCTCATGCGCGCTCTCGACGCCGAACGGAAGGACCCTGCCGCAGCCGAGTTCACGTCCTGGGGGCGACCGCAGCACGACGGGCTGCGGGAGTGGACGAAGCACGCGCGGACCATGTACCGCAACGCGTTCCCGCTCCATGAGGACGAGGGACTGTCCGACCTGCCCGAGAACTGGAGCTATCGGTACCAGCCGCCGAAGCCGGATCACCGCGGAGCGCATGAGTACCGCATCAAGGTATGGGGACGGTGCCTGGTCTCGGCGTCGGGAGACCTCCGCGAACTCCGTGTTCCGGTGAACAGGCTGCGGGAGCCCCGACCCGACGACGGGTACATCGCGGCGGCGGCCCTGGTCCTCGCGGAAGGAGCCCCGGGTCCCTTGCCGACGCGCGTGCGCGTGGTGGAGTTCGCGCTCCTCGACGGCGCGACCCGGGTCCTCTTCGACGGGACGAGGCACGAAGCGGTCGCCCGCTACCGCGCCCATGGTTCCCAGGCACTGGAAGACATCCTGGACAGCCAGGAGTACCGGCCGGGACCCGCCTGCTCGTCGTGCGCCTACATCAGCGACTGTCCTGCCCTGAGACGCGCCCCTGGCGTGCTCGGTCTGCCCGCCAAGGGCAGGACACGACGGACCTGGTCGGTGACCAACGGCCGCAGTTACCGGGAATGCCCCGCACGCGACCACATGCGCCGGCTGCACCTTCCCACGGCGGACGGCATCGAGCGGCACCCGTCGGCGGAACGCGGCCGCGCCGTCCACGCCTACCTGGCATGGCGTCATGGCTCAGGAGCCATCCGCCCGTGCCCGGCCGATGTTCCCGCGCAGTGGGTTCCCGACGGCTACGAGCTGCCGGCCGAAGAACGGGAACTCGGCCGCACGCTGCTGCGCCGCCACGCGGCCGTGTGTCCGATGCCGTACGTGGTGAACCGCAGCGACATCAGGACCGAACCCAGGATCGTGCGCCACGACTCCGACGCGGACGTCATCGTCATCGCCTCACCCGACCTCGTGTACCGCGACGGCGACTCCTGGGTGTGGCGGGAGACCAAGACGTCCGCCACCGCGCGACGCCACCTCGACGATCCGCTCGTGACCTACCCGCAGCTTGCCCTGGCGGTGGCTCTGCTCTCCCGCGGGCACCTCGGTGGCACCGCTGCCCGCGCTCGGATCGAACTGGAAGTGCTGAGTCCCGGTGGCGCCGACCTGAGGACCATCGACCCGTTCTCGTCCCGGAACGTGGAGACCGCAGGCAAGGTGCTCCAGGAGCTCACGACCGCCTGGCACGTCGACAGCGACTACACCCCGAACCCGACGGCGAACTGCACCCGGTGCGAGGTGGCGCGATGGTGCACCGCCGGGCACAGGAAGAACGAGGCAGCATGAAAGGCAGACGTCCGCATCACCCCCACCGGCCCGAAGTGGCCTACGACGCCGCCGACATGTACGCAGAACTGGCACGGGTCGTCTGCGAGCTGGGGTTCCACAAGAAACTGGGCTCGCTCGCCCTTCCCTATCCGCATGACGCCCAACTGATCCTGGACCGCCTGACGCTGCGCTGCCTGAGGTCGGGCCATGAACCCCCCAAGGGCCTGCCGGACCTCATGGCATGGTGCACCGACCCCGATGCCGTCCCGAGCGTCCTCGGCCTGCCCTCCGGGCACGGCAACGGCTTTGCACAGCCGTTGATCGATCCACAGCGGTGGATGCCGACCAGGACCTGCCTCGAATGGGCATCGCGCGGACCACAGGGAACGGTGGAACAAGAGGCCGATGACCTCGTCGCCCAGCTGGCGGCACGGGCCGGGACACCGGGACTCCGCCGCCGTTGCCTGACGTTCGTCGGAGACCACCCGAGCGTGGTGCAACGAGACCGCATGACGAGAGGCGCACGGTGGGACACCACGGTGTGGCACCAGGTCAGACACCTGTACCGGCCCGCCCCTGACCACCTGGTCGTCGACCGCACACTGCTGTTGTGCGGCACCTGCGGCCTGCCCGCGCTGACCACGCCGACGAGTCCATCGGGCGGGTACCGCTGCGAACGCGAGATCTGCCCCACCGACGTCGAACCGAGGGTCGTCACCGATCCGGCCCAGGCTCTGGTCCTCGCCCAGAGCCTGCGCGCCTTCGTGGTGATTCCGCGCCCCACGGAGAAGGCGGTGCTCGAGCAACTGGAACAGGCCGGCATCCGCGCCGTCCCGCTGTCACGGGGACCGGGCGTCCACCGGCTCACCGGGGAGAGACTGACCGCGCGGACGATGCTGGTCGCCGATCGGCGGCAGCCCGTACTCCTTGCGTACAAGGCCGAAGCACTGCTCGGCCACCTGGCAGAGGAGCGGCTGCTCGTCGTGGTCCCCGGACGAGCGTGGGACACCCCCGGGTACCGCGCGGAGTTCGAGGCTGCCGTCAGCCGCATCACGGCACCCGGGCGGATCGTCCTCACCAAGCCTGAGGAACTGGTGCGTCAGGCCCGGGCGGAACGGACGCGAACCGGAACACGAGCGGAAGGAAGCACTCTCACCGATGCGTAGCTTCGCCCGTCATCTGAGCGACGGAGTACTGCAGCAACTGTCGGCACACGCGGGGCCGGCCGTCCGGAAACCGGCACTCGAACCACTCTGCCAGACCGAGATCGGACTGCGTCTCCAGCAACGCCTCATGCCAGGAGCGCCGGCCGCCCAGGCCTGGGTCCTCTTCAGCGGCTATGGGTTCGCCGTAGCCGGTGGTGTCACGCGATCAGCGGACGACGAGGCGATGCTCCGGGCCGGCCGCTACACCATGTGGCCGCTGCGCCGCCGCCGGGCCTGGCGCGAGGCGCTCCTCGGATACCAGCGGTTCGACCCGGCGCTGCGCGGCTTCGACGTGCCGGACCCGGACCAGGCCCCCGAAGAACGGCCGCTCACGGTCGCCCCAGGACGCTGGGAGGCGTACGACGAACTGCTCCGCTGCGCCCCACCGTTCGCGGGTGACCCGATGCGGCCGGCCGGCCCCGGACCACACGCCTTCCCGGTGAGCAGAACCCTCGCCGTCGTCGAACTTCCGGACCTCCCGGTCGCCCCGCCCCTGGCCCACGACATCGACCGGCTGCCGCCCGGCAACGGGGAACCGCTGCGCTTCACGATGGAGGAGCTCCGGCAGACCGCGGCGGAGATGGACGCCACCGCGCACCGGAGTTGGACACGCCGACTCGACCAGCTCGTGCTCACCGTCGGAACGTCCGAGGGCTTCGTCGAGTCCGACACGTTCACGATCGACCGCATCCAGCACCTGCTCGGCATCGTAGGTTCGGGCAAGAGCACCCTGCGTGACATCGTCACCGTGCACCTGGCCGTCCGGCACCGCAAGCGCGTCACCGTGGTCGTCAACGACGTCGCCGAGGTGCTCAAACTGGTGGAGCTCTACAACACCTACACCGACGGCGCCGCTGCGCCGGTCCTCGGTGCCGCGGGCAAGGAGCGGCATGCGCAGCGACTGCACCGACGACTGGCGGGCCGGGGCGAGCACCGGCTCCTGGCGCACACGGATCCCGGGTTCGCCCACCTGAGCACAGCATGCGTCATCAACGGCTTGCGCCATGAGAGCTCAGGCGCCGCACCACTGCAGTTCGGCGAGGCGCCGTGCGCACGGCTGCGCCCTCCTGCCTGGTCGACGACGGACGAGAGCAGTCGCCACGAGCGTTGGCAGAAGCACAGCCGCAGCTGCCCTTTCTGGGGCTCGTGCGGTCGCCACCATGCGTCCCGTGAACTGGTGTCGGCCGACATCTGGGTCGCGACCATGGCGAGTCTCCTCGACTCGTCGCCGCCGCGTCCGCAGAACGGCGAGCGGCTCCGCTACCTCGAACTGGCCTGCAGGCGCAGCGACCTGATCGTCGTCGACGAGGCGGATCGCGTGCAGATGCAGCTGGACCAGGCGTTCGCCCCGGCCGTGCTGCTTGCAGGAGGTGACGAGGACGGGTTCATCGACAAGCTGACCGGTCACAAGACCCGCGAACTGTCGGTCGCGGGGCGGATCCAGCTCTCCGACCGCGACGTGGAGGTGTTCACCGCCGCCCTCAACACGGTCGCCGCCGCCACCGACCGGCTGTACGCGATGCTCGTGGCCGACCACGCGCTGCGCAACTGGGTGAGAACCGGCTACTTCAGTGCATGGATCCTGCAACTCGGACTGCTCGACGAGCGGTACCCGCTGCCCGCGTCACCGGAGAAGATCGATGCGGCCGGCCCGGCACGTGAGCGGTTGGGCCGCAAGCTCGACGCGTTCCGCGACAACCCCTTCGGCGACCGCCCGCGGTTGACCGACGAGACGTTCACCGAGCTCACCCGGCTCCTGACCGAACTTCTGCATACCGCCAACCCCGAGATGACCCATGGTCATGCAGCGGAACTGATGGATGACACCTTCGACATGTCTCCGTTGATGGAGGCGAAGCAGACCGAGTTCGCGGATGCCATGAAGGCGTACGAGAAGGCGCTGGCCCAGTGGGAGTCGGAGGTGAAGGTACGGCGCGGCCAGGGGAGACGGGCCCCGCGGAAACCCAGGAAGCCGCAGCATCCCGCGGACTGGCACGACGAGCTCGTCACCCGGTTCGAATTCACCCTGCTGCTCTGTGCACTGGAACCGAAGCTGGCACTGATCAACACCATGTGGCCGCGGGTCGAGGCGGCCCTCAACCTCGCGTTCAACACGATGTACCGACGGCCCGACGACTACGCCCCCATGGTGCCCGAAGCGCCCATGGGCAACCTGCTCGGCTTCCAGTTCAAGGTCGAAGGACCGGACGAAGGCGGCGTCCGCAGCGGTGAACTGACCTTCTTCCGTTGCAGCGGGGTGGGACGGGAGCTGCTCCGCACGATGCCCGACCTGGCAGCCGTCGACGGCCGCCCCGGTGCCCATGTTCTCCTCATGTCGGGAAGCAGCTGGGCCGGCAGATCGAGTCGCTACCACATTCCGGTCGACGTGGGGATGATCATCCACCCGCAGCCCGAGGCGGTCGAACGCATCGGCAACGAGAGCGAGATGCGCCTCGAACTCATCAAACCTGGAGAGGCCGCTCTCCGCGTCTCGGGGACGCCGGTGGGCGAACGACCGGACGTCCTGTGCCGCATGGTCGAATGGCTGGGCGCGAGCTGGGAGCTCGAGGAGCACGGCGGCCCCCTGGAACGGGAACTCCTCGAGCTGCCTCCCGAGCGGCGTCACATCCTTCTTCTGGTGGGCAGCTACGAAGAAGCCCGCATCGTTGCGGACACCTTGCACCACCTCAACCCGCGCTGGCGGGACAAGGTCCTGCGCCTCGTCTCCGACGACGAGGCGCTCGACGACGAGACCGGTGCCTCGTCGGCGAGGACCCTGCGCCGTGGCGATGTCGAGCACTTGAAGGACTGTGGAGCCGATGTGCTCGTGGCGCCCCTGCTGGCCGTCGAGCGCGGGCACAACATTCTGAATGCTTCGGAAGAGGCCGCGATCGGCACGGTGTACTTCCTTGCCCGGCCCAACCCGCGCCCCGACGATCTCGGCCTGGCCGTCCACGCCATCAACGACTGGATCGTCCGAGCTCAGGAGAGCGGCGCCTTCGCTCGCTGGGTCCGCAGCGGAGACACCTTGGAGGAAGGGGCGGAGACCGTACGCGCACAGGCCCGGAGCAGATGGTCCACAGTGCTCCAGCGCTCGATGGCCTGGAGCCGGCTCGGCGAGGACCGGGAGCAGGTCACCTGGGACATGCTGGTGCTGATCTGGCAGGTCATCGGCCGGCTGGTGCGCGGAGGTGTGCCTGCGCGGGTGGTGTTCGTCGACGCGGCGTTCGCGCCGAACCAGGCAGCCGAACCGCCGGCACCCGATACACCCGAGTCGAGCCTGCTGCACAGCATCGTGGACGTGCTGGCACCCTACTTCGACGCCGGATCGGATCACCGCGAACGCGACCGCTCCATCGTCCGGGCCCTCTACGGACCGCTGTGGCAGATGCTGAACCGATGTCTTCGGCCCTCTGCACCCGCGCCGCCCGACCAGCCCGTGCCACCCGCCGTTCCGGGACTTGGAGACACGACATGTACCGAGTGATTCGCACCGCTGCCTACGAGCCGTGCCCCGACCACGGGCCGTGGACGGAGGACCTTCATGTGATGCGGCTCGGCCACGAACTGCATCAGGAACTGCTGAGCCTCCACGCACGGACCCGCACCAGGAAGGACCGGCCGCTGCGGCTGCCGACCCGCAGGCTCAACGCCCTGCTCCGTGCCATGGCCCCGGGCGTCGTCGCGACCGGGCGCGGAACCGGGACCGACGCGCAGGCCCCTTGGCTCTACGCCCGTGAACCGGTGCCGCACGAGGTCATCGCCCCGTTGCTGTCCGTCTGGGCTGCGGGCCTGGTGCCCGCCGACGGCGACGACGGACCTGGGACGGCGGACGACCTGTTCGACGAGATCCACTCCCTCGTCGGCCGGCTGCCCGGCTGGGAACGTGAGACCGTCGACCTGGCGCGCACCGAGATCTCGCCCGGCGGAACCGCCGAGCCTGATCCTGGGCTGTACAGCCTGTTGCCCGAATGGATCGCGTTCAAGTTGGCGCAGTCCCCGCTCCGGGCGGCCGGGCGTGAGCTCGCGTTTCGCGTGGTCACGGCCGATCAGGGTACGGAGCTGGTCTCCTGGCCGCCCTTGCGGCAGACGTACAAGGGCAGGACCTGGTACCACTCCGCGCTGCTCAGGATCACGGTGCAGACCGTGCCGTTCGCGGCGCGCTTCCGGGTCCACGTCTCGTCCAGCATCCGCCGGTGGGCGACCCGCTTCGACGTGCCACGACGGGAGCTCGCCGGCACGAGCGTCCTGCTGGACGCCCCGCTGCCATGGCCCGAGGGGCCGGACCGCGGACATCGGCTGGTCGAGAACGCGCTGGCCTTCGACCGTGAGCGGGGCGGGCTGGTCTGGCGGGCGCGCAGCCCGCTTCTCGACCTCCCCGAACTGGACATCGTGCACGCGTATCCGGAGCCCTCCGAGGTGTTCGAAGCGCCGGAGAAGTGGATCGACGGATCCGGCGGCATCAGTGCAGGAATCGTGTACAAGCCGGGCCTCGGTCCGCACGGTGTCGCCCCGGGGCTGATGCCGCAGGAGCGTGCTGTCTTCGATACCTGGGTCGAGACGAACCTCAGTCCGGAACTGCGCAGGGTGCCGGACCTGACCCGGGCCACCCGCCGGAACGCGCCCGTGCTTGCCGCCCGTACGGCCTTGCGGAACGAGGCGGCTCGTGAAGCCCTCAAGGTGTCCGGTCGTGCGACGGCGCTGGCCGACGCGCTGGCGGGCCGACCGCTCGATGTAGACGTCCGCTGGCAGTCTCCGGAGACGTGCGAGGCGCTGTGCACCGCACTGATGGAGCTGACCGGGCTGCCCGACCCGGTACGGACACCTCATGCCGAAGGCGAGCGGTGGGAGTGGAAGGCGCCGGACATCGACGTCAGGGTCACGGTGCGGCCTGCGGGAGCCATGGCATCACCCCTGAGTGTCGCCACGGACCGCAAACGTTCGCGTGGCGTCCGGTTCGCCGAGGCCGTGGAGGCTCGCTGCGCCGAGCTGACCGGTCACCTCGGCGTACCCGACGGCGCGCGGGGCGCAGCCATCGTGGAGATCGCCGCCAGAGAGCGTTTCTCCGCGCAGGATTCCGATCCCAAGCATGCCCTTCGCGTGGCCTACGCCCGAGCGAAGCGGATCACGCAGTTCGTGAACCCTCCCGACGGGGCGACGGAGAACCTGCCCCATCGGGCCCGCGCGGCCTGGCTCGACCTCTTCCGCCAGCTCGGAGCCGTCAGCCCGCCCAGCCACCGGGTCGGCGATGTCATTCCACCGGACCTGCAGTACGCGGCCCTGTGGCTGGTGAGGTACACCCGCAAGGGACCGACCCGGTGCTCGGTACGCCGGCTGGTCGCCGTCCGGGTCCGCCCCGAGGCCGGGGACTGCGACGGCGACAGTGCACGTACGGTCGAGGGCTGGGACGCCGACCGATCCGCGTGGGTTCCGTACGCCGACCTCCTGCTCGCGCAGATCCAGCAACCCGAGAGTCACGTGCAGGAGCAGCCGAGCGTGGAGCAGCAGATCAGGACCGTGCTGTTCCAGCTGCGTGACCGCCCGACGCTGTTGCTCGCACAGTCGAACAACCTCCGCCAGGGATGGCCGGACCTGCGCAACGGTGCGCTCCGTCCCGACATGCTCTCGTTCGGCGAGGGGACGGCGCAGCGCGTGTCCCTGTACGGGACCGACCTGAGGGTCGTACTCCTTCGGGACGGCAACGGGCGGGAGGAGGTGCCCGAGTGGTACGCACACGACGGTACCGGCAAGGCGGGCTTCTCCCAGGGTGTGTGGAGCACGGACGCACCGGGCAATCGGGTGTTCGCCAGCACGACCGATGTCCCGCCGACCGCGGTGTCGCCCCGGGGACTTCGGAAGCTGCTTCCCGCGGTTCCGGCCGGTGCGACCTACCCCGGCAAGACCGCCTGGAATCCGGTCCACCTGGAGCTGACGGTTCTCGGCCTCCGCACGGCGGATGATTTGGCTGCCCTCGGTCGGACCGACGAGCTGCCCGACCGCCCCGTCGACTGGGCGACACTCGCTCATCAGCTCAGGCTGCACGACGACTATCCGCCACTCGCCCGGCCGTTGCCGCTGCATCTGGCCCGGTTGGTGGGGGAGTACGTGCTTCCGCTGGCGGGCGAGGGGGAGAACGAACCGTCTGCTCCGTGACCTGGGATGTAGAAGGCCGGTCCGCCACGCATCCGTTCCGCATCCGTCCGCGTCCGGTGTCCTTTGCTTGGCCCTTTTCGAATGAAATGAGCCAACTATGCCATTCCGAAACGGTATTGATGCCTATCCGATAATGTCGCCGCACTTGCGCCGCTCGCACGCGCGCAACAACGTGAGCGTCTGGAAAGGACGTTGAAAGGTTTGAGTATCAGCATCGACTCCACCCGCCTGTCGCTGACCCGCGAGGAGTCCACGTACCTGGGCCTGCGAAGCATGCAGGGTGGCCGCACGGTCTACACGACCCGGATCCCGCTCGCCGAGCTCCCGGTCATCCTCGCGATCCCGGATCCGGCCAAGGCCGACCCGGACAACCGTCGGGTCGACTCCAACCACGCCAAGGGCTTCGGCCACTACCTCGCCGACAACCCCGGCTGGGTGGCGCCGGCGCTCCTCATCCGGGACACCGGCGGCTGCCGCTTCGAACCGATCAGCGAGGACGGGACAGTCGGCTACCTGACCGTCCCGTGGGCGATCGGCGGCATCGGACGGCTGATCACGATCGACGGTCAGCACCGGGTGCTCGGGGTCCATCTGGAGAAGCAGCGCATCAGCAACGAGATCGCCCGTGTCGACCGTGAGGCGGTCCGGGCCAACGAGGCCAAGAAGCACAAGCTCCAGGAGGAGCGCGAGGCGCTGATTCGCCGGCTGCAGCGGCTCAAGGAGGAGTTCATCGGCGTCGACATCTACGTCGAGGGCGACGGCGTCCGGGGCCAGCAGATGTTCGTCGACGTCGCTGACAACGCCAAGGGCATCTCTGGCGCCGTCCGGGCCCGTTTCGACACCTCACGCATCGCCAACCGCACGCTCACCGACATCGTCGCCCATCCCCTCTTCGTGGGGAAGATCGACATCGAGCGGGACCGCATGACCATGGCCAACCGCAACCTGATGGGTGCCAAGCACGTGGCCGACATCACCCGCGCCGTCATCGGGAGCCACGGCGGGCGTGCGAACAAGAAGGTCGAGTCCCTCACCGACAACGAGGTGATCGAAAGCGTCCGTGGCTTCCTGGACGTGATCTCCACGGCCTTCACCGACCTGGCGGCGATCACCGAGGAGGACGTCGACAACTATCACCCCTCACTGTCGAAGAAGCATCGGAACGAGCCTCCGGTGCCGCCCACTCTGGCGATGCAGCTCCGCGAGTCCTCGCTGCTCGGTTCTGTCGGCATGCTCCGTGTCCTCGGAGGCGTCTACCGCAACCTCAGGGAGGAAGGGGTGGAGGACGGCGACATCCAGGAGTACTTCAAGCGGCTCGACCGCCATATGGCCGTTCCGGTCACCGAGCACAGCATCTGGCGAACCACGACGGCGAAGACGAACTTCGAGCCCGAGGCGTCTGCGCCGATCATGCGCCAGCAGAACATCGCTCACCTGACCAAGGTGATCACCGACTGGTACAAGAAGGCGCCTGCTGCCATCTGAGCGGTTGAGCGAGACAAGCGAAGAGCCCTGAAGAGCTCCCGTGAAGGGAGAGTCAGGGCTCTGTGCCGGTGCTCGAAGGAAGCGGTGAGGACATGGCAGCCGCTGGTGCCGCCGAGGTCCCCACCTCCCCGTCTTTAGAGGTCGAAGTACAGCTCGAACTCGTGCGGGTGCGGGCGCAGCTGGATCGGGGCGATCTCGTGGGTGCGCTTGTAGTCGATCCAGGTCTCGATCAGGTCGGACGTGAAGACGCCACCGGCCTGCAGGTACTCGTTGTCGTCCTCGAGCGCGTGGAGGACGGCCTCCAGGTTGGTCGGGACCTGCTGGACGTTCGCGTGCTCCTCGGGAGCCAGCTCGTACAGGTCCTTGTCGATCGGCTCGGCCGGCTCGATCTTGTTCTTGATGCCGTCGAGGCCCGCGAGGAGCAGCGCCGAGAAGGCGAGGTACGGGTTCGAGGACGGGTCGGGCGCGCGGAACTCGACGCGCTTGGCCTTCGGGTTCGAGCCCGTGATCGGGATGCGCATCGCGGCGGAGCGGTTGCGCTGCGAGTACACCATGTTGACCGGGGCCTCGAAGCCCGGCACCAGGCGGTGGTACGAGTTCACCGTCGGGTTGGTGAAGGCCAGCAGCGACGGGGCGTGCTTGAGGATGCCGCCGATGTAGTAGCGGGCGGTGTCCGACAGGCCCGCGTAGCCCTGCTCGTCGTAGAACAGCGGCTCGCCGCCGGTCCACAGCGATTGGTGCACGTGCATGCCCGAGCCGTTGTCGCCGAAGATCGGCTTCGGCATGAAGGTCGCGGTCTTGCCGTTGCGCCAGGCGACGTTCTTCACGATGTACTTGAAGAGCATCAGGTCGTCGGCCGCGGCGAGCAGCGTGTTGAACTTGTAGTTGATCTCGGCCTGGCCGGCGGTGCCGACCTCGTGGTGCTGGCGCTCGACCTTCAGGCCGACGTTCTCCAGCTCCAGGGAGATCTCCGAACGCAGGTCGGCGAAGTGGTCGACCGGCGGGGCCGGGAAGTAGCCGCCCTTGTAGCGGACCTTGTAACCGCGGTTGTTCTCCTCCGCACCGGTGTTCCAGGCGCCGGCCTCGGAGTCGATGTGGTAGAAGCCCTGGTTCGCCGAGGTCTCGAAGCGCACCGAGTCGAACACGTAGAACTCGGCCTCGGGGCCGAAGTACGCGGTGTCGGCGATGCCGGTGGAGGCCAGGTACGCCTCCGCCTTCTTCGCGATGTTGCGCGGGTCACGGCTGTACTGCTCGCCCGTGATCGGGTCGTGGATGAAGAAGTTGATGTTCAGCGTCTTGTCGCGGCGGAACGGGTCCAGACGGGCCGTCGACAGGTCGGCGCGCAGCGCCATGTCCGACTCGTGGATCGCCTGGAAGCCGCGGATCGACGAACCGTCGAAGGCCAGCTCCTCGGACGGGTCGAACGCCGTCGCCGGGATCGTGAAGTGCTGCATCACACCCGGAAGGTCGCAGAACCGGACGTCGACCATCTTGACGTCGTTGTCCTGAATGAACTTCTTGGCCTCGTCGGCGTTCTGGAACATCCAACTCCTCCTACTCCCGGCCCGGGGAGGGGCGGGCTTGCAGCTCTTGGTCGTGCGGCCAGTGCGGTGGCACACGCAGGACCCGACCATAGGCAGACGGGATTTCTCAAGCGTGACCCATTTGTTTCGTCGAAGTTAACCGGCCCGGCGGTGCGGCTCCGGCCGAACCGCCGGGCTGCCCCGCACACCCACCCGGCCCGAAGTGATCGAAAACGGTCGCAGTACCGTGGTCGGGTGGACAACAGGCAAGCACTCGGATCATGGCTCTCCGGCCCGCGCGCCGCGGCCGAAGACGCGGGCGTGGACTTCGGCTACCGCGGGCAGCAGCTCGGTCTGCCCGAGGACGGCCCCGGCTCGATCGCCCGCCCCGGCCGCCGCCTCGGCGCCCTCGCGGTCGACTGGGCCCTGTGCCTGCTGATCGCATACGGCCTCATCACCGACGGCTACAACCAGGCCACCGGCAACTGGGCGCTGGTCATCCTCTTCGCGCTGAGCGCCCTCACCGTCGGCACCCTCGGCTTCACCCCGGGCAAGCGCCTCTTCGGCCTGCGCGTGGTCGCCGTCCGCGGCGGCCGCCTCGGCGTCCTGCGCGTCCTGCTGCGCAGCGCCCTGGTCTGCCTGGCGATCCCGGCGCTGATCTGGGACCGCGACGGCCGCGGCCTGCACGACCGGTTCTCCGGCGCCGTCCAGGTCCGCCTCTGATCCCGGCCCCGTACCCCATCCCGTACACCTGAGTCCCCGTACGGCTCCTCGTACCCCTGAGTCCTCGTACGGCTGGGTCCTCGTATACGACGGGCGAAGAAAAGAAGAGAGGGCGCCCCGGACCGCTGCGGTCCGGGGCGCCCTCGTTCGTCGGATGTCGGGAAGCGGGCGCTCAGCGCGCCTTTCCGCC
Source organism: Streptomyces sp. NPDC090025 (assembly GCF_044748125.1). Classification (NCBI taxonomy): domain Bacteria; kingdom Bacillati; phylum Actinomycetota; class Actinomycetes; order Kitasatosporales; family Streptomycetaceae; genus Streptomyces; species Streptomyces sp. NPDC090025. Next base: position 400,408 of record NZ_JBIVFL010000003.1, on the reverse strand, counting down.
GCCGCCCTTCGGCATCCGCATGCCCTTCGGCATCGGACCCTTCGGGAGCGGCATGTTGCTCATCAGGTCGCCCATGGCCCGCAGCCGGTCGTTGGCGGCGGTCACCTGCCCGCCGGACAGCAGCCGGGGCAGCTTGAGCATCTTCGTACGGACCTTCTTGAGCGGCACCTGGCCGGCGTCCTCGTCGTTGCCGACGACGATGTCGGTGACCGGCACGTCCACCACGATCCGGGCCATCTTCTTCTTCTCGGCCGCGAGCAGGGACTTCACCCGGTTCGGGTTGCCCTCCCCGACGAGCACGATGCCCTGCTTGCCGACGGCCCGGTGCACGACGTCCTGGCTGCGGTTCATGGCGACCGCGGGGGTCACCGTCCAGCCGCGCCCGATGTTCTGCAGCACCGCCGCGGCGGCGCCGGGCTGGCCCTCCATCTGGCCGAAGGCCGCCTTCTCGGCGCGTCGGCCGAAGATGATCGCCATCGCCAGGAACGCCAGCACGAAGCCGAGGATGCCCAGGTAGACGGGGTGACCGAGCAGGAAGCCGATCGCGAGGAAGACACCGAGTACGACGATGCCCACGCCCGCGACGACGAGACCGACCTTCGGGTCGGCCTTCCGGGTCATCTTGTACGTGAGGGCGATCTGCTTCAGTCGCCCTGGGTTCGCGGCGTCAGCGCCGCCCGTGTTTGCCGTCCTCGCCATGTCCAGAAGTTTACGTCGCCCGGGATGCGCGCCCCGACACCGCCTCCAGCACATGCTGGGCCTCGACCCGGTCCTTGGCGCGACGGCGGTCGTCCAGGACGGACGTCCAGGCGTTGCGGCGCGCGGTGCGCTGCCCGCCGGCGAGGAGGAGCGCTTCGACGGCCTTCAGCGCGTCCGTGACGGACGGGAGGGCGCGGGCGCGGACGTGCGTGGACTGCGAGGCTGCGGCCTGCATGGGTGGGTGCCTCCATAAGCGCTCGACGGCGACTCGATGGCGGGGGGGTGCGATCGGGGGTGCGATCGGGGGTGAGAGCTGCGGTGAGAGCTGCGGTGAGAGCTGCGGTGAGAACAGACTCACAGATCGGTGTTACCAGGGCGTGACCCGACGGTCAAACACTGATGAAACGTTGACCCGGGGCGCGTCAAGAAACGGTGCCGCCAGAGCGGGACGAGCGGGAGCAAGGGAAAAGCGCGGCCGCCCTTCCGGACGGCCGCGCCTGACCCGTACACCTGCCGGGAAACCCGCTCAGACGGCCTGCGCCGCGTCCACGGCGCCCGCGCCGCGCCGCTCGATCGCCTGCTGGTAGAGGCGACCGGCCCGGTACGAGGAGCGGACCAGCGGGCCCGACATCACACCGGAGAAGCCGATCTCGTCGGCCTCCTCCTTCAGCTCCACGAACTCCTGCGGCTTCACCCAGCGCTCGACGGGGTGGTGGCGCACCGAGGGGCGCAGGTACTGGGTGATGGTGATCAGCTCGCAGCCCGCGTCGTGCAGCTCCTGCAGCGCCTCGCTGATCTCCTCGCGGGTCTCGCCCATGCCGAGGATCAGGTTCGACTTCGTGACCAGACCGTAGTCCCGCGCCTTGGTGATCACGTCGAGCGAGCGCTCGTAGCGGAAGCCGGGGCGGATCCGCTTGAAGATCCGCGGCACCGTCTCGACGTTGTGCGCGAAGACCTCGGGGCGGGACGCGAAGACCTCGGCGAGCAGCTCGGGCACCGCGTTGAAGTCGGGCGCGAGCAGCTCCACCTTGGTGCGGCCCTCGGCGCGCTCCGCGGTCTGCTGGTGGATCTGGCGGACCGTCTCGGCGTACAGCCAGGCACCGCCGTCCGCCAGGTCGTCGCGGGCGACGCCGGTGATGGTGGCGTAGTTCAGGTCCATGGTGACGACGGACTCGCCGACCCGGCGCGGCTCGTCGCGGTCCAGGGCCTCCGGCTTGCCGGTGTCGATCTGGCAGAAGTCGCAGCGCCGGGTGCACTGGTCGCCGCCGATGAGGAAGGTCGCCTCACGGTCCTCCCAGCACTCGAAGATGTTGGGACAGCCCGCCTCCTGGCAGACCGTGTGCAGGCCCTCGCTCTTCACGAGGCCCTGCATCTTCGTGTACTCGGGCCCCATCTTCGCCCGGGTCTTGATCCACTCGGGCTTGCGCTCGATCGGGGTCTGGGCGTTCCGGACCTCGAGGCGCAGCATCTTGCGTCCGTCGGGTGCGACTGCGGACACATCGGCTCCTGTTAGCTTCGATTCTTCGGCGCACACCAGGGTACGCCCGTTGCTTCCCATGCCTTAACGCTCTGGCCAACCCATGGCCCGAGCTCGGCATTCCTCGGGGTTGTTCGTGCGGGGGGGCGTACGTCGATCAGGCCGGGGCCGGGGCCGGGGCCGGGACCGAGGCCGGGGCCGGCTCCGCCGCGCGCTCGATCTCGCGCGGCCGAGGGTCCGCGTTCTCCAGGACGTCCCGCAGGTGCTTCTCCACCACCGGCAGCACCTCCTCGATGGTCACGTCGCGGCCCAGCTCGTCGGCGAGCGAGGCGACGCCCGCGTCCCGGATGCCGCACGGGATGATCCGGTCGAACCAGGTGTTGTCCGGGTTCACGTTCAGCGCGAAGCCGTGCATGGTGACGCCCTTGGCGACCCGGATGCCGATGGCGGCGAGCTTGCGGTCCTCGCGGCGCTGGCCCGCGTTGGAGGGGGCGTACTCGGGGCCGTTCAGCCGCGGGTCGAACTCGCTGTCGGTGAGCCGCGGGTCGAAGTCGAGGGAGAGCCCGCCGAGCGCCGGGCGCTGCTCGACCGGGTCGCCGAGCACCCAGACACCGCTGCGGCCCTCGACCCGGCTGGTCTCGACGCCGAACTCGGCGGCGGTACGGATCAGCGCGTCCTCCAGGCGGCGGACGTGGGCGACCACGTCGACCGGGCGGGGCAGCTTCAGGATCGGGTAGCCGACCAGCTGGCCGGGTCCGTGCCAGGTGATCTTGCCGCCGCGGTCGACGTCGACGACCGGCGTGCCGTCCAGCGGGCGCTCGCTCTCCTCGGTGCGGCGGCCCGCGGTGTAGACCGGCGGGTGCTCGAGGAGCAGACAGGTGTCCTCGGTCTCGTCGGCGAACCGGGCGGCGTGCACCTCGCGCTGCTTGTCCCAGGCGGCCCGGTACTCGACGGCGTCCTCGCCGAAGCCCAAGCGGACGAATCGCAGCTCACTCACGGCCATGCCTCCTCCTGGGTGCCGCGGCCGGGTTCCGGGGATCGTCCCGGGGCGGGAGCCGGCTCGGCACCACATGCGTCATACGCGCCCATGCCACTGTACGGCGGAGCCCGCGCGGCCCCTCCGGCAGGTGCGGAGCCCCGCCCCCGGTCCGGTGCCGCCCCCGGCCTACGTCCGGCCTCCGCCGAGCCCACCAGGACCGGGTCGCAGGTCCTAGGTCCACCGGCCCGCGGGAGAGGGGCCGATCGCCCCATGGACCTCAACCCAGGTTGAGCTTCTACCGTTGTTCACATGATCACCGAGACGACGAAGACCCCGGCGACGACGCCGGACGCGGGAACGACGCCCGCCCCCGGAAACACCCCCGAGACCGCTCCCCTGACCGCCCCCGAGACCGCCTCCGCGACCGCTCCCGAGACCGCCCCCGCCGGCACCTGGAGCGACCTGCTCGGCCGCCGCCACCGCGCCGCCGCCCTGGTGCTCGCCAGCGGTGTCGCCCTCTACGCCACCAACGAGTACGTCACCGCCTCCCTGATGCCCTCGGTGGTCCGGGAGACCGGCGGCGAACGCTTCTACGCCTGGGTGACCACCGGCTTCCTGATCGCCTCCGTCGTCTCCTCGATGCTGGTGGCCCGCACCCTCACCCGCTGGGGTGCCCGCACCGCCTACACAGCCGCCTTCGCGATCTTCGCGCTCGGCTCGCTGATCAACACCGTCGCGCCCGGCATGGAGTTCATCGTCGCCGGACGGGTCGTCCAGGGCTTCGGCGGCGGACTCCTCGCGGGCTTCGGCTACGCGATGATCCGCGGCTCGCTCCCGGCCCACCTGTGGGCGGTGGCCGCCGGACTCGTCAGCTCGATGTGGGCGGTCGGCAACATCGCCGGGCCCTCGCTCGGCGGCGTCTTCGCCGAGCTCGGCGTCTGGCGGGCCGCCTTCGGCGCCATGGTCCTGCTGCCGCTGCTGCTCGCCCTGGTGGCCCGCCGGGCCATGCCGCACCGCGACACGGACGCCCCGGGAACCGCCGACCCGCTGCCCTGGCGCTCGCTGATCCTGCTCACGCTGACCGCGATGGCCTTCTCGCTGGCCTCGGTCGCCCCCAAGGGCGCCGGTACGGCCGTCGGCGTCGGCGCCGGCCTGGTGCTGCTGCTCGCCTTCGTCGTCTCCGAGCGCCGCGGCACCGTCAGCGTGCTGCCCGCCCGCACCTACCGGAATGGCAACCCGCTCAAGTGGGTCTACCTGGCGATCGGCGCGATGACCGCCGCCGCCATGACCGAGATGTTCACCCCGCTGTTCGGCCAGCGGCTCGGCGGCCTCACCCCGCTCGTCGCCGGGTTCTTCGGCGCGGTCATCTCGGTCGGCTGGACCACCGCCTCGCTCTTCTCGGTCAAGGTCGCCTCCGACCGGGTCCGCCGCGCCGTGGTCGGCTCCGGGCTGCTCGTCCTCACCGCCGGACTCGCCGCGTACGGCGCCCTGCAGAGCGCCGACGCCTCCGGCGGCCGGGTCCTGCTCTGGGCCCTCGCGCTGCTCCTCGGCGGCGCCGGGATCGGCATGGTCTTCCCGCACATGTCGATGGCGGCGATGTCCTCGGCGAGCACCGAGGAGGAGGGCCGCCAGGCCGCGGCGGGCATCTCCACCTCCCAGCTGATCGCCAACGCGGTCGCCTCCGCCCTCGCCGGGATCCTGGTCAACCTCGGCTCCCCGGACATGGTCCGCGCGGCCCAGTACATGGCCTTCGGCATCGCCCTCGTCGCCCTGCTCGGCGCGGTCGCCGCCACCCTCTCCCAGCGCTCCCAGGAGACCCCCGCCGCCTGACCCCGCCCCGGCTCCCGCCGGTGGTCCCCGATGCCCTGACCGGGCCCTCCGGTCAGGGCATCGCGACAACCTGCCCCTACGGCTGCGGCCTGTTCCCGGACACCAGGAGAGTGCCTGTGCGACGGCCGGTCGGCGGCTCGAACGGGGTGGCCCTTGCTGGCTACGGCTTGTCTCAGCTCTCCGTGTCGAGCCACACGCGGTGCTCGCCGTGGCCGGTGACCGTGAGCCCGAACCGCTCGAACCCGGGCCGCTCGTTGTCCACCCACCACTCGTAGGCGTTCTCCGTCTCGTCCCACAGGTTCCGGGGACCGGCCTGTACGACGTCGGACGTGTCGGCGTCCGGCTCGTAGTCGGTGGATGCCCACGATTCGCCGTCGAGGCTGTACGTCCACAGTGTGTACGAGCCGTCGTCGTACCGCTCGACGGTCCAGAAGACGTCCGGCACCCGGGTACCGATGGCGAACTGTTCTTGCCAGCCTTCGACGGCGGCGGGTGAGAGCTTGGTCTTGCTCCTGGCGCCGTCGGCGGGCCACTCCCGACCCTTGAGGTAGAAGTCATGGGGCGGGAAGTCGGGACGCTGCTGCCGGAGCCTCATGAACGCGCTGGAGCGGGTGAACATGCCTCTGGCCGATCCGTTCTCCTGCACGGTGAGGCACGCGATGCCCTCCCCGCCGTACAGCGGCCCCCACGGGGCGACGATCAAACCGCCGGGAACGGTCTGTTCGATCCACGCGGGAGGGATCTCACCGACGGAGCAGGTGGCAATGATCCGGTTGTACGGGGCGTTGCCCGCGAACCCGTTGCGCCCGTCCCCGACGACGAGCAGCGGGGTGAGTCCGGTGTCCTTGAGGTTCTGCCGGGCGCCGTCCGCAACGGCTCGGTCGAACTCGACCGACGTCACGTTCTTGGAGCCGAGCCGGTGTGCGAGAAGGGCGGCGTTCCAGCCGGTGCCGGTACCGATCTCAAGGACCCGGTGACCGTCGCGGACGTTCAGGTCGGAGAGCATCGAGAAGACCATGTGCGGCTGGGAGCTGGAACTTGTCGGCGTAGTCCCAAGCCCGTTCCCCTGGTGCTCCCCGCCGTCCCACTGTGTCGTCAGGGGGATGTCGGAGTACACGGCCTCAAGCCATGCGTCCGGATCGTTCGCACGGTCCACCAACGCGTTCTGGCGGGTGCCGTCCGCGATGCCGGGCCACACCCGGTCGGGGACGAACATGTCGCGGGGTACGGCCTTGTAGGTGGGGATCCAGTCCGTTTCGAGTGCGCCCGACCGTACGAGCGCGGAGGCGAGCCGCGTCGGGCCCGCCTCCTTCGTGCGCGTGTCCACAGGCCGCCTACTTCGCGGGCCCGGAGCCGTCGGAGGAGTTCCCGCCGCTCGTCTCCGAACCGCCGCCGCCGTGCCCGCGTCCGCTGCTGCCGTCGTCCTGCTGACTCCCGCCGCTTCCGGAGCCGGTACCGCCACCGTGCTCACCCGACGTGGGTGCGTTCCCTTCGGTTGACTTCTCTACGAGCCTCCACCCGGAAGGGTGGAGCAGTCCCCTCGTCGCCTTTGGTCTGCGGTCATCCTCAACCCGGTCAGGGCGGTGTGGGCGGTTCATGCGCGATGTGGACTAAAGATCATCTGAGGGCCGCTGAGCAGCCCTGGAGGAAGGCGCGGGCGTCGTCCCCGAACAGCGCCCGGTCCTCAAGGTGGGCGAACTCCTCAAGGTGGCTCATCACATCCCGAGGGTCGCGGAAGACCATCACCCCGGACGACAGCTCGACGGTCGCTATCCGGTCGTCGTAGACGGTGAAGGTGTTCAGTGGGGCGGGCCCGGTAGGCACCGTTATGGGGATGACGCCCAGCCTGACGTTCGGCAGGTGGGTGAGCGAGGCTAGGTGGTCGATCTGTACGGCCAACGCATCCGGTCCGACGAGGGGCCACCGGACGGCTTGCTCGGTGAGAACGAATGTGAACCGCTTCGAGCGGTCGTAGAGCACCTGTTGCCGTTCGAGCTTCCGGGCGATCGTCTTGGAGTGGTCGCCAGGGATGCGGGCGAGGCTCGCCCGGATGTACTCCGGCGTCGAGACAAGGCCCGTGATCATCGACAGCAGGAAGAATCGGAACTGAGCTGACGATGCCTCAAGGCCGGCGAGCTCAAGTTGCTTCTTGTCCAGGCCCTTGCGGCGCATTCCACGGGCGCCCTGCCACTCCGTGTTCGCCAGCCGGGCCAGGGTCATGACCTGAGTGACCAGAGCCGGGGGAGCCTCACAGGCTCGCAGGAGCTGTTCCACGTCCACGAGGGACGGGCGTACCTTGCCGTTCTCGATACGGCTGACCTTGGACCGAGACATGTCGCAGCGGGCAGCGGCCCGGACCCCTGAGAGCCCGGACCGCTTGCGTACCGCCTTGAGAAGGGCCGCTAGCTCCTCGCCGGACTGCCCTAGCTCCTCAGGCTCGGCACTCACCTGCTGACGTACTCCAGGAACGGCACAGACGCCTCTACGGCGGTGCGCTGGTACTCGATGAACGGGGCAGGGTCGCCCTCGTACAGTTCGCGGCCGATCTGCCTGCCGTCCGGCCGGTAGTGCATGAGTACGACCGTGGAGCGGTCGAACATCCAGAAGTCTTGAACGTCCGGCAGCGGGTTCGGCCGGTCTGTCACGTCGAGAATCCGGATGTCTTCCCCTGCCGGGGCCTGGTGCTGGTAGTACCGCTCGAACTCGAACCGCAGGTAGTCGCTCAGCGGCCGGGTCAGGATGTGCACGCGTCCCACGCTGCGGGTGCGGACCATCTCCGTCCACGAGTCCTCATACGGGCCGGGGAACCGGGCCCCGGCCTTGAAGGCTGCGAACTCTTCCGCTTCCTGCGGTACGAGGTACTGCGGCAGCGTCTCAAGCCTCCAGGCTTCCGTCTGGAACGTCTTGAACTTGGATGCCCACTCCTCACCATCCAAGAGCACGGAACGCCTCCCTGAGCACTGCCTCGGGGATCTCTACGAGCCCCTCGCCGGTGGGCGGGGTGAAGGCTGCGGATACGTCGCCCTGCACGACGAACGAGCCGGACGACGTCCGGTAGACGTTCGGGCAGTCGCCCTGTCCGCACTCGCCGTTTCCGTTGCCTGTGAGCCGGGTCAGTTCCTCACGTGTCATGTGGGGCCCCTCGGTTCCAGGCCCCCGCTGGGCCCGATGACCATGACCGTACGGAGAGGCCCCCGGGGCCGTCCATGCGTGAACGCGACTATGCGCGTGTTCGCATAATCCCGTGTCCCGCCTCCCACCAAGCAGGCAGCTATTGACCTATCTAGATGTGACAGTTGTTCGGGTGGGGGCATTGCAGGTCAGTGCGCTGCGACAACCACACTCCCGGTTTCTCACACGATCGGATGAATGTGGGGCGAAGGTGGCGGTATGGGCGATGACTGCCGCTAAATTCACGCCGTTCCATGAGGGCCAGGAGGGTCCATGACGGGCTGTCACCCCGGGCCCGGAAGGCAGGAGACCGCACAGCTGATGACGGAACGACCCTCGCAGCGCATCCCGAACCGCCAGCTCGCCGCGCTCATCGCGGAAGCCGGGTTCTCGAACGCGGGGCTGGCCAGACGGGTGGACCAGCTCGGCCTCGAGCACGGTCTCGACCTGCGGTACGACAAGACCTCGGTGACCCGGTGGCTGCGCGGCCAGCAGCCGCGGGGCACCACACCCGCGCTGATCGCCGAGGTGTTCACCCGGCGGCTCGGACGACGGCTCTCCGCGCAGGACCTCGGGCTCGACGCGTGCGCGCCGGTCTACGCGGGCCTGGAGTTCGCCGCCACCCCCGAGGAGGCCGTCGACATCGTCAGCGGGCTGTGGCGCAAGGACTCCGGCAGCCACGCCGAGCTGCGCAAGATCGCCTTCACCCCGGCCGGGCTCGTCGTGCCCAGCCGGGACTGGCTGATCGGCCGGGCCGACGAGCGGGTGGCCCGCGGCGAGCCCGGCGCCCCGCCGCTCGGCCCCAAGGCACCCGGCGCGGGTCTCGCGGCGGGCATCGGCGCGGGGCTCGGGGCCGGATTCGGCGGCGCCGATCCCCGGGTGCCGGTCCAGGGCCGGTTCTCGGTGCCCCGCCAGCGCGGCACCGACCGGGGTCCCGGCCAGCGGGTCTCCGGCGGCGACATCGCGGCCCTGCGCTCCGTCGCCGAACTCTTCCGCACCCTCGACCACGCCTACGGCGGCGGCCACGCCCGCCAGGCCCTGGTCCGCTACCTGGAGCACGAGGCCGAGCCGATGCTCCGCGGCACGTACGGCGAGAGCGTCGGCCGCCGCCTGTTCGGCGCCGCCGCCGACCTCACCCGGCTCGCCGGGTGGACCTCGTACGACATCGCCGCCCACGGCCTCGCCCAGCGCTACTTCGTGCAGGCGCTGCGGCTCGCCCAGGCCGCCGGGGACCGGGCCTACGGCTCGTACGTCCTCATCACCATGAGCCACCAGGCCGTCTACCTCGGCCACGGCCGCGAGGCCGTCCAGCTCGCCCGGGTCGCCCAGCAGGGCGTCGGCGCCGCCGCCCCGCCCGTCGTACAGGCGCTGCTGCACTCCGTCGAGGCCCGCGGCCACGCCGTCCTCGGCGAGTCCCGGGCCTGCGGCGGCGCCCTCGCCCGCGCCGAACGGGCCCTGGAGGCCGCCCGGCCCGGCGACGAGGTGCCGTACTGGGCGCGGGCCTTCGACGAGGCCCAGCTCGCCGACGAGTTCGGGCACTGCCACCGCGACCTCCAGCAGTACCGGGCCGCCGCCCAGCACGCCGAGCGCGCCCTCCAGCTGCGGGCGCCCGGCTACGCCCGCAGCCGGCTGTTCTGCCGGATCGTCCTCGCCTCCGCGCGGCTCGCCCTCGGCGAACTCGACCAGGCGTGCGCCCTCGGCGCCGAAGCCGCCCAGCAGGCGTCCGAGATGCGGTCGGCCCGCGCGGTCGAGTACGTCAGGGACTTCGAACGCCGCCTGGAGCCCTACCGGGACGCCCCCGCCGTCCGCACCTACCGCGACCGGGTCGCCGCCCTCGGCTGACCCGCCCCGCCAGGGACCCGGGCCGCGCGCTACGCCGCCCGCGCCGCGCCCGGCTCCCCGGCCGCCGCCGGGCGGATCCCCAGATCGGCAAGGAGCGCGGCGGCGGCCCGCCCGGCCGAGGTCAGCGCGCCGAACGGGGTGCCGGTCGCCCGGTGGTCACCGCACACATAGAGCCCGGACAGCACCCGCACCGGCCGCTCCGGGTCGAACGGCGGCCGCATCACCGGGAACGCGTCCGGCGTGTGCCGCAGCGCCAGCAGCTCCCAGTCGTCCGTCGACACCCCGTACAGCGTCGCCAGGTGCTTGCGCACCCGCCGGTCGGCGTCGTCCGGCGGCGGCCCGAGGACCGTCGAGGTGATCAGCGTCCGGCCGCCCGGCGCCCGCGCCGGGTCCACCGCGCTCAGCACCGCCGTGTGCGCCACCGGACCACCGGGGTCCGACTCCAGGAGCAGCACCGGATCGGCGGCGGGCGCGACCGGCGCGGTGTGGTGGAGCACCGTCACCGCGTGGTGCTCCGGCACCCGCAGACCCGGCAGCAGCTCGGCCGCCGTCCGCCCGCCGGTCGCCACCACCACCGACCGACAGCCGAACACCCCGTGCTCGGCGGTCGTCACCCGTGAGATCGACGCCTCCACGACCCGTACGCCGGTACGCACCGAGCCCGCGGGCAGCGCCGCCGCGAGCCGCTCCACCAGCGCGCCCGAACCGCCCTCGGGGACGCCCAGCCTGCCCCGCGCGAAGGACCGGAGCGCCAGGTCCGCACGGCGGCTCGACGTGCTCAGGTCCGGGTCGCCGAGCAGCGCGGCGAGCAGCGGACGCAGCACCCCCTGCACCGTACGGGCGGGCAGCCGGGCCGAGAGGGCCTCGCGCGCCGTCCGCTCGGTGCGGGTCAGCAGCCGCTGGGTGGGCGTGGTGGCCAGCCGGACCAGCGAGGCGCCGAGCCGGGCCTGATCCAGCGAGACGGCCGGATTTCGCGGGGCGCCCGCGAGGGCGCGTGCCATGCCCCGTGCGCCCCCCAAGCCTCCGAGGCCCCCGAGACCACCCCGGCCTCCCAGCCCTCCCAGCCCGCCCTGGCCGCCGCGGGCCCCCAGGCCCCGGAGGCCCGCGCCGCCCCACGGGGTGTGCGGCGCGCCCCAGCGGGCGTACCGGCCGTCGCTGTGCACCAGGACGCCCGGGGCGAACGGGCGCACCGGCACCCCGGCGACCTCCGGGCTGGTGAACAGCGGCCCGACCCGGTCGAGCCGGAAGCCGTCGACGATGTCGGTCGTCAGCCGGCCGCCGACCTGCGGCGCGGCCTCCAGGACGGTGACCGAGAGCCCGGCCTCGGTCAGCCGATGAGCGGTCGCGAGTCCGGCGATCCCGGCTCCCACGACGACGACGTCCGCGTTGTTGAGCACGTGCCCCTCCCCAGGTCGGCCCGGCTTGTGGGGTGCCTATGCCCCCAACCGGCCTCCGGAATGCCCTAGTTCGCAACGAGACTAGGCAGCGCGCGGGCGGTGGGGAGCCGCGCGCGACGGGGTGCACGCAGCACGGGGGAGCACGGCGGGGTGGCGGGCGGACCCGTGTCCCGCCCGACGGCGCGTGAACACGGGACGAACGAACGGCCGGATGGGTGGCGCGTGGCCGGTACGGGTGGACAGCCGGGCGGTACGGCCGCTCGGGCGGCTCGGTGGGGCGGCTCGGTGGGGCGGCTCAGGGGGGGGGGCGGCTCAGTGGGCGGCGGCCCGTACCGCCTCGTCGATCGTCGGGAACGCGAAGTCGAAGCCGGTCTCCAGCAGCCGCCCCGGCAGCACCCGCTGACTGCCGAGCACGTCCTGCGCGAACTCCCCGAGCACCAGCCGCAGCGCCGGGCCCGGCACATGGACGACGGCGGGGCGGTGCAGCACCCGGCCCATCGCCGCCGTCACCTCACGGTTCGTCACCGGCTCGGGCCCGGTCAGGTTCACCGGGCCGGACAGCGCGGGGGTGTCCATCATGTGCCGCAGCGCCGCCACCTCGTCGTGCAGCGAGATGAACGACCAGTACTGGCGGCCGTCGCCCATCCGGCCGCCGAGTCCGGCCCGGAACAGCGGGAAGAGCCGTCCCCAGGCGCCGCCCTCGCGGGCCACCACCAGACCGGTCCTGCCGTACGTCACCCGGATCCCGGCCGCCTCGGCGGGCGCCGCCGCGGCCTCCCAGTCCACGCACACCGACGGCAGGAAGCCCTCGCCCGCGGGTGCGCTCTCGTCGACCGCGCGGGAGCCGGTGTCGCCGTAGTAGCCGAGGGCGCTGCCGCAGACGAGGACCTCCGGCGGGGTGGCGAGCGAGGCGACGGCCTCGGCGATCGCCCGGGTGCCGAGCACCCGGCTGTCCCGGATCTCCTTCTTGAACGCCTCGGTCCAGCGCCGTTCGCCGACGCCCACGCCCGCCAGGTGGACCACCGCGTCGACCCCGACCAGACCGGCCGTGTCGACGTGGAGCCGGGCCGGGTCCCATTCCACCTCGTCGGCGGTCGCGGCCGGGCGTCGCACAAGGCGCAGCACCTCATGGCCGTCGGCGCGCAGTGACCGCACCAGGGCGGAGCCGATCAGACCGGACGCGCCGGTGACTGCGACGCGCTTGCGGGACGAGGCGTGCGGGGAGAGCTGCATGGGCCCATCCTGCCCGGTGCGGGCCGGGGTGTGACACAGTGCCCCGCATGATCGTGCCCGAGACCCGCATACGCGAAGCGGTGTCGGCCGACGAGCCCGCGCTCGCCTCGCTCGACCACGCCACCTGGTCCTGGCTGCACGCGGTGCAGCCCCGCCCGCGCCCCGACGCGCGCTTCTTCGACGACCGGCACCCGCCCCACGAGTACCTGGTCGCCGAGACCGTCGAGACCGATGAGACCGGCGGTCCTGTCGGCCCCGGCGGTTCCGACGGCGTGGCGGCCTGCCCCGGCGCGCTCGTCGGCTACATCCGGCTCGCCAGGCCCACGCCGCTGCCCGCCAACGCCCACGTCCGGCAGATCCAGGGCCTGGCCGTCGCCGACGCCGCCCGCGGCCGGGGCGTGGCCCGCGCGCTGCTGCGCGCCGCCCGGGACCGCGCCCGCGAACAGGGCGCCAGCCGGCTCACCCTGCGGGTGCTGGGCCACAACGCCCCGGCCCGGGCGCTCTACCTGTCCGAGGGCTTCGTGGTGGAGGGCGTGCTGCCGGGGGAGTTCCTGCTCGACGGGGCGTTCGTGGACGACGTCATGATGGGCCGCCCGGTCTGACCGCGAGGCCCCCGTACGGACCCGGTACGAAGGCGGTACGGCCCCGGCCCCGCCGCGCCCCTCACCCCCGCGCGAGCAGCCGCATCCCGCCCATCAGCTCCCGCAGGCAGCGCACCGCGAGCTCCGCGGGCGAGCCGGGGCCGTGCGGCGGCGCGTCCGTCTCCGACCAGGTCTCCAGGGCGATCCGGATGGCGTCGGTGGCCGCCGCCGCGGCGAGCCGCAGTTCGAGGGGGTCCGCGCCGGGGCCCGCGAGCGTGGCGACGACCTCCCGGAGCCGGTCCTCGGACTCCTGGTTGACCCGGTACCAGACGGCCCGCAGGGCCGGGTCGTGCGCGGCGGCCCGGAGCAGGCCGCGGGTCCAGCGCAGGCCCTCCTCGGCCTCGGCGCCCGCCGCCGCGAGCGACTCGGCGATCGAGTGCTCCAGGGCGGCGGGCAGCGCGGTGCCCGGTGCGGTCGCGGCCAGCGCGGCCCGCCAGCGGTCGGCGCCGCCCGCGAGCAGCGGGGCGACGGCGTCCTGCTTGGAGCGGAAGTAGCGGTAGAAGGTGCGCAGCGCGACCCCGGCCCGGACGGCGATGTCCTCGGCCGTGGTGTCGTCGGGCCCGCGTTCGGTGAACAGTTCGGCCGCGGCCCGGGCGATGTCGAGCTGGGTGGCGGCCTTGCGGCGCTCCGTCAGGGACGGCGTGGCGGTCGGGCCGGTGGCGGGGGAAGGGCGCTGGGTGCTCACCCCACCCAGCGTACGCTCGCGACTGCCAAGAGTGCACATCGTGCAGGTGTGGCAAAACGTGCCACTTGGGCGTACGGTGGCAACCGATTCGGAAATCTTGAGATCGAGAGGTTGTCGTCATGAACCAGCTGACCCGTTACGAGGGACGCCGCGCACTCGTCACCGGCGGCGGCTCCGGCATCGGCCAGGCCACCGTCCTGCGCATGCTGGCCGAGGGCGGGCGCGTCGTCGCCGCCGACATCAGCGAGGACGGCCTCAAGGACACGGTCGCCAAGGCCGGCGACGCCGCCGACCGCCTCACCACCCTCGTCGTGAACATCGGCGACGAGACCTCCGTACGCGAGGGCGTCGCCGCCGCCGTCACCGCGCTCGGAGGCCTCGACGTGCTGGTCAACGCGGCCGGCATCCTGCGCTCCTCGCACACCCACGAGACCACCCTCGACGCCTTCGAGCAGGTCGTCCGGATCAACCTGACCGGCACCTTCCTGATGATCCGCGAGGCGATCCCGGCGCTCCTGGCGGGCAACGGCTCCGCCGTCGTCAACTTCTCCTCCACCTCCGCGCTGTTCGCCCACCCCTACATGGCGGCCTACGCGGCCAGCAAGGGCGGCATCCAGTCCATGACCCACGCGCTCGCCGCCGAGTACGCCAAGCAGGGCATCCGCTTCACCGCCGTGCAGCCCGGCTCCATCTCCTCCGGCATGACCGACGGCTCCGGCGCCAGCAAGCAGTCGACCGGCCCCGGCCTGCCCGCCGACGCCGACATGTCGCTGTTCATGAAGCTCGCCCCCGCCCTCGGCCAGGGCTTCGCGGGCCCCGAGACCGTCGCCGGTGTCGTCGCGATGCTCGCCTCCGACGACGGCCGCTTCATCACCGGCACCGAGGTCCGCATCGACGGCGGGACCCACTTCTGATGGCCGCCCCGCAGCACGCCCTCGCCGCCGAGGTCTTCGGCGGCCGGGTCGCCGTGATCACCGGCGCCTCCTCCGGGATCGGCGCCGGGCTCGCCCGGCACGCCGCCGAGATCGGCATGAAGCTGGTCCTCGCCGACATCGCCGCCGACCGCCTCGCCGCGTTCGCCGACGAACTGCGGGCCACCGGCGCCGAGGTCGAGGCCGTCGTCACCGACGTCGCCGACCCCGCCTCCGTCGAGGCCCTCGCCGACACCGCGTACACCCGCTTCGGCACCGTCGACCTGCTGGTCAACAACGCCGGGATCATGGCCATGGGCTACTCCTGGGAGATCCCCGCCGAGCGCTGGGACGCCATGCTCAAGGTCAACATCGGCGGCTACGTCAACGGCCTGCGCACCTTCGTGCCACGCTTCCTGGAGCGCGCCGCACGCGGCGAGCGGTCCTGGGTGGTCAATGTGTCGTCGGTCGGCGGCCTGCTGCCGAGCCCGCTGATGGCCCCGTACAGCGTCACCAAGTTCGGCGTCCTCGCGCTCAGCGAGTCGCTGCACTACGAGATGCTGATGAAGGGCGCGCCCGTCCAGGTGTCCGTGGTGACGCCCGGCTCGGTCAAGAGCGAGATCTTCAAGGCGGCCCGCCCCGGCGAGACCGCGCCCCCGGAGATCGCCGCGTTCAACGAGCAGCTGCAGAAGCTCGCCGACGAACACGGGCTCACCGCCGAGGAGCACGCCGAGCGGGTGTTCCGGATGGTCGCCGAAGGCGCGTACTGGGCGATCCCGCAGCCGGAGCAGCTGTTCCCGGCCCTCCAGCCGCGCACCGACATGATCCTCGAACGGCGCAACCCCGAGCTCCAGCTCGGCGGCTGACACCGCCGCTCGGCTCCCGGCCCCCGGCGCCCGGTCCGGTCCTGGCGTCCGACCCCCTCCGCAGTCCTCAGCCAGGGCCGAACCGGGCCCACAGCCGCGGGAAGCGGGCCGCGAGCACCACGTCGTCGTCCACGTCGAACGGGGTGCCCAACGGCTCCGCGCCCTGCGGCGGGATGCCCAGATCCGGCGTCTCCGCCCCGGTCAGCCGTTCGTACGCCTCGTCCGCCGCGAAGCCCAGCTCCTCGCCGTCCCCGTCGATCTCGTCGTCGAAGTCCTCCAGGAGCTCCGCCAGCGCGTCCGCCTCGTGCAGCGCGCCCTCGAACACCTCCCGGCCCTGACCGATCAGCCAGCACCGGAAGTAGTCGAAGGAGTCGTCCCCCGCCCCTTCGAGCAGCACCGCCGCCGCACCCCACAGCTCCCAGCTGTACGCGCGGTTGTAGCGGGCCTCGAAATGGCGGGCGAAGTCCAGCACGGAGTCCGGGTCGAGCTGGCTGAGCCGTTCCACGAGCAGGTCGGCGTGCTCCTCCGGGTCGCCCTCGGCGCGCTCCCGGGTGGAGTCGATGATCTCCCAGAACTCCGTCTCGTCCATCACGGGACAAGCATCGTGGGTCACGACGGGCGCTGCACCCGGAATCGGCTGAAATCAATCCGGACAGAAGATGTCGTACTTTGCTGTCACGGTGGATCCATGACGACTCCCAGCACTCCCACCACCCCCGCCCCGCAGGCCCCGGCCGATCGCCCGCTCGCCGGTCGGATCGCCCTGGTCGCCGGAGCCACCCGGGGCGCGGGCCGCGCCATGGCCGTCCAGCTCGGCACCGCCGGTGCCACCGTCTACGTCACCGGACGCACCACCCGCACCCGGGTCAGCGAGGTCGGCCGCGCCACCGAGACCATCGAGGAGACCGCCGAACTGGTCACGGCGGCCGGCGGCGAGGGCATCGCCGTGCCCACCGACCATCTGGAGCCCGAGCAGGTCCGCGCCCTCGTCGACCGCATCGACCGCGAGCGCGGCCGGCTCGACGTGCTCGTCAACGACGTCTGGGGCGGTGAGCACCTCATCGGTGGCTCCTTCGGCAAGAAGACCTGGGAGATCGGCCTCACCGACGGCCTGCGCATGCTCGAACTCGGCGTGAAGACCCACCTCGTCACCACCCACACCGCGCTGCCGCTGCTCACCCGCCACCCCGGGGGCCTGGTCGTCGAGGTCACCGACGGCACCCGGGCGTACAACAGCGTCCACTACCGGGAGAACCTCTTCTACGACCTCGCCAAGAACGCGCCCGTACGGATGGCCTTCGGCCTCGCGAAGGAACTCGCCGACTCCGGCGGCACCGCCGTCTGCGTCACCCCCGGCTGGCTGCGCAGCGAGCAGATGCTCGGCCATTTCGGCGTCACCGAGGCGAACTGGCGGGACGCCACCAAGGACCTCCCCGACTTCGGCATCTCCGAGTCCCCGGTGCTCGTCGGCCGCGCCGTCGCCGCGCTCGCCGCCGACCCGGACCGCGCCCGCTGGAACGGCGCGTCCCTCGACAGCGGCACCCTGGCCAAGGAGTACGGTTTCACCGACGCGGACGGCTCCCGGCCGGACTGCTGGGCGTTCCTGGTGGCGAAGGAGACCGACCCGGAGGTCTCGCCCGACGACTTCCGCTGACCGGTACCGGGGAGGGTCCGGGTCCGGGTCCGGGTCCGGGTCCCGCCTGGATCCAGAATCCAGGCTCTCGGATCCAGGCTCTCGGATCCAGAATCTCGGATCCAGGCTCTCGGATCCAGGCTCTCGGATCCAGGCTCTCGGATCCAGGCTCTCGGATCCAGGCTCTCGGATCCAGGCTCTCGGATCCAGAATCCCGGATCCAGAATCCCGGATCCAAGCTCTCGGATCCAGAATCCCGGATCCAGAATCCCGGATCCAAGCTCATGGCTCTTGGATCCGGGCTCTTGGATCCCCGGGCCTCAGGCGTAGCGGCCCGCCAGCGCCCTGGCCGCCGCCGCGAACCGCTCGCGCAGCGCGGCCGGGGCCAGCACCTCCGCCTCCGGGCCGAGACCCAGGAGCTGCCCGAAGGCCACCTCCTCGCTCTCCACCGGCAGCACCACCCGCAGCCG
Organism: Streptomyces sp. NPDC090025; assembly: GCF_044748125.1. Lineage (NCBI taxonomy): Bacteria > Bacillati > Actinomycetota > Actinomycetes > Kitasatosporales > Streptomycetaceae > Streptomyces > Streptomyces sp. NPDC090025. Next base: position 382,574 of record NZ_JBIVFL010000003.1, on the reverse strand, counting down.
CCCGTCCGGCTCCGGCGTCCCGGCCGCCACCGCCTCGTGCGCGGCGGCCCGGTCCGTCACGTACGGCAGCCGCCGCGCACCCTCCCCGGTGAGCCGCAGCACCACCTCGGCCCGCAGCAGCGAGCGGGCGAACTCGGCAGAGCGCGCGGTCCAGAACGCCGCGAGCTCGAAGTCCGGATCCCGCTCGAACGGCTCCTCGCCCACCGTGACCTCGGTGAACCGGTCCACCCGATAGGTGCGGTACGAGGATCCGGAACGGGCGCACACGTACCAGACGCCCGCCTTCATGACGAGCCCGTACGGCTCCAGGTCCCGCGTCACGGTCCGCTCCCCGCGCCGGTAGACGGCCCGCACCGGCAGGTCGCCCCACACCGCGTCCGCGACCGGCGCCAGCAGCTCCGGCGTCGGCGGTTCCTGGAACCAGGCGGGCGCGTCCAGGTGGAACCGCCGCCCCGCCGCCTCCGGCGCGTCCCTGAGTGACGGCAGCAGCGCCGCCGACACCTTCAGGCGCGCCGCCGACGCCGCGTCGGCCAGCCCCATCTCGCGCAGCGCCCCGGGCAGCCCGGACAGGAACAGTGCCTCCACCTCGCCCCGGGCGAGCCCGGTCAGCCGGGTCCGGTAGCCGCCCACCAGCCGGTAGCCGCCCGCCCGCCCCCGGTCCGCGTAGACCGGGACCCCGGCCTCCGACAGGGCCAGCGCGTCCCGGGTGATGGTCCGTTCGGACACCTCGAGCTCCGCCGCCAGCTCGGCGGCGGTCATCGAGGGACGGGACTGCAACAGGAGGACCAGTCTGATCAGGCGGGCGGCACGCATGAGGCAAGGCTGCCACCGATACTGGGGCCCTGGGGACCGGACCGAGCACAGGGGAGCGCGATGCGGCGGGGGACAGTACTGGACGGGCGGTACGAGCTTCAGGAGCCGCTCGGCCGGGGCGGCATGGGGCAGGTGTGGAGCGCGAACGACCGCAGGAGGCAGCGTGACGTGGCCGTCAAACTCGTCACGGCACTGCCGCGGATGGGCGAGGACGAGACCTTCCTGCGGTTCCGCCGCGAGATCCACTCGGTGGCCGGTCTGCCCGGCCGCCATACCGTCATCGCCCACGACTGGGGCTACGCCGACCTGGACGGCGAGCGGGCGCTCTACATGGTGATGGAGCGGCTGTCCGGCCGCACCCTCGGCGAGGCCGTCCACCAGCGGCGGCCCGACTGGCGGACGGCCGCCGACTGGGCACGGCAGGTCGCCGCCGCCCTGGACGCGGCGCACCGGCGCCGGATCGTCCACCGCGACATCAAGCCGGACAACGTGATGTTCACCGACGACGGCGAGCTGAAGGTGCTCGACTTCGGCATCGCCAAGTTCCTCGGCGACACCCTCCAGGTCGGCGGCCTGACCGGCACCGGCGTCGCCATCGGCACCCTGCTCTACATGTCGCCCGAACAGGCCCGCGGCGAGCGCGACGTCGACCACCGCACCGACCTGTACTCGCTGGGCTGTCTGCTCTACTTCACGCTCACCGGCCGGGCCCCGTTCACCGCCGACAACCTGCTGGGCCTGGTCCACCAGAAGATGAACGGCGAGGTCGTGCCGCCGCACCACCTCGACCCCGGCGTCCCCGGAGACCTCGGCGAGCTGGTGATGAGACTGCTCGCCCGGGACCCCGCCGCCCGGCCCGCCACGGCGGCCGAGACGCTGAGCCTGCTCGCCCCGTTCACCGGCGCCCCGGCGGTCCCGGCGGCACCCGCACCCGACGTCCCAGACGCGGCGGCCCTCCGCGCGGCGGCGACCGCCGAGATCGCCGCCCTGCGCCAGGAGGCCGAGCAGGACATCGCCAAGATCCGCGTGGTGGCGCTGAAGCACGCCGAGACGAGCCGCGCCGAGGCCGAGAAGATCTGGGAGGAGACCCGGGACAGGGCGGCCCAGGCCGCCAAGGAGTTCGAGACCACCCTGGCACGCCGCCGCGAGCAGGCCGAACGGGACCTGACCGAACGCCAGGCGAAGGCGGAGAAGCGGCTCGCCGAGATCGAGCACCGGGCCGAGCAACTGCGCCTGGAGGCCGAGAAGCTGCGCGGGGACGCCGAGCGCCGGGCCCGCAAGACCGTCGCGGACGCCCAGCTCCTCGCCGAGGAGATCGAGGCCGCGGCCCGGGCCCGCTCGACCGGCGGGCTGACCGACCTGGCCCGGGTGCGCGCCGAGATCGACGCGATCCTGGCCGACAGCCGGTACCAGCCGGTGGACGTCCTCGGCGAACAACGCGTCCGGATCCTCGGCCAGTTGACCGCACTCGGCAACGCGCTCTCCGCCGCGGGCCCCGCGGACCCGGTGGCCCCCGGGCGGCCCGGCCTCCCCGACCGCCCGGAGATCCCGTCCCAGCAGTAGCCCCGGCCCCGGCCCGTACCGGTGCTCGTGCCCGCCCCGTACACCGCGAAGGCCCCGCCCCGTACACGCCGAAGGGCCGCCCCTCCCACCGGGAGGAACGGCCCTTCGGTCACGCGAGCGGCCGGGTGGCCAGGGGCCGGCCTTACAGGCCGTAGCGCTCCCGCGCCTCCTTGACCGAGGTCGCCTGCACCTCGCCGCGGCGGGCGAGCTGCGCGAGTGCCGCGACCACGATCGACTGCGCGTCGACACCGAAGTGGCGGCGGGCCGCCGCGCGGGTGTCCGACAGGCCGAAGCCGTCGGCGCCCAGCGAGGTGTAGTCCTGCTCGATCCACTGCGCGATCTGGTCCGGGACCTGGCGCATGTAGTCGGACACCGCCAGCACCGGCGAGTCCACACCCTCCAGGGCCTTGCGGACGAACGGCACCCGCTCCTCGCCGCGCAGCAGCGCCGCGTCGGCGTCCAGGGCGTCCCGGCGCAGCTCGGTCCACGAGGTGGCGGACCACACGTCGGCGGCCACGCCCCACTCGGCGGCGAGCACCCGCTGCGCCTCCAGGGCCCAGTGGATGGCCGTGCCGGAGGCGAGCAGCTGGATCCGCGAGGCGTTCGCGGGCAGTTCCAGACCGGCCGACTCGGCTGTGTTGAAGCGGTAGAGGCCCTTGACGATGCCCTCGTCGACGCCCGCGTGGCCCGGCTTGGCCGGCTGCGGCATCGGCTCGTTGTAGACCGTCAGGTAGTAGAAGACGTTCTGGTCCTCGTCCGCGGCGGCCTCGCCGTACATCCGGCGCAGACCCTCCTTGACGATCGCCGCGACCTCGTACGCGAACGCCGGGTCGTACGTCAGGGCGGCCGGGTTGGTGGCCGCGATGACCGGCGAGTGACCGTCGGCGTGCTGCAGGCCCTCACCGGTCAGCGTGGTGCGTCCGGCGGTGGCACCGACCAGGAAGCCGCGGCCGAGCTGGTCGCCGAGCTGCCACATCTGGTCGGCGGTGCGCTGCCAGCCGAACATCGAGTAGAAGATGTAGAACGGGATCATCGCCTCGCCGTGCGTCGCGTACGACGTGGAGGCGGCGATGAAGTCGGCCATCGAACCGGCCTCGGTGATGCCCTCGTTCAGGATCTGCCCGTTGACGGCTTCCTTGTAGTACATCAGCTGGTCGCGGTCGACCGGCTCGTACGTCTGGCCCTTCGGCGAGTAGATGCCGAGCGACGGGAACAGCGACTCCATGCCGAAGGTGCGGGCCTCGTCGGGGACGATCGGCACCCAGCGCTTGCCGGTCTCCTTGTCCCGTACCAGGTCCTTCACCAGCCGCACGAACGCCATCGTGGTGGCGATCGACTGCGAGCCGGAGCCCTTGTCGAACGCGGCGAACGCCTTGTCGGCCGGGGCCGGGAGCGGCGCCAGCGGGTGCACCCGGCGGGCCGGGGCGGGGCCGCCGAGGGCCGCGCGGCGCTCCTGCAGGTAGCGGACCTCGGGGGCATCGGCGCCCGGGTGGCCGTAGGGCACCTGGCCGTCGACGAACTGCGCGTCCGAGATCGGCAGCTCCAGCAGGTCCCGCATGTTCTTGAACTCGTCGGTGGTGAGCTTCTTCATCTGGTGGTTCGCGTTCTTCGACGCGAAGCCCTCGCCCAGGGTGAAGCCCTTCACGGTCTGCGCCAGGATCACCGTCGGCGCGCCCTTGAACTCCAGGGCGGCCTTGTAGGCGGCGTAGACCTTGCGCGGCTCGTGGCCACCGCGCGACAGGTGGAAGCACTCCAGGATCTTGTCGTCGGAGAGCAGCTGCCCCATCGCGACGAGCGCCGGGTCCTTGCCGAAGAAGTCCTGGCGGATGTAGGCGGCGTCGCGGGTCTGGTACGTCTGGACCTGCGCGTCCGGCACCTCGCGGAGGCGGCGGACCAGGGCGCCGGTGGTGTCGAGCGCGAACAGCTCGTCCCAGGCGTTGCCCCACAGGCTCTTGACGACGTTCCAGCCGGCGCCGCGGAACTGGGCCTCCAGCTCCTGCACGATCTTGAAGTTGGCGCGGACCGGACCGTCGAGGCGCTGCAGGTTGCAGTTGATGACGAAGGTCAGGTTGTCCAGGCCCTCGCGGGCCGCCAGGGCGAGTGCCGCGGTCGACTCGGGCTCGTCCATCTCGCCGTCACCGAGGAACGCCCACACGTGCGAGGAGGAGACGTCCTTGATGCCGCGGTTGGTCAGGTAGCGGTTGAACCGCGCCTGGTAGATCGCGGAGAGCGGGCCGAGGCCCATGGAGACGGTGGGGAACTCCCACAGCCAGGGCAGCCGGCGCGGGTGCGGGTAGGACGGCAGGCCGTCGCCGCCGGACTCCTGGCGGAAGTGGTCGAGCTGCGCCTCGGTGAGGCGGCCGTCGAGGAAGGCGCGGGCGTAGATGCCGGGGGAGGCGTGGCCCTGGATGTAGAGCTGGTCGCCGGAGCCCTCGGCGGCGCCCGACTCCTTGCCCTTGAAGAAGTGGTTGAAGCCGGTCTCGTAGAGCCAGGCCGCCGACGCGAAGGTGGCGATGTGGCCGCCGACCCCGTGCTTGGAGCCGCGGGTGACCATCGCGGCCGCGTTCCAGCGGTTCCACGCGGTGATCCTGCGCTCCATCTCCTCGTCGCCGTCGATGACGGGCTCGGCGGAGGTGGGGATGGTGTTGAGGTAGTCCGTCTCCAGCAGCTTGGGCAGGACGAGTCCGGCGCCCTCGGCGTGCTGGAGCGTGCGGCGCATCAGGTAGGCGGCCCGGTGCGGGCCGGCGGCCTTGGTGACGGCGTCGAGGGAGGCCGCCCATTCGGCGGTCTCCTCGGTGTCACGGTCCGGGAGCTGGTCGAGCTCGCTCGGAATCTTGCCTACGGGATCGGTCATGATCGCCGCCTTCCGGACAGGAGGGGGGTGGAGATAAAGGGGGCCTTGTCTGGCAGGACAGGGCGGCGGGCCGGGTGACGGCCCGCCGAAGACTGTAAGCCGACGATCGATGATCGATCAAAGTGTTGAAGGGAAAAACTCCCTCTGAACGGCAAAGTCGGCACAGGGTGCCGCGAAAATGGGCACCGGGTGCCTTGTTTTCGAAGGATTCGCCCTGGTCGGACGCTGTTCTGAGGCCCCGTACGCACGAATGAGCGGGCCCGTTCGAACGGACCCGCTCACCCGGAAACCTCGCCCCGCAAGGCCGCCCGCAACGGTGTCTCACGCCCGCGGCGCGCACCCCAGGACATGCGCCTTCACCAGCGCCCCGATGTTCGGGTCCGACCGGCGGAACGCCTCCACCAGCTCCTGGTGCTCCTCCGCGTACGACTTCTGCACCGTGCCCAGCCAGCGGATCGACAGCGCCGTGAACACCTCGATGCCCAGGCCCTCCCAGGTGTGCAGCAGCACGCTGTTCCCGGCCGCCTTCACCAGCTCCCGGTGGAACGCCACCGTGTGCCGCACCTGCGCCGTACCGTCCGAGGCCGCGTCCGCGTCGTACAGCGCCGCCACGTGCGGCTCCAGGGCCGTCGTGTCCACCGCCAGCCGCCCGGCCGCCAGCTCCGCCGCGATCTGCTCAAGGCCCGCCCGGACCGGATAGCTCTCCTCCAGGTCCGCCGCCGTGAGATTGCGCACCCGGACGCCCTTGTTCGGCGCCGACTCGATCAGCCGCAGCGACTCCAGCTCCCGCAGCGCCTCACGGACCGGGGTCTGCGACACCTCCAGCTCCGTCGCGATCCGCCGCTCCACGATCCGCTCGCCCGGCTTCCAGCGCCCGCTGACGATGCCCTCCACGATGTGCTCGCGGATCTGCTCGCGCAGCGAATGGACGACGGGCATGGTCATGGAGGCCGCTCCTTCGGAGACTGTTGACACCTAGGGGGTGCCCGGTGGATCAGGGCCGGGGCCGCAACGCCCGGCACGGCACCTCGCCGCGTTGCCGAACCGCCCCGATAGCTCCGCTATCGAGACGCTCCGGCGCCTTGCGACGCACCGCACCGGACGCCGCGGCCTACCCGGCCCTCATCCACCGGGCACCCCCTTAGACAATACGGCGGCGCCCCCGCCCGGAAACACATCCGGGCGGGGGCGCCGCAGGTGAGGCTTGTTACGTTGCCTCGCGGACCAGTGCCGTCACAGGCCGAGGTCGACCTCGAACTCGCCGGCCTCCAGGATCGCCTTCACGGCGCTCAGGTAGCGGGCCGCGTCCGCGCCGTCCACCAGACGGTGGTCGTAGGACAGCGTCAGGTAGGTCATGTCGCGCACGCCGATGACCGTGCCCTCGGCGGTCTCGATGACCGCCGGACGCTTCACCGTGGCACCGATGCCCAGGATGGCGACCTGGTTCGGCGGAACGATGATCGTGTCGAAGAGCGCGCCACGCGAACCCGTGTTGGAGATCGTGAACGTCGCGCCCGCCAGCTCGTCCGGGGTGATCTTGCTCGCCCGGACCTTGCCGGCCAGGTCGGCCGTGGCCTTGGAGATGCCGGCGATGTTCAGGTCGCCCGCACCCTTGATGACCGGGGTCATCAGGCCCTTCTCGGAGTCCACCGCGATACCGATGTTCTCGGAGTCGAAGTAGGTGATCGTGCCCTCGTCCTCGTTGATCCGGGCGTTGATGACCGGGTGGGCCTTCAGCGCCTGGGCCGCCGCCTTCACGAAGAACGGCATCGGGGACAGCTTGACGCCCTCACGGGCCGCGAACGCGTCCTTGGCCCGGGCGCGCAGCTTCATCAGCTTGGTGATGTCGACCTCGACGACCGACGACAGCTGCGCCTGGCCGTGCAGCGCCTTCATCATGTTGTCGCCGATGACCTTGCGCATGCGGGTCATCTTGACGGTCTGACCGCGCAGCGGGGAGACCTCGAGGGCCGGGGCCTTCGGCGCGGACGCGGCCGGGGCGGCGGCGACCGGCGCCGGAGCGGCGGCGGCCTTCTTGGCCTCGGCGGCGGCGAGCACGTCCTGCTTGCGGATCCGGCCACCGACGCCGGAGCCCTGCACGGCCGCCAGGTCGACACCGTTCTCGGTGGCGAGCTTGCGGACCAGCGGGGTCACGTACGCGCCGTCCTCGGCCGGAGCGGCCGGGGCGACCGGAGCCGGAGCGGCGGCCACGGGGGCCGGAGCGGCCACCGGAGCGGGCGCCGGAGCGGCCGGGGCCACCGGGGCGGGCGCCGGAGCCGGAGCCGGGGCGGGAGCGGCCACCGGGGCCGGGGCAGCGACCGGAGCCGGGGCCGGGGCGGCCGGAGCCGGAGCGGCGGCCGGGGCGGCACCTGCGGCACCGATGACGGCGAGCTTGGCGCCGACCTCGGCGGTCTCGTCCTCGCCGACCACGATCTCCAGGAGAACGCCGGAGGCGGGGGCGGGGATCTCGGTGTCGACCTTGTCCGTGGACACCTCGAGCAGCGGCTCGTCGGCCTCGACGGTCTCGCCGACCGACTTCAGCCAGCGGGTCACGGTGCCCTCGGTGACGGACTCACCGAGCGCGGGCAGCACGACGTCGGTGCCGGAGGCACCGCCCGCCGGGGCGGCCGGGGCCTCGGCGACCGGGGCCGGGGCGGCCGGGGCCTCGGCGACCGGGGCCGGGGCGGCGGCCGGAGCCGGAGCGGCCTCGGCGGCGGGCGCCGGAGCGGCCGCGGGGGCGCCCGTGCCGTCGTCGATGATGGCCAGCTCGGCGCCGACCTCGACCGTCTCGTCCTCGGCGACCTTGATGGAGGCCAGGATGCCCGAGGCGGGGGCGGGGATCTCGGTGTCGACCTTGTCGGTCGAGACCTCGAGCAGCGGCTCGTCGGCCTCGACACGCTCACCCTCGGCCTTGAGCCAGCGGGTGACGGTGCCCTCGGTGACGCTCTCGCCGAGCGCCGGCAGGGTTACGGAAACCGACATGGTTTCAGTTGCTCCTAACGAATTGCGGAAGTTGGTCGTCGCGCCCGTATGACGGGATGAGCGTCAGTCGTGGGAGTGCAGAGGCTTGCCGGCCAGGGCCAGGTGGGCCTCGCCGAGCGCCTCGTTCTGCGTCGGGTGGGCGTGGATGAGCTGCGCGACCTCGGCCGGCAGCGCCTCCCAGTTGTAGATCAGCTGCGCCTCGCCGACCTGCTCGCCCATGCGGTCACCGACCATGTGGACGCCGACCACGGCACCGTCCTTGACCTGGACGAGCTTGATCTCGCCCGCGGTCTTCAGGATCTTGCTCTTGCCGTTGCCCGCGAGGTTGTACTTCAGGGCGACGACCTTGTCCGCGCCGTAGATCTCCTTGGCCTTGGCCTCGGTGATGCCGACGGAGGCGACCTCGGGGTGGCAGTACGTCACCCGCGGCACGCCGTCGTAGTCGATCGGGACGGTCTTCAGACCGGCCAGCCGCTCCGCCACCAGGATGCCCTCGGCGAAGCCGACGTGCGCGAGCTGGAGGGTCGGGACCAGGTCGCCGACCGCGGAGATCGTCGGCACGTTGGTACGCATGTACTCGTCGACCAGGACGTAGCCGCGGTCCATCGCGACACCCTGCGCCTCGTAGCCGAGACCGGCGGAGACCGGGCCGCGGCCGATGGCGACGAGCAGCACCTCGGCCTCGAAGGTCTTGCCGTCCGCCAGGGTGACCTTCACACCGTTCGCGGTGTACTCGGCCGACTGGAAGAAGGTGCCGAGGTTGAACTTGATGCCACGCTTGCGGAAGGCACGCTCGAGCAGCTTGGAGCTGTTCTCGTCCTCGACCGGCACGAGGTGCTTCATGCCCTCGATGACGGTGACGTCGGTGCCGAAGGACTTCCACGCCGAGGCGAACTCGACGCCGATGACGCCGCCGCCCAGGATGATCGCGGACTCCGGCACCCGGTCCAGGGTGAGCGCGTGGTCCGAGGTGATGATCCGGTTGCCGTCGATCTCCAGGCCGGGCAGGGACTTCGGCACGGAACCGGTGGCGAGGAGGACGTGGCGGCCCTCGACCCGGCGGCCGTCGACGTCGACGGAGGTCGGGGAGGACAGGTGCCCCGTGCCCTCGATGTAGGTGACCTTGCGGGAGGCGACGAGACCCTGCAGACCCTTGTAGAGTCCCGAGATCACATCGTCCTTGTACTTGTGCACGGCCTTGATGTCGATGCCCTCGAAGGTGGCCTTGACACCGAACTGCTCCGCCTCGCGCGCCTGGTCGGCGACCTCGCCGGCGTGGAGCAGGGCCTTCGTGGGGATGCAGCCGTTGTGCAGGCAGGTGCCGCCGAGCTTGTTCTTCTCGATCAGTGCGACGTCCAGGCCCAGCTGCGCTCCGCGCAGCGCCGCGGCGTAACCGCCGCTACCGCCGCCGAGGATCACTAGGTCGAAAACGGTGCTGGCGTCGTTCGCCACGTCACGTCCTCCATGCATGTGCGCTCGTCGCCGGTCTTCGGTGACCGGGCGGCGGCTCGGTGTCCGGCCGCATATGTGTCGGCCCTGTGGTGGGGGCCCTGTCCTGCCGAGGCCCATCTTCGCACTTGTTGCCGGAAGGCGGGACGCGGGGCCGGGCTCTGAGACGCCCGATCGACCGTACGGCCGGGTAACCGGCGGGGCCCCGGCGGCCTGATCGCGACGGATTTCGTCGCGAGCGAACAGCCCCCGGATCGGTGATCCGGGGGCTGTTCGCTGGTGAGTGGTCGGGCCCCGGTTCGGTTCGCCCACCCGTAGGGCGAGCGAACCGAAGGGGTGCGGGCGCTGTCGAAAGGGAGAGCGCGCGCAGGCCGCGAGGTACGAGCGGCCGAGCACGGTCGACCGTCGACAGCGTCTTCAGCACCCCGGAGGTGAGCCGAGCCTCAAAAGGCTCAGATCTCGCCGTCGGCGTGCCGCTCCGCGAGGCGGACCAGGGTGCGGACGGCCGAGCCGGTGCCGCCCTTCGGGGTGTAGCCGTAGGGCGCGCCCTCGTGGAAGGCCGGGCCCGCGATGTCGAGGTGGGCCCAGGTGATGCCCTCGCCGACGAACTCCTTCAGGAACAGACCGGCGACCAGGCCGCCGCCCATCCGCTCGCCCATGTTGGACAGGTCGGCGGTGGGGGAGTCCATGCCCTTGCGCAGGTCCGCGGGGAGCGGCATCGGCCAGGACTGCTCGCCGACCTCGTCCGCGGTCTCGTGGATCGCGGTGCGGTAGGCGTCGTCGTTGGCCATGATGCCGAAGGTGCGGTTGCCGAGCGCCAGGACCATGGCACCGGTGAGGGTGGCCACGTCGATGAGCGCGTCGGGCTGCTCCTCGGACGCCTTGGTGAGCGCGTCGGCCATGACGAGACGGCCCTCGGCGTCGGTGTTGAGCACCTCGACCGTCTTGCCGCTGTACATGCGGAGCACGTCGCCCGGGCGGGTGGCGGAGCCGGACGGCATGTTCTCGGCCAGGGCGAGCCAGCCGGTGACGTTGACGGCGAGGCCGAGGCGGGCCGCGGCGACGACGGTGGCGAACACGGCGGCGGCGCCGCTCATGTCGCACTTCATCGTCTCGTTGTGGCCGGCCGGCTTCAGCGAGATGCCGCCCGAGTCGTAGGTGATGCCCTTGCCGACCAGGGCGAGGGTCTTCTCCGCCTTGGGGTGGGTGTAGGCGACGCGGACCAGCCGCGGCGGGTTCACCGAGCCGATGCCGACGCCCAGGATGCCGCCGAAGCCGCCCTTGACGAGCGCCTTCTCGTCGAGGACCTGGACCTTGAGGCCGTGCTCCTTGCCGGCCGCCTGCACGGCGGTGGCGAACGCGGCCGGGGTCAGGTCGTTCGGCGGCTGGTTGATCAGGTCGCGGGCCCGGTTCATCTCCTCGGCGACCGCGATGGCGCGCTCGGCGGCGGCCTTGTGCGCCTTGTCGCGCGGCTTGGCGCCGAGCAGGGCGGCCTCGCCGAGCGGCTTCTTGCCGCCCAGGCCGTTCTCCTGGTACGCGGTGTAGGTGTACGCGCCGAGCAGCGCGCCCTCGCCGACCGCGACGACGGCCTCGGGGGTGGCCACGGGCAGCGCGAACGCGGCCTTCTTCGCGCCGAGCAGCGCGCGGGCGGCGGTACCGGCGGCCTTGCGCAGCACCTCGGTGTCGTACTCCTGGCCGTCCTCGGGCGCGGTGCCGAGGCCGACCGCGAGGATGACGGGGGCCTTCAGACCCGCGGGGGAGGGCAGCTTGGTCGCCTCACCCTCCGCGCCGGTGGCGCCCAGCGTCTCCAGGACGGCGACCAGGCCCCCGTCGACCGCCTGGTCGACGACCTCGGCGCCCGGGGCGACGACCAGCGTCTTTCCGGACTTGGCGACACCGACGACGACGACGTCGGCGCGCAGCGTCGCCGCTCCGGCAGTGCTGAGAGTGAGAGCAGTCACGGTGGTGAATTCTCGCTTCCGTTGAGTTCTGTGGCGGTCGAGGGATGGGCCGACCGTGCCCGCCGCATCGTATTTCGGCCCTGTGAGCGCCGGTAACGAGCCTACGCTCGCTCACCGCTTTCGCTCACGGCGGCGCTGATTCACTCATCCGTGGTGTCTCTTTCGGGTTTGCGGGCCGGGCCCGACCGTCGCGTTTCACACTCGCCTCAATCGTGCGGGGACGACCCACCGTCCTCCGCCTCATCTGCACATCTCCACGGGCCCGGCCCCTCGGGCGGGCCCGCCGAGGGGGGACCCACCGATGGATTCCAGCCGATCCCGCATGTCCCGATCCGGTACGGGCGGAGCCGCCACCGGACACGCCACCGGACACGCCACCGGACACGCCACCGGACACGCCACCGGGCACGCCGCCACCACCCGCGCCGCCCGCTCCCGGACGCCCCGGGCCCGTACCACCGCGGGCGCCCGCCTCGCCACGCTCGCCGCCGCCGGACTGCTCGCCACCGTCGTGCCGTCCGCGCGGGCCGGTGCCGCCGAACCGGTCGCGCCCCGGGTCGATCTGACGGTCCTCGTCGTCGACGACGGCGGCAGCGCCGTCCAGGCCGTCACCGCCGAGCTCGACGGCTCCGGCATCCCGTACCGCAGGCTCGACCTCGCCGACCCGAACCGGCCCGTGCTCACCGCCGGCTACCTCAGCGACCCCGCCGACAGCGCCACCGGCCGCCCGCGCGCCAAGTACCAGGGCGTGGTGCTGCCCCACGAGGCCGTGTTCGGACCCGACTCCGCCGAACAGGCCGCGCTCGTCGCGTACGAGAAGACCTTCGGCATCCCGCAGGTCGACGCCTACACCTGGGCCCACCCCGGCGTCGGTCTCGACTACACCTCGGAGGGCGGCTGGTCCGGCGTCCTCGACGGCGTCGCCGCCCGGGTCACCCCCGCCGGACAGGCCGGGCCCTTCCGCGATCTGCGCGGCCCGCTCGTCTTCGAGGACAACGACCCCGCGATCTCCGAGAGCTACGGCTACGCGGGCCGCCCCCGCCCCGGCTACACCAGCTACCTCGACCTGCCCACCGCCGACGGCGGCCGGGCCAGCCTCATCGGCGAGTACGCCCACGACGGGCGCCGCGAACTCGTCGTGACCTTCGCCTACAACCCGTACCAGCGGCAGTTCCGCGCGCTGGCCCGCGGCATCGTCGAATGGCTCACCCAGGGCGTCCACCTCGGCCAGTCCCGCAACTACCTCTCCGTCCACGTCGACGACGTGTTCGCCCCCGACGCCCGCTGGGACACCGCCCGCAACTGCACCCCCGGCGACCTCGACTGCGTCGGCGGCGACGGCGAGAGCGAGCGCCCCATCCGGATGACCGCCGCCGACGCCGCCTACGCCGCCGCCTGGCAGAAGACCTCCGGCTTCCAGCTGGACATGGTCTACAACGGCGGCCAGGGCGAGCAGTGGAGGACCGAGAACGGCGGCGGCACCGACCCGCTCGCCGCCCGGCTCATCGCCGACCGGGCGCAGTACCGCTGGATCAACCACACCTACACCCACCCCTTCCTCGGCTGCGTCCAGGACGCCACCACCGTCCCCTGGACCTGCGCCAAGGACACCAAGGGCGCCGTGAAGTGGACCAGCAGGTCCGAGATCTCCGCCCAGATCCGCGACAACGTCAACTGGGCCGTCGGCAAGGGCATCGCCGTCGACCGCACCGAACTCGTCACCGGCGAGCACTCCGGTCTGAAGACGCTGCCCCAGCAGCCCGTCGACAACCCCAACCTGGCCGCCGCCCTCGCCGAGAACGGCGTGAAATGGACCGCCAGCGACAACTCGCGCGAACCCGCCCAGCGCACCGTCGGCACCGGCTCGGGCGCCGCGCAGACCGTCCCCCGGCATCCCATGAACGTCTACTACAACGTGGGCACCGCCGCCGAGATGACCGACGAGTACAACTGGATCTACACCTCGCGCGCCGACGGCGGCAGCGGCATCTGCGAGAACAACCCCACCTCCACCTGCCTGCCCCGCGCGCTCGACCCGGCCACCGGCTACGCCGCCCACATCGTGCCCCAGGAAGCCCGCACCGCCCTCGGCCACGTCCTCGGCAACGACCCCAGGCCGCACTACGTCCACCAGTCCAACCTGGCCGAGGAACGCCTCCTCTACCCCGTCCTCGACACGATCCTCGGCGACTACCGCGCCCTCTACGCCGACAACACCCCGCTGGTGAACCCCCGTCAGAAGGACGTCGGCACCGAACTCGCCCGCCGCGCCGACTGGGACCGCGCGCTCGACGCCGGACAGGTCACCGCCTACCGGATCGGCACCACCGTCACCGTCAAGGCCCCCTCCGGCGTCGCCGTGCCGCTCACCGCGCCCGAGGGCAGCCGCAAGCAACTCCTGCTCGGCACCGCCGCGTTCGGCACCGCCTACGCGGGCACCCGGTCCGCCTGGACCACGCCCGAACTCCTCCAGAGCGCCGTCACCGTCAAGCTCCCCGCCACCGGCTGACCACCGATCACCCTTCAGCACCGATCACCCGTCAGCACCGCACGCACCGCACGCACCGCACGCACCGCGCGCGCCGCGCGTACCGCACCGCACCGCACGCACCGCATCCACGTATCCGGGGGGACACGCACATGCCGGGCAGTGGCCGTCACGTCACCATGCTCACCGAAGGCACCTATCCACACGTCCACGGCGGCGTCAGCACCTGGTGCGACCAGCTGATCCGGGGCATGCCCGAGGTCGACTTCCACGTCCTCGCGCTCACCGGCAACGGCCGGGAACCCGTCACCTGGGAGCTGCCGCCCAACCTCACCGCCCACACCGCCTTCCCGCTCTGGGGCCCCGCCCCCGAACGGGCCAGGGCCGCCCCGCGCGGCCGGGCCCGCCGCGACTTCCTCGACCACTACGAACGCTTCCTGCTCGCCATCCTCGACCCCGGCGCCCACTGCGACTTCGGCGAGGCGCTCTACGCCCTCGCCGCGCTCGCCCGCACCGGCGGACTCACCGCAGCGCTCCGCTCCGAGGAGGCGCTGCGCTCCCTGATGTGGATCTGGACCATGCCCCACCTGCCGACCCTCGCCGCCCACCCCACCGTCCACGACGCCCTCACCGCCACCGACCTCCTCGAACACGCGCTGCGCCCGCTCGCCGCCCGGATACCCGGCGACCGGGTCGCGCACGCCGTCTCCAGCGGCCTCGCCACGCTGCCCGCGCTCGCCGCCCAGCACTTCGAAGGAGCACCCTTCCTGCTCACCGAACACGGCATCTACCTGCGCGAGCGCTACCTCGGCTACCGCACCGAGGCCCAGCGCTTCCCGGTCAAGGCCCTGCTCCTCGGCTTCTACCGGGAGCTGAACACCCTCGGCTACCGCAAGGCCGACCTCATCACCCCCTGCAACCAGTACAACCGGCGCTGGGAGGAGCGCGGCGGCGCCCCCGCCGACCGCATCCGCACCGTCTACAACGGCGTCGACCCCGCCGCCTTCCCGTGGGCCGGACCCGAACCCGAGACCCCCACCCTCAGCTGGGTCGGCCGGGTCGACCCCATCAAGGACCTGGCCACCCTGATCCGGGCGTACGCCATCTGCCGCGCCGAACTCCCCGAGCTCAGGCTGCGGCTCTTCGGCCCCGTCCCGGCGGGCAACGAGGACCACCGCACCCGGCTGGAGAAGCTCGCCGCCGAACTCGGCGTCGCCGACGGCGTCACCTTCGAGGGCCGCACCACCGACGTCGCCGGGGCCTACGCCGCCGGGAACGTGGTGATGCTCTCCTCGATCAGCGAGGGCTTCCCGTTCTCCCTCATCGAGGCCATGTCCTGCGGCCGGGCCACCGTCTCCACCGACGTCGGCGGCGTCCGCGAGGCCGTCGGCGACACCGGCCTCGTCGTCCCGCCCCGCGAACCCGCCATGATGGCCGCCGCCACCACCGAACTCCTCCGCGACCACGCCCGGCGCGCCGAACTGGCCCGCCGGGCCCGGCAGCGGGTCGTCGACCGGTTCACCCTGCACCGCTCGGTCGACGGCTTCCGCCGCATCTACCTCGAACTCGGCACCCGGCCCGGACCCGAACGGCCCACGCCCGCCGGGCCCGCGCCCCGCGGACCGGCCGCCGCCGTCCCGGGCCGCACCCTGGTGGGCGGAGGTGTCCCGGCATGAGCGGCTCGCTCTGGCTCAGACCCGGCGCGGCGACCGGCGACACCCTCCCGGCCGTCCCCCGGCAGCGCACCGGACCCCGCACACCCGACGGCGGGGGAGCGGTGCTCGCCGCCGACCCCCTCGACGAACTCGCCGACCGGCTCGACACCCTCGCGGCAACCGCCGTCCACCCCGACGAGATAGCCGCGATCCTCGAATCCGACGGCATGACCGACGACCACATCCGCCGCACCTACGGCCGCCAGGACTCCTTCGCCCTCGCCGAGGACCTCTACGCCCGCACCGAACGCCGCCACCCCGCACCCGCGCCGCCCGCCGCCGGACCCTGGCACACCGGACTGCCCGGCTGCCTGCTGCGCGGCCTGCTGTTCGCCCTGCCCGGCCTCGGCTACGTCCTCGGCGCCCCGCTGCTCGCCACCGGACCCGGCCGGTACGGGCTGCCGCCCGGCACCGTGCCGCTGTTCGCCGGGGCGGTCACCGGCTGGGTGTGGAACCAGGCCCTCGCCCACCGCGCCTACACCTGGCTCGGCCTCGGCGACCGGCGGGCCGCCGTCTGGGCGCTGTCCGCCGGAGCCCCGGCCGGCGCCGTCGCCGGAGCCGCCGTCGCCACGGCCGCCGCGGGCCCCGGCGAGCTGCCCGCCGTGCTCTTCGGCGCCGGACAGGCCCTCTACCTCGGCGCGGCCACCGTCCTGCTCGTCCTCGGCCGCGAACGCGCCCTGCTCGCCGCGCTCACGCCGCTCGCGGGCGCCGTCCCCGCCTTCCGCCTCGACCTGCCCGACGCCCTGCGGATCGCGCTGCTCCTGCTCTCCCTCACCGCCACCACCGTGACCGCCGCCGCCGCGCTGCGGCCCGGCGGGTCCGCCCGGGGCCGCGGCGGACCGCCGCTCGCCCGCTCGGTCCCGTACGGCCTGTTCGGCCTGGGCAGCGGACTGCTCGTGCTGTACGCGGGCGCCGACGCGATCATCGCGCTCACCCTCTCCATGGGCCCGGCCGAATGGCTCCTTCACCGCTTCCGGGCCGCCGGTACGGCCCGGCTGCGGCTGCTGACCACCGCCCGCGACTTCCGGCGCGCCGTCACCGGCACCCTCGCCCGGTGTCTCGGCGGCTACCTCGCGGTGCTGCTCGCCCTCACCGTCACCGCCGCCCTGCTCTGGCCGGGCGCGGCCGCCGTCACCGCGCCCCGGGTCGCCTCGCTGCTGCTGATCGGGGCGGTGCTGTGGCTGGGGCTGCTGCTGCAGTCGTTCGGCGCGGTCGCGAGCGCGGCGGCCGTCTGCCTGCTGGCCGCCGCCGCCCAGGCCCTCGCCCCGGCCGCCGGACCGCTCGCCGCGGGCGCGGCGGCGGCCGTGCTGTGCGTTCTCACCCGCGTGCTGCTCGCCCGCCCGACCGCCCACCGCGCCTAGGGATGTGACCGTGAACCCTTCGCTGCTCGTGCCGTTCTACGAGCATCCCGCCGACCGCCCCGCCGAGTGGGCCGCCGTCGTCGCGGCCGCCCCCGGCCTGTACGGGGTGGTCCTCAACCCGGCGAGCGGCGCGGGCCACGCCGCCGACCCGGCGTTCACGGCGGTCGCCGCGCGGCTGCGGGCGGCCGGGACGCGGGTGCTCGGCTACGCGGACACCGACTACGGCCGCCGCCCGCACGCCGAGGTGGTCGCCGACCTGGTCCGCCACCGCGACTGGTACGGCGCGGACGGCGCCTTCCTCGACCAGGTCCCGACCGCCCCCGAGGCGCTGCCCCACTACCGCCGCCTCACCGTCGCGGCCCGCGCCTCCGGCGCCCGCACCCTGGTCTTCAACCACGGCACCCACCCGGCCCCCGGCTACGAGGCCCTCGCCGACCTCCTGGTCACCTTCGAGGGCCCCTGGGACGCCTACCGGGCCCTCGACCTGCCGGTCGCGGACCACTACTGCCACCTGGTGTACGGGGCGCCGCCCGAGGTCCTGCCGAGGACGCCGGTGCACTGTGTGGTGCCGGGGGCGGGGGCGCATCCGTGGGGGACGCTGCCGTACGCGGTGGGGTGAGGGGGCCGGGCCAGGACGGGTCGGTCCGGGTGCCGGGTCAGCGGGTGCCGCTGTAACAGGTCACCCGGTCCTTGCCGGACCCGCCCTGCCCTTCGCTCGTCCACCAGGCCCACACGGGCGCGCCCTTCGGGAGCCAGCCGGG
This sequence comes from Streptomyces sp. NPDC090025, assembly GCF_044748125.1. Taxonomy (NCBI): domain Bacteria; kingdom Bacillati; phylum Actinomycetota; class Actinomycetes; order Kitasatosporales; family Streptomycetaceae; genus Streptomyces; species Streptomyces sp. NPDC090025. The sequence continues at coordinate 364,627 of NZ_JBIVFL010000003.1, read as the reverse complement.
CCGGACCGTGTCGCGGGCCAGCGCGCAGGCGATGTCCGCCCGCCGCTGGGTCTCGGCGGCGTCCGCACCGGCCCGCAGCGGGATCTGGGCGAGCACGCGGGCGTCGTGCCGGCCGGCGCAGGACACCCGTACGACGATGTACGCCAGCCGCTGGCCGGTCGCGAAGTCCACGCAGCCGCCGTCCCGGACGTCCCGGAGCGGCGCCACGTCCCCGGCGGCCGTGCGGACCGGGCCGTCGGGGGCGGTCGTCGGCGGGGACTGGCCGGGGCCGGTGAGGTTCAGTTCCACGGTCAGGCCGGTGAAGCCGCCGAGCGGGCCGTCCTTCCTGAGCACCGGGGTCAGCTCGGCCCGGGCCCGGGTGATCCGGCCCTGGCCGTCCACGGAGACGGTGAGCGGCACGGGCTTGCCGTGGACGGAGCTGAGCGCGGCCACGTCCAAGTGCGGCCGGAGGTCCTTGGGGAACAGTGCGGGCAGCGAGGTCAGCGGCAGCCCGGCCCGGTACTCGTGGCCCGTGGGGGAGTCGGTCCGACCGGTCGCCGTCGCGGAGCCGAGGGATTCCAGGAGCGTGCCCCCGATGGGCGCCTCGACACCGCGCAGGTGCTCCAGCGGATCGCTCGCCTCGCCGTCCAGGGTGTCGGCCGAGGTGTAGCGGATCCAGTAGCCGGCGGACGCGGCCCGGTAGTGGATCTGCCGGCTGTCGACGAGGTAGGAGCCCGAGGCGGCGCCGGAGCCGTTGACCGCGGTGCTGCCGACCAGGGCGTCCCGGGTCGGCTTGGCCAGGGCGGGCGGGGTCCGCCAGGCCACCGTGGTCTGCCCGCGGCGCCCGTCGAAGTCCATCCGGCCGCTCATCGTCTGCACCGCGTCGCCCTTGGCCGAGGTGAAGGTCAGCCGCTGTGTGAAGGCCGTGGTGCGGGCCCGCTGGGTCTGGCGCACCGCGTGGAGCAACTGACGGTCGAGCCGCTGGTCGAACACGGGGTGCCTGGACGCCGTCGGTGCCGGGGCGGCGGTACCGCCGCCGGTGCACGCGGTGAGGGCCAGGGCCGAGACGGCGAGCGCGCCGACGACGGTCGCTAAGCGAGAGGTGATCATGCGTACATGACAGGTGAGGGGGGCGGTTGGTTGCCCCGTGGCCGGTCACGAAACGGCCTCCGGCCGGCCGGGGCGGCGGTCCGGGCCCGGCACCGCGCCCTCACCCCAGCGTCAGCCCCACCAACGCCACCGTCACCGCCACCTCCTCCACCGCCCCGAACACATCCCCCGTCACCCCGCCGAACCGCCGCACACACCGCCGCAGCACCAGCTCCGCCACCCCAAGGGCCGCCACCAGCACCAGCGGCAGCCGCAGCGCGTCCCACGGGGAGGTCAGCGCGCCCGCCGCCGCGGCCAGGGCGAGGACCGGGAGGGTGGTGAGGGCGGCGGCGCGGCGCGGGACGGTGGACGCGACGATCGCGCCGAGGCCCTCCGGGCGGGCCGCCGGGACGCCCTCGCGGGAGGCGAGGGTGAGGGCGAGGCGGGCCACGGTCGCCGACAGGGCGGCGCCGACCGTGCCGTACGCCCAGCCCTCCCCGTACAGCTCCGCGAGCGCCGCCACCTGGGCGAGCAGTGCCACGGCCAGGGTGATGACCCCGAACGGACCGATGTCCGACTGCTTCATGATGCGCAGCGCGTCCGCCGCGGGCTTCGCGCTGCCGAGGCCGTCCGCGGTGTCGGCGAGGCCGTCCAGGTGGAGGCCCCGGGTGAGCGCGGCGGGCACGGCGACGGTCAGGACGGCGGCCAGCAGCGGGCCCGCGCCGAGCAGCAGGAACACTCCGCCGACCGCGGCCGCGAACAGGCCGACGACCAGGCCCGCGAGCGGGGCGCAGAGCATCCCGGCGCGGGCCGCGTCACGGTCCCAGCGGGTGATGCGGGCGGGGAGCACCGTGAGGGTGCCGAAGGCGAAACGCAGGCCGTCCATCCGCGGAAGGGTAGTGCCACGGAGCGGACGCTAAATTGTTCATACCGTCAGATCCTTCGGAAACCGGACCGATCGGCAGAGGGTGGCATGGGTCACTGGTTCTCGCGCAACATTCTCGAACCCGGGAAGCTCCCGATGTTCCTGGCCCTGACCTCCTTCGTGCTGACCTTTCTGGTCACCCGGACGATCACCCGGCTGATCCGGGCGGGCAAGGGCCCGTTCCGCAACGTCTCCTCCGGCGGCCTGCACATCCACCATGTGGTGCCGGGCGTCGTCCTCACCGTCCTCGGCGGCTTCGGCGCCGTCGGCAGCGGACGGCACGGACCGGGCGCCGCCGTCTTCGCCGTGGTGTTCGGCATCGGCGCCGGGCTCGTCCTCGACGAGTTCGCGCTGATCCTGCACCTCGACGACGTCTACTGGACCGACGCGGGCCGCCAGAGCGTCGAGGTCGTCGTCCTCACCGCCGCCCTCGTGCTGCTCACCCTCGCCGGGTTCTCGCCGCTCGGCGTCGACGACCTGTCGTCGGAGGAGCGCCAGGACCGGGTCTCGTTCATCCTGACCCTCGCGGTCAACTTCCTGTTCGTGCTCGTCGCCCTCATGAAGGGCAAGTTCCGGATGGCCGTGATCGGCACCCTGGTGCCGTTCGTCGCCATCGTCGGCGCCGTCCGGCTTGCCCGCCCCGGCTCCTGGTGGGCCCGCCGCCTCTACACCCACCGGCACCGGGCCAGGGCCCGGTCCCGGATCCGTACCTACCGGCACGACAAGCGCTGGGTACGGGTGCGGCGCAAGGCTCAGGACCTGATCGGCGGCTTCCAGGAACGGGTCCCGGGCCGCGGCCCGACGCCGCCGCGCTGACCGGCCCGGCGCTCCCGCCACTCCTGGACGGCGATCACGAGCAGCACCGCGGCGATCGCCGCCAGGTGCTCCTTGCCCGCCAGGTTGTTCTTGATCAGCACCTCGACCACCATCGCGACGACCACCAGGGCGCCGGTCCAGCGGGCCCGGTAGCGCCAGCACACGTACACCGCGAGGCCGACCACCGCCGCCGACGGGCCGGTGTCCACCACCCGCGCGTCCGAGGCGGGCAGCCCGAGGGGGTTGTCCGGGCCGAGCGCGATGCCGACCCGGGCGTACAGCGTCCCGGCCAGCGTCGCCAGATACGCCAGGCCCAGCGTCCGCCACCGGCCGAGACAGATCTCGGCGATCCCGAACACCAGCAGGATCTGCGCCAGCGCGCCCCATACCGGCAGGTCGAGCGCGGGGACGAACAACGACAGCGGGGTACGCAGCAGGGCCGGGCCCAGCGGGTCCTCGGCCCGCACCGAGCCGATGTCCTGGACCAGCTGGTAGCCCCAGTCCTGGTTCTGCACGATCTGGAAGACGGCGGTCAGGCACACCGCGGCCAGGGTCATCGGGATCGCCCGCCAGCGCCGGGCGGCCAGCGCCGACCGTACGGTGCCGAACAGTGGACCCCACTCGCGTCGCGCGAACCCCTTCAGGGTCCCGCTCAACGCCGGCCCTCCAGGTGCTTGCGGTGCAGCCACTTCGGCAGTCCCGGGGCCTCCAGGAAGCCCTCGGCGCGGCCGGCGGCGAGGCCGATCCGCAGCAGGTCGGCGCTCTTCTCGAAGAGCATGAATCGGGGCTCCCAGATCGGTCGGTACTTGGCGTTGGCGCGGTACAGCGACTCGATCTGCCACCAGCGGGAGAAGAAACTGAGCAGCGAACGCCACATCCGCAGCACGGGCCCCGCCCCGAGCTTCGAGCCGCGTTCGAAGACGGACCGGAACATCGCGAAGTTCAGCGAGACCTGAGTGATCCCGATCTCCTTCGCGCGCTGCAGCAGCTCGATGACCATGAACTCCATCAGGCCGTTCTCGGAGTCCCGGTCACGGCGCATCAGGTCGAGCGAGAGCCCCTTCGGGCCCCACGGCACGAAGGAGAGCACCGCCCGCAGCTCACCGGCCGCGTCCGAGCACTCCAGCATCACGCAGCGCCCGTCGCGCGGATCGCCGAGGCGGCCCAGCGCCATCGAGAAACCGCGCTCGGTGGCGCCGTCGCGCCAGTCGTCGGCCTTGCGCAGCAGCTCGTCCATCTCGTCGGCCGGAATGTCCTCGTGCCGCCGGATCCGCACCTCGTACCCGGCCCGCTTCACCCGGTTGAACGCCTGCCGCACGGTCCGCATGGCCCGCCCGTCGATGGTGAACTCGTCGGTCTCCACGATCGCCTCGTCGCCCAGCTCCAGGGCGTCGAGACCGTGCCGGGCGTAGATCGTCCCGGCCTCCTCGCTCGCGCCCATCACCGCCGGGATCCAGCCGTGCTCACGGGCCTCCGCCAGCCACGGGTCGATCGCCCCCGGCCACGCCTCCGGGTCGCCGATCGGGTCGCCCGACGCCAGCGACACGCCGCCGACCACCCGGTAGACCACCGCCGCCTTCTCGCTCGGCGACCACACCACGCTCTTCTCCCGGCGCAGCGAGAAGTAGCCGAGCGAGTCCCGGTCGCCGTGCTTGTCGAGCAGCGTCCGCAGCTTGTCCTCGTCGTCCTCGGTCAGCGGGTCCACCGCGCGCCGCGACTTGAACGCGGCGAACAGCACCGCGAACAGCAGCGCCGTCGACATCACGTTGATCACGACGTCCACCCAGCCCGGCGTGGCGATGCCCGGGAAGCGGGAGTCGTCCGCCGCCAGCGTGACCAGGCGCATCACGCCGTACCGCCAGCGCTCCAGGAAGGTCGAGTGCCCCGTCGAGGTGTTCGTCCAGGTGACCAGGGCCGCCGCGAGCAGCGAGGTGACGAGCAGCCCGCCGACCGCCGCGACGACCGCCGCCAGCGGGTTGGAGCGGTCACCCTTCGCGTAGAACTCCTTGCGGCCGAGCAGCAGCGCCAGCACGAACGCGGCCGTCAGGACCAGCGACACCCAGTTCTGCGCATGCGCCCGGATCTCCGGGAACAGCATCACCAGCGCGAACAGCAGCAGGAAAAGGCCGCTGAGCACGAAGTTCAGGATCCACGCCGCCCGCTTGCGGCGGCGCATGGTGATCGCCAGGAACAGCGTGAACACACCCGACGCGAAACCCGCCGTCAGCAGGTACGGGGTGAAGTAGTCGTCCTCGTTGTGCCTGCGCAGGTCCTGGCCGAACGACACCCAGACGGCGCTCAGGAAGTTGATGAACGTGACGACCCGCAGATACCAGACGGCGAACGCGGCGCTCCGCCGCGACCGGACCGTGCTCTGGGGCACTCCCTCGCTGGACAAACGGACCTCTCCCATGAAAAGCGATCATATGGGGCATCGCTTCGCATGGCTGCCCGCCGGATGCGACCGCGCCCGCGTGGCGGACCGGCCGAAGCACCCGACGCCATGCCAGGGCCCGATCCACCAGACAGGCCCTAGCGGCTCAGCTCTCCCCGTCCACGGCCGAAGCGGCCGCCCCCTCGGCCGGAATGGTCGGCTCCGGCCGCTCGGGCAGCTCCGCCGCCAACGCGGCGGCGGCCCGGACGAGAGGAAGCGCGAGCAACGCCCCGGTTCCCTCGCCCACAGTGACGCCGTGATCCAGCAAAGGGTTGAGCGCCATCCGGTCCAAAGCCTTCGCCTGCGCCGGCTCCCCGCTCACCTGACCCGCCAGCCACCAGTCCGGCGCCCGGAACGCGGCCCGCTGCGCCACCAGCGCACACGCCGCACCCACCACACCGTCGAGCAGCACCGGCAGCCGCCGCACCGACGCCTGCAACAGGAAACCCGTCGTCGCCGCCAGATCCGCGCCGCCCACCGCCGCCAGCAGCTCCAGCTGATCACCCAGCGCGGGCCGGGCCCGCCGCAGCGCGTCCCGCACCGCCGCACACTTGCGCATCCACGCCAGATCGTCGATCCCCGCGCCGCCCCGACCCGTCACCACCGACGCGTCCGTCCCGCACAGCGCCGCGATCAGCACCGCCGCCGGAGTCGTACCACCCACGCTCAGATCACCGAGCACCACCAGATCGGTGCCCGAATCCGCCTCCTCGTCGGCGACCGCGATCCCCAGCTCCAACGCCGCCAACGCCTCATCGGCCGTCAGCGCGTCCTCCACGTCGATCCGGCCCGAACCCCGCCGCACCCGCCGCCGCGACACCTCCGCAGGCAACAGCCCCGGATCACAGTCGAGACCCGCGTCCACCACCCGCACCGGCACGTCCTGCGCCCGCGCCAGCACCGCCACCGGGCTCACCCCGTCGAGCACCGCCCGCACCAGCTCATGACCACCACCGGCCGCCCGCCCGGACACCCCGAGCGACGCCACCCCGTGGTCACCCGCGAACAGCACCACCTTCGGCGCCACCACCGGCCGCACCGGCACGGCACCCTGCGCCGCCGCCAGCCACTCACCCAGCTCGTCGAGCCGCCCCAGCGCACCCGGGCGGACAGTCAGCCGCTCCCTGCGCTCCTCGGCGTCACGCCGTATCCCCCCGTCGGGGCGCTCGATCAGATCGGAGAAGTCGTCGAGGTTCAAGGTTGCTTCCGCCTAGGCATCAAACGCTGGTGGGCACGCACACATCGGTCGCTCGCACCCTACCCGCGCAGCACCAACGCCTGCCCCGCCACCACCAGAAGCACTTCCTCGCACTCCGCCGCGAACGCCGCGTTCAACCGCCCCAGCTCGTCCCGGAACCGCCGCCCCGACGCCGTCGCCGGCACCACCCCCGAACCCACCTCGTTCGTCACCGCCACCACCCGCCGCCGCGTCGCCCGCACCGCCGCCACCAACGCCGCCACCCGCTCCGCCAACGCCTCCCGGCCCCCCGACCCCCACACCTCGTCGTCCCACGCCCCCACCGCGTCCATCGCGTCCGTCAGCCACAACGACAGACAGTCCACCAGCACCGGCGGCCCCTCCGCCGCCAGCAACGGCACCAGATCCGTCGTCTCCGCCGTACGCCACGACCCCGGCCGCCGCTCCCGGTGCAGCCGCACCCGGTCCGCCCACTCCTCGTCGCCCCCGCGCACCCCGCCCGTCGCCACGTACAGCACGTCGGGGAACGTCTCAAGCCGCCGCTCCGCCTCCACCGACTTCCCCGACCGCGCCCCACCCGTCACCAGCGTCCGCAGCGGCACATCCGGCACCGCGTGATACTCACCCACGTACAACGTCGTCCCGTCCGGCACCGCCCGCGCCCCCGCCGCCGCCAGCCGCCGGTCCAGCTCCGCCCCCGCCGGCGCGTCATGATCCAGATGCACCGCCACCACATCCGTCCCCGCGCCCACCGCCCCCGCCGCCCGCAACCGCGCGAGCGCGTCCGGCCGCCCCGTCACATCCAGCAGCACCATGTCGTACGGCGGCCGCCCCCCGTCCGGCAGCCCCGCCGGAGCCCCGCCCGGCGGCAGATACAGCAACCGCTCACCCTCCGCCGACACCACCTCGTACCCGGTCCCCGGCGCGTCCATCGGCACCGCCCGCACCGTGTGCCCGCTGATCAGCGTCAACTCCCGGCCGTCCGGCACCCGCCCCGCCGCCGGCAGCCCCGCGGGCAGCTCCACCGCGGGCCCGTCGTGCGGATGCGTCAGCAACACCTGCCGCACCCCCACCAACGAGTGGCCCGACCGGGCCGCCGCGAGCGCCGCACCCGGCGTCAGGTCGAGCAGCAGCGCCCCGTCCACCAACAACGAGGTCGCCGCCCGCGCCCGCTCCCCACGGGACACCGCGCACACCGCGCAGGGGCAGCCGGGCCGGGGGAGTCCGAGGGGGGCACCGGTGCCGAGCAGAGTCAGTTCCACCCCTAGATCCTCCCGCGCCCCCGCGAGGGGTGCGCGCCCGGCTACGCTGCGGGCAGGAAACCGATCATCCGGAGGCGGACATGGCATGGACGTGGCGGTTCGAGAAGTCCGACGGCACCGAGGTGGCTCCGGCGGTGACGCCGGAGGAGTTCACGACGCAGGGGGACGCGGAGTCCTGGCTCGGCGAGAACTGGCGGGAACTCCTTGACGGGGGGACCACACAGGTGACGCTCTCGGAGGACGGCACGAAGATCTACGGCCCGATGCAGCTGGACGCGGAGGGCTAGGGCGCGCTGCGGTTGCCGCGTTGCGCGGTGGGTGCGGGAGCGGGGGGTGTTCCGGGAGGTGGGTCCGGGACTGCATGATTTACGGCGCGGCCAACCGCCCTACAGTCCTCACCGCCCCTCCCGCCGCCCCACAAATCACGCTTTACGTCCCGGACCCACCTCCCTGCACACCCCCCACTCCCTCCCGCCGGTGACGCCCCCGGCGCGTGGAGGGTGACGACGTGGCCCACCCCCTTCCCCCTCCCCCGGCGCGCGGAGGGTGGCTGCGGGGAGCGGGGGACGTGCAGGGGGTCGTGTTCGGGACGTAAAGCGTGATTTGTGGCGCGGGAAGAGTCAGGTCAAGGACTGTGGGGCGGTTCCGCGCCGTAAATCATGCAGTCCCGGACACGACCCCCGGAACGGCCCACGCGCACCCACCCACCACCCGCACCCGCGCCCCCACCCACCACCCGCGCCCCCACCCGCGCCCCCTCAGATCTCGCCCAGCGTCGCCTCCGTCTTCTCCTCGCGCGAACCGCGCGTGAAGACCACCGACACCTCGTCCCCCGGCTTCCGCTCCGCCAACGACTCCGACAGCGACGTGATCGTCGTGATCGGATCGTCCGCCAGCCGTGTGATCACATCCCCCGCCCGCAGCCCCGCCTTCGCCGCCGCCCCACCCGCCGTCGCCTCCACGATCGCCACCCCGGCCGGCTCGTACGCGTCGTCGAGCACCGTCCGCCCGGTGATGTTCAGCGCCGCCCGCCCGGAGTCCGTCACCTTCCCGGTGGTGATGATCTGGTCGGCCACGGTCCGCACCATCGACGCGGGGATCGCGAACCCGATGCCGGGCGCCGAGCCCCCGCCCAGCTCGGGGTCGGTCGCGGCGAGCGTCGGGATGCCGATCACCTCGCTGTCGAGGTTGACGAGGGCGCCCCCGCTGTTGCCGGGGTTGATCGCGGCGGAGGTCTGCACCATGTTGCCGATGGTCGCGCCGGTGCCGCCGCCGGTGCGGCCCTCGCTGACGGTGCGGCCGGTCGCCGAGACGATGCCCTGGGTGACGCTGCCGGACAGGCCGAGCGGGGAGCCCATGGCGAGGACGATCTGGCCCATGTCGACCTTGCTGGAGTCGCCGAGCTTCGCGGCCTTGAGGCCGGACGGCACGCTGTCCAGCTTGATGACGGCGAGGTCCTGCTCGGGATAGGCGGCGACCAGCTTGGCGGCGACGGGCTGGCCGCCGGTCGCCGCGGTCACCTTGAAGGTGCGTTCCTGGCCGACGACGTGCGCGTTGGTGACGATGTGGCCGTTGTCGTCGTAGACGACGCCGGAGCCGAGGCTCTGCGAGGCGTCGATCTGGACGACGGAGGGCAGCACGTTCTTGATGACGGCCTGGTAGTCGTCCTGGAGCTGGTTGGAGACGAACGGGGCGGCGGCCTGGGTGGACCGCTGGGCCTGGGGCGCGGAGCCGCCGGAGCAGCCGCCGACGAGCAGGGTGGCGCAGGCCCCGGCGGCGAGGGGGAGCAGGAGACGTCTCATGACCGCAGTCTCGGCGCCGGGCGCCCCGCACGCCTCGGTGGAGGCACCCGATCAGGGGGTGCGGTACGGGGCCGGAGCCCGGCACGCGGCGCGGGCCCGTGCCGCAGGGCTCAGCCCCGTACCCCGCACAGATGCAGCAGTCCGGCGATCCGCCGGTAGGGCTCGATCCGCCCGGCCCGGTCCTCGGCGGCGAGCAGCCGCTCCAGCTCGTCGGCGGCGGGCAGGCCCACGTCGCCGGGGATGCCGTCGGTGAAGACCCGCACGCCGTACCAGGCGTGCAGCGGGGCGGCGATCCCGGCGAGGGTGGTGGTGAGGGCGTCGAGCCGGTCGGCCCGGACCTTCACCCCGTTGCGGTCGGTGTAGACGTCCGAATCGAAGCCGCTGAGCGCGCCCGTCCAGTCGCCGGCCAGCCCGGGCCGCATGGCGAGGGCCTCGGCGTTGCGCACGACGAGGGAGAGCAGGCCGCCGGGGGCCAGCATCCGGGCGAGGCCGGCGAGCAGGGCGTCGGGCTCGTCGGCGTACATCAGGACGCCGTGGCAGAGGACCACGTCGAAGCTGCCGGGCAGGAAGTGCACACCGGTCTCGCGGCCGTCGCCCTGGAGCAGCCGGACCCGCTCACGGATGCCCGCCGGTTCGGTGGCGAGCGATTCGCGGGCCGCCTTCAGCAGCTCGGGGTCGGCTTCGAGGCCGGTCACGGTGTGTCCGGCCCGGGCCAGCCGGAGAGCCTGGGTGCCCTGGCCCATGCCCGCGTCGAGGATGCGCAGCCGCTGCCCCACCGGGTAGCGGCCGGCTATCTGCTCGTCGAGCTGGCGGGCGATCAGCTCCTGGCGGATGGTGTCGCGCAGCCCGCCGGGCACGACGGGCCAGTGGCCGACCACGGGCAGCAGCTCGCCCGCAGTCGCGGCCGAGAGGTCCCCGCTCAGGGCCGCTCTCCGCGCTTGACCTGCGGCTTCGGCAGTCGCAGTCGGCGCATCTGGAGGGTGCGCATGAGGCCGTACGCGACGGCGCCGCGCTTCGGCTCGTTCGGGAAGCGCTCCGCGAGCTGCTTGCGCAGCCGCAGCCAGATGCCGATCGAGTCGATGACGATCATGGCGATCACACCGGCCCAGAGCAGCAGCGCGATGTTCTGCAGGCCACGGTTGGCGTTGCCGAACAGCGAGAGCACCAGGATGATCACGGCCATCGGCAGGAAGAACTCGGCGATGGTGAAGCGCGAGTCCACGAAGTCGCGGACGAAGCGGCGCACCGGGCCCTTGTCACGGGGCGGCAGGTAGCGCTCGTCGCCGCTGTTCAGCGCCTCGCGCTGACGGGCCAGGTCGGAGCGGCGCGCCTCGCGCTGGCGCTTGGCCGCGTCCTTGCGGTCCACGGGCGCGGACTGCGCGCGGCGGCGCTGGGTCTGTGCGTCACTCCGCTTCGGGGTCGGGCGGCCCTTGGGGGCCTCGGGGTCGCGGGGCTGCTTGGAGAGGTCCGCCGTCACCTTGTCGGTGGGGGCCTTCTCATCCTTCGAACGGCTACGGAACACAAGGCCAGGGTACGTGCTGCGGGGTGTGGGACCCAGCGTGGGCGGGAACGATCCGCTAACGGCCCGCGTCTTCGCCGGTGGAAGGGGCGGTGACCCGGAGATCTCCCTACTCCCTGGGCGGGATGCCGGAGGGTCACCACTCGTCCTTGGGGAGGAGCACATCAGGGCCCGAACAGTGCGGTAATGGAGAGAAGAACCGTACTGTGGTTCTTGTTGGAGTCCTTGAGCCGAGTCCGTCAGAAGGGGGCGCGCGAAGCCCATGAGCGGTGTCATGAAGCGTATGGGGATGATCTTCCGCGCGAAGGCAAACAAGGCCCTCGACCGGGCCGAGGATCCGCGCGAGACCCTCGATTACTCCTACCAGAAGCAGCTGGAGCTGCTGCAGAAGGTGCGTCGTGGCGTCGCCGACGTGGCGACCTCCCGCAAGCGCCTCGAACTCCAGCTGAACCAGCTGCAGGGCCAGTCCTCGAAGCTGGAGGACCAGGGCCGCAAGGCGCTGGCGCTCGGCCGTGAGGACCTGGCGCGCGAGGCGCTGTCCCGCAGGGCCGCGCTGCAGCAGCAGGTCAGCGATCTGGAGGTGCAGCACCAGACGCTCCAGGGCGAGGAGGAGAAGCTCACCCTCGCGGCGCAGCGGCTGCAGGCCAAGGTCGACGCCTTCCGCACCAAGAAGGAGACGATCAAGGCCACGTACACGGCGGCCCAGGCGCAGACCCGGATCGCGGAGTCGTTCTCCGGCATCTCGGAGGAGATGAGCGACGTCGGTCTGGCGATCCAGCGGGCCGAGGACAAGACGGCGCAACTCCAGGCGCGGGCCGGGGCGATCGACGAGCTGCTCGCCTCGGGCGCGCTCGACGACCAGTCGGGTCTGGCGAAGGACGACATCCAGGCGGAGCTGGACCGGCTGTCCGGCGGCACCGATGTGGAGCTGGAGCTCCAGCGGATGAAGGCCGAGCTGGCGGGCGGCCCGTCGGCGCAGCAGCAGGCCATCGAGGGCGGTGACGGCTCCGCGCAGGCGCAGGGCCAGCAGTCCCACCCCCGCTTCGACAAGCAGTAGTCCCGAGAGCCGCAGTCCCGACAGCAGTAGTCCCGAGCCCCGTAAAGGACGCGCGTCATGATCGTACGGATCATGGGGGAGGGCCAGTGGAAGCTGGCCGACAGCCACTTCGTGGAGCTGAACAAGCTCGACGACGAGCTGCTCGCCGAGATGGAGTCGGGCGACGAGGAGGGCTTCCGGCGCACGCTGGGGGCCTTGCTCGACGCGGTACGGCGGCTCGGCGCGCCGCTTCCGGACGACGCCCTGGAGCCGTCGGAGCTGATCCTGCCGGCTCCGGACGCGACGCTGGACGAGGTCAGGGACATGCTCTCGGACGACGGCCTGATCCCCGGCTGACACCGCGCCCGCTGCCGGGACGGGCGCTGATCGACTCGGTCCCGGGCGCCCGCACCCCGTACCGTTCTCCGCTGTGACGACCGACCGCTCCGATCGCAGCCTGCTCGCGCGGACCGGGCGCTGGCTGCGCACCCATCCGCTCGCGTTCGACGCGGGCCTCGCCGTGGCCGTGTTCGGGTGCATGGTCTTCGGCTCCTTCACCGACCCGCACGGCGACGCCGGCGGGCCGAGCTTCGGCGCGCGGGTGCCGACGCCCGGCGGGGTGGTCCTGATGCTGCTGGGGGCCGCGGCCCTGGTGTTCCGGCGCCGCCGCCCGATCCCGGTGCTCGCGGTCACCACCGGTCTTTCGCTGATCGAGCTGGTCGGCGACGAACGGCCGGTGCCGATCACCATGAGCGCCGTCGTCGCCCTCTACACGGTCGCCTCCCGCACCGACCGGCCCACCACCTGGCGGCTCGGCCTCGCCACCATGGCGGCGGTCACCTTCGCCGCCATGGTCTTCGGACCCACCCCCTGGTACGCGCAGGAGAACCTGGGTGCCTTCGCCTGGACCGGGATGGCCGCCGCGGCCGGTGACGCGGTGCGCAGCCGCCGGGCGTTCGTGGACGCCATCCGGGAGCGGGCCGAGCGGGCCGAACGCAGCCGGGAGGAGGAGGCCAGGCGGCGGGTCGCCGAGGAGCGGCTGCGGATCGCCCGGGACCTGCACGATGTCGTCGCCCATCACATCGCCTTGGTCAATGTGCAGGCCGGGGTCGCCGCGCACGTCATGGACAAGCGTCCCGACCAGGCGAAGGAGGCCCTCGCGCACGTCCGTACGGCGTCCCGGTCGGCGCTCGACGAGCTGCGGGCCACGGTCGGGCTGCTGCGGCAGTCCGGTGATCCCGAGGCACCCACCGAACCGGTGTCCGGGCTCGCCGTCCTGGAGGATCTGCTGGTCACCTTCCGCAACGCCGGTCTGCCGGTGGAGCTGGCCCGCACCGGGAGCGCCGCCGCGCTGCCCGCGGCCGTCGACCTCGCCGCGTACCGGATCATCCAGGAGTCGCTGACCAATGTGCGTAAGCACGCGGGCCCGGACGCGCGGGCCGAGGTGAGTGTGATCCGGGTGGGCCGCACGGTGGAGATCACCGTCCTCGACGACGGGTCGGGGACGGTTCCGGCGGTGGTCGCCGACGGCGGGTCCGACGGCGGGACCGGTGGCCTGGGCGGGCACGGGCTGCTCGGGATGCGGGAGCGGGTGACCGCGCTCGGCGGCACGCTCACCGCCGCACCCCGCTACGGGGGCGGTTTCCGGGTGCAGGCGATACTGCCGGTGCCGGCCGACCGCGGGGCGGACCGGCCGATCCGCGGGGAGGACGCATGACCATCCGGGTGCTGCTGGCCGACGACCAGGCGCTGCTGCGCAGCGCGTTCAAGGTCCTGGTGAACTCGGAACCGGACATGGAGGTGGTCGGCGAGGCCGCCGACGGCGCCCAGGCGGTCGCGCTCGCCCGCTCCGAGCGGGCCGATGTCGTCCTGATGGACATCCGGATGCCCGGCACCGACGGGCTCGCCGCGACCCGGCTGATCACCGCGGACCCGGAGCTCTCGAACGTCAGGATCGTCATGCTGACGACCTTCGAGGTCGACGAGTACGTGGTGCAGTCGCTGCGCGCCGGGGCCTCGGGCTTCCTCGGCAAGGGCGCCGAGCCCGAGGAACTGCTCGGTGCGATCCGGATCGCGCACGCGGGCGAGGCGCTGCTGTCGCCGGTCGCGACCAAGGGCCTGATCGCGAGCTTCCTGGCGCAGGGCGGCGGCGCGGACCCGGACGGCGCGGGCGGCCGCGGCTACTCGGAGCGGCTGTCGGCGCTCACCGCCCGCGAGCGCGAGGTCCTGGTCCTGGTGGCGGGCGGGCATCCGAACGACGAGATCGCCGACCGGCTCGACGTCAGCCCGCTCACCGTGAAGACCCATGTGAACCGGACCATGGCGAAACTCGGCGCGCGCGACCGGGCGCAGCTGGTGGTGGTGGCGTACGAGTCGGGGCTGGTACGTCCAAGGGTGGAGTGACCCCGGGGCGCGGCGTACTCCAGACGCGGTATGCGCGGCGGACGGATTTGGGCCCGGGGGCCGAGGATCGGGCCCTCCCCATGGCTGAAGGTGTATCCGGGGCACCCCTGGGGGGGAGCCCGGACGCCGGTCGAGCACGACGAGCACGACACGCACGACAAGCACGACGAGTCCGCCGAGTCTGCCGAGTACGCCGAGTACGCCACAGAAGAGAGTCCCCACCATGTCCTGGCTGTCCAGATTCAGCCTGTCGCAACGGGCCCTGATAGGGCTGATGTCGCTCATCGCGCTGCTCTTCGGGGCCATCGCGATCCCGCAGTTGAAGCAGCAGCTGCTGCCGTCGATCGAGTTCCCGGTGGTCTCGGTCATCGCCCCGTACCAGGGCGCCTCGCCCGACGTGGTGGAGAAGCAGGTCGTCGAGCCGCTGGAGAACTCCCTCAAGGCCGTCGACGGCATCAAGGGGATCACCTCGACCGCCGCCGAGGGCAGCGCGGTCATCATGGCCAGCTTCGACTACGGCGACGAGGGCACCAAGCAGCTGGTCGCCGACGTCCAGCAGGCGGTGAACCGGTCCCGGGCGCAGCTGCCGAGCACGGTCGAGCCGCAGGTGGTCGCCGGTTCGACCGACGACATCCCGACGGTGGTCCTGGCGGCGTCCTCGGACAAGGACCCGCAGGCGCTCGCCGACGAGCTGGAGCGCACCGTCGTCCCGGTCCTGAAGGACATCGAGGGCGTCGGCCAGGTCACCATCGACGGCGTCCAGGACCTCCAGGTCTCGGTCACCCCGGACGAGAAGAAGCTCGCCGCGGCGGGCCTGAGCACCCTGAAGCTGGCGGAGGCGCTGAAGAACGGCGGCGGCACCATGCCGGCCGGTGCCTTCACCGAGGGCGGCATGACCAGGACCGTGCAGGTCGGCGGCGGCTACACCTCGCTGAAGCAGATCCAGGACCTGCGGATCAAGCCCGAGCAGGGCAAGGCGGTCCGGCTCGGTGACGTGGCCACGGTCCGGCAGGACGAGGCCCGCCGGGTGTCGATCACCCGTACCGACGGCAAGCCCAGCCTGGCCGTGATGGCCACCATGGACAAGGACGGCAGCGCCGTCGACATCTCGGACGCGGTGCAGGACAAGCTGCCGAAGCTGCGTCAGGACCTGGGCGCCGGCGCCCAGCTGACGGTCGTCTCCGACCAGGGCCCGGCCGTCGCCAAGTCCATCTCCGGCCTCACCACCGAGGGCGCCCTCGGTCTGGTCATGGCCGTCCTGGTGATCCTGCTGTTCCTGGCCTCGGTGCGCTCCACCCTGGTGACCGCGGTGTCGATCCCGCTGTCGGTGGTCCTCGCGCTGATCGTGCTGTGGACCCGTGACCTGTCCCTGAACATGCTCACCCTGGGCGCGCTCACCATCGCCATCGGCCGGGTCGTCGACGACTCGATCGTGGTCCTGGAGAACATCAAGCGGCACCTCGGGTACGGCGAGGAGCGGCAGGCCGCGATCGTCACGGCGGTCAAGGAGGTGGCGGGCGCGGTCACGTCCTCGACGCTCACCACCGTCGCCGTCTTCCTGCCGATCGGTCTGGTCGGCGGCATCGTCGGCGAGCTGTTCGGTTCCTTCTCGCTGACCGTGACGGCCGCGCTGCTCGCGTCGCTGCTGGTGTCGCTGACCGTGGTGCCGGTGCTCTCGTACTGGTTCCTGCGCGCCCCGAAGGGCACCTCGGAGGACCCGGACGAGGCCCGCAGGCTCGCCGAGGAGAAGGAGAACCGCAGCAGGCTGCAGCGCGCGTACGTGCCGGTGCTGCGGTTCGCGACCCGGCGCCGCCTCACCAGTGTGGCGATCGCGCTCGTCGTCCTGCTCGTCACGTTCGGCATGGGCGGTCTGCTGAAGACCAACTTCTTCGACCAGGGCGAGCAGAAGCTGCTCAGCGTCAAGCAGGAGCTGCCGCCGGGCACCAGCCTGGCGGCGACCGACGAGGCCGCGAAGAAGGTCGAGAAGGTCATCGCCGACGCCGAGGGCGTCAAGGACTACCAGGTCACCATCGGTTCGTCCGGCTTCATGGCGGCGTTCGGCGGCGGCACCGGCACCAACCAGGCGTCCTACCAGGTGACCCTGGAGGACGACGCCCCGTACGAGAAGACCAAGGACGCCATCGACGCGGCGCTCGGCAAGCTCGACGGCATCGGCGACACCACGATCGCGGCGGGCGACGCCTTCAGCAACCAGGACCTGAAGGTGGTCGTCAAGGCCGCCGACTCGGACGTCCTGGCGAAGGCCGCCGACCAGGTCAGGAAGGCCGTGGCCGGTCTGAAGAACGTCACCGACGTGCAGAGCGACCTGTCCCAGTCGGTGCCGCGGGTCTCGGTGAAGGCCAACGACAAGGCCGCCGACGCGGGTCTCGACGACGCCTCGCTGGCGATGATCGTGGCGCAGGCGGTGCACGGCACCCCGTCCGCGAAGGCGATCCTCGACGACACCGAGCGCGATGTGGTGCTCACCTCGGCGAAGCCCGCGACCACGCTGGCCGAGCTGAAGGCGCTGCCGGTCGGCCCGCTGAAGCTGGGTGACGTGGCGACCGTCGAGCTGGTGGCGGGCCCGGTCTCCAAGACCCGGATCGACGGCGCCCGTTCGGCGACGATCACGGCGACCCCGACCGGGGACAACACCGGCGCGGTCAGCGCCGACCTGCAGAGCAAGCTGACGGCGCTCGACCTGCCGGAGGGCGCGACCGCGACCATCGGCGGTGTGTCGGAGGACCAGAGCAACGCGTTCGTGAAGCTGGGCCTGGCCATGCTGGCGGCCGTCGCGATCGTCTTCATGCTGCTCGTGGCGACCTTCCGGTCGCTGATCCAGCCGCTGATCCTGCTGGTGTCGATCCCGTTCGCGGCGACCGGCGCGATCGGTCTGCTGATCGCCACGGGCACCCCGATGGGCGTCCCGGCGATGATCGGCATGCTGATGCTGATCGGCATCGTGGTGACGAACGCGATCGTCCTGATCGACCTGATCAACCAGTACCGGGCGCAGGGCCTCGGCGTGGTCGAGGCCGTCATCGAGGGCGGCCGGCACCGGCTCCGCCCGATCCTGATGACGGCCCTGGCGACGATCTTCGCGCTGCTGCCGATGGCCCTCGGGGTCACCGGTGAGGGCGGCTTCATCGCGCAGCCGCTGGCCGTGGTCGTGATCGGCGGTCTGATCAGCTCGACGCTGCTGACCCTGCTGCTCGTGCCGACGCTGTACGCGATGGTGGAGCTCCGCAAGGAGCGCCGCGCGGGCCGCAAGGCGGCGAAGCGGGCGGCGAAGGACGGCGGCGAGGGCTCGGGCGGCGCCCAGGTCCCGCCGCAGGCCAAGGAGGAGCCGGCGGGCGTCTGACCCGTACGGCAGGCCCGTCGCACGCCCGAGGGGCGCTCCGCTTCGTGCGGGGCGCCCCTCGGTGCGTACGGGAACGAGCTCGGTGAATCGTTCCGGCGGTGACGGCGGTTACGGCAGGGCCAGCATCCGCTCCAGGGCGAGCTTGGCGAACGCCTCGGTCTCCCGGTCCACCTGGATCTGGTTGACCAGGTTGCCCTCGGCCAGCGACTCCAGGGTCCACACTAGGTGCGGCAGGTCGATCCGGTTCATGGTCGAGCAGAAGCAGACCGTCTTGTCGAGGAAGACGATCTCCTTGTCCTCGGCGGCGAAGCGGTTGGCGAGCCGGCGCACCAGGTTGAGCTCGGTGCCGATGGCCCACTTGGAACCGGCCGGGGCCGCCTCCAGGGCCTTGATGATGTATTCGGTGGAGCCGACGTGGTCCGCGGCGGCGACCACCTCGTGCTTGCACTCGGGGTGCACCAGGACGTTGACGCCGGGGATCCGGGCGCGCACGTCCTCGACGGACTCCAGGCTGAACCGGCCGTGCACCGAGCAGTGCCCGCGCCACAGGATCATCTTCGCGTCGCGCAGCTGCTTGACGGTCAGGCCGCCGTTCGGCTTGTGCGGGTTGTAGAGGACGCAGTCGTCGGGGGACAGGCCGAGGTCGCGGACGGCGGTGTTGCGGCCGAGGTGCTGGTCCGGCAGGAAGAGCACCTTCTCGCCCTGCTCGAAGGCCCAGTTCAGGGCCTTCTCGGCGTTGGAGGAGGTACAGATGGTGCCGCCGTGCTTGCCGGTGAACGCCTTGATGTCGGCGGACGAATTCATGTACGAGACGGGCACGACCTGCTCGGCGATCCCGGCCTCGGTCAGCACGTCCCAGCACTCGGCGACCTGCTCGGCGGTGGCCATGTCGGCCATCGAGCAGCCCGCGGCCAGGTCCGGCAGGACGACCTTCTGGTCGTCGCCGGTCAGGATGTCCGCCGACTCGGCCATGAAGTGCACACCGCAGAAGACGATGTACTCGGCCTCCGGCTTGGCGGCGGCGTCGCGGGCGAGCTTGAAGGAGTCGCCGGTGACGTCGGCGAACTGGATGACCTCGTCGCGCTGGTAGTGGTGCCCGAGGACGAAGACCTTGTCCCCCAGCTTCTCCTTGGCGGCGCGGGCGCGGGCCACCAGGTCGGGGTCGGACGGGGAGGGCAGGTCGCCGGGGCACTCCACGCCGCGCTCGCTCTTCGGGTCGGCCTCCCGGCCGAGCAGGAGCAGGGCGAGCGGCGTCGGCTGGACGTCCAAGGGCTGGGCGGTGGTCACGTCACGCACCCTTTCTACTTCAGCGGTGAGACTTCGAAACACCTTTTCGTCTAAATGACGCTATCTATCATAACCGGTTAATGTCAGTTTGACGATGGCCATAGTGTCGATGTGACGAATTCGAGCTCCGCACCGCTGGACAGGGTGTGCGAGCATGAAAAGAGGCAAAGACACGCCCAGGCCGGAATGAACCAGCGGCCCCGCCGGTTGCAACGTCGGCAAGCAGTCTCCGTACAACCCGGGAGAGATGTAGATGTCCGTATCGGACGAGACCACCACCGTCACCGACGGCATCATCGTGACCGACGCCGCCGCGGCCAAGGTCAAGGCCCTGCTCGACCAGGAAGGCCGTGACGACCTGGCGCTGCGCGTCGCCGTTCAGCCCGGTGGCTGCTCCGGCCTGCGGTACCAGCTGTTCTTCGACGAGCGCTCGCTCGACGGCGACGTCGTCAAGGACTTCGACGGCGTCAAGGTCGTCACCGACCGCATGAGCGCCCCCTACCTCGGCGGCGCCTCGATCGACTTCGTCGACACCATCGAGAAGCAGGGCTTCACGATCGACAACCCCAACGCCACGGGCTCCTGCGCCTGCGGCGACAGCTTCAGCTAAGCCTCACCCCGTACGCACGCGAGGGCGGTACCTCCCCGGAAGCCGGGAGGTACCGCCCTCGCGGGTTGTCGGGCCTACTTCTGCGGGATCCGCTGCCCGCTCGCGCCGTCCACCACCGCGCGGTCGCCCAGCGGGCTCCGCAGGGTCGTCGTGACGGTCACCTCCTGGGCGAGCATGACGCAGACCCGGCCCGGCTCCTTCGGGGTCTCCTCGACCCGGACGGTCACCGCGCCCGCGGTCTCGTCCGCCTTCACCGTGAAGTTGCTGCACACACCGCCCCAGAAGGTCACCGACAGCTTCCGGCCGCCCGGGTCCACGCCGTACGCGGTCACCGCGCGGGGCGCCGCGCCCTGGTCGGCGGAGGGGGTCGGGGCGGGGGAGGGGGTGGCCTCGGCCGGCGGGGCCAGGTAGCGGGCGTCGACCGCCGTGCGGGCCACCGTGAACGGGCGGGTGCCCGGCTCGCCCTTCGCGTCGAACAGCCACGACGGCACGAGCACCTGCTCGCCGGCCACGTACCGCGCGGCCAGCCCGAACCGCGCCCCGGTCACCGTCACCTCCCGCGGCGGCGCGGGCCGCGCGATCGTCGCGCACTGCGGCGCGGTGCCGCCCGGCGCGGGCGTGCCGCACGAGCCGTCGCCGATCCGGCCGGTGCCCTTCGACGCCTCGTTGAGGTCCGCGAGCGCCTTCTTCGCGTCCACCACCGGATAGACGGCGCCCTTCACCGGGTCCTTCAGCCGTCCGCCGCCCGCCGTCACGGCACCGTCCGAACCGATGTGCAGCGACGTCGACCAGCCGTACGTGGGCAGCCCGTCGACCACCGGATCGGCGTTCACCACCCGCACCGAGCCGTTCGAGATCCCGCTCGCGTCCAGCTTGGCGTCGTCCTGCCCGATCGCCTTCAGGATCGGTGCCGCGGCCGCCTTCGCCGCCGCCTCGCTCAGCGGCGACCCGCCGCCCGTCGGCGGCTTCGCCTCGCCCGGCGGCGGGCACGCCTTGCCCTTGAGGCAGGAGTCGCCGATCGGGAGGCCGTCGTACCGGCTGAGCGTCCAGCTGCCCGGCGCCTTGGCCGACACATCGAGCCGAAGCCCCGCACTGTCCTTCTCAGGGGTCAGCCGCCACACGTCACCGACCAGGGCCGGGGCGCCGGGGATGCCCAGTGCCTCGGCCAGCCGGGTCACCTCCGCGGAGGTGACCCGGCCCTCCGGCCGGTGGACCGCGGCCGAGGAGGGCCCTTGGGGGAGTGGGCCCTTGGTCCGGTAGACGGTGCCGTTCGGGCCACCGTCGGGGCCGCCGCCCGGATCCGGCTCGCCCGGGGCGATCCCCGGGCCGCCGTCACCCGCGCCGCCGCCTGTGCCGCTCGTACCGTCCAGACGCAGCGGCGGCGGTTCGGGAGCGGCCGACATCGACTTCGCGTCACCGGTGCCGTCGCCGTCACCGAACGCGGTGGCCGCGTAGTACACCCCGCCGCCGACCACCAGCACGCCCGCCGCCACCGAGGCGACGACCAGCGGACCGCGTTTCCTGGGCCGGTTCTCCGTACTGCTGCTCACCGCGCGCTCCTTCGACCGTGGTGTCCCTGCGGAAGACACCTCTGGGACGGGAGCGCCACCGATCCGGTTCCGGGGGGGCTCAGGCCCCGTACTCGGCGGTGGCCGCGATCAGCCGGGCGGACGCGGCGGGCACCCGTACCCCGTGGATCGCGGCCGGCGGGACCGGCCGGGTCGCCGGGGCGGCCGGGATCACCCAGTGCGGTGCCATCCGTGCGCCGTCACCGCACAGCTCCGCAAGGCTGAATTCGGACTCCTGGTGCTCACGAGGAGCGGGGTACTGGGTCATGGCCGCACCGTACGCACGGTCCGGGTTCGGAGAAAAGCCCTACTCTGAGGTAGTTTCCACTGTTCGGCTTCGGCCCGGCCAGCCGGTAGCGTGAACCGTCAACCCCAACCATCCCCGCCAGGAGAGCCCAGCCGTGCGTATCGCAGTCACCGGCTCCATCGCCACCGACCACCTCATGACCTTCCCGGGCCGGTTCGCCGACCAGCTCGTGGCGGACCAGCTGCACACGGTCTCGCTGTCGTTCCTGGTCGACAACCTCGACATCCGGCGGGGTGGCGTCGGCCCGAACATCTGCTTCGGCATGGGGCAGCTCGGCGGCCGCCCGGTCCTGGTGGGCGCCGCCGGGTACGACTTCGACGAGTACCGCGCCTGGCTCGACCGGCACGGCGTCGACACCGCGTCCGTGCGCATCTCCGAGGTCCTGCACACCGCCCGCTTCGTGTGCACCACGGACAAGGACCACAACCAGATCGGCTCCTTCTACACCGGCGCCATGAGCGAGGCCCGGCTGATCGAGCTCAAGGCCGTCGCCGACCGCGTGGGCGGCCTCGACCTGGTCCTGATCGGCGCCGACGACCCCGAGGCGATGCTGCGCCACACCGAGGAGTGCCGGGACCGCGGCATCCCGTTCGCGGCCGACTTCTCGCAGCAGATCGCCCGCATGGACGGCGAGGAGATCCGCACCCTGCTCGACGGCGCCGCGTTCCTCTTCTCCAACGAGTACGAGAAGGGCCTCATCGAGTCGAAGACCGGCTGGACCGAGGAGGAGATCCTGGGCCGGGTCGGCCACCGGGTCACCACCCTCGGCTCGCGCGGCGTGCGCATCGAGCGGGTCGGCGAGGACCCGATCGAGGTCGGCTGCGCCGAGGAGGAGGCCAAGGTCGACCCGACCGGCGTCGGCGACGCCTTCCGCGCGGGCTTCCTGACCGGCCTGGCCTGGGGCGTCGGCCTGGAGCGCGCCGCCCAGGTCGGCTGCATGCTCGCCACCCTGGTGATCGAGACCCTCGGCACCCAGGAGTACACCCTGCGCCGCACCAACTTCATGGACCGCTTCACCAAGGCGTACGGCGACACCGCCGCCGCCGAGGTCCAGGCGCATCTGTCCTGAATCCACCGCCGGAGCCCCGGGGCCCGCACCCACCGTGCGCCCCGGGGCTCCCGCGCGTCCCGGCCGGGCCGGCCGCCTCGGACGCGGTACGGGCTACGCCACCCGGCGCACCGCGTAGGCGGTGCCGCCCGTCGGGCCCGGCTCCTCGCCCAGGTACTCCTGGCCGCGCATCTCGCACCAGGCCGGGATGTCCAAGCGGGCCGCCTCGTCGTCGGACAGGACGGTGACGGTGCCGCCGACCGGGACCGTGCCGATCACCTTGGCCAGCTCGATCACCGGGATCGGGCAGCGCCGGCCCAGGGTGTCGAGCACCAGGGCCGCGGGACCCGCGGCCGGTGCGGGCCCGGCGGCCGGGGCGCCGAGCCGGTCCCGTACCGCCGCCACCACCCGGGGCAGCGCGGTCAGGAAGGTGTCGACCTCGTCCTCGGTGGTGCCGGTGGGCAGCGACACCCGGACGTTGCCCTCGCTCAGCACCCCCATGGCGCGCAGCACATGGCTGGGCGTCAGGGTGGAACTGGTGCACGACGAACCGGACGAAACGGAGAAACCCTCCCGGTCCAGCTCGGACAGCAGGGTCTCGCCATCGACATAGAGACAGGAGAAGGTGACCAGGTGCGGCAGCCGCCGCAGCGGATCGCCCACCACCTCCACGTCCGGCACCAGCTCCGGCACCCGCGCCCTGATCCGGTCGACCAGCGCCCGCAGCCGCGCCGCCTCGGCCGCCGCCTCCGCCCGTACGGCGCGCAGCGAGGCCGCCGCCGCCACGATCGCGGGCAGGTTCTCGAAGCCCGGCGCGCGGCCCGACTCCCGTTCGTCCGGCGGGCCTTGGGGGGCGAACCGCACTCCCTTGCGCACCGCGAGCAGCCCCACCCCGGCGGGCCCGCCCCACTTGTGGGCGCTGGCCGCGAGCAGCGACCAGTCCGCGTCGACCGGGCCCCAGCCGAGCGACTGGGCCGCGTCCACCAGGAGCGGCACCCCGGCCGCCCGGCAGGCCGCCGCCACCTCGGCCACCGGCTGCTCGGTGCCCACCTCGTGGTTGGCCGACTGCAGACAGGCCAGCGCGGTGTCCGGGCCGAGCGCCGCCGCGTACGCCGCCGGGTCGACCGCCCCCGACCGGTCCACCGGCACCTCGGTCAGGGTTCCACCGGCCGCCGCGTGGACTTCGCCGGCATGCAGTACGGAGGAGTGTTCGACGGCCGACACCACGAGCCGGTCCCCGACACGCCGACGGCCCGCGAGCGCCCCGGAGATTCCCGCGTGAACCGCGCGCGTCCCCGAAGGAGTGAAGACCAGTTCGTCGGGGCGGCAGCCCACCGCCTCCGCGGCGGCCTCCCGGGCCGCGTCGAGCAGCATCCGGGCCCGCCGCCCCTCCCGGTAGAGCCGGGCCGGGTCGGCCCAGCCCTCGTCCAGGGCGGCAAGCAGCGCCTGACGGGCGACGGGGTGCAACGGAGCCGCCGAGGCGGTGTCGAAGTACGGCATCCGCCCACGCTAACCCCGGCCGGGTAAGGCCCCGTCAGAACCCCCGCCCGCACCGCCGATCGGCCCTCGTCGGACCCCCCGCGGAAGGGTCGCGTCCACCCCTTCGGGGACTCGGACGGCGCGTTGGGCACCCTCCCCGCGCGACCCCAAATAGCGTCCAGTAGGGTTTGGTCCGCATAAACATCCAAACCCCTGCCCGCGGCCGGGGCGGCGACCGACCAGCGAGACGGACGGCCGTGGCAGCCGACCTACGCGGGCCGAGACTCTCGGGAAGGCGCTACGTGAGTCCCAACGGCTCCGACCTCCCCCACGGCCCGCAGGGCGTGGGAGGCACCCCCATGCCGCGGCGCCCGATGCGGCGGAAGCTGCCGCAGGTGCTGACTGCGGGCCTGATCCTGGCGACAGCCACGGGCTGCTCGTACAACTGGGAAGACTTCCCCCGCCTTGGCATGCCCACCCCGGTGACGGAAGAGGCTCCGCGGATCCTCTCCCTCTGGCAGGGATCGTGGGCGGCCGCGCTCGCCACCGGCGTACTGGTGTGGGGCCTCATCCTGTGGGCCACCATCTTCCACCGGCGCAGCCGCACCAAGGTCGAGGTTCCTCCGCAGACCCGGTACAACATGCCGATCGAGGCGCTGTACACGGTCACCCCCCTGATCATCGTCTCGGTGCTCTTCTACTTCACCGCGCGCGACGAGTCGAAGCTCCTCGAGCTCTCCCCGAAGCCGGCCCACACGGTCAACGTGGTCGGCTACCAGTGGAGCTGGGGCTTCAACTACATCGAGAACGTTCCCGGTGTGACCGGCGACGCGAAGAAGGACAAGAACCTCGCGGCGATCCCGGACAAGTTCCGTGACGCGTTCCCGGCCGACGCGGGCGGCGTCTACGACGCCGGCATCCCCGGTACCCGGAACCCGCAGACCGGCAACCCGGGCCCGACCCTGTGGCTGCCGAAGGGCGAGAAGGTCCGCTTCGTGCTGACCTCGCGTGACGTCATCCACTCCTTCTGGGTGGTCCCCTTCCTCATGAAGCAGGACGTCATCCCGGGCCACACCAACTCGTTCGAGGTCACGCCGACCAGGGAAGGCACCTTCCTCGGCAAGTGCGCCGAGCTCTGCGGCGTGGACCACTCCCGGATGCTGTTCAACGTCAAGGTGGTCTCCCCGGAGCGCTACCAGCAGCACCTGAAGGAGCTGGCGGAGAACGGGCAGTCCGGCTACATCCCGTCGGGCATTGAGCAGACGGACCCGGCCAGGAACGCGGAGAAGAACCAACTGTGAGCATCCTCAACGAACCCCAGGGTGCGGCCGCGGCTGAGGACTCGTACGAGAACGAGCTCCCGGTACGCCGCAAGCAGCCCGGCAATGTCGTGGTGAAGTGGCTGACCACCACCGACCACAAGACCATCGGCACGATGTACCTGGTCACGTCGTTCGCGTTCTTCTGCATCGGCGGCCTGATGGCGCTCTTCATGCGCGCCGAGCTGGCCCGTCCGGGTACGCAGATCATGTCGAACGAGCAGTTCAACCAGGCGTTCACGATGCACGGCACGATCATGCTGCTGATGTTCGCGACGCCGCTGTTCGCCGGTTTCGCGAACTGGATCATGCCGCTGCAGATCGGCGCGCCCGACGTGGCGTTCCCGCGGCTGAACATGTTCGCCTACTGGCTCTACCTGTTCGGCTCGATCATCGCGGTGGCCGGCTTCCTCACCCCGCAGGGTGCGGCCGACTTCGGCTGGTTCGCCTACTCCCCGCTGTCGGACGCGGTCCGCTCGCCGGGCGTCGGCGCCGACATGTGGATCATGGGTCTGGCCTTCTCCGGCTTCGGCACGATCCTCGGCTCGGTCAACTTCATCACCACGATCATCTGCATGCGCGCTCCCGGCATGACGATGTTCCGGATGCCGATCTTCACCTGGAACGTCCTGCTGACCGGTGTGCTGGTCCTGCTGGCCTTCCCGGTCCTGGCCGCCGCGCTGTTCGCTCTGGAGGCGGACCGCAAGTTCGGTGCGCATGTGTTCGACGCCGCCAACGGCGGCGCCTTGCTCTGGCAACACCTCTTCTGGTTCTTCGGACACCCAGAGGTGTACATCATCGCGCTACCGTTCTTCGGCATCATCTCCGAGGTCATCCCGGTCTTCAGCCGCAAGCCGATGTTCGGCTACATCGGCCTGGTGGCCGCGACCATCTCGATCGCCGGTCTGTCCGTGACCGTGTGGGCGCACCACATGTACGTCACCGGTGGCGTGCTCCTGCCGTTCTTCTCCTTCATGACGTTCCTCATCGCCGTACCGACCGGCGTGAAGTTCTTCAACTGGATCGGCACGATGTGGAAGGGCTCGCTGTCCTTCGAGACACCGATGCTCTGGGCCGTCGGCTTCCTGATCACCTTCACCTTCGGTGGTCTGACCGGCGTCATCCTGGCCTCGCCCCCGATGGACTTCCACGTCTCCGACTCGTACTTCGTGGTCGCGCACTTCCACTACGTCGTCTTCGGCACCGTGGTGTTCGCGATGTTCTCCGGCTTCCACTTCTGGTGGCCGAAGTTCACCGGCAAGATGCTGGACGAGCGGCTCGGCAAGATCACCTTCTGGACGCTGTTCGTGGGCTTCCACGGCACGTTCCTGGTGCAGCACTGGCTGGGCGCGGAGGGCATGCCGCGGCGTTACGCGGACTACCTGGACGCGGACGGCTTCACCATGCTGAACACGATCTCGACGATCTCCTCGTTCCTCCTCGGTCTGTCGATCCTGCCCTTCTTCTACAACATCTGGAAGACGGCCAAGTACGGCAAGAAGGTCGAGGTCGACGACCCGTGGGGCTACGGCCGTTCGCTCGAGTGGGCGACGTCCTGCCCGCCGCCGCGGCACAACTTCCTCACCCTGCCGCGGATCCGTTCCGAATCCCCGGCGTTCGATCTGCACCACCCCGAGATCGCTGCTCTCGACCAGCTCGAGAACAAGGGTCACGAGGCGGCGGCCCTCACCGGCGGCAAGGAGACCGGCAAGTGAAGATCCAGGGCAAGATGTTCATCTGGCTGAGCGTCTTCGTCCTCGCCATGGCGATCGTCTATGGCGTGTGGTCGAAGGAGCCGGTCGGTACGACGGCGCTGTTCCTCGCGTTCGGCCTGTGCATCATGATCGGCTACTACCTGGCCTTCACGGCCAAGCGGGTCGACGCCATGGCGCAGGACAACAAGGAGGCCGACGTCGCGGACGAGGCCGGCGAGGTGGGCTTCTTCGCCCCCCACAGCTGGCAGCCGCTCTCGCTGGCCATCGGCGGTGCGCTCGCCTTCCTCGCGATCGCGATGGGCTGGTGGCTGCTGTACTTCTCCGCGCCGCTGATCCTGGTCGGCATCTGGGGCTGGGTCTTCGAGTTCTACCGCGGTGAGAACCAGAACCAGTAGCTCCGTCCGCAGTACCCGGTAACACCCCGAGGGGCCCGGTCACTTCGCTCGTACGTACGAGAAAGTGACCGGGCCCCTCGTTTGCCATGTCCGGCGCGCCACCCGCGAGGATTGTTCTTAGCGTGAAGTCATGAACGACACGCCGCGCATTCGGACTGTTCTGAGCTGCACCCTTCTGGCCCTCACCGTCACCGCCGGCGCCACGGCGTGCGCGGGCGGCGGGGACCATCCGCTGTCGGCGAGGCCCTACGACGCGGCGGACCAGATCGCCTTCAACGCGCCCCTCGGCGGCAAGAAGGCCGACCCGGAGAAGCCCCTCGAAGTCACCGCCAAGGGCGACGACGGCCGGATCACCGACGTCGTCGCCACCGACGCGGCGGGCCACCACCTGGCGGGCGAGCTCACCGCCGACGGCCGCAGATGGCGCTCCACGGCCGCGCTCGCGGCCGGTGCCCGGTACACCGTCCGGGTGGCCACCGAGGACGACGACGGGGCGCCAGGGACCCGTACGTTCACGTTCGAGACGGCCCCGGCCAAACGGGCCCTGACCGTCGAGTTCGGCCCGGAGGCGGGCAAGTACGGCGTCGGGCAGCCGATCACCGCCGAACTCAGCATGCCGGTCAAGGACAGGACGGCCCGTGCCGTCGTCGAACGGGCGCTCAAGGTCCGCTCCACGCCCGCGGTGGACGGCGGCTGGTACTGGGTCGACGACAAGAACCTGCACTTCCGGCCGAAGGAGTACTGGCCCGCCGGCACGGCCGTCTCGGTGGCCGCCAACCTGGACGGCCTCAAGGTCGGCGACAAGCTGTACGGCGGCCCGTCCAAGCCGCTCCGGCTGACCATCGGCGACCGGGTCGAGGCGCTGACGGACGCGGCGGGCCACGAGATGACCGTGAAGCGCAACGGAGAAGTGATCAACACCATTCCGGTGACCACCGGAAAACCGGGCTTCTCCACCCGGAACGGCATCAAAGTGGTGCTCGGCAAGGAGTACTACGTCCGGATGCGCGGCACCAGCATCGGCATCTCCGAGGGCAGCTCCGACTCGTACGACCTGCCGGTCTACTACGCCACCCGGGTCACCTGGAGCGGCGAGTACGTGCACGCCGCGCCCTGGTCGGTCGGCTCCCAGGGCGTAGAGAACGTCAGCCACGGCTGCACCGGCATGTCCACCGGCAACGCCGCCTGGTTCTACGAGAACGTCCGACCGGGTGACATCGTCAAGGTCGTCAACAGCTATGGCGAGATGATGGACACCTTCGGCAACGGCTTCGGCGACTGGAACCTGTCCTGGGACAAGTGGCGCCGCGGCAGCGCCCTGGTGGCGGACGGAACGGACCCGTCCGCCACCGAGGACGCCAAGGCGAATCTCAGGCCGTCTCTTTGATGTGGCCCGGTTCGTACGAGCACAGCCGCACCAGCAGGCACCCACGGGTGCGGCTCGGGCATCCGGGCGGGCCCCGGGTCCTACGCGTCCACCGCGAGGCGGGAGCGCAGCAGGGCCGCCAGGGACGCCGCGAAGTCCACCGGGTCCACCGGGAGGGTGATCGCGGCGTCCGCGCGGCTCCAGGTGGCCAGCCAGGCGTCCTGGGGGCGGCCGATGAGCAGCAGGACCGGCGGGCAGCGGAAGATCTCGTCCTTGATCTGGCGGCATACGCCCATGCCGCCCGCCGGGACCGCCTCGCCGTCGAGCACGCAGACGTCGATGCCGCCCGCCTGAAGCGCGTCGAGCACCGCCGGCAGCGTCGCGCACTCCACGAACTCGACCGGGGGAACATCGGCGGCGGGCCTGCGGCCGGCCGCCAGGCGGACCTGGGCGCGGGTGTTCGCGTCGTCGCTGTAGACCAGGACCGTGGCGCTCGACTGCATCGTTCCTCCGGGAAGGCCGTGAAGGTGGTCGGTCGTTGCGCGGGATGCTACTCCGGTCCACACCCCGTCAACACCCGTTCAACACCTGTTCGAAGGGTGTCGGAGGGCCGTCCGGATGGGCCGTTCGGGCAGGACTCGCGCCCCGGACACTCCGAACGGCACCCCCCGGAGTGAGGGCGGGATAAGCGACCGACATAATGTCGGTCGTGGCGACAGTAACGACAGTAGATACCGGGCACGCGCACCCGTCGGTCAATCGACCGAACCTCACCAGCGTCGGAACCATCATCTGGTTGAGCTCCGAGCTGATGTTCTTCGCGGCCCTCTTCGCGATGTACTTCACCCTGCGATCCGTGATGGGCGCGGAGTTCTGGACGGAAAAGGCAGACGCCCTCAACCTTCCGTTCTCCGCGACGAACACCACGATCCTGGTGCTCTCCTCGCTCACCTGCCAGCTCGGCGTCTTCGCCGCCGAGCGGGGCGACGTGAAGAAGCTCCGGTCGTGGTTCATCATCACCTTCGTGATGGGCGCGATCTTCATCGGCGGCCAGGTCTTCGAGTACACCGAGCTGGTGAAGGAGGACGGCCTCTCGCTGTCCTCCGACCCGTACGGCACGGTGTTCTACCTGACCACCGGCTTCCACGGCCTGCACGTGACGGGCGGTCTCATCGCCTTCCTGTTGGTCCTCGGCCGCACGTACGCCGCCAAGAGGTTCACTCACGAGCAGGCAACCGCCGCCATCGTCGTGTCCTACTACTGGCACTTCGTCGATGTCGTCTGGATCGGCCTCTTCGCCACGATCTACTTGATCAAGTAATCGGGCTCCGCCTCCGGGCGGACCGACACATCCAGCAAGCATCGACGCAGAAGATCCTGACACCGGGGTAATCCGTGAAAAAGCTCTCCGCACGACGACGCCATCCGCTGGCGGCGGTCGTCGTCCTCCTTCTTGCGCTGGCGGCAACTGGGGGGCTGTACGCCGCGTTCGCGCCCGCGGGCACGGCGAAGGCCGATGAATCCGCCCAGTCCCTCGCCATCGAGGAGGGCAAGAAGCTCTACTCCGTCGGCTGCGCCAGCTGCCACGGAACCGGCGGTCAGGGCACCTCTGACGGCCCGTCCCTGGTCGGCGTCGGTTCGGCGGCCGTGGACTTCCAGGTCGGCACCGGCCGGATGCCCGCGCAGCAGCCGGGCGCCCAGGTCCCGAAGAAGAAGGTCATCTACTCGCAGGCTGAGATCGATCAGCTCGCGGCGTACGTGGCCTCTCTCGGCGCCGGCCCGATCACGCCGAAGGAAGGCCAGTACAGCCCTGAGGGCGCCGACATCGCCAAGGGTGGCGAGCTGTTCCGCTCCAACTGTGCCCAGTGCCACAACTTCACCGGCGAGGGCGGCGCGCTGACCTACGGCAAGTACGCCCCGAGCCTTGAGGGCGTGGACCCGAAGCACCTCTACGAGGCCATGCAGACGGGCCCGCAGAACATGCCCTCCTTCCCCGACACGACCATGCCGGAGAAGCAGAAGAAGGACATCATCGCCTACGTCCAGGCTGTGAACAGCGACAAGGCCGACAACCCGGGTGGTCTCAAGCTCGGTGGCCTCGGCCCCGTCAGCGAGGGTCTGTTCGCGTGGATCTTCGGTCTGGGCGCGCTGATCGCAGTTGCCGTCTGGGTCGCGGCCCACACCGCTAAGGCCAAGAAGTCATGAGTACCCAAGAGAATCCAGAAGAGAACCTGCCCTCCGCGCAGGACACCGCGCACGGCGCGGTGAAGGTCGCCGACGACCCGTTCGCCGACCCGGGCCTGCCGCCCCACAAGCCGCGCATCCAGGACATCGACGAGCGGGCCGCCCGCCGGTCCGAGCGTGCGGTCGCGTTCATGTTCACGCTGTCGATGCTGGCCACGGTCGGCTTCATCGCCTCGTACGTGATCTTCCCGGTCGACAAGATCGTGTACATCTGGCCGTTCGGCCGGGTGTCCGCGCTCAACTTCGCCCTGGGCTGGACGCTGGGCCTCGCCCTGTTCTTCATCGGCGCGGGCGCGGTCCACTGGGCCCGCACCCTGATGTCCGACGTCGAGATCGCGGACGAGCGCCACCCGATGGAGGCGACGCCCGAGGTCAAGGCGAAGGTCATGGCGGACTTCGCGGCCGGTGCCGCCGAGTCCGGCTTCGGCCGCCGCAAGCTGATCCGCAACACCCTGTTCGGCGCGCTGGCCCTGGTGCCGCTCTCCGGCGTGGTGCTGATGCGCGACATGGGTCCGCTGCCCGAGAAGAAGCTCCGGTCCACCCTGTGGGCCAAGGGCAAGCTGCTGATCAACATGAACACCAACGAGCCGCTGCGTCCCGAGGACGTCGCGGTCGGTTCGCTGACCTTCGCCAAGCCCGAGGGCCTGGAGGAGCACGACCACCACTTCCAGACCGAGATCGCCAAGGCCGCCCTGATGATCGTCCGGATCCAGCCGGACGACATCAAGGACAAGCGCGAGCTCGAGTGGTCGCACGACGGCATCGTGGCGTTCTCGAAGATCTGCACCCACGTCGGCTGCCCGATCTCGCTGTACGAGCAGCAGACGCACCACGTGCTCTGCCCGTGCCACCAGTCCACCTTCGACCTGGCCGACGGCGCCCGCGTCATCTTCGGCCCGGCCGGGCACGCCCTCCCGCAGCTGCGGATCGGCGTGAACGACAAGGGCTTCCTCGAGGCGCACGGCGACTTCGAAGAGCCGGTCGGTCCTGCCTTCTGGGAGCGCGGATGAGCACTGTGACCAATACGCAGAAGAAGGCGCCCGCCGGTGAGCGGGTCGCCGACTGGGCCGACGGACGCCTGGGGATCTACACGCTGGCCAAGGCCAACATGCGGAAGATCTTCCCGGACCACTGGTCCTTCATGCTGGGCGAGGTCTGCCTCTACAGCTTCCTCATCATCATCCTGACGGGCGTCTATCTGACGATGTTCTTCCACCCGTCGATGAACGAGGTGGAGTACGCGGGCCCGTACGTCCCGCTCCAGGGACAGCTCATGTCCGAGGCGTTCAACTCGACCATGCACATCTCGTTCGAGGTGCGCGGTGGTCTGCTGATCCGGCAGATCCACCACTGGGCGGCGCTGATCTTCCTCGCCGGCATGTTCGTGCACATGATGCGCGTGTTCTTCACCGGCGCGTTCCGCAAGCCGCGTGAGATCAACTGGCTGTTCGGCTTCCTGCTGTTCTTCCTGGGCATGTTCACCGGCTTCACCGGTTACTCG
Source organism: Streptomyces sp. NPDC090025 (assembly GCF_044748125.1). NCBI lineage: Bacteria > Bacillati > Actinomycetota > Actinomycetes > Kitasatosporales > Streptomycetaceae > Streptomyces > Streptomyces sp. NPDC090025. The sequence goes on along the minus strand of NZ_JBIVFL010000003.1, from coordinate 331,964 downwards.
CTCCCGGACGACCTGCTCTCCGGCACCGGTGTGCGCTTCATGCAGGGCGCGATCCTGTCCGTGCCGATCGTCGGCACGTACCTGTCGATGTTCCTGTTCGGCGGCGAGTTCCCCGGCGGCGACTTCGTCGCCCGGTTCTACTCGGCGCACGTGCTGCTGCTCCCGGGCATCATGCTCGGCCTGGTGGTCGCGCACCTCATCCTGGTGTTCGTCCACAAGCACACGCAGTTCGAGGGCCCCGGCCGGACGAACAAGAACGTCGTCGGCATGCCGCTGCTGCCGGTGTACATGGCGAAGGCCGGAGGCTTCTTCTTCCTGGTCTTCGGTGTCATCGCGATCATCGCGGCGATCGCCTCGATCAACCCGATCTGGGCGCTCGGCCCGTACCGTCCGGACCAGGTGTCGACCGGCGCCCAGCCCGACTGGTACATGGGCTTCGCCGAGGGTCTGATCCGTGTCATGCCGGGCTGGGAGATCAACCTGTGGGGCCACACCCTGGTCCTGGGCGTGTTCATCCCGCTGGTGATCTTCCCGCTGGTGCTCGGCGCGATCGGTGTCTACCCGTTCATCGAGTCCTGGATCACCGGCGACAAGCGCGAGCACCACATCGCGCAGCGCCCGCGCAACGCTCCGACCCGCACCGGTTTCGGTGTCGCCTGGATCACCGCGTACATGATCATGCTCGTGGGTGGTGGAAACGACCTCTGGGCGACCCACTTCCACCTGTCGATCAACTCGATCACCTGGTTCGTGCGGATCTTCTTCTTCGTCGGTCCGGTCATCGCGTTCATCGTCACCAAGCGGATCTGCCTCGGCCTGCAGCGCCGGGACAAGGAGAAGGTGCTGCACGGGCGCGAGTCCGGCATCATCAAGCGCCTGCCGCACGGTGAGTTCGTCGAGGTCCACCAGCCGCTCAGCCAGGGCGAGCGCTACAAGCTCACCGCGCACGAGCAGTACGCGCCGGCCGAGCTGCCCGCGACGGTCGACGAGAACGGTGTCGAGCGCAAGGTCGGCCCCCTGCAGAAGCTCCGGATCAAGCTCAACCGGGGTTACTACGGCGACGACAACCAGGTCGCCAAGCCCACCGCCGAGGAGTACCGGGAGATCGAGAGCGGCCACGGCCACCACTGATCCACCGGTCCTCTGACCGGCTCACCGAGCAAGGTCGCCACAGCGGGAGCCCCGTCCATTCGATGGACGGGGCTCTTTGCCGTACCCGGGGGTCGATAGGGTGGGAGCACCCGAATCCGTGGAACCGATCAGGAGCTGTCATGAGCGCTGTGCACCCCGCTGGGAGCGATTCAGCGGCGGGCCGCTCCTGGCCCGCCCTGCTGAACGGCCTTCTCGAAGGACGGAACCTGTCCGCCGACGACACCGCCTGGGCGATGGACCTCATCATGCGCGGCGAGGCGACCGACGCGCAGATCGCCGGGTTCATGGTGGCGCTGCGCGCCAAGGGCGAGACGGTCGAGGAGATCACCGGTCTGGTCCGCACGATGTACGCGCACGCCAACGTCATCGAGGTGCCGGGCCCGGCCGTCGACATCGTCGGCACCGGCGGCGACGGCGCCAAGACGGTGAACATCTCCACCATGGCGTCGATCGTGGTGGCCGGCACCGGCACCAAGGTCGTCAAGCACGGCAACCGGGCCGCGTCCTCCGCCTCCGGCTCGTCCGACGTCCTGGAGAAGCTCGGCATCAACCTCGACCTGACCCCGCGCCGGGTCGCCGAGGTCGCCGAGGAGGCGGGCATCACCATCTGCTTCGCCGTACGGTTCCACCCCTCGCTGCGGCACGTCGCCGCGGCCCGCGGCCAGCTCGGCATCCGCACCACCTTCAACGTGCTCGGCCCGCTGACCAACCCGGCCCAGGTGCGCGCCCAGGCGGTCGGCGTGGCCGATCCCCGGATGGCGCCGATCGTCGCCGGGGTGCTCGCCGCGCGCGGCAACTCGGCGCTGGTGTTCCGCGGCGACGACGGCCTTGACGAGCTGACCACCACCGGCACCTCCCGGGTGTGGGTGGTGGGCGGCGGCACGGTCCGCGAGGAGCGGTTCGACCCCCGGGACGTCGGCATCACCCCGGTCACCCTGGACGCGCTGCGCGGTGGCGACCCGTCGTACAACGCGGACGTGGCCCGGCGGCTGCTCGCGGGGGAGACCGGGCCGGTCAGGGACGCGGTGCTGCTGAACGCGGCGGCGGCGCTGACCGCGCTCGAACCGGGCCAGGGCACCCTGGCGGAGCAGCTGCGGGCCGGTATCGACCGGGCCGCCGCCGCCATCGACTCGGGCGCGGCCCGGGCCAGCCTGGACCGGTGGATCGCGGCCAGCAACGCCTGACGGCATGTGAACGCACGATGACGACCCCGTCCCGGATGCCGGGACGGGGTTGCGTCGTCGTGATCGTCTGGCATAAGTTCTTGACCAGGTCATGAGTGACAGCGACAAAGCCCCGGCTGGCTGTCCGGCAACCCTCCGTCCGTGGCGGGGTGCCCCGGGTGAAGACCAGGCCGCATGTGCAGAAGCCTGTGGCAAGCGCGGACCCCTGCGCGTCACCCTGGGGTCCTTGGTCCTCTAGGGAGTGTTGTCTCGTGAGCAAGCGAATGCGTTAGGGCCCTTCCGGCCCCTTCTCCACCCCCTTCACCCGTCCGCGGCACCCCCTTGTGCGCTGCCGCTCCACGGGATCATCACGCCTTTTCGCGCCCCTTTTCTGCCGGGAGACACCGTTATGTCCGCGTACCCGAACACCGCCGCCGCCACCGTCACCGCCGCTTCCTCCGCCACCGCCGCCGGTGCCGCCGCCACCGACGGCGACCCCTGCTGCGACGCCCCGCTGCCGGTCCTCGGCCGCGATGTCACCGTCCCGCTCGTCACCGGCGGCGAGGTCAGCTACGCGGCCCTCGACTACGCCGCCAGCGCCCCCGCGCTCCAGCGCGTCTGGGACGACGTGGCCGCCTACGCCCCGTACTACGGCAGCGTCCACCGCGGCGCCGGGTACCTCTCGCAGCTCTCCACCGACCTGTTCGAGAACAGCCGCGCCACCGTCGCCGAGTTCCTCGACTGCCGCCCCGGCGACCAGGTCGTCTTCACCCGCTCCACCACCGACTCGCTCAACCTGCTCGCCCGGGTGGTGCCCGCCGACTGCCAGGTCTTCGTCTTCGAGACCGAGCACCACGCCTCGCTGCTGCCCTGGCAGGACGCGAACGTCACCTACCTCAACGCGCCCCGCACCCCCGACGAGGCCGTCGCCACCCTGGAGCGGGCGCTCGCCGACCGCGACCCCTACGGCCCCGCCCTGGTCTGCGTGACCGGCGCCTCCAACGTCACCGGCGAACTGTGGCCGGTGCGCGAACTCGCCGCCGCCGCCCACGCGCACGGCGCCCGGATCGTCCTGGACGCCGCCCAGCTCGCCCCGCACCACCCGGTCTCCGTGCGCGAACTCGACGTCGACTGGGTCGCGTTCTCCGGCCACAAGCTGTACGCGCCGTTCGGCTCCGGCGTCCTCGCCGGACGCGCCGACTGGCTCCAGACCGCCGAGCCCTACCTCGCGGGCGGCGGCGCCTCCCGCACCGTGGCCCGCCGCGCCGACGGCGGCGTCGACGTGGAGTGGCACACCACCGCCGCCCGCCACGAGGCCGGTTCGCCCAACGTGATCGGCGTCTACGCCGTCGCGAGCGCCTGCAAGGCGCTCACCGAGGCGGGCTTCGACCGCCTGGTGGCCCGCGAGCGGCACCTGATCGACACCGTCCGCGCCGGTCTCGCCGACGTCCCCGAGGTGCGGGTGCTGTCGCTGTTCGGCGACGACGCGCCCCGCGTCGGCGTCATCTCCTTCGTGGTGGAGGGCTGGAACAGCTCCCACTTCGCCGCCGCGCTCTCCGCCGAGTACGGCATCGGCGTCCGCGACGGACTGTTCTGCGCCCACCCGCTGGTCCGCACCCTGCTCGGCAGCGACCCGCAGGACCCGGGCGAGTGCGGCGCCCCCGAGGCCGCCCCCGGCGAGCGCAGCCTGAACGCCATCCGGGTCAGCTTCGGCGCGGGCACCCCCGACGAGCACGTCGAGCGGTTCGTCGGCGCGGTCAAGGAGCTGGTCCGCGACGGCGCCCAGTGGAAGTACCGCACCGAGGACGGCCGCTGCGTCCCGGACCGCGGCTGAGAGTCCCCCGTACGGGTGAAGCCGGCCTCCCGCGGGGGAGAGGCCGGCTTCACCGTTGCCGAAAGTCGCCGAAATCCGCCGGAATTCGCCGAGAGAGCGGTCAGGACTCCAGGCCGATGGCGAAGGCCGCATCCAGCTCGTGCTGCGAGTAGGCGCGGAAGGCGACATGGGTGTCGGTGCCCTCGACGCCGGGGATCTTGGAGATCTGGCCGGGGATGATGTCGGCCAGGTCGTCGTGGCGGCCCACCCGGACCATGGCGATCAGGTCGTAGGTGCCGGTGACCGAGAAGACCTCGCTGACCGAATCGATCGCGGCGATGGCCTCGGCGATCTCGGGGATGCGGTCCACGCTGGTCTTGATGAGCACGATCGCGGTGATCACGGCTGGCTTTCTCCCTCGGTGGCCGCGGCTGGTGGCTTCACTCTAACCCCCCGTCTGTAGCGGGCCCACGCGTAGAGGAAGCCGGCCGCGAAGCCGATGACGTGCGCCAGGTAGGCGACCCCGGGGCCCGCCCCGGCCGCGCGCGCCGCCAGCCACTGGAGCACGAACCAGAAGATCAGCACGATCCAGGCGGGGAACCGCAGCGGCAGGAAGAAGAGGAAGGGGAACAGGCTCGTCACCCGGGCGCGCGGGAAGAGATAGAGGAACGCGCCGAGCACCCCGGAGATCGCGCCCGACGCCCCCACCAGGGTCTGCTCGCTGTCCGCGTGCGCCGCCGCGTACCCGAGCAGCGCCACGTAGCCGACGCCCAGATAGAACAGGCCGAACGCGAAGGGCCCCATCCGCTCCTCGGTCATCGCGCCGAACACGTACAGGAACAGCATGTTCCCGAGCAGGTGCAGCCAGCTGCCGTGCACGAACAGCGCGGTCAGCGGGGTGAGCAGGGCGCGCGGCTCGCCCCGTATCAGCTCGGCCGGGATCACGCCCCAGCGCTGGAAGTAGGCGCCCTGCGCGGCGAGCAGCTGGTCGCCGGTGCCGAAGCCGGGGTTCAGACCGGACACCGGACTGGCCGCGAAGAACAGCACGCAGGCGGCGATGAGGCCGTACGTCATGGTCGGCCCGTTGCGGGCGCCGCGCCAGGCGCCGAGGGCCGCGCCCCGCCAGTCGATCATGGACAGATCATGGCGTACCCGGCCCCACCTGGACAGAGTGCCTCGCCGTGCCCCGGGGTACCCGTGAGGCCGTAGGGTTACGGGCAGTACTCCCGCAGTTCGACGGCGCACCGCGGGCCCGTAATTCCTCGTACGGAAAGAGGACGGCACGATGACGACGGTTCCCCTGCCGACCGCCGAGACCCGCTGGCGCTGCACCCTCTGCGGCAATCTGACCCGCTTCGACGTGACGCGCTCGTCCAAGGTCGTGGAGTACGTCCATCTGGACCTCGCCGGAGAGCCCAAGGTCGAGGAGCGCGAGGTGGTCAGTGAGACCATCGAGTCGGTCCGCTGCCGTTGGTGCAACGCGGTGGACCAGATCGAATTGGTGGACAGGCCCGGCGCCGCTTCCTGAGGAGCGGCCCGGCGAGGGCGAGACAGGAAGAGGGTGACGGATCGTGGCGCAGCCCGCGCACGGTGATGAGCCGGCGGGCTCGGCGGGCGACGATGCCGCCGAGGCGCTCGACCGACCGCTGCCCGAGGCCGTACGGCGCAAGGTGGTCGCGCTTGTCGCGGACGCCTTCGGCGGCCTGACCGTCGCTGAGCTGCCCGCCCCGCTGCGCCAGTACGCCCGCTTCACCGCCTCCCGGCGGGCCAAGTTCGCCGGGAACGCGATGGCCGCCGCCCTGGAGAGCGACCCGCTGTTCCGGCAGCGGATCGGCGAGCGGTTCAAGGAGACCCAGCCGGAGCTGGCCGGGTCCGTCGAGTCCGGCGCGCCGCCCGCCGCCGCCGACCCGGTCGACGTCGCCGCGGCCGCCTATGTGCTGCGCCCGGCCGGCTGGGGCAAGCTGGTCGCCGCCGCGGGCGAGGAGGCCGAGCGGGCCGACGCCGAGCGCGCCGACGAGGCGGGCCGCCGCGAACTGGAGCGGCTGCGCGAGGAGGTCGGCGCCGCCAAGGACCGGGCCAGGTCCGAGACCGAGCAGCTGCGGCGCGACCTGGAGGCCGCCCGCAAGGAAGCCGAATCGCTTCACCGCAAGCTGCGCAGCGCGCAGAGCGACGTGAAGCGCGGCGAGGCGGCGCTGCGCCGGATCCAGGCCGAGATGGACACCGCGCGGACCGAGTCCGCCGCCCAGGTGTCGGCGGCGGAGAGCGAGACCCGGCGGCTGAAGGCCCGGCTCGGTGAGGTCGAGGCCGCCCTCGAAGGCAGCCGCAGGGCGTCCCGCGAGGGGCGTTCGGTCGAGGACATGCGGCTGCGGCTGCTGCTCGACACCGTGCTCGACGCGGCGCAGGGGCTGCGCAGGGAACTCGCGCTGCCCCCGGCCGCGATGCACCCGGCGGATCTGGTGGACGCGGTGGAGCCGGGGCGGATGTCGCCGAAGGACATCGCGGCCCGCGCGCTGTCGGAGACCGACCCGGCGCTCCTGGACCAGCTGCTCGAACTGCCCCAGGCGCACCTGGTGGTGGACGGCTACAACGTGACGAAGACCGGCTATCCGACCATGCCGCTGGAGAAGCAGCGGCTGCGGCTGCTCGGCGGGCTCTCCGCGCTCGCGGCCCGGTCGGGCGCCGAGGTCACCTGTGTGTTCGACGGGGCGGAGCTGGCGGCGCCGGTGCTGCTCGCGCCGCCGCGCGGGGTGCGGGTGCTGTTCTCCAAGCCGGGTGTCACGGCCGACGAGTTGATCCGGCAGCTGGTGCGCGCCGAGCCGCACGGGCGGCCGGTGGTCGTGGTGTCCAGCGACCGTGAGGTGGCCGACGGGGTCGCCAAGTCCGGTGCGCGGCCGGTCGCGTCGGCGCTGCTGCTCAAGCGGCTTTCGCGGCTTTCCTAGCGGTTCCGGCGGTACTCGCCACGTCTCGCCATGTCTCGTCACGACTCGTCAGGCTTGTCCGTTAAGCCCGTTTCCTTCTCCGCGCAGGGTCAACTGACCACTACTGCGCGTGCGATGTCGGTAAATAAGTTGTGTCGTGAGTGAGATTTTGACCATTGGGATTTGAACTGATCACAAGATGGTCACTAAGGTCGGGGCTCGAACCTTCGCACGGTTGATCATCCATCCCGGATGGCGGCGTTGGTCCCGCCTGCCGAAGACCGGTTGGGCGGCTCGAGGAAGAAGGAGACTGCCCCCGTGGCGTCCCACCGTCGTCCCAAGCAGCCGAGCCGCACCCGTGTGACCGTGCTCACCGCGACCGCCGCAGCGGCCGTCGCGCTCTCCGCCCAGTCCGGTGCACAGGCGGCCCCGAAGCCGAAGATCGACGAGGTCAAGTCGAAGGTCGACAAGCTCAACCACGAGGCCGAAGAGGCCACGGAGCAGTTCAACCAGGCCGACGAGCGCCGCGAGAAGCTCCAGAAGGAGATCGGCGCCCTCCAGGACAAGGTCGCCCGCGGCCAGCAGGAGCTCAACACCCTGCGCGGCCAGATCGGTTCGGTCGCCACCGCGCAGTACCGCTCCGGCGGCATCGACCCGGCGCTCCAGCTCTTCCTCTCCGCCGACCCGGACACCTATCTCGACAAGGCGTCCGCGATCGACCAGCTCGGCGCCAAGCAGGCCGACGTGCTCACGTCCATCCAGGCCAAGCAGCGCACCCTCGCTCAGCAGCGGGCCGAGGCGACGACGAAGCTCGCCGACCTCGAGGACGTCCGCAAGACCCTCGGCGACAAGAAGAAGAAGTTCCAGGGCAAGCTCGCCGAGGCGCGCAAGCTGCTCAACACGCTGACCGCCGCCGAGCGCGCCAAGCTCCAGCAGGACGAGCAGCGGGCCAGCCGCGCCGCCGGTGAGCGGGTGAACCTCGGCAACGAGGTGCCCGCCTCGCAGCGCGGCGCCGCCGCCCTGAGCGCCGCCGCCACCCAGCTCGGCAAGCCGTACGTCTCCGGCGCCGAGGGCCCCAACTCGTACGACTGCTCCGGTCTGACGATGTGGGCCTACCGCCAGGCCGGCGTCGACCTCACCCGCACCACCTACACCCAGCAGAACGACGGCGTGAAGATCGGCCGCAGCCAGCTCAAGCCGGGCGACCTGGTCTTCTTCAACGGCCTGTCGCACGTGGGTCTGTACGCGGGCAACAACACCATCCTGCACTCGCCCAAGCCCGGCGCCGTGGTCCGCTACGAGTCGATGAACTACATGGGCACCTTCCAGTTCGGCGTGCGCATCTGACGCACCCGCCCCGGACGCCCGACGCGACGCGCCCGCCCTCCGAACGGGTGGTTCGTCGGATCCCGAACTGACGTGACGCCCCGCCGGTGACCTGTGGTCTCCGGCGGGGCGTCACTTTGTGTGCCCGACGGCTTCGTTGGACCTGGAGTGATCACCGGCTACTGTCTGCCGCGCCAGTCCGTCGAGTCCGCCGAGCCGAGGAGCGCTGTCCGTGGCGTCCCACCGCCGACCCGCCAGGGTCACCGTCCTCACCGCCGCCGCGGCCACCGCGGCCACGGCACTCGGCGCCGTCCCCGCGCACGCCGACCCCGGCGGCACCGGACCGGAGGCGACCAGGGCCACCGTCGACCGGCTCTTCGAGGAGGCCGAGCGCGCCACCGAGGGCTACAACCAGGCCGACGAGAAGGCCGACGCGCTGCGCCGCACCGTCTCGCTGGCCCAGGACTCGCTGGCCCGCGCCCAGGAACGGATCAACCTGATGCGCGGCGCGCTCGGTTCGGTCGCGGGCGCCCAGTACCGCTCCGGCGGCATGGACCCGGCGCTCGCCCTGCTGCTCTCCTCGAACCCGGACAGCTATCTCGAACGGGCCTCCGTGCTCGACCGGGTCACCGCCCGGCAGGGTGCCGCACTCGGCGAACTCCGCCGCGAACTGCGCGCCCTGTCCCAGCAGCGCGCCGAGGCCGGCCGGGCCCTCGTCGAACTGGACCGCAGCCGCACCGAGGTGGCCCGCCACAAGCGCACCGTCGAGCACAAGCTCGCCGAGGCCCGCCGGGTGCTCGCCTCGCTCTCCGTCGACGAGCGCGAGGGCTTCGAGCGGGCCTCCCGGTCCGGCCGCGCCGCCTTCGACGAGGAACTCCCGCCGCTCGCCGACCTCGGCCCCTCGCGCGCCGCCGCCGCGGTGATGGCCGCCCGCAGCGTGATCGGCAGCCCTTATGTGTGGGGCGCGACCGGACCGTCCGCCTTCGACTGCTCGGGCCTGATGGTCTGGTCGTACCGCAAGGCCGGGATCGCGCTGCCGCGCACCTCGCAGGCCCAGCGCAACGCGGGCCGCCGGATCCCGCTCTCCCAGGCCCAGCCCGGCGATCTGGTCACCTACCGCGGCGACGCCAGCCATGTGGCGATCTACGCGGGCAACGGCCAGGTCATCCACGCCCCCTACCCGGGCGCCCGGGTCCGCTACGACCCGGTGAACATGATGTCGAACGTGACGGTGACCCGGGTCTGACCCCGCCCGCCGCCCCCGGAGCGCGCTTCCTTTGTACGATCGGGAGGATGGCAGGTCTGGGAAGTACGGCGGCGCGCGGCGCGAGTGGAATGCTGCTCGCCGCTCTGCTCGTGCTCACCGGCTGCACCGCCCCCGGCCCCTCGGGGCCCGCGCAGGGCCAGGTGCAGCAGCTCCTGGACAGTCACGCCCGGGCGCTGCTCGACCGTGACGAGGCCGGTTACCTGGCCTCGCTCGACCCGGCCCTGGTGCCCGCCGCCCGCACCGAGTTCGCCCGGCTCGGGAAGATCCCGCTCGGCGGCTGGAGCTACCGGGTCACCCGGGTCGACCCGGTCGGTACGGGCCGGGCCACCGCCACCGCCGAACTCGGCTACCGCATCGAGGGCTACGACTCAGGGCCCGCCACCAGCAGCCGGGTCCTCGACCTGGTCGAGCGGGACGGCCGCTGGTACGTCGCCGGGGACCGCCCGGCCGACGGCGGCCCCGAGCAGCTCTGGCAGCAGGGCGAGGTGACCACCGTCACCGGCCGCCGCAGCCTGGTCCTCGGCGTCGGCCAGAGCCGGGAACGGCTCACCGAGATCGCCGACGCCGCCGACCGGGCGGTACCCGCCGTCGACGCGGCCTGGCCCGAGCACTGGGCGGGCCGGGTCGTGGTGATCGTGCCCGCGTCGGTGGACGCCATGGGCGCGCTGCTCGGGGCGCCCGCCGCCTCGTACAAGGGCATCGCCGCCGTCACCACCGGCGAGGTGGGCGGCGGCCCGAACGCCCCGGCGGACCGGGTGATCGTGAACCCCGAGGCGTACGGGGTGCTCGGCGACTTCGGCCGCGGCTTCGTCCTCACCCACGAGACCACCCATGTCGCCACCCGCACCCGCACCACCGCGGCCACCCCGGTCTGGCTGTCCGAGGGCTTCGCCGACTGGGCCGCCTACCGCGGCACCGGCCGCACCGCGACCCAGGCCGCCCCGGAACTCGCCCGCGCGGTCCGGGCCGGTGACACCCCCGCCGCCCTCCCCGACGACAAGGCGTTCACCTTCGGCGGCGACGCGGACGCGATGGCCCGCGCCTACGAGAGCGGCTGGCTGGCCTGCGAGCTGATCGCCGACGAGTGGGGCGAGACCGAACTGACCGACTTCTACCGCGCGGTGGGCGCCCACCCGCAGCGCGACGGAGCGGTGGAGAAGGCGCTGAAGGACGTCCTGGACACCACGCCCGAGGAGTTCACGGCGCGGTGGCGGGCGTACCTGGGGGAGCGGCTCGGTTAACCGCTGCCTTCAGGGGCGGGCGTCCGGCGGGTGCGGGCTCAGGCCGGGGTGGCCGTGCTCGTGGTGGCGGCGCCGGCTCCGGCCGACACCGGGGCCGGGGTGCGGACCGCGTCCGGCTGAGCCGGGATCGGCAGCCGGGCCGCCGCCTCGGCGGCCAGCCGCGGCTCGGTGACCGTCTGCCGCCACAGGATGCGGCAGGCCGAGACGGTGGCCGCGATCAGCAGCCCGTTGCGCAGGAACAGCAGCGCGATGCCCAGCGGGTCGCTGTCACCGACGTGCGAGAACCACACCGGGAACTCGAACTGGGTCACCGCCGTCGCCCACAGCACCAGATGCGCGGGCTTGCGCATCCCGGTCGCCCGGTAGACCAGACACACCGCCGCCAGGCCCACCAGCCAGATCATGTACTGCGGGCTGATCACCCGGCTCGTCGTGGTGAACAGCAGCAGCGCCACGAACGCCGCGTCGGCCGTGGTCGCCGAGGTACGGCGGCGGCACCGCCACCACCACACGAGCAGCCAGCCGAACCCGGCCACCGACAGCAGCATCGACACCGTCGACACCGTCGCCACCCCCGGGCCGAGGAATTCGATCGCGCCGTAGTTCATCCGGGCCTCGCCCGGCCAGCCGAAGTGGATCGCGATGTGGAAGACCATCGCGCCCAGCGACTCGATCTCCGTGCCCCGGTCCCGCTGGAAGCCCAGGAACGCCAGCGAACCCGGCGCCGCGAGCGCGCACATCAGCAGCACCGCCGCCGCCGAACCCGCCGCCGCGGCCACCGAACGGAACGCCGCCCGGCCGCGCGCCGCACCCACCAGGAGCAGCACCGGCCACACCTTCAGGGTCGCGCCGAACCCGGCGAGCGCCCCCATCACCACGGGGCTGCGCACCGCCGCGAGCAGCGCCGCCACCGCCACCGCCGTCACCATCAGGTCGTACCGGGAGTACGCGGTCGGCCCGAGCAGCGGCACCCCGGCCAGCCACAGCCAGGCCCCCCGCATCGACCGGCCCGGCCGCCGCCCCGCGTACATCAGCAGCCCGAACACCAGCGCGTCACAGAGCAGCGCGATCACGAAGAAGGCGGCCGAGTAGCCGAGGAACGGCAGCGCGGCGGGCGCCAGGATGGCCAGCGCGGCGGCCGGCGGGTACTGCCAGGTGACGTCGTCCAGCGGGAACGTGCCGGTCTTCAGGACCTCGTACCAGCCCTGGTAGATCTCCTCGACGTCACTGGTGACATCGGGACCGGGGATCACCACGATCTTGAACACACAGAGCAGGATCAACACCCGGGTGAGACCCCACAGCAACAGCGGTCTGTTCAGTCCCTCCCGCAGTCCGGCGCGCCGGATGGTCGTGGCGGCCGTACCCACTGCGCCCGTCATACCTGTCCTGTTCCTGTCCTGTCGGTCCGCCGCGGCGGCGGATGGTGGTGCCGGGCCGGGGATGCGATCGCGGTACTGTCGGCCACGATGCACAAGACCCTGATCGTAACCAACGACTTTCCGCCACGTCCGGGCGGAATCCAGGCTTTCCTGCACAACATGGCGCTGCGCCTGGATCCCGACCAGCTGGTGGTCTACGCCTCCACCTGGAAGCGCAGCCGCGAGGGGATCGAGGCGACGGCCGCGTTCGACGCGGAACAGCCTTTCACGGTCGTGCGCGACCGCACCACCATGCTGCTGCCGACGCCCCGGGTCACCGCGCGCGCGACGGCGCTGCTGCGGGAGCACGGCTGCCAATCCGTCTGGTTCGGCGCGGCGGCCCCGCTCGGCCTGATGGGCCCCGCGCTGCGCCGCGCCGGGGCGCGCCGCCTGGTCGCCACCACCCACGGCCACGAGGCGGGCTGGGCCCAGCTGCCCGCCGCCCGGCAGCTGCTGCGGCGGATCGGCGAGGGCACGGACACCCTCACCTACCTCGGCGAGTACACCCGCTCGCGGATCGCGTCCGCGCTCACCCCGGCCGCGGCGGCCCGGATGACCCAGCTGCCGCCGGGCGTCGACGAGAAGACCTTCCACCCCGACTCGGGCGGCGCCGAGATCCGCGCCCGGCTCGGTCTGAGCGACCGGCCGGTCGTGGTGTGCGTCTCCCGGCTCGTGCCGCGCAAGGGCCAGGACACCCTGATCCTCGCCCTGCCGGAGATCCTGCGCCGGGTGCCGGACGCGGTCCTGCTGATCGTCGGCGGCGGCCCGTACGAGCAGGAGCTGCGCAAGCTCGCCGACCGCACCGGGGTGGCCGGTTCGGTGCGTTTCACCGGTGCCGTGCCCTGGTCGGAGCTGCCCGCGCACTACGGGGCGGGCGACGTCTTCGCGATGCCGTGCCGCACCCGGCGCGGCGGCCTGGACGTCGAGGGCCTCGGCATCGTCTACCTGGAGGCGTCCGCCACCGGCCTGCCGGTCGTCGCGGGCGACTCCGGCGGCGCCCCGGACGCCGTCCTGGACGGCGAGACCGGCTGGGTCGTCCCCGGCGGAAGCCCCGAGGCCGCCGCCGACCGGATCGCGACCCTGCTGCTCGACCCGGAGCTGCGGGCCCGGATGGGGGAGCGGGGCCGCCGCTGGGTCGAGGAGCGGTGGCGCTGGGACCTGCTCGCGGAGCGGCTGAAGGAACTGCTCTAGGACACGGCCTAACCGGGCAGGTAGTCCGTCAGGGCGCAGCCGTCCACCAGCAGTTCCTCGTTCCGGTAGCCGTCCGGGACCTTGAAGTCCTTGTCGCAGGCGAACAGCAGCACGTCCGCCTCGAGGAGCGCCTTCGCCGTGCGCGGGTCCGCGGCCGCCAGTGCGAAGTCCTGGCCCAGGAACACCTGGACGCCCTTGCCGCGGGCCGCCGCCGCCTTGTTCGCGCGCTGGAACTTGGCCATGTCCGCTATGGACAGCAGGGTCACCGTGTCCCTGGCGTCGTCGCCGCAGACCGCCCGCTCGCGCACCGCCCAGGCCGGGTCCCGGGTCTCCTCGGCGAGCCGGCCGCCCGCCGTGCCGGTGCGCAGATCGCTGCAGGTGGTGTGGGCGGCGACGATCTTCTCGATCGCCGCGATGTCCCCGGCCGCCGGGAGCCCGGCCTTCTCGCCCCAGCTGTCACCGCCGCAGCCGGTGAGGGCGACGAGGGACAGCAGGGCCGCGCCCAGGACCGCGGGGCCGCGTCGGTTGAGCCGCATGGCTTCCTTCCGTCGTTTCAGGTTCAGGTTCAGGATCGGGATCGGACCCGGTTCGGGAGTCGGACCCGGTTCGGGATCGGACCCGGATCAGGGTGAGGCGTGCGAACGCCCCCGGCGGGCCCGGTTCACGGGTCCGCCAGGGGCGTGTGTTCCGGCCGACGGGGTCAGGCGCGGTAGATGGCCTCGATCTCGTCGGCGAAGTCCTTCGCCACCACGTTGCGCTTCAGCTTCAGCGACGGGGTGATGTGCCCCGCCTCCTCGGTGAACTGCGCGGACAGGATACGGAACTTCCGCACCGACTCCGCCTTCGAGACCGCCGCGTTGCCGTCGTCGATCGCCCGCTGGATCTCCGCGAGCAGCTCCGGGTCGTCCCGAAGCATCACCGCCGTCGCCCCGGCGGGCTTGCCGTGCTCGCTCGCCCAGCGGCCCAGGAACTCCTCGTCGAGGGTGACGAGGGCGCCCACGAACGGCCGCCCGTCGCCGACCACCATGCACTCGGCGATCAGCGCGTGCGCCCGGATCCGGTCCTCGATGACGGCCGGGGCGACGTTCTTGCCGCCCGCCGTGACCAGGATCTCCTTCTTCCGGCCGGTGATCGCGAGGTAGCCGTCCTCGTCGAGGGTGCCGATGTCGCCGGTGTGGAACCAGCCGTCCGCCAGCGCCTCGGCCGTCGCCGCCTCGTTGTTCCAGTAGCCGGAGAAGATGTGCTCGCCGTGCAGCAGCACCTCGCCGTCGTCGGCGATCCGCACCACCGAACCGGGCAGCGGCTGGCCGACCGTGCCGATCTTCGGCCGGTCCCACGGGTTGAACGCGGTCGCGGCGCACGACTCGGTGAGGCCGTAGCCCTCCAGGACGGTGAAGCCGATGCCCCGGAAGAAGTGCCCGAGCCGCTCGCCCAGCGGCGCGCCGCCGGAGATCGCGTACTCGCCGCGCCCGCCGAGCACCGCCCGCAGCTTGCTGTAGACCAGCTTGTCGAAGATCTTGTGCTTCAGCCGCAGCCCGAAGGACGGGCCCTGCGGGCTGCTCAGCGCGCGGCTGTAGGCGATCGCGGTGTGCGCCGCCTTGTCGAAGATCTTGCCCTTGCCGTCGGCCTGCGCCTTGGCCCTGGCCGAGTTGTAGACCTTCTCGAAGACCCGCGGCACGCCGAGGATCAGCGTCGGCCGGAAGGACGCCAGCTCGTCGGTGAGGTTCTTGATGTCGGGCAGCAGCCCCAGCTTGATCGGCGCCATCACCGAGGCGACCTCGACCAGCCGGCCGAAGACGTGCGCGGCGGGCAGGAACAGCAGGACCGAGCACTCGCCGGTGCGGAACAGCGGCTTCAGCCGCTCCACCACGTTGCCGCACTCCGCGAAGAAGGCGCGGTGGGTCAGCACACAGCCCTTGGGGCGGCCGGTGGTGCCCGAGGTGTAGACGATGGTCGCCGGGTCGTCCGCGTTCGCGCTGGACATCCGCTGGTCGAGCAGCTCGTCGGAGACGTCCGCGCCGTCCGCGGTCAGCCGCGCGACCGCGTCGCCGTCGATCTGCAGGACCGTCCGCAGGCCGGGCAGCTGCCCCCGCACCGACTCGACCGACGCTTCGTGGGCGGCCGTCTCGACCAGCGCCAGGGAGACGCCCGCGTCACCGAGGATCCACTGGATCTGCTCCGGCGAGCTGGTCTCGTACACCGGCACGGTGACCGCGCCCGCGCTCCAGATCGCGAAGTCGAGGAGCACCCACTCGTAGCGGGTGCGGGACAGCAGCGCGACCCGGTCGCCCGGCTCGACCCCGGCGGCGATCAGGCCCTTCGCGGCCCCGCGCACCTCGGCCAGGAACTCCTTGGCGGTGACGTCGGCCCAGCCGCCGGGGACCTTGCGGCCCATCACGGCGACGTCTGGATGCTGGGAGGCGTTGCGGCGGATGAGATCCGTCAGGTTGCCGTCCGCGGGGACCTCGTACAGGGCCGGAAGGCTGAACTCGCGCAAGACTGCTGCTCCTCATCGGGCGCCGGCGCCACGGCTCTGTGTGAACGCACCGGTGCGGTCCATGATCGGGCAGGTGCTCAGAGGTGGGGGCTGAGCACGACTGGACTGCCCGGACGTTACCCATCAGTACGCGGTTCCCGATAGGGGGTCCTGGTCAGATGTTCCGTGCGTCACACACGCGTGGCCGTCCTGGTCGCACAGTAATCCACCGGTTTCCCGACTCGGAAGTAACCGCAGGTCGGGGACCGCGAGTGTCCGCGCGTCTACGCTGACCGCCATGAGGATCCATGTGGTGAGCGACGTGCACGGAAACGCCCGAGACCTCGCCCGGGCGGGGGACGGCGCCGACGCCCTGATATGCCTCGGGGACCTGGTCCTCTTCCTCGACTACGCCGACCACAACCGGGGCATCTTCCCCGACCTGTTCGGCGCCGAGAACGCCGACCGGCTCGTCGAGCTGCGCACCGCCCGCCGCTTCGACGAGGCCCGCGAGCTCGGCCGCCGCCTCTGGGGCGAGCTCGGCATCGACCGGGCCACCGCCATCGAGTCCGCCGTGCGCCGCCAGTACGCCGAACTGTTCGGCGCCTTCCCCACCCCCACGTACGCCACCTACGGCAACGTCGACATCCCCGGCCTCTGGCCCGAGTACGCACGCCCCGGCACCACCGTCCTCGACGGCGAGCGGATCGAGCTCGGCGGCCTCGTCTTCGGCTTCGTCGGCGGCGGCCTGCGCACCCCCATGCGCACCCCGTACGAGATCTCCGACGAGGAGTACGCGGCCAAGGTCGAGGCCCTCGGCGAGGTCGACGTGCTCTGCTCGCACATCCCGCCGGACGTCCCCGAGCTCACCTACGACACCGTCGCCCGCCGCTTCGAACGCGGCAGCCGCGCCCTGCTCGACGCCCTCCACCGCACCCGCCCCCGCTACCACCTCTTCGGCCACGTCCACCAGCCGCTCGCCCGCCGGATGCGGATCGGCGCCACCGAGTGCGTGAACGTCGGCCACTTCGCCTCGACCGGACGGCCGTGGCGCCTGGAGTGGTGACGGGCCGGTGACGGCGGCGCGATAGCCTTCAAGAGCCTTGCCTTCGGGCAGACACGCAGATACGGATCGCGTCCAAACGAGGAGCCACCGCGATGGCGGAACACACCAGCTCGAGCATCACCATCGAGGCGGCCCCGGCCGAGGTCATGAGCGTGATCGCCGACTTCGCCCGCTACCCCGAGTGGACGGGCGAGGTGAAGGAGGCCGAGGTCCTGGAGGCCGACCAGGCCGGGCGCGCCGAGAAGGTCCGGCTGGTGCTCGACGCGGGCGCCATCAAGGACGACCACACCCTCGCGTACACCTGGACCGGCGACAACGAGGTCAGCTGGACCCTGGTCAAGTCCCAGATGCTGCGCTCCCTCGACGGCTCCTACCGGCTCGCCGCCGCCCCCGGCGGCACGGGCACCGAGGTCACCTACCAGCTGACCGTCGACGTCAAGATCCCGATGCTCGGCATGATCAAGCGCAAGGCCGAGAAGGTCATCATCGACCGCGCGCTCGCCGGTCTGAAGAAGCGGGTCGAGTCCGACAAGTAGGCCGCGCAGGCCGACGAGCAGGCCGACGAGGAGGCCCGCGGGCATCCGGGCGGGCAAGGCCGTCGGACCGGACCGCCGACGGCCGGGCACCGGCACGCCGGTACCGTCGCCGTATGCGGATCATTCTTGTCACCGGGACCGGCGGCGCCGGACGGACCACCGTGACCGTCGGCACCGCGCTCGCCGAGGCCAGGGCGGGCCGCCGGGTGCTGCTCGTGTCGGCGGACGCCGAGGCGCTCGCCCCGGCCGGCACCTTCGCCCCGGCGACCGGACCGGGCGCCGGGGACGGCCGCCCGCACCTCCTCGTGCCCGACCCCGCCGCCGACTTCCGGCGCGAGTTCCTCGCCCTCCAGGCCCGCTCGGCGACCGTCCTCGACCTGCTCGGCGCCGCGCCCTTCGAGGACGCCGAACTGACCGAACTCCCCGGCAGCGGCCAGGTCGCCCTGCTCCGCGCGCTCCGCGCCGCCGCCGCGGGCGACTGGGACCTGGTCCTCGTCGAACTCCCGCCGGTCCGCGAAGCCCTCGCGCTGCTCGCCCTCCCCGCCCAGCTGCGCCGCTACCTGCGCCGCCTGCTGCCGCCCGAGCGGCAGGCCGCCCGCGCGCTGCGCCCGATGCTCGCCCAGCTCGCCGGGGTACCGGCGCCCGCCCAGTGGCTGTACGGCGCGACCGAGCGCTGGGAGACGGAGCTGGCCGCCGTCCAGGCGGTCGTCGAATCCCCCGGCACCTCCGTACGGCTCGTCGTCGAGCCGGGACCCGGCGCCCCCGACGCCCTGCGCACCGCCCGCCTCGGCCTCGCGCTGCACGGCCTCGCCCTCGACGGCGTCGTCGCCAACCGGGTGCTGCCCGCCGACTCGCCCGACCCGTGGTTCGCCGCCCTCGCCGCCGAACGCCACCGGAACCTCGCCGGCCTCCGCGCCGACCACCCCGCCCTGCGCGAACTGCCCCACCTCGGCCGCGACCCGCGCGGCCCCGAGGACCTGGTGCTGCTCGCCGTACCGGAACCGGCCGCACCCGCCGCCGCACCCGCCTGGCACGTCGAGGACCGGCTCGCCGACGACGGCCTGCTCGTCTGGCACGTGCCGCTGCCCGGCGCCGTCAAGGACGGCCTCTCGCTGGTCCGCCGCGGCGACGAACTGCTGCTCGCCGCCGGACCCTTCCGCCGGGCGGTGCCGCTGCCGCCGGCGCTCCGCCGCTGCACGGTGACCGGCGCGGGCCTGGTCGACGACGAACTGCGCATCCGCTTCGCCCCGGACCCCGGACTGTGGCCGACGGGCACCCCCTGAGCCGTCGGCCGGACGTGTACCGTCGACGGTAGGAGCGACGAGGAGTACGCCATGAGCGATGGGGACGCCTGGGCCGACGCCTGCGCGGAGGACCTGAAGGCGGAGCGGGACCGGCGGCGGGCCCGGCACGGCGGCCAGGAGCCCGGCTCGGCCGCCGAGGAGTTCCGCAAGCTCTTCGAGGCCGTGGCCGACAAGCTGGGCGGCACCCTCGGCGGCTCCGTCGCGGGCGCCCAGGCGGCGGCCACCGTGCACCAGGTCGTCAACCAGGCGAAGGCGATCGTCGAGCCCGTCATCGAGCGCAACCCCGAGGTCTTCGACCACCTCGCCGCCGCCGGGAACGAACTCCTCGCCGCCTACCGCTCCGCCGTCCAGGGCCAGGAGGCCCGCTGGACCCGCGGCGACACCCGCCGCGCGACCGGCCAGTCCGCCGAGGACATGGCGGGCCGGGACGACGGGGCGGCCCGTGAGCCGGGGCAGCCGGGGAAGCCGGAGGAGCCGGGCGAGGACGAAGGTCCCGGACCCGGCCAGACCATCGACCTGGACTGAGCGGGAAACCGGTCCGGAAGCCGTACGGAACCGGCCCGGGACCGGCCCGGAACCGGTCCGGGAGCCGTCCCCGGCCGATCAAGAACAGTGCCCTCCTCGGGTACGGTGGGCCGTAGCGGGGCTCGACCGAAAACTGAGGGACACATGGGACTCACCATCGGCGTCGACATCGGCGGCACGAAGATCGCGGCCGGTGTGGTGGACGAGGACGGCACGATCCTCGACACGCACACCGTGCCCACGCCGCCGACGCCCCAGGGCATCGTCGACGCGATCTGCGCGGCGGTCTCCGAGGCCGGCAAGGGGTACCAGATCGAGGCCGTCGGCATCGGCGCCGCCGGTTACGTCGACGACAAGCGCGCCACCGTCCTCTTCGCGCCCAACATCGACTGGCGGCACGAGCCGCTGAAGGACAAGGTCGAGCAGCGCGTCGGCCTCCCCGTCGTCGTCGAGAACGACGCCAACGCGGCCGCCTGGGGCGAGTACCGGTTCGGCGCCGGGCAGGGTCACGAGGACGTCATCTGCATCACCCTCGGCACCGGCCTCGGCGGCGGCATCATCATCGGCAACAAGCTGCGCCGCGGCCGCTTCGGCGTGGCCGCCGAGTTCGGACACATCCGGGTCGTCCCGGACGGTCTGCTGTGCGGCTGCGGCAGCCAGGGCTGCTGGGAGCAGTACGCGTCGGGCCGGGCGCTCGTCCGGTACGCGCGCCAGCGCGCCGCGGCCACCCCGGAGAACGCCACCGTGCTGCTGAGCCTCGGCGACGGCACCCCCGAGGGCGTCCAGGGCAAGCACGTCAGCCAGGCCGCGCGGGCCGGTGACCCGGTGGCCGTCGACTCGTTCCGCGAGCTGGCCCGCTGGGCCGGTGCCGGACTCGCCGACCTGGCGTCGCTGTTCGACCCGTCGGCGTTCATCGTCGGCGGTGGCGTCTCCGACGAGGGCGAGCTGGTCCTCGACCCGATCCGCAAGTCGTTCCGGCGCTGGCTGATCGGCGGCCAGTGGCGGCCGCACGCCCAGGTCCTCGCGGCGCAGCTCGGCAACAAGGCGGGCCTGGTCGGCGCGGCGGACCTCGCCCGGCAGGGCTGAGCGCCCGGCAGGGCCGAGCCGCCACCAAGGCTGATCCTCCGTCAGGGCTGAACCTCCGCCCCGGCGTACCGGTGCCCGTCGTGCCCTCCGGGGCGCGGCGGGCACCGCGCCTATCGTGGGGCGCATGGCGACCACCAGTGAGCTGCCCCACTCCGCTACCGAGCCGGACGGTTCGGCCGTGGTCCGGGTCCTCTCCTACAACGTGCGGTCGATGCGCGACGACGAGGACGCCCTGGCCCGGGTGATCAGGGCGTGCGCGCCCGACGTGGTGTGCGTGCAGGAAGCACCGCGCTTCTTCCGCTGGCGCAAGCACGCGGCGCGGCTCGCCGCGAAGAGCGAACTGGTGATGCTGTCGGGCGGCGCGACCGCCGCGGGGCCGCTGCTGCTCTGCTCGCTGCGGGCCACCGTGGAACGCACCGAGGACGTGCTGCTCCCGCTCACCCCCGGGCGGCACCGGCGCGGCCTCGCGACCGCCGTGGTCCGCCTCGGCGGCGCCAGGCTCGGCCTGATCAGCTGCCATCTGAGCCTGGCCACCGAGGAGCGCACCGCCCAGGCGGGCCTGGTCCTGGACCGGGTGGCCGCGCTGGGCACCCCGTACACCCTGGTCGCGGGCGACCTCAACGAACGCCCCGGCGGCCCCGCCTGGACCCGTCTCACCAAGGACCTCACCGACGGCTGGGAGGCCGCCCCCTGGGGCACCGAACACACCTTCCCGGCCACCGCCCCCGACCGCCGCATCGACGCGATCCTGACCACCCCGGGCATCGAGGTCCTCTCCTGCGGAGTCCCCCCGGACCTCGACCGCAGGGACCTGGAAACGGCGACGGACCACCTGCCTGTGTTGGCGGTGGTCCGTGTGCCCGCGATCAGATAGTCGCGGCTACACCACCGCGCCCCGGCCCGGGTCGTCGAAGCCGTCGTCGTCCTCGTCGTCGTGCTTCATGCGGGCGAACAGGGTGGCGAAGCCGCCCAGGAAGCCGCCCACGCACAGGGTGGTGAGCCACCAGGTCATGTCCCACTGGAGCAGCACCGCGAGCAGCAGCAGGATCGGGCCGCCGACCACGCCGAGCCAGGCGAACTTGGTGGTGGCGTCGGCCTCCGGGAGCGGTGGGGGCTCCGGGGGGACGAAGTGGCCCTCGTCGTCGCCGGACCTGCCGGAGCCGGTGGTGGCCGTGGGCTCGTCGGGGTCCGCGAGGGAGTAGTCGCGGGGGCCGGAGACGCCGACGCCCGGGGCGAAGACGATCGACGAACCGAGCGGCACGGGCCCGGCGGGGGCGTCCGGACCGCTCCCCGGCTCCGTACCCTCCGCCTCGTCCGCCGCCTCCGCGCGCTCCGGCTTGCGGAACTTGTCGGGCTTCTCGGTGCCGGGCCCGGGCCCGGGCCCCGTCACCGGCCGCACCGCCGTGCCGCCGCCCGCGGACTCCTCCGGCTCCGGCAGTGCCAGATCCTCCACCGGGCGCCGGAACGGGCGCGCGCCCGGGGGATCAGCGGGCTCCTCGCCGTACCCCGCGACGATCGCGGCCCACGCCGCCTCCTCGTCGATGGGCTGCGGCTCGCGCTCCCCGTCCTGCTGCTCAGCCACCGCTCGCGCTTCCCTTCTCGCCGACCAGGTCCGGAGCGAGCCGGGACACGAACGCCCAGCTCTCCTCGAAAATGCGCTCCGCGTCATGGTCCAACGTCGCCACGTGGTAGCTCTGTTCCAGCAGGATCTCCTTGACGTCCGTGGACGACACCCGGCTCAGGATCCGCGCCGAGTCGACCGGCGGCACCACATGGTCCTCGGGGCTGTGCAGCAGCACCATCGGCTGGGTGACCTGCGGCAGCTCCCCGTCGACCAGCTGGAAGAAGCGCCGCAGCGAGTGCGCCGCGTGCAGCGGCACCCGGTCGTAGCCGACCTCCGCCACGCCCTCCTTGGCGATGTCGCTGGCGATGCCCTTGGTGCTGGGCACCAGGTGCCGCACGACCGGCAGCGCGTACGCCGCGAGGCCGTGCACCTTGTTGCCCGGGTTGACCACCACGATGCCGCTGACCGCGTCACCGTGCCGGGCCGCGAGCCGCAGGGTCAGGGCGCCGCCCATCGACAGGCCCATCACGAAGACCTTGGCGCACCGCGCGGTCAGCTCGCGCAGCTCGCGGTCGACCTCCGCGTACCAGTCCTGCCAGCTGGTGAGCTGCATGTCCTGCCAGCGGGTGCCGTGGCCCGGCAGCAGCGGCAGCGAGACCGTCAGCCCGCGCCCGGCCAGATACTCGGCCCAGGGACGCAGCGACTGCGGGGAACCGGTGAATCCGTGACAGAGGAGCACGCCGACCTCTCCGCCCTCATGGCGGTACGGCTCGGCTCCAGGAAGGACCGGCACGGGGTCTCCTGTTCGGGTTCGACTCCGGGTGCGCCGCGCGGCGGCCGGAGCGGCTTCGGGAAGGGGAAGGCTTTCACCGTACGCGACCGGACCGACACCGACCAGGGCCGTTCGCACGATGGCGCGGGCGAGCGGCACGGCAGGCGGCTCCGGCCGGGTCGGTACGGGATAAAGTCGTCGTGACGGCACCACGGAAGGCATGGCGAGTTGATCTACGGCGCAATGAAGTTCTCCCTCGGCGGGTCCCTGAAGCTCGCCTTCAGGCCCTGGGTGGAGGGCTTGGAGAACGTTCCCGCCGAGGGGCCGGCCATCCTCGCGAGCAACCACCTGTCGTTCTCCGACTCCTTCTTCCTGCCGGCCGTCCTCGACCGCAAGGTCACCTTCATCGCGAAGGCCGAGTACTTCACCACTCCCGGCGTCAAGGGCAGGATGACGGCCGCGTTCTTCAAGGGCGTCGGACAGCTCCCGGTCGACCGCTCCGGCGCCCGCGGCGCGGGCGAGGCGGCGATCAGGGCGGGCATCGAGGTCATCGAGGGCGGCGGCCTGTTCGGCATCTACCCCGAGGGCACCCGGTCGCCCGACGGGCGGCTCTACCGGGGCAAGCCCGGCGGCCTCGCGCGCGTGGCGCTCGCCACCGGCGCGCCGGTGATCCCGGTCGCGATGATCGACACCGAGAAGATCCAGCCGCCCGGCAAGGTGCTGCCCAAGCTGATGCGTCCGGGCATCCGGATCGGCAAGCCGCTCGACTTCAGCCGCTACCAGGGCATGGAGGGCGACCGCTTCATCCTGCGCTCGGTGACCGACGAGGTCATGTACGAGATCATGAAGCTGTCCGGGCAGGAGTACGTGGACATCTACGCGACCGCCGCCAAGCGGCAGCTCGCGGACGCCGAGAAGGCCGCCAAGGAGGCCGTCAAGGCCGAGATCGCGGCGCGGGAAGAGTCCGGCGCCTGACCCTTCGTGGGGAGCGGGCGCCCCGGGGGTGGGGACGATGGCCAGGCGTGAGCGTGTCGTGCGCATGTCGGTGGAGCAGCCGCTGTGGCGTGCCCTGACCGCCTACCGCGTGATCACCATGGTGTACGCGCTGCTGCTCGCCGCCTTCGGCCGGGAGCGCTGGGACCGGCCGTGGATCGCCGTCACGTTCCTCGCGGTGCTCGCCGTGTGGACCCTCGCCACCCTCCCCAAGGTCGCGAACGCCGCCAGCTGCACCAAGCGCTTCCTGGTCGCCGACCTCACCGTGGCGCTCACCGGCATCCTGCTCACCCCGCTCGCCGACCCGCAGGCGCAGACCGTCGACAGCCCCACCCTGCCGTCCATATGGACGGCGGGCGCCGTCCTCGCCTTCGCCATCAAGGGCGGCTGGCGCTGGGCCGGGGTGGCGTCCTCGCTGGTCGCCGTCGCCAACATCATCGAGCGCGGCGACCCCAGCCGGGACACCCTGCACAACGTGCTGTTGGTGTGGGTGGCGTCGATCGCCATCGGGTACGTGGTCGAGGTCGCCCGGGCCTCCGAGCGCACCCTCGCCCGGGCCCTGGAGATCGAGGCCGCCACCCGGGAGCGGGAGCGGCTGGCCCGGGACATCCACGACAGCGTGCTCCAGGTCCTCGCCATGGTGCAGCGGCGCGGCACCGCGCTCGGCGGCGAGGCGGCCGAGCTCGGCCGGATGGCGGGCGAGCAGGAGGTCGCGCTTCGCACCCTGGTGGCCGGCGGTCTCACCCGGCCCTCGCACGTCTCCGAGGACGAGTCGGAGGGCGCGGTGGTGCGGGTGGTGGAGGTGCCCGACGAGGAGACGGCGGACGCCCCGGTCGACCTGCGGGCGCTGCTCGCGCCGCGCGCCGGATCGCTGGTCACCCTCGCCGACCCGGGCGCGCCGGTGGTCCTGCCGGGCCAGGCGGCCCGTGAGCTGGCCGCCGCCGTGGGCGCCGCCCTGGACAACGTCCGGGTGCACGCGGGCGCGGGCGCGCGGGCGTGGATCCTGGTGGAGGACTGGGGCGACGAGGTGATCGTCACCGTACGGGACGACGGCCCCGGCATCCCCGAGGGCAGGCTCGCGCAGGCCGAGGGGGAGGGCCGGATGGGCGTCGCGCTGTCCATCCGGGGCAGACTGCGGGATCTCGGCGGCAGCGCCGAGCTGGTCTCGGTGCCGGGACAGGGCACCGAAGTGGAACTGAAGGTCCCGCGCGCGCCGCGGGAACGGCGGGGGAAGGCGGCAACGACATGAGCGAACGGCAGACGGCGGGGGAGCGGACCATGGACCGGACGACGGCGGACCGGGCGGCCGCGGGACAGGACCGGGCGATCCGGGTGATGGTGGTCGACGACCACCCGATGTGGCGGGACGCGGTCGCCCGCGACCTGGCCGAGGCGGGCGGCCTCGACGTGGTCGCCACCGCCGGGGACGGCGAGCAGGCGGTACGGCGGGCCGCCGCGGCCGCCCCCGACGTGCTGGTCCTGGACCTCAACCTGCCGCTGAAGCCGGGCGTCCAGGTCTGCAAGGAGCTGGTCGGCGCCGACCCGGGCCTGCGGGTCCTGGTGCTGTCGGCGAGCGGCGAGCACGCCGACGTCCTGGAGGCGGTGAAGTCCGGCGCCACCGGCTATCTGCTGAAGTCGGCCAGCACCGAGGAGCTGATCGACGCGGTGCGCAGGACCGCCGTCGGCGACCCCGTCTTCACCCCTGGCCTGGCCGGTCTGGTGCTCGGCGAGTACCGCAGGCTGGCCGCCGAGCCCGCCCCGGCGTCCGGCACCGACGAGCCGAAGGCCCCGCAGCTCACCGACCGGGAGACCGAGGTGCTGCGGCTCGTCGCCAAGGGCCTCAGCTACAAGCAGATCGCCGAACGGCTGGTGATCTCGCACCGCACGGTCCAGAACCACGTCCAGAACACCCTCGGCAAGCTCCAGCTGCACAACCGGGTCGAGCTGGTCCGCTACGCCATCGAGCGGGGGCTCGACGACGCCTGAGCCCGACGACCCGACGACTCCGGGTGCGCTGCGCGGGCACTGAGCGGGCCCGTCCGGCGACGGGCCCGTATATTCGCCCCGTAGGCAGCGAAATGCGACATAGCGGCGCGAACTCGGAGGACCCCGTGGAGATCCTGGCATTCGGCGTGCAGGCGGACGAGAAGCCGCTCATCGAGAAGGCGTTCGCGGGCCACCACGAGGTGCGCTGCCTGGACGTCTTCCTCACCGAGGACACCGCCCCGATCGCCGCCGGCTACGAGATCGTCTCCACCAGCGTCAACGCCAACCTGAACCACCGGGTGCTGCAGACCCTCGCGGCCGGCGGCACCCAGCTGATCGCCCAGCGCTCCACCGGCTTCAACAACATCGACCTCGACGTCGCTGAGCGCCTCGGCCTGACCGTCGCAAGGGTCTCGTACTACTCGCCGTACTCGGTCGCCGAGTTCGCCTGGACCCTCGCCATGGCGGTGAACCGGCGGATCGTCCGCGCCTCCAACCGGACCCGCGACTTCGACTTCCGGCTCGACGGGCTGATGGGCCGTGACATGCGGGGCCGTACCGCGGGCGTGCTCGGCACCGGCAAGATCGGCGAGGCGTTCGCCCGGATCGCGAACGGCTTCGGGATGCGGCTGCTCGGCTGGGACGTCGCCGAGAACCCGGCCTGCCTCGACCTCGGCATGACCTATGTCGACAAGGAGCGGCTGTTCGCCGAGTCCGACGTGATCAGCCTGCACGTGCCGCTGCTCCCGGCCACCCAGCACATCATCGACTCGGCCGCCCTCGCCGTGATGAAGGACGACGTGATCCTCGTCAACTCCAGCCGCGGCGGCCTCGTCGACACCGACGCGCTGGTCCGCGAGCTGCGCGCCGGGCGGTTCGCCGGGGTGGGGCTCGACGTGTACGAGGCGGAGGCCGGGCTCTTCTTCCTCGACAAGTCCCTTGAGGTCGTCGAGGACGACACCCTGGCCCGGCTCGTGACCTTCCCCAACGTGGTCGTCACCTCCCACCAGGCGTACTACACGGTCGACGCCGTCGGCCAGATCATCGACACCACGGTCCAGAACGTCCTCAACTTCACCGCCAAGCGGCGCGACGAGAACGTCCTGGTCCCGCGGTCCTGAGCCGCCGTCAGGCGCCGGGCGGCCCGGCCCCCGTCCGGCCGTTCAGACCAGCACGCCCGCCAGCAGCGCCGCCGTCACCGCCGCCCCGTCCAGGGTCAGCACCGACTCCGGGTGGAACTGCACGGCGGCGAACCCGGGCCCGCGCAGCGCGTGCACCTCGTCGTTGGCCGGGTCCCGGCTCACCTCGATCCGGTGCAGCGCCAGTTCGGTCGCCGTCCGGTCGTCGCAGCGCGCCGTGAAGCTGTTGTAGAAGCCGACCGTGCGCTCCTGCCCGAACAGGTCGATCCGCACCTGCGCGCCCTGGAACGGGACGCGCTTGCGGACGATCTCCAGGCCCAGTTCGGCCGCGATCAGCTCATGGCCGAGGCACACCCCGAGCAGTCCGTGCCGGTGCTCGCGCAGCAGCTCGGTGGTGAGCCCGCGCAGGAAGCGCATCTTCGGGTCGGCCGCGTCCCGCGGGTCGCCGGGGCCCGGCCCGAGCACCACCGGGCCCTCGTGCGCGAGCGCCAGCTCCCGCAGCCCCGGCTCGTCGTAGCGCAGCACCGACACGTCGAGGCCCGAGGAGCGCAGCAGGTGCGCCAGCATCGCGGTGAAGGTGTCCTCGGCGTCGATCACCAGGGCATGCCCGGTCAGTTCGGCCGACCGCACCTGCATCTTCAGCCAGAACGGCGCGAGCCCGGCCCGCCGGGAGTCGAGCGCCGCCCGCACTCGCGAGTCGTCCGCGAGCCGCGGCACCGCCGGGCCGCTCTCCGCCGCCGGGCGCCCCTCCCGTACACCGAGCGCGGTGAGCACCCCGGCCGCCTTGGCGTGGGTCTCGGCGACCTCGCCCGCCGGATCGGAGTGCCGCACCAGGGTCGCGCCGACCGGCACCTTGAGCCGTCCCTCGGGGGAGATGTCGGCGGTCCTGATCAGGATGGGGGAGTCCAGGGTCTGCGCGCCGTTCGCGTCGACGCCGAGCAGCGCGAGCGCGCCCGCGTAGTAGCCGCGGCCCGCTCCGTCGGGACCGGCCGGCTCGTACCGCTCGATCACCCGGCAGGCGTTCTGCAGCGGCGAGCCGGTGACCGTCGCCGCGAACATCGTCTCGCGCAGCACCTCGCGCACGTCCAGCGAGGACCTGCCGCGCAGCTCGTACTCCGTGTGGGCGAGGTGCGCCATCTCCTTCAGCCGCGGCCCGACCACCACCCCGCCCTGGTCGCCGACCGTGCACATCATCTTCAGTTCCTCGTCGACGACCATCGACAGCTCCTCGGTCTCCTTGCGGTCGGCGAGGAAGGCGAGCAGGTCGTCGGCGGTCGGCGTGCCGCCCGCCGGATAGCGGTAGGTGCCGCTGATCGGGTTCATCACGACGGTGCCGCCGGACATCCGGACGTGCACCTCGGGGCTGGCGCCGACCAGGGTGCGGTCGCCGGTGTGCACCACGTACGTCCAGTACGCGCCCCGCTCGCCCGCAAGGAGTCGCCGGAACAGGGCGAGCGCGTCGGCCCGGCCGAAGCCGGGGATGTCACCCCGGTAGGTGCGCCGGATCACGAAGTTGGCGCCCTCGCCGCTGCCGATCTCCTCGTCGATCACCCGCCGCACGATCCGCCCGTACTCCTCGTCGGAGACGTCGAAGCCGCCGCCCTCGACCTTCACGGCGTGCGCCGGGAGCCGGTCGAGCGCGTCGGCGAGCGGCAGTTCATGGGTCTCGTCGGCGACGAGCACGGCGAGCGGGGTGCCGTCGTCGCGGACGTCGAAGCCGCGCTCGCGGATCTGCCGGAACGGCACCAGGGCGAGCGTCGGCCGTTCACCGACCGGCAGTTCGGCGAGCCGCCCGGCCTCGTGCACCGGGCCGATCAGCACCTCGACGGTGTCATGGTCGCGGCCCGGGGTGCGGCGGCGCAGCAGCGCGAACGGCGGGCAGTCGTCGTCGAGCAGCCGGGCGAGGTCGAACGGCCGGGCGGCGGGGGCGGCGGGGGTGTGCTGGGTGTCGCGGGCGTTCATGACGGGCGGGTTCCTTCCGGGGAGTGCGGAGAGGAACGGCCTCGGGGTACGAGAAAGGCCGCCCCTCGGGCGGCCTTCGCGTGGTTTCTGTGTACGCGCAGTCAGTGGGCCGCCGGATGAGCGGTCCACCACCAGTTCTGGTTCAGCTGGGTCGAATGCGCGAACATGCGGGCACTCTAACGCCTCCCGGCCCGTTCGTCGCCCCGTTCCACTCCGTGG
Source organism: Streptomyces sp. NPDC090025 (assembly GCF_044748125.1). NCBI lineage: Bacteria > Bacillati > Actinomycetota > Actinomycetes > Kitasatosporales > Streptomycetaceae > Streptomyces > Streptomyces sp. NPDC090025. The sequence continues at coordinate 302,844 of NZ_JBIVFL010000003.1, read as the reverse complement.
ACCGGGGCGACGAACGGCGGAGCCGCCGATCGACACCCGATGGAGCTACGACCCGGTCAGGCGATCGAGTGGTAGATCTGCCAGCCCCCGCCGATCAGGGTGCGGGTGGCGTACGGCGTGGTCGCGCTGCCGGTGCCCCGGTAGAACCAGAGGGCGCCGGACTTGTCCCGGGCGATCAGATCGCCCTTGCCGTCGGCGTTCAGATCGCTCGGACCCACCAGCGTGTCGTACGTCTGCCAGCCCGTGCCGACCCGGACCCGGGTGGCGTACGGGGCGGTCGCGCTGCCGCTGCCCTTGTACAGCCACAGGGTGCCGGAGGGCTCCCGGGCCAGCAGGTCCGCCTTGCCGTCACCGGTCGCGTCACCGACGCTGACCAGACGGTCGTAGACCTGCCAGCCGCCGCCTATCCGGGTGCGCGCGGCGAAGGCCGCCGCCGGGTTGCCGGTGCCCTTGTAGAGCCACAGCGCCCCCGACTTCTCGCGGGCGATCAGATCCGCCTTGCCGTCCCCGGTCACATCGCGGACGCCGAGCAGCCGGTCGTACGCGTTCCAGCCGGTGCCCACCTTCAGGCGCGGCCTGTACGGCGCGGACGCGTTGCCGCTGCCCTGGTAGTACCAGAGCGTCCCGTTGCCCTCGCGGGCCACCAGGTCGCCGACCCCGTCCGCGCGCAGCGCCGTCATCGGCGACACCGTGTCGTAGCCGCCCCAGCCGGAGCCGACCCGGTAGCGGGTCAGGAACGGGGCGGTGGCGCTGCCGCTGCCCTGGTACTGCCACAGCACGCCCGAGGCGTCCCGGGCGATCACGTCGTAGCGGTTCGACCCGGACACCGGGGCGACCCCGGCGACCTCCTCGACCTCGGACGCCTTCACCCAGGCGAGCCGGTGGTTGTAGCGGATCGGCAGATAGCTCGTCGCGCCCACCACGTTCTTCTGCGCGGAGCCGAACCAGTCGTCGCCGGGCACGGCCGGACCGGCCTTCGGGTACGCCTGCCCGGCGGGCAGCGCGTACTTCGAGAGGTAGTCGGGGTCGTCGGTCGGCGCGGTCAGCCCGGCCGCCGTGTAGGCCGCCTTCTCCGGGAACGCCCGGCCGTAGACCTTCACGGTCACCCCGGCCTTGGCCCGTACCTGCGTCGGCGTCTTGGTCACCGGCGCCGTGTACTGGCCGCCCGGGTTGACGAACCACGCCTTCTTGCCGCCGTACCAGACCGCCGTCCAGTCGGCGCGCGCCTCGGCGACCACATAGGTGCCGCCCGCGCGGACCTTGTTCGCCCAGTTCGAGCCCTCGGTGGAGAGCGAGCTGAAGTACGGGTCGGTCAGCGTCGCGGACGACGTCGACGGCTCCGTGTAGAGGTAGCCGAAGTTCGCCGGACGCGCCCCGACGGCCGTGCCGCCGTTGTAGGTGAGCTTGGGCTGGTTGGCCGTGGTGAACGGCGGCACCACCTTCACCAGCTGCCCGGCCCGCAGCGGGCCGCCGGCCCCGCGGTCACCGGTCGGCGCGCCCATCAGGCCCATGAAGTGGTTCCAGTCCCAGTACGGGCCCGGGTCCCAGTGGGTCTGGCTCGCGTAGCCGTTCAGCTGCACCGGCACCTCGTCGTGGCCGATGACGTGCTCGCGGTCCAGCGGGACGCCGTACTTCCCGGCCAGGAACTTCACCAGGGCCGCGGTCGACTCGTATTGGGGCTCGGTGTACCAGGAGCCCTCCTTGATCGCGTAGCCCTCGTGCTCCACGCCGATCGCGTGCATGTTGAGCGACCAGTTGCCCGCGTGCCAGGCCAGGTCCTTGTTCTGCACCATCTGGGTGACCAGGCCGTCCGAGGCCCTCACCAGATAGTGGGCACTCGCCTTCACGGCCGGGTTGGTCAGGGTGTCGAGCGAACCCTGGTAGCCGCCCTCGGTGTCATGGATGACGATCTGCCGGATCGCGACCCCGCCGGCCGTGCCGCGGTTGGCGGTCGTGTAGTTCCGCTCGCCGCCCGCCCCCGTCCTCGACGGCACGAAGTTGCAGCTCAGACCGGCCGGGCACTCGGGCGACAGGGAGGCGGTGCTCGCGAAGCTCGCCGCCAGCGGCAGCTGCGCGGGCTTCTCCGGCGTCACCCCGGGGTCGGCCGGGAGCACCACCTGCTCGCCGTCGGCGGTCAGCGCCCGCTCACCGGTCCTGATCGAGTCGAAGACCCGGCGGGCGAACAGCTCGGCGCCCTTGCGGTCCGGGGCCTGGCTGTAGCGGGCCACCGCCGGGTACCAGGCACCCGGGTCGTCCGGCAGCGTCTCGCCGGTCGCCTCGCGCTGGTACGCGGCGAGCAGCGCCGCACCGGCCCGCACGCTCTCGGCCGGGTCGTCCTTCAGCTTCTCGGCCGGGGTCCCGGTCAGCTCGGCGGCCTTGTCCAGGGTGTGCAGCCGCGGGTCGTCGGTGTCGACGGTCTCCTTCGGCAGCAGCTTCAGGACCCGGGCGGGCTGGAAGGTCCGCTCGATCTCCGGGCGGCCGCTCTCGTTGAGGTGCGCGAGCCGCTCCTTGTCGTCCGGCTGCTCGACGTCACGGTCGTCGACCTTCGTCAGACCCATGACGTTGTACGCGCCGGTGGTGCTCGGCTCGCCGTCGTGCGACTCCCAGCGGGTCTGCCGGTACGCGACCGCCATCAGCACGCTCTGCGGCACGTCGTACGCGCGCGAGGCGTCGGCGAACGCCGACTGCAGCGACACGTCGGCGCCGTTCTTCGGGTCCGCCGTGCCGAACACGCCCGGCGCGGCGACCGCCAGGGTGCCGAGGGTGGCGACCGCGACGACGCCCCCGATCGTTCCGTACAGAAGTCTGCTCTTCTTGCGGTCCCTGCGGTGTCCGCGTTTCACACCCACCCCTTGGTCCTCTCTCATCGCAAGCGCCGGAACGTACCAGCGGCGATCAACGAACAGGTCCACGGAAGGTGTCGGGCGGATGTCCGAGGTGTGCGCCCGTGTCTCACCGACTGGGCATGCGGACGAGACGGGGCGACGACCCCGTAGGGTGGGGGCGTGACCGTGAACGCTGATACCCACGCCGTCGCCCAGGCGACCTGGCGAGACCTGCCCGCGGCGCAGCAGCCCGAGTACCCCGATGCCGAGGCTCTGCGCGATGTGATCGCGGACCTCGAGTCGTATCCCCCGCTCGTCTTCGCCGGCGAGTGCGACCAGCTGCGCGCCCGGATGGGAGCCGTCGCCCGTGGCGAGGCGTTCCTGCTCCAGGGCGGCGACTGCGCCGAGGCCTTCGACGCCGTCTCCGCCGACCACATCCGGGCCAAGCTGAAGACGCTGCTCCAGATGAGCGCCGTCCTCACCTACGCGGCCTCTGTGCCGGTGGTGAAGGTCGGCCGCATCGCCGGCCAGTACTCCAAGCCCCGCTCCAAGGGCACCGAGACCCGCGACGGCGTCACCCTGCCGACCTACCGCGGCGACTCGGTCAACGGCTTCGCCTTCGACGAGAAGTCCCGGATCCCGGACCCCGAGCGCCTCAAGCGGATGTACCACGCCTCCGCCTCCACCCTGAACCTGGTCCGCGCCTTCACCACCGGTGGCTACGCGGACCTGCGCCAGGTGCACGCCTGGAACCAGGACTTCGTGCGCTCCTCGCCCTCCGGACAGCGCTACGAGCAGCTGGCCCGCGAGATCGACAACGCGCTGAACTTCATGAAGGCGTGCGGCACCGACCCGGCCGAGTTCCGCGCGGTCGAGTTCTACGCCTCGCACGAGGCGCTGCTGCTCGACTACGAGGGCGCGCTGACCCGTACCGACTCGCGCACCGGCAAGCTCTACGACACCTCCGGCCACATGGTCTGGGTCGGCGAGCGCACCCGGCAGCTCGACCACGCCCACATCGAGTTCGCGGCCCGGATCGCGAACCCGATCGGCATCAAGCTGGGCCCGACCACCACCCCGGAGGAGGCGCTCACCTACATCGAGCGTCTGGACCCGGACCGCGAGCCCGGCCGGCTGACCTTCATCGTCCGGATGGGCGCCGACAAGGTCCGCGACAAGCTCCCCGAGCTGGTCGAGAAGGTCACCGCCTCCGGCGCCACCGTCGCCTGGGTGACCGACCCGATGCACGGCAACACGTTCGAGGCGGCCTCGGGCCACAAGACCCGCCGCTTCGACGACGTGCTCGACGAGGTCAAGGGCTTCTTCGAGGTCCACAAGGAGCTCGGCACCCACCCGGGCGGCATTCACGTCGAGCTCACCGGTGACGACGTCACCGAGTGCGTGGGCGGCGGCGACGAGATCTTCGTCGACGACCTGCACCAGCGCTACGAGACGGCCTGCGACCCGCGGCTCAACCGCAGCCAGTCGCTGGACCTGGCGTTCCTCGTGGCCGAGATGTACCGCGATCAGTAAGTGGCTTCCTACGACGATGGGGCGCGGATCCTTGTGATCCGCGCCCCATCGTCGTAGAGAAGGCTTTTGCGCTCCCGGGCCGCCGGGTAAGGTTAGGTTAGCCTTATCGATCTCGGCGGGAGGTGAACCGCGTGTACGTCTGTTCTTGTTTCGCAGTCACGGAGAAGCAGGTCAAGGAGCACGCGGCGAACGGCGCCTGCACGCCCCGCCAGATAGCGTCCGCCTGCAAGGCCGGAACCGACTGCGGCGGCTGTGTCCGGCGCATTCAGGCCATTCTCGGCCGCGGCAACTGCCCCCGCCGGGAACTGCTCGACCAGGGCAAGCCCGCCCTGACCGCCGAGGTGCCGGAGCCCGACGGCCTCGTGGAGTTCGAGCCCGGCACCGAGCTGGAGCTCGGCGAGGCCGCGTAGCACCCCGCCGGCCGGGATCCGCCGGTCGCCCGGCCGGGCCCTCGGCCCGCTCGTCAGCTGGGCTGCTCGATGAGGGTGGAGCAGTACAGCGCCTCACCCAGCTGCTCGATCAGCTCCAGCTGGGTGTCGAGGTAGTCGATGTGGTGCTCCTCGTCGGCGAGGATCTCCTCGAACAGGTTCGCCGAGGTGATGTCCCCCTTGGCCCGCATGACCTCGATCCCGCGCCGCAGCCGGTCGATCGCCTCGACCTCGACCTGCCGGTCGGCCTCGAACATCTCCTTGACCGTCTGCCCGACCCGGACGTGGAAGAGCCGCTGGTAGTTGGGCAGGCCGTCGAGCATCAGAATGCGCTCGGTCAGCTTGTCCGCGTGCTTCATCTCGTCGATGGACTCTTCGCGGGTGTACTTGGCGAGCTTGGTCCAGCCCTTGTTGTCCTGGATGCGGTAGTGCAGCCAGTACTGGTTGATCGCCGTCAGCTCACCGGTGAGCTGCTCGTTGAGGAACTCGAGGACCTCGGGGTCGCCCTGCATCGCTTCAGGATCCTTCCAACGCATGTCGGTGCCGCCACTGGGCAGGATGGCCGCATCCTTTCAGCACGAAAGGGTGGCGTCCAGTAAGTGCAGGCTTACTGACAGTTGTCCCAAACGTCAGAATATCCCCGGGTTGTCGGCGCATGGCTGGTCATGACCATCCCTCGTGGTCTGTCACCATGGAGAACATGGGTCAGCCGGAGGGTGGAGCACGCCAGGAGGCAGGAGTGGCGGTCTCGTCGGAACTGCCGCCGGGCCAGCGGCTCCAGCGCGGCTGGCCGGTGACCCACTACGGCCCGGTGCCCCGTTTCAAGCCCGAGCGCTGGGAGTTCCGGATCTTCGGCGCGACCGCCGACGGCGACAAGCGCTGCTGGAACCACGAGGAGTTCTCGGCGCTGCCGTTCGCCACCGTCGTGGCCGATCTGCACTGTGTGACGAAGTTCAGCATGATCGGCGCCGAATGGGGCGGGGTCCCCGCCCGTACGCTCCTGGAGCTGGCGCCGCCCGCGCCCGAGGTGACCCATGTGATGGTCTGGGCCGAGTACGGCTACAGCGCCAACATGCGCCTCGACGACTTCGCCTCCGAGCGGAGCATCTTCGCCACCCACAAGGACGGCGAGCTGCTGACCGCCGAGCACGGCTTCCCGCTGCGGCTCGTGGTGCCGCACCTCTACGCCTGGAAGGGGCCCAAGTGGGTCCGCGGGGTGGAGTACATGGCCGCCGACCGGCGTGGCTTCTGGGAGGAGCGCGGCTACCACAACCTCGGTGACCCGTGGTCGGAGCAGCGGTACTCGTACCAGGAGGAGCCGGGCGACGGCCCCGAGCTCTAGGACCTCAAGGGGTCAGTGGAACTGGTGGACGACGGCGTGGCCCTTGCCGCGGCCGATCATCCACTTGTTGACCGGGGTGGTCACCACGAACGCGACGGCGAGCGAGATCGCCAGCACGATCCAGAACAGCGGCTGGTCGAGGTGGGCGTCCATGGTGCCCGGCCAGAGCGCGATCACGCCGTTGTCGATGAGCTCCATGACGGCGATGGACAGGGTGTCGGCGGCCAGCGCGATCTTGAACGCGGTGGAGAAGTCGACCCCGGCCTTCAGGATGCCGCGCAGGGTGAGCGCGTAGCCGAAGAAGAACGCCAGGACGATCGCCAGGACCATGGTCGGCACATTGCCCCAGCCCAGCCAGGTGCCGATGATCATGCCGAGCACCTCGCCGATGGCGCAGCCGGTGAGGCAGTGCAGGGTCGCCCGGGCGGCCATGGCCCAGGAGGCGGGACCGTGGGAGTGGGCCGCGTGACCGTGGTGCTCGTGACCCTCGTGGCCGTGGCTCTCGTGGGTCTGGTGACCCTGGTGGTTCTCGGGTGCTGCGTGGCCCTCGTGGTGGGCGTGCTGCTCGTGGTGCTCGTGCTGCATGGGTGCCCCCTGGTTCGGGTAGCGGTTCCTTCCACCTCGGGAACCGTATACCCCCCTAGGGTATTCCCTAACGCGAGAGCGGGCCACGCAGTTTCTTCAGCAGCTCCACATCCGCCTTGTGCCCCTGGTCGCCGCCGGGCGTCTCGATGATCAACGGTAGGCCGTCCGTCGCCGGATGGCTCAGCAGCCTGCGGAAGCCGTCCTCGCCGATGTGGCCGACGCCGATGTTCGCGTGCCGGTCCTTCCTCGCGCCCACCACGTCCTTCGAGTCGTTGGCGTGGATCAGCTTCAGCCGCCCCTCGCCGATCACCGACACCAGCTGGTCCAGCGTCTGACCGGCCCCGTACGGGCCGGTCAGGTCGTGGCCCGCCGCGAAGATGTGACAGGTGTCCAGGCAGACGCCCAGCTTCGGATGCCGGTCCAGGGCGTCGAAGTACGGGCCGAAGTCCTCCGCGCGCGAGCAGAGCGAGAAGCCCTGCCCGGCCGTCGACTCGATCAGCACATCCGGGTCGTCCGGGTGGGTCAGCTCGTCGAGCAGCGGCAGCAGCAGCTCCCTGACCTGCGCCAAAGCCTCCGCGCGCGGCCGTCCGCCGGTCGCCGAACCGGTGTGCACCACCACACCCCCGGCGCCGATCGCGCGGGCCCGGCGCAGCGAGTGCCGCATCGACTCCACCGACTTCTCCGCGGTGGCCTCGGTGTGCGAGCCGAAGTTGATCAGGTACGGGGCGTGCACCCAGGCCGACAGGCCCGCGTCGGCGCAGCCCGCCCGGAACAGCTCGTCCTGCTCGGGGTTGCCGGCCGGGGTCGCCCAGCCGCGCGGATTGGCCACGAAGACCTGCACCGCCTCGGCGCCGAGCTCCCGGGCGTACCCGAGTCCGACGGTGGCGAGACCGCCGGCCACGGGGACGTGACCGCCGACGGGGTTGCGCATATGAGCCCTACAGTCCCTTGATCGTGATGGTCACGGTGGAGCCCTCGGCGGCCGTCGCGCCGCCGTCCACCGACTGTCCGGAGACGGTGTCGCCGAGGAACGGGAAGGTCTTCTCGACCTTCACCTCGAAGCCCGCCGACTCCAGCTCGTCCTTCGCCTCGTCCGTCTTCTTGCCGACGACGTCCGGGACCTCGACCATGCGCGGCCCCTTCGACACCGTCAGGGTGACCGTGTCGCCCTTCGCGGCGCGGCTGCCCTCGGCGAGCGACTGGGCGGCGACCGCGTCGGCGTCCTCCGGCGAGTGGATCCGCTCCGGCGCGACCGTCACCTTCAGACCGGCGTCCTGGAGCTCGGCCGTCGCCTCCGCCACCGACTGGCCCCGGACGTCCGGCACCTCGATCGGCTCGCCCTTGCTGACGGTGAGCGCCACCGCCGAGTCGGGGGCGCGCTCGGTGCCCGGCTCCGGGTCGGAGCGGACCACCTCGCCCTGGGCGACCGTGGTGTCGAACGCGTAGGTGATCACCCCGGGGGCGAGTCCCTCGTCCGTCAGGGTCTTCTTCGCCTCGGCGAGCGGCACCCCCTTGAGGTTCGGCACCTTCACGATCTCCGGGCCCCGGGACAGCGTGAGGGTCACCGCGCTGTTGCCGCGGATCCGCTCGCCGGGCCCCGGGTCGACGGCCATCACAGTGCCGCGCTCGTACACGTCGCTGAACGCGCGCTCGGTGGTGCCCACGTCGATCCCGGCGTCGGCGAGCCGCTTGGTGGCCTGCTCCTCGGTCTGGCCGAGGACCGCCGGGACCCGGGTGAACTGGCCGGAATTGATGTACCAGACGCCGGTGCCCACGCCGAGCGCGAGCAGCACGGCGACGACGATCAGGAGCGGGCCGCGCGACAGCGGGAAGCGGCCGGTGCGCCGGGCCGCCCTCCCGGGGCCGCCCGGCGGGGCCGGTTCGGGCGCCGGGAGCAGGCTGGTGTGCTCCACCGGCAGCGGCTGGACCCGCGGGATCACCGAGGTCCGGTCCTCCGCCCCGGCCCCGGCACCCGTCGTGGCCGCGGGCTCGTCGTGGGCGAGCGCCCGCGGTGGTACGGCGTCGAGCTGGGCGTCGTCGAGGGCCGCGCGGGCCGCCCGGGTCCGCGCCAGCAGCGCGACGGCGTCGTACGGCCGGACGTCGGGGTTGCGGGCCGTGGCGCTCGCCACCAGCTCGTCGAGGTCCAGGGCGAGCCCGGGGAAGGCGGCGGACGGCGCCGGTACGTCGGTGTTGAGGTGCTGGTAGAGCACCTGGGCGGGGGTGTCGCCGGAGTGCGATTTGGCGCCGGTCAGCATCTCGTACAGGACCACCCCGCACGCGTACACATCGGCGCGGGTGTCGGCGGTGCCGTGCTCGATCTGCTCCGGCGCCAGGTAGGAGACGGTGCCGAGCACCGCGCCGGTCGTGTCGGTGGCCGAGCCGACCGCCCTGACCAGGCCGAAGTCGGCGACCTTCACCCGGCCGTCGTCCCCTATCAGGACGTTCTCCGGCTTCATGTCGCGGTGCACGAACCCGGCCCGGTGGGCCGCGCCGAGCGCCGCGAGCACCGGCTCCAGGATGTCGAGCGCGGCCCGGGGCCGCAGCGCGCCCCGCTCGCGCAGCACGTCGCGCAGGGTGCACCCGGCGACGTACTCCATCGCCAGGTACACGTACGCGCCCTCGGCGCCCTGGTCGAAGACGCCGACCACATTGGGGTGGGCGAGCCGGGCGACGGACTTCGCCTCGCGCATGAACCGCTCCACGAAGGCCGCGTCCGTGGCGAGGTCCGGGTGCATCACCTTGAGCGCGAGCACCCGGTCGAGCCGGGTGTCCACGGCCCGGTAGACCGTGGCCATCCCGCCGACGGCGATGCGCGCGTCGACGCGGTAGCGGCCGTCGAGCAGCCGCCCGACGAGGGGGTCCTGAAGGGTCGTGTCCACGGCGACGAGTCTACGAGCCGTGGCACGGCCTCCTTTCCCGTCGCCGGGGACTGCAGCGCGGTTGTGACCGACGCCGCTCCGGGGGAGCCCGGCACCCTTGGGGCGGGGTCAGAACGCCGGGCGCTCCGGGTCGAGCCGGGCCAGGCCCTCGGCCGGGGACGACGCCTCGGCGAAGTGGCGGCGCGGGATCCGGCCGGCCCGGTGGGCGAGCCTGCCCGCCTCGACCGCGTGCCGCATCGCCTCGGCCATCAGGACCGGCTCCTGCGCCCGGGTCACCGCGGACGCCAGCATCACCGCCGCGCAGCCCAACTCCATCGCGAGGGCCGCGTCCGACGCGGTCCCGGCGCCCGCGTCCAGGATCACCGGGACCCCGGCCCGCTCGGTGATCAGCTGGAAGTTGTGCGGGTTGCGGATGCCGAGCCCGGAGCCGATGGGGGAGCCGAGCGGCATGATCGCCGCGCAGCCGACGTCCTCCAGCTTCCGGGCGAGCACCGGGTCGTCGTTGGTGTACGGCAGCACCACGAAGCCGTCGTCGACCAGGGTCTCGGCCGCGTCGAGCAGCTCCACGCCGTCCGGCAGCAGGGTCCGCTCGTCCGCGATGACCTCCAGCTTGATCCAGTCGGTGCCGAGTGCCTCACGGGCGAGCCGGGCGGTGAGCACCGCCTCGCCCGCGGTGAAGCAGCCCGCGGTGTTGGGCAGCACCTGGATGCCGAGCCGGGTGAGCACGGACAGCACCGAGCCCCGCACCCCGGGGTCCAGGCGCCGCATGGCGACGGTGGTCAGCTCGGTGCCGCTGGCGACCAGGGCGCGTTCCAGGGTGTCGAGGCTCGGGGCACCGCCGGTGCCCATGATCAGCCGGGACGAGAACTCCCGGCCGCCGAGCGTGAACAGGTCGTCGGACATCGCGGTCAGCCTCCCTGCACGGCGGTCAGGACCTCGACCCGGTCGCCGTCGCCGAGCCGGGTGGTGGCCCAGCGGCCGCGCGGGACGACCGTCTCGTTGACGGCGGCGGCGACCCCGGAGGGCGCGGCGGTGAGGGTGGCGACGAGGGCGTCGAGCAGGACCGGGCCGGTCAGGACCCGGGCCTCGCCGTTCACGGACACGGTCACGGAGTCGGTCACGGAGGCGTTCGAGGAGTCGTTCACGGGCGTGGTCACGCGTGCTCCAGGTGTGCGGTGGGGTGGGTGGTGGCGGCCGCGGTCACGGGCTTGGGCGGCGCGGTGGCGAAGCGGCGGGCGGTGAAGGGGCGGGCCTCGTCCGGCAGCGCCCCGGTGGTCAGCGCCTCGGCCATCACGTCGCCGGTGACCGGGGTGAGCAGCACCCCGTTGCGGTAGTGGCCGGTGGCGAGCTGGAGCCCCGGCAGCGCGGTCGGGCCGAGCAGCGGCGCGTTGTCGGGCGAGCCGGGACGCAGCCCGGCCCGGGTCTCGGTGAGCGGCAGCTCGGTGATGCCCGGCACCAGCTCATGGGCGTCGCGCAGCAGCTCGTACACCCCGCCCGCGGTCACCGTGGTGTCCCAGCCGAGCTCCTCGCTGGTGGCGCCGACGACCAGTTCGCCGTCGGCGCGCGGCACCAGGTAGACCTGGCTGCCACGGACCACCGCGCGCACCGTGCGGGACAGGAACGGCGCGTACGCGGGCGGCACCCGCAGCCGCAGGACCTGGCCCTTCACCGGGCGGACCGGCGGCAGCACCTCGGGCGGCACGCCGTCGAGCCGCCCGCTGAGACTGCCCGCGGCCAGCACCACCTGGGCGGCGGTGAGCACGGTGCCGTCGCCGAGGACCGCGCCGGTGGCCCGGTCCCGTACCACCGTGAGGCGGGCGGCGAGGGCGCGGTGGAACACCACCCCGGCCCGCTCGCAGGCGGTGACCAGCGCGTCGGCGAGCCGCCGCGGGTCGACCTGGTGGTCGCCGTCGACCCGCAGCCCGCCCCGGACGCCCGGGGCCAGCATCGGCTCCAGACGGCGGCAGTCCCGGCCGCCCAGCCATTCCGAGGTCAGCCCGCAGCGGGTCTGCAGGGCGTGCAGCTCGCGCAGATGGGCCCGGTCGTCGGCGTCGAGCGCCACCGCGAGGGTGCCGCAGGCGCGGTAGCCGACGTCCTGGCCGGTGGCCGCCGTCAGCTCCGCGACGAAGTCGGGATAGCGGCGGGCGGAGGCGAGGTTGAGCCCGAGCAGGGTCTCCTCGCCGTAGTGGAGTTCGGTGACGGCGGCGAGCATGCCCGCCGCCACCCGGGCGGCGCCGCCGCCCGGCGCCGGATCGGCGAGCGCGACCCGCAGCCCGCGCTGCGCCGCCCGCCAGGCGGTCACCAGACCGATGATGCCGCCCCCGATGACGAGGACGTCGGCCGTGTGCGGCCCACCGCTGGGGTGGGATGAGTCGGAGGTACGCGACATGGGCGTCCAGCCCCTCCCTTCGCCGGCATGACCCGGATCAGGTTCGTACGGTCGGAGGCCGGCCAGCCTCCCTCTCAGCCCGGTGCGTCCGGGCTCCCGCGAGTGCTCTACGGCCGCCAGACTAGCCCGTGCCCCCGCGCCGGTCACAGGGCGCACCCCCTGCCCCGGTCCCGTCCTGGGCCTGTCCCGGCCCCGCCCCGATATTCCTGACGGATCGTCAGATGCGTAAGGTGGACGGGTGAACGAGCAGACGAGGGCAGAGGAAGCGGCCGGAGCGCGGGCCGAGGACGCGAGCGGACCGAGCGGTCCCGCCGGACCCGGGGTGGTGATCGTCGGCGCCGGAATGGCCGGCGTCCAGACCGCCGTCGCCCTGCGCGACCAGGGCTTCACCGGGCCCGTCACCCTCATCGGCGCCGAACCCCACCAGCCCTACGACCGGCCGCCGCTCTCCAAGGCGATCCTCCTCGGCAAGGCCGAGGACTCCGCCTTCGACGTCGACTTCGCCGCCCTCGGCATCGAACTGCGGCTCGGCGTCGAGGTCACCGGACTGCGCGCCGCCGACCACCAGATCGACACCGAGGCCGGACCCGTCCCGTACGACACCCTCGTCGTCGCCACCGGCGCCCACCCGGTCACCCTGCCCGGCGCCGACGGCGTCCCCGGCACCCACCTGCTGCGCACCCTGGACGACGCCGTCCGGCTCGCCCCGGTCCTGGAGAGCGGGCACGCCGTCGTGGTGGTCGGCGCGGGCTGGATCGGCGCCGAGTTCGCCACCGCCGCCCGCGCCGCGGGCTGCGCCGTCACCGTCGTCGAGGCCGCCGACCGGCCGCTCGCCGGGGCGTTGCCCGCCGAGGTCACCGCACCGATGGCCGCCTGGTACGCCGAGAGCGGCGCCGAACTCCGGCTGCACGCGCGCGTGGAGCGCGTCGAGCCGGGACGGGTCGTCGTCAGCGACGCCGCCGACCCCGCCGCCGCCACCGAGGAACTGCCAGCCGACGCCGTCGTCGTCGGCATCGGCGCCCGCCCCGCCACCGGCTGGCTCGCGGACTCCGGCGCCGCCCTCGACCCGAGCGGCGCCCTCACCGCCGACGACCGGCTGCGCACCTCGCTGCCCGACGTGTACGCGGTCGGCGACTGCGCCTCCTTCCCCTCCGCCCGCTACGGCACCCGGCTGCTCGTGCACCACTGGGACAACGCCCTCCAGGGCCCCCGCACGGTCGCCGCCGACATCCTGGGCGCGGCCCACCAGCCGTACGACCCGGTGCCCTACTTCTGGTCCGAGCAGTTCGGCCGCTTCGTCCAGTACGCCGGACACCACGCCGCCGCCGACACCCTGCTGTGGCGCGGCGACCCGGCCGAACCGTCCTGGTCCGTGCTGTGGCTGCGCGCGGACGTGCCGGTCGCCCTGCTGGCCGTCGGCCGCCCGCGCGACCTCGCCCAGGGCCGCAGGCTCATCGAGCAGCGCACCCCGGTCGACCCGGCCAGGGCCGCGGACCCCTCCGTACCCCTGAAGGCAGCAGTCCGGTAGGGCCCGACTACCGGCTGTCAGTCCGGGATGGCACGCTTGTCCTGTGACCGAGATTGACGCAAAGACCGATGCACTCGTCCCCGCCTGGCTCTTCCTCCCCGACATCGCCGAAATGATGGACGTGGAGGTGACGCGCGTGCGGCAGCTGGTCAAGGAGGGCCAGCTCATCGCCGTCCGACGCGGCGAGCGGAGCGTGCTCCAGGTGCCGGCCGCCTTCATCCAGAGCGGCAAGGTGGTCAAGGGCCTCGTCGGCACCCTGACCCTGCTGCGGGACGACGGCTTCAGCGACGAAGAGATGCTGGAGTGGCTGTTCACTCCGGACCCGACCCTGCCCGGCACCCCCGTGCAGGCCCTCGGCGAGAATCGCGGCACGGAGGTGAAGCGCCGCGCCCAGGCGCTCGCCGTCTGACCCCTGACCCCAGGGGCGGACAACCGCAGCGAAGACACCACCAGCGGGCGTCGGCGCGCCGCCGGACGGGACCCCCGTCCGGTGGTGCCCGGCGCCCGGCACCACCCGAGGGGGGATCCGCATGTCCACGGTCCGTGAGCGCCTTGCCGACGCCAGGCTCTATCTGTGCACCGACGCCCGCAAGCGCCAGGGCGACCTGCCCGCCTTCCTCGACGCCGTGCTCTCCTCCGGCGTCGACATCGTCCAGCTCCGCGACAAGGGCATGGAGGCCGGTGAGGAGCTGGACCACCTCGCCGTGTTCGCCGACGCCTGCCGTCGCCACGGCACCCTGCTCGCGGTCAACGACCGGGCCGACGTCGGCCACGCCATCGGCGCCGACGTGCTCCACCTCGGCCAGGGCGACCTGCCGGTGCCCGCCGCCCGCGCGATCCTCGGCGACGAGCCGCTGATCGGACGCTCCTGCCACGCCGAGGACGAGGTGGCCGCGGCCGCCGCCGAGCCCGGCGTCGACTACTTCTGCACCGGCCCCTGCTGGCCCACCCCCACCAAGCCCGGCCGGTACGCCCCCGGCCTCGACCTGGTGCGGTACGCGGCCGGCCTGGCCCAGGACCGCCCCTGGTTCGCCATCGGCGGCATCGACGAGACCAACCTGGACGAGGTGCTCGACGCGGGCGCCCGCCGGATCGTCGTGGTCCGCGCCCTCACCGAGGCCGCCGACCCGGCCGCCGCCGCCGCGTCCCTGGCCAAGCGGGTCCGCGAGCGCGCCACCACCGGCTGAGCCGGGGCAGGGGACCGGGGGGCCTGGGGTCGGTGACCCCGGGGACCGGGGGCCGCCGTCCCGATGTCCGGAAAAGGTGTCCACAACGCGGACTCGGCTTCACCCGTCCCCGGACCCCGTCTAACCTGCCGGTATGGCCCTTGGTACCGCTTCCGTCCGCTCGGACCGCGCTCGCACGGTCCGCGACATCCTCGCCTCCGGTGGCACCTCGTACTCCTTCGAGTTCTTCGCCCCCCGGACCGAGAAGAGCGAGCAGAGCCTCTGGAACGCGATGCGCCGGATCGAGGCGGTCGCGCCGAGCTTCGTCTCCGTGACGTACGGCGCGGGCGGCTCCACCCGCGGTGGCACGGTGAAGGCCACCCAGAAGATCGCCTCCGACACCACCCTCACCCCGGTCGCCCACCTCACGGCCGTCGACCACTCCATCGCCGAGCTGCGCAACATCCTCGGCAAGTACGCCGACGTCGGCATCCGCAACATGCTCGCCGTGCGCGGCGACCCGCCGGGCGACCCGCTCGGCGAGTGGGTCCCCCATCCGGAGGGCGTCCACTACGCGGCCGACCTCGTGCGGCTGATCAAGGAATCCGGCGACTTCTGCGTGGGCGTCGCCGCGTTCCCCGAGATGCACCCGCGCTCCGCCGACTGGGACACCGACGTCCGCCACTTCGTGGACAAGTGCCGGGCCGGTGCCGACTACGCGATCACCCAGATGTTCTTCGACCCCGAGGCGTATCTGCGGCTGCGCGACAGCGTGCAGAAGGCGGGCTGCGAGACCCCGATCATCCCCGAGGTCATGCCCGTGATCAGCGCCAAGACCCTCGACCGGCTGCCGATGCTGAGCAACGCCGTCTTTCCTGACAATGTGAAAGAGCGGATCCACGCGGTCAAGGACGATCCGGCCGCTGTACGCTCCATTGGCATCGACTTCGCGACGGAGTTCTGCGCGCGGCTGCTTTCCGAGGGTGTCCCCGGACTGCACTTCATCACGCTGAACAACTCCAGGGCGACGCTCGAGATCTACGAGAATCTCGGACTGCACCAGCAGTCCTGACCGGCCCTACCCGCCCCGACCCGCGGCGGAGGCCGCAGGAGAGGGGCGGGCATGTGGTGGACGGTCCTCTACATCGCGTTCGGTGTCGTGGCGTTGTGGCTCCTCGGTGAGGTGCTTCTGCAGTACAAGGCGCGGCTGCGCTGGCGGCTGCTCGCCTTCAGCGGTTTCCTCGGGGTGGTCATCGGGGTCCTGATGCCCTCGGTGGTCGTGATCGTGATCGGCGCGGTCACGTTCGCGGTCGGCCAGACCTATGTGACGCTCTCCTTCCGGCGCGGCTTCTCCACCGGCTGGGCGATCGGCGGGCGCCCCGGCGCCAGCCGCCGCCGCAGGGGCGGCGGCGCGGCGGACCCGGCGAAGGCCGGGCCCACCCTGGAGGTCAGCGACCTGTCGTACGAGCCGGAGGACGGCGACGTCGACGCCCACCCCGGCAGTCACGCGGACGGCCACCCGGAGCACGGCGGCCACGGTCCCGGCGCGGCCGGCAACGCCGTGTACGAGCCGGAGCCGATGCCGGAGGACACCGGCCAGTACGGCGTGTACGGCTACGAGCAGCAGCCGCAGCACCAGGGCCACCAGGACCAGCACCCGGAACAGCAGCCGTACGCCGACCCGTACGCCACCGGCTACGACCACCAGCACGCCGCGGCCTACGACTACGGCACCGGCGGCCAGCCCAGCTACGCGGCCTACTCCGACCCGTACATCGGCCAGCAGTACGGCGACAACCAGCACTACGACGCCTATCCGCAGCAGCAGCCGTACGCCGACCCGTACGCCCCGTCGTACACCTACGACACCCCGCCCGGCGGCGTCTGGGTGCCGCAGCAGCGCGACACCGAGCAGCCCTACCAGGACCAGCACGGCCAGTCGGGCCAGCAGGGCCAGTACGGCTACGGCGAGGACCAGCAGCAGTACCGCTACTAGGAGTCGTCCGGCGCCGGACGGGGCCGCCCGGCGGCCGTCTACTGCGAGCCGCGGAAGTCCGCGCCCTCCACGATCAGTCCGGCGACCAGGGCGCCCGACATCCCGGCGTGCGCCAGCCCGCCGCCCGGGTGCGACCAGCCGCCGGTGAAGTACAGGCCGGGCAGCGGCGACACGTTCGGCGCGGGCAGCCAGCGGCCGCCCGCGCCGCCCAGCGCGGGCGCCGGGACCTCGGCCGCGCCCGTCTCCAGGAGGGTGTCGTCCGGGGTGCGCAGCTCCTGCCAGAGCAGCCGCTCGCGAAGGCCCGGTATCACCGCCTCGGCCCGCTCCAGCATCCGCCCGGCGAACGCGGTCCAGTCCGGCAGGATCTCCGTGGTGGCCGTCACCGTCACCGACTCGTGGGCCGCGTCAGGACGCAGCTCCGGGTCGTCGGGCCGCAGCACCGTCACCATCGGCAGCCCGTCGGCGGCGTGCGCCACCGTCCGGTGCACCGCGCCGGACTCGCGGGCGCCGCGCAGCGCCAGACAGAGCGTCACCCGGCCGGTGCCGGGCCGCTGGTGGCGCGGCCACTCGTCCTGCCGCTCCCGGCCGACGATCCGCTCCAGGTAGAGCATCGGCACCGGCGCGCCCGCGACCACGTGGTCGGCGGTCACCCGGGTGCCGCCCGCGAGGGCCAGACCGGCCGCCCGGCCGCCCTCCACCAGGACGTCGGTGACCTCGGTGTCGAAGACGAACTCGACCCGCCGCTGCAGGCACCGCTCGTACACCGCATCGGCGAGCGCCCGGATGCCGCCGCCCACGTACCAGCTGCCGAAGGTCTGCTCCAGGTACGGCAGGACGGCGGCCGAAGCGGGGGCGGTGGCCGGGTCGACGCCGTAGCTCCACGCGTAGCCGTCGAGCAGCGCGGCGAGCCGCGGGTCGGCCAGCTCACGGGCGCCGACCTGGGCGAGCGTGGTGGTCGGACGGCGCAGCAGGCCCGCCTTCAGGGCCGGGTACGGGTCCTTGGCGAGCGGGGCCGGGTCGGCGGGCTGCGGCTCCTCCAGGAGCGGGCGACGGGTGCGGTCCCACGCCTCGCGGGCCCGGGTCAGGAAGTCGCCCCAGCGCGCCCCCGCGCCCGCGCCGAGCGCCGCGTCGAGGGCGGCGACGGTGCCGGCCCGGGAGGCGTTGGGCAGGTCGACGGTGGTGCCGTCGGCGAACAGATGGCGGCTCGCCGGATCGACCTGGGTGAGCCGCACGCACTCCTCAAGAGGCTGCTTGCCGGTCTTCACGAACAGGTCCCGGTAGACCGCGGGCAGATGCAGCAGGCCGGGCCCGGTGTCGAAACCGAAGCCGTCGCGCGCATAGCGGCGCACCCCGCCGCCGTACGTGCTCCCGCTCTCGTACACCGTCACCCGGTGGCCCGCCACGGCGAGCCGCGCGCCGGCCGCCATGGCGCCGAGACCCGCGCCGATCACCACAATCCGTGCCATGCCAGGGACCCTACCGGCCGCCACCGACAACGCCCCGGGAGGCCACCGGACCGGTCAGCCCGACGGTGGCCGGCCCGCCGCCCCGGCGATCCGCTTCTCCTCCCGGCGCTGCGCCCGGCGGCGCCAGAACCGCCGGATCCGGTGGGCGAGGAACGCCAGTATCACCAGGCCGAGGACGAGCAGCGTGGCGGCGATGCTCGCCGCCGCCACCGGATGGAACATGGCGAAGCTGACGAGCCCGGCGACGCCCAGGTCCTCCGCCGTGGACACGGCGATGTTGGAGAACGGCTCGGGCGAGGTGTTGATCGCCATCCGGGTGCCGGCCTTGACGAAGTGGCTCAGCAGCGCGGTCGACCCGCCGACCGCGCCCGCCGCCAGCTCCGGCAGCGAACCGGACTGCCCGGCGAGCAGCGCCGCCACCACCGCGCCGCTGACCGGCCGGATCACCGTGTGGACGGAGTCCCACACCGAGTCGACGTACGGGATCTTGTCCGCCACCGCCTCGCACAGGAACAGCACGCCCGCGGCGATCAGGACGTCGGGCCGTTGCAGCGCCTCGGGCACCTCGTCGGTGAGCCCGGTGGCGCCGAAGACGCCGAGCAGCAGGACCACCGCGTACGCGTTGATCCCGCTCGCCCAGCCGCTCGTGAAGACCAGGGGGAGTACGGACACGTCCGCGATCGTAACCAGCTCTGAGTATCCGTACCTAGGCGACGAGATGAGTAGGGATGCGGATGGGCCGTGACCTGCGCGGAAGGGAGAGTGGAGCACACGGAAGGGGCGCGGCTCCGACACCGCGGACACGGGGCCGCGGAGCGGGGCCGCGCACCGGCCGGCACGGGGGAGACAACGGGGGAACACGGGGGAATCACGGGGGAGGCCGCTCTTCGGGGGTGCGCGCACGCGTGCACGGGGGAGAGGCATGAAGGACGCCGTTCCGGCGAGGCTCGGGGGGATCGAGCTTCGACGGGACGGCGTCCTTCGTCGTTCTGCTTCGTTGTCCTTCTGCCCTTCCGCCCGGGCGCGTCGCGTCGCGCGGCTAGCGGCCGCCGACCCGCCCGTGCAGCAGCCGGGACAGCGCCGCGTGGACGTCGTCCAGGGAGCGCTCGCTCTGGAACGCCTGCCAGTCGAGCGCGGCGACCAGCACCATCCCGACCAGCGCCGCCGCCGTGAGCTGGACGTCGATCTCCTCGTTCAGCTCGCCCGCCGCGACACCCTCCCGCAGCACGTTCTCGACGACCGCGACGGCCTCCTGACGGACCACCAGGAGGGTGGAGTTCCAGGCCCGTCCGGTGCGCCAGAGCTCGGCCACGTACAGCTGGGTGAAGGCCGGGTAGCGGTCGATGAAGACCAGGCCCGCCCGGATCATCGCGTCAAGGGCCTCGACCCGGCTGCCGCCGCGTCCCGCCGTCTCCTCGGCGGCCTCCTTCAGGGAGGCCGTCAGGAGCGAGACGCCGTGCCGCAGCAGCTCCTCGAAGAGCTCGGTCTTGCTCTTGAAGTTGTAGTAGACCGTGCCCTTGGCGACCCCCGCCCGCTCGGCGATCTCGTCGACCGTGGTCGCCGAGAAGCCCTGCTCGGCGATCAGGGTGACGGCCGCCTCGTACAGCTTGGCGCGGGTCGCCTGGCGTCTGGTGCTGCTGCTGTCCATGGCTCGATTCTCACAGAGACAGTTCGGGGTGGAGCCGGTCGAGCGTCCACACCTGCTTCTGACGGGCGGAGAGCGCGGTCAGCGCGAGCGCGCCCACCGTGAACGCGGTGAGGACGGCGACCGCCTGCCACACCGGTCCGATGCCGCCGCCGGTGATGAGCCGCCGCAGCGCCTCGACCACGTACGTCATCGGCAGGTAGGGGTGGATGGCGTTGAAGAAGCCGGGGCTGGTCTGCACCGGGTAGGTGCCGCCGGCCGAGGTCAGCTGGAGCATCAGGACCGCGAGCACCAGGATCCGGCCCGCCGCGCCGAAGCGGGCGTTCAGCCACTGGATGATGGCGGCGAAGCAACAGGTCACCAGGGCGAGGAAGCCCACCGTCCCGGCGGCCCTGGTCATCTGCAGGCCGAGTCCCCAGTGCAGCACCGACATCAGTGCCGCCACTTGAAGGACACCGATCGCGGCGACCGGCAGCCAGCCCGCGAGCGCGATCCGCCAGGCCGAGGCACCGGCGGCCAGCGCGCGCCGGTTCAGCGGCTGGATGATCATGTACGCCACCATCGCGCCGACCCAGAGGGACAGCGGGATGAAGTACGGGGCGAAGCCGGTGCCGTAGTTGGGCGCCTTGTGCATCGACTGGGCGGCCAGCTTGACCGGATCGGCCATCACCTCGGTGCGGCGGTCCCGGTCCTCCTTGTCGTAGTCCGGGATCTTCTTGACGCCGTCGCTCAGCCCGGTGGCGAGTTCGCCCGAGCCGTCGGCCAGCTTGAACAGACCGCCGTCGAGCTCGCCCGCGCCCTTCTTGAGCTTGCCGACACCGGTGTCCAGCCCGGCCGAGCCGCTGCGGGCGCTGGTCAGGCCGGTGTGCAGCCGGTCGGCGCCCTGGGCGACCTGGTGGGCGCCCGTGTTGAGCTGGTTGATCTTCTTGATGGCGCCCTCGACGTCCTCGTCGAGGCGCGGCGCGCGCCGGGCGAGCTCGTCGGCGTCCTTCTTGAGCGTGGCGAGCCGGGCGTCCAGGGTCTTCAGGTCGCCCTTGTTGTCCTTGGTCAGCTCGTGCAGGTCATCGGCGATCGTGGCCACGTCGTCCGCCGTGACCGACGCCTCCTTGAGCGCGGCGCACTCCTGGGCGTCCGGCGCCGGGAGGGCGGTGCAGCGCTTCTTGTACAGCTCGGCGAGCTTGTCGTCGGCGAGGTGGGCGGCCTGCCGGGCGACCGGCGCGCGGCGCACCAGGTCGTCCAGGTTGTGCCGGACGGCGGTCGCCGAATCGGACACCAGCTTGGCGGTGTCCCGGATCGACTTGCCGTTGTCGGCGAGGAACGGCCGGACCTTCTCGGCGGTGCCGTTCACCTTGTCGGCGAGCCGCTGGGTGCCGTCGGCGACCTTGCGGGAGCCCGCCTCCAGGTCCTTGGCGCCCTTGTCGAGCTTCTTGATGCCCGAGGCCAGCTCGCCGCTGCCCTGCTTGGCGTCCTTCAGGCCGTCGGCCAGGCTCTTGGAGCCCGACTTGGCCTTGTCGACGCCGTCCTTCAGGTCGCCCGCGCCCTTGGCCGCCTCGGCGGTGGCGTCGTGCAGCCCGGAGAAGGAGATGAAGATCTTGTCGAGGAAGGTGCGGGAGGACTTGGTGGAGGCGGCGGTGCGCACCTCGGAGAACACCGTGCGGGAGATCTGGCCGACGATGTAGTTGTTGGCGTCGTTCGTGCGGACCTTCAGGGCGCCGGTCTCGGGGGAGGCGCCGGAGCTGGAGGCGATCCGCTCGCTGAAGTCGGTGGGCATGGTCAGGGACAGGTAGTACGTGCCGTCCTCGACGCCCGCGCGGGCCTGCTCGTCACTGACCTCGTGCCAGTCGAACACCGCGCTCTCGCGCAGGTTCTCGGTGATGTCGGCGCCCGCGGTGATCTTCTTGCCCTCGGCGGTGGCGCCCTTGTCCTCGTTCACCAGGGCGACGGGGATCTTGTCGAGCCTGCTGTACGGGTCCCAGAACGACCACAGGTACAGCGCGCCGTAGAGCAGCGGCAGGAGCAGGATCGCGACCAGTGCGGCGCGCGGCAGCTTCCCCCTGCCGAACCGCCTCAGCTCAAGCGCGGCCAGCCTCGGCGAACGCATCGGCCTCCCCCTTCTCGGTCGTGTTCTCGGTCGTGTCGTTCGTGACGGTGGTGCCGTCCGTGACCGTGGTGCCGTCCGTGACGGTGCCGTCCGTGCCGGTCGCGGCTGCCGCCGAGTCCTCGGCGGTCGTGCGGCCGGTGCGGGCCTGGGCCGTGGAGACCCGCTGGACGTCGGCCGGTGCCTCGCTGCACACCGCGAGCACGGTGGTCCCGGCGGCGGCGATCGACCGGAGCAGGGCCCACGCCTCGGCGCGGTCCGCGTCGGACAGCTTCAAGTCGGCGTCGTCCAGGGCGATCAGCCGGGGCCGTCCGATCAGGGCGAGGGCGAGCGAGAGCCGCAGCGCCTCCAGGCGCTCCAGGTCCCGCACGGCGGTCCGGTCGCCCTTGGGCAGCGTGCCGACGTCGAGTCCGGCGCCCGCCAGGGCCTCGTCGATCCGGGCCCGGGCGGCCGCCCGGCGCTCGCCCGGCGGCCGCAACAGGGCCTTGACGGCGCCGTCGTAGCGGCGCTGGAGCAGGGCCCGCTCGCGCAGGTGCTCGGCGACGGTCAGCGCCGGGTCGAGATCGCTGACGCCCGGCACCGGGCCGAGCGCGCTGATCCGGCGTACGGCGGCCATCTTCCGGGGCAGCTTGAGCCCGGCGACCTTGGCGTGGCCCTCGTGGGTCTTCATCCGCCCGGTGAGGGCGAGCAGCAGACAGGTGCGGCCGGTGCCGGACGGGCCCTCGATCGCCACCAGGGATCCGGCCGCGGCCGAGAAGCCGATGTCGCGGAACGCCCAGCCGCGCGGGCCCTTCAGGCCGAATCCGTCCGCGACGACGGCGGCGCCGTGCGGCTGGTCCGGGTTCGCGTCCACGATCCCCCCTCGATTTGGAACGTCTCTTCGGCAGTCCCGGCCGTCTTTTGAACTGACCGGTCAGTTCAAAAAGTTACCGCTGAGTCGCCGAACTGGCAAAAGCCCAGGTCAGCCTGATTGTCAGTGGGGCCGGGCACGATGAACACATACGGCCACAGCGCCGTCACCCGACGACAGGAGGCTCGTCATGGCCGGCCACTCCGCCGCAGCCGCACACCGGCGCTCCACCGCGCGCCGCCCCGCCGCCCCCGCCCAGCTCGGACCCGCGTCCGACATCCACCCGGTCCTGCGGCGCTCCTCCGCGCCGCCCGCCGCTCTCGACCTGCTCGCCAAGGCCAGGGCCGGACTCGACGAGGCCGCCGCGCTCCAGGAGCCCAACGAGCGCTACGCGACCGCCCATCTCGCCGCCCTGCGCACCGCCGCCGCCGTGCTCGCCGCCCGCGGCAGGCCCGAGCGGGACCCCCGCAAGCGCGCCCGGATCCGCAGCACCTGGGAGGTGCTGCCCGAGATAGCCCCCGAACTCGACGAGTGGAGCGCCCTGTTCGCCGCCGGAGCCGACCGGCGGGCCCGCGCCGAGGCGGGCATCGCCGGTGCCGCGAGCCGCCGCGACGCCGACGACCTGATCAGGGACGCCGCCATGTTCCTGCGCCTGATCGAGCGGCTGCTCGTGCTCCAGCCGGTGCTGCCCCGCCAGCCCGGGCCCGAGGAGGCCGCCGGATGACCGGGGGAGGGAGCCCGAGGCCATAGGGTGGGGAGCGTTCGTCCCCGTCACCGAGGAGTCAGCAACCGTGTCGGACCCTTCCCGTGTCTCCGGTCGAGAGGCGACCTCGCGCCCGTCGCGATCCTCCCTGCGCACCGCCGTCGTCTGGGACGTCCTCAAGGACGCCCTGGACCGCCGGGCGGCGGACCTGGGGAAGGACAGCCTCGACGTCCTCGACACGGGCGGCGGCTCCGGCAACTTCGCCGTCCCGGTGGCCCGGCTGGGCCACCGGGTGACCGTGGTCGACCCCAGCCCCAACGCGCTGTTCGCGCTGGAGCGGCGGGCCGCCGAGGCGGGCGTCGCCGACCGCGTCCAGGGCGTCCAGGGTGACATCCGCGGCCTGTTCGACGTCGTCGGCCGCGAGGCGTTCGACAGCGTGCTGTGCCACGGCGTCCTGGAGTACGTGGACGACCCGGCCGAAGGCGTCCGCAACGCGGCCGCCGCGCTGCGTCCCGGCGGCAGCCTCAGCCTGCTCGCCGCCGGGCTCGGCGGGGCGGTCCTCGCCCGCGCGCTGGCCGGACACTTCACCGAGGCCCGGCACGCGCTCGGCGACCCGGACGGCCGCTGGGGCGCCGGTGACCCGGTGCCCCGCCGGTTCACCGCCGACCAGCTCACCGGGCTCGCCGCCGACGCGGGCCTCGACGTCGGCTCCGTGCACGGGGTGCGGATCTTCGCCGACCTGGTGCCCGGGGTCCTCGTCGACACCGAGCCCGGCGCCGCCGAGGCGCTGCTCAAGCTGGAGGCGGCGGCGGCCGAGCTGGCGTCCTTCCACGCCATCGCCACCCAGCTCCACGTGCTCGGCCGCAAGCACGGCTGACCCGCCGCGCGCCCGGCCCCGGGTCCGCCACCCGCACGGCGGCGCCCGGCGCCCGGCGGCCCGGACCGCCGCCGTGGGCGCTGAGCAGCGACGCAGTCGCGGATGGAGTACGCCACAGCCAGCCCGAACCGACCCATGTCCCCGTATGATCGAGGGACACCATCCGGCATGACGGCCAAGGTGCTGGGGAATCAACGCCTCAGCATCCGATCCGCATGGCGGCCCGGATCGGCGATTTGGCATTGAGGGCGGGTTTCACGGGGGCGATTCCCTGCCTATCCTGAAAGGGCCGCAAACCGGTCGCCCCCGCGACCGACGACGAGGAGGACTCCGTGCCGCTCTCGGAGCACGAGCAGCGCATGCTCGAGCAGATGGAGCGAGCGCTGTACGCCGAAGATCCCAAGTTCGCGACAGCGCTCGAGGGAAGCGGACTGCGTACGTACACCCGGCGACGGGTCTACCAAGCGGTCGCCGGCTTCCTGGTGGGTATCGCGCTCCTCATGGCCGGAGTGGTGGCCCAGCAGTGGTGGATCAGCGTGGCGGGATTCCTCGTCATGCTGGGCTGCGCCGTGATGGCGGTCACCGGATGGCGCAAGGCGCCCAAGCCGGGTGAGCAGCAGGTGCGGGGGGCCGCAGGAGGCGGCCATCAGGCGCGTCAGAAGCGCTCGATGATGACCCGCATCGAAGAGCGGTGGCAGCGCCGCCGCGATGAGCAGCAGGGCGGCCACCACTAGGACCGCCGACCCCCGACAGTGACACGACAGCGGGCCCGCACCGATGAGGTGCGGGCCCGCTGTCATGTCATGACGTGCGCGGTGCCGTGCCGTGCGCTGCGGGCCGGTCCCGTGGGCCCCCGGACCCGCAGGTCCGAGGCCCACGAGACCGGGGGTCGGCTAGGAGGGCTTCCGGGACAGCGTCCGCAGCGTCGCCCGGGTGCGGGCGGACCAGGCCGACCGCAGTGCCGTCCAGCGCTCCCCGGCGGCCCACCTCACCCGTACGGCCGAGCGGGGCAGCAGCAGGGCCCGCAGCCGGGCCCGGCGGCCCGCACCGGCCGCGAAGGCCGCGCGGATCAGCCCGGCCTGGTCGGTCAGGCCGGTGGCCGGGCGGGGGCTCGGCGCGTAGAGCGCCTCCTCCACCGCGCGGGCCACCCGGTGCACCGCGTCCGCCGCGTCCTGCGGCAGCTCGCCTTGGGCGACCAGCCGGGCCGCCGTCCGGCGCGGGGTGCGGGACTCGTCGGGGAGCACCCCGTGGTCCCAGGCGGTGTCGTTGATCTCCTGCCAGACCGCGAGCACCCGGGCCACCGGGTCGGGCGCCGGGCCGAGCCTTCTGGCCCGCACCCGGGTCCGCCACAGCCAGGGCGCCAGGAGCAGCCCGGCGAGCACCAGCACGCCGAGCCCGATCGGCAGATACGGCCACAGCGGGATGCCGCCCGCGCCGTCCTGCCCGGCCCGCTGCTCCTCGGGGTCGCGCCCGCAGCCGCCGAGCCTGCGCTCCTGCGGGGTGCAGCTCTCCGAGGCGCTGGGCACCGCCGAGGGCTGCGCCGAGGCACCGGCCGAGGGCACCGTCGACGGGGTCGCCCCGCCGCCCACCGCCTGCGCGCGGGCGTACGACGGGACCGAGCCGCGCGACGGCGTCGGCTCGAAGCGGACCCAGCCCGCCCCCTCGAAGTACAGCTCGGGCCACGCGTGGGCGTCCCGGATGCCCACCGACACGGCGCCGTCGGGCTGCGGGGTGCCCGGCATGAAGCCGACCGCGACCCGCGCCGGGATGCCGAGCGAACGGGCCATCGCCGCCATCGAGAAGGAGAAGTGGACGCAGAAGCCCTCCTTGTCCTTCAGGAAGCGGGAGATCGCGCCGACGCCGGTGCCCGACTCCACGTTCACGTCGTAGCGGAAGCCGCCGTCCCGCGCGAACCAGTCCTGCAGCCGTACCGCCCGCTCGTAGTCGTTGCCCGCGCCCTGGGTGACCCGCAGCGCCGTCGACTTCACGTCGGGCGGCAGCGAGGCCGGCACCCGGGTGTACTCCCGGCGCAGCTTGTCGGGGGCGGCCGGGGCGTTCGCCAGCTGCTCGGCGGTGGGCCGCACGTCCAGGCTGGTGACCGAGTAGCGCGAGCCGCGGGTGGTCTGCCCGTTGTCGCCGACCAGCATCCGGCCGGCCGGCTCGTACCGCCAGCTGCCGCTGATGGAGACCCGGGACGCCGGGTACGGCATCGGCAGCCACTTCTGCTCGTACGCGCCGGAGGCGACCAGGTTGGTGGTGATCTCGGTGACCCGGACGTCCTGCGCGAGGCCGTCGGGCCAGGGCAGTTGCTCGGGCACGTCCTCGATGGGGCGCACCGAGGACTTCCAGGCGGTGCCGTCGAACTGGTCGAGGGAGACGAGCCGCAGATAGAGGTTGCTGACGTCGGTGACGTTGGTGCGGTAGCGGAGCACCTCGCGGTCCTCCGGCTGGCGCAGGTCGTTCTGCAGCGACACCAGCGGGTTCACGGCGGAGATCGTGCCGCCCTTGCCGCCCTGGCCCGGGCCCTCGCCGGAGTCGCCGAACAGACCGCCGGTCAGTCCTGGCGGCAGCACGGGCACGATCAGCGCGACCGCGAGCGAGACCGCGCCGATCCGCACGCCGGTGCGGGCCGGGGCGGACACGCCCCGGTCGTCGGCCAGCGGGGAGGCGGGGCGGCCGGGCCGCGCGCCGCCGAACACCCGGCCCCAGGCGGACAGCCGGTCCCGGCCCTCGGCGAGGAGCAGCAGCAGATAGCCGGTGCCCGCGAGCAGGAAGCAGACGATGCCGGCGTCGCCGCCGGACAGACCGGCGGCGACCGAGTAGAGCGCGAGCAGCGGCAGGCCCGCCGGGGCCGCGTTGCGGAAGGTGACCGCGAGCGCGTCCACCAGGAGTCCGATCACCGCGACCCCGGTGACCAGGAGCAGCCGGATGCCGGGGGTGTTCGGCGCCGGCGGGGCGTAGGTGCCGACGTCCTGCACGCCCGCCTGGAACAGCTCACCGAACGCGGTGAACGCCTGCGGGCCCGGCAGCACCCCGAGCAGCGCCTGGTCGCGGACGAAGACCACGGTCAGGAGCAGCAGGGTGAGCACCGCCTGGGCGGTGATGGTCAGCGGCCGGGCCAGCGGCACCCGCCGGGTCGCCGTGCCGACGGCGCTCTGCAGGGCGAGCAGCAGCGCCGCGGTGAGGATCCAGGTGAACGGCCTGACCAGCTGGGTCAGCGAGATCGACGCGGTCAGCGTCGCCACCCAGGCCGCGAGCGTCAGCCGCGCGCGCCCGCTCATGACCAACCTCCGTAGGTGTCGGCGGCGGGCTGCGCGCCCGCTCCGCCCGCGTGCTGCCAGAGTTCGCCGAGCCGGGCGCCCGGCCGTACCGCGAACGCCTGCCAGCCCGCCTCGCGCAGCACCCGCAGCCGGTCGTCGACCGCACCGGCGACGGCGCCGCCG
The DNA here is from genome assembly GCF_044748125.1 of Streptomyces sp. NPDC090025. Lineage (NCBI taxonomy): Bacteria > Bacillati > Actinomycetota > Actinomycetes > Kitasatosporales > Streptomycetaceae > Streptomyces > Streptomyces sp. NPDC090025. The sequence goes on along the minus strand of NZ_JBIVFL010000003.1, from coordinate 275,091 downwards.
GTCAGCCAGGTGCCGGAGTCGAGCAGGAAGGCGACGGCGCCGCCGCCGCGGTGGCGCATCCGGGCCACCAGCGCCGCCTGCTCCTCGTCGAGGTCGCCGAGGAAGGCGACGAGCAGCCCCTCGTGGCCGCCGCGCAGCACGTCGGATGCGCGGGAGAGCCCGGCGCCCTCGGAGTGGTCGACGACGGCCAGGGTGTCCATCAGGAGTCCGGCGGCCTCGGCGGTGTCGTGGCCGCCGCCCGCGAAGCCCTCGGCGCCCTCGCCGGGCACGGTGCTGCCGGTGTCGGTGAGCAGCCGGACCGCGTAGCCGCGCTCCAGCATGTGGGTGAGCACGGAGGCGGCGCCGGAGACGGCCCACTCCCAGGCGGAGTCGGGGCCGCCGCCCTCGTAGCCGGTCTCGCGGGTGTCGAGCAGCACCGTGCAGCGGGCCCGCTGCGGCTGCTCCTCGCGGCGCACCATCAGCTCGCCGTAGCGCGCGGTGGAGCGCCAGTGGACCCGGCGCAGGTCGTCGCCGTGCCGGTAGGCGCGCGGGATGATGTCGTCGTCACCGGCGAGCGCGAGCGCCCGCTGCTGCCCCTCGCCGTACCCGGAGGAACCGCCGGTGAGGGTGACGGCGGGCAGCGGCTCGGTGCGCGGGACGACGATGAGGGTGTCGTACGCGCTGAAGGAGCGGGTCAGTTCGCACATCCCGAACGGGTCGGTGAGCCGCAGCTGGAGCGGGCCGAGCGGGAACCGGCCGCGCAGGTCGGAGCGGACCCGGTAGGACACCTCGCGGCGGCCGCCGGGCTCGACCCGGTCGAGCACGAAGCGGGGCCGGGGGCCCAGCATGTACGGCACGTGGTCCTGGAGCATCAGCAGGCCGGTGGGCAGCCGGGACACGTTGTCCATCCGGAGGTGGACCCGGGCCTCGGTGGCGGTCTCGACCCGCTGCGGGCTGAGCCGCCGTCCGGCGGCGACCCGGTGCCGGGTGCGGTGCAGCACGACGACGCAGACCAGCGGCAGCACGGCGATCAGCAGACCGACCCGCAGCAGGTCGGTCTGGCCGAGTACGAACGCGCAGACGGCGGCGGCGACCCCGGCGGCGAGGAAGGACCGGCCGCGGGTGGTGAGGCCGGCCAGGGCGGCCCGCAGGCTGCCCCGGTCGCCGTCGTCGTCCGGTGCCCCCGCGGCCCGCGGGTGCGGGGCGGCGCTGCTCATCACACCCGCCGGGCGCCGGGCTGCTGCTGGCCGTAGTAGGGGCCGGGCGCCTGCGAGGGCGGCGTGGGCGCGGCGGCCGGGACGGGGGTGCGCTGCAGGATGTCGTGGACGACCTGCTCGGCGGTGCGCCGGTTGAGCTGGGCCTGCGCGGTGGGCAGCAGCCGGTGCGCGAGGACCGGGGCGGCGAGCGCCTGGAGGTCGTCGGGCAGCACGTACTCCCGGCCGCTGAGGGCGGCGGACGCCTTGGCGGCCCGCAGCAGGTGCAGGGTGGCCCGCGGGGAGGCGCCGAGCCGCAGGTCGGGGTGGCTGCGGGTGGCGGCGACGAGGTCCACCGCGTACCGCCGGACGGCCTCGGCGACGTGCACCGCGCGGACCGCCTCGACCAGCTTCAGGATCTCGTGGGCGTGGGCCACCGGCTGGAGGTCGTCCAGCGGGGAGACCGAGCCGTGCGCGTCGAGCATCTTCAGCTCGGCCTCGGGGCTCGGGTAGCCCATGGACACCCGGGCCATGAAGCGGTCGCGCTGCGCCTCGGGCAGCGGGTAGGTGCCCTCCATCTCCACCGGGTTCTGGGTGGCGACGACCATGAAGGGGCTGGGCAGCTCGTAGGTCTGGCCGTCGACCGTGACCTGGCGCTCCTCCATGGACTCCAGGAGGGCGGACTGGGTCTTGGGCGAGGCCCGGTTGATCTCGTCGCCGATCACGATCTGGGCGAAGATCGCGCCCGGCTTGAACTCGAACTCGCGGGCCTGCTGGTCGAAGATCGACACGCCCGTGATGTCCGAGGGCAGCAGGTCGGGCGTGAACTGGATGCGCCGCACCGAGCAGTCGATGGACCGCGCCAGTGTCTTGGCCAGCATCGTCTTGCCCACGCCCGGGACGTCCTCGATGAGGAGATGTCCCTCGGCGAGCAGCACGGTCAGCGCGAGCCGTACGACCTCGGGCTTGCCCTCGATCACGCTCTCCACCGACCCGCGGACGCGCTCCGCTGTGGTGGTCAGATCTGTGAGGCTCGCTCGGTCGTCATAGGTGGTCACCCCGGCCCTCCTCGGCCCTTTCGCAGCACCGACACCTGCCCCCGGCACGGTGGCCGGGGGGTGTCATCCACGCATTCTTGTTGCCGTGGCGGGCTCGTGTCACTTGGCTGCCCTCGGCCTGTGGATAACTCAGGGTGAATTGCCCGTGTTTGCGGGCTTGCGTCGGGCTGGAAAGTCGGGCCGGGAATCCGGTCAGGCCGGGTCGATCTCGCGCAGCAGACCCGTCGTCACGTCGAAGACGAAGCCCCGCACGTCGTCGTTGTGCAGCAGGAACGGGGAGGTGCGCACCCGCTGCATGGACTGCCGGACGTCCTGGTCGACATCGCGGAACGCCTCCACCGCCCACGCCGGACGCTGGCCGACCTCGTCCTCGATCTCGTGCCGGAAGTCCTCGGTGAGCGACTCCAGGCCGCAGCCGGTGTGGTGCACCAGCATCACGCTGCGGGTGCCGAGCGCGCGCTGGCTGATGGTGAGCGAACGGATCACGTCGTCGGTGACCACACCGCCCGCGTTGCGGATGGTGTGGCAGTCGCCGAGTTCGAGACCGAGCGCGGCGTGCAGGTCGAGCCGGGCGTCCATGCAGGCCACCACGGCGACGTGCCGCACGGGCCGGGCGTCCATCCCGGGGTCGGCGAAGTCGGCGGCGTACCGCGTGTTGGCCTGGACGAGCCGGTCGATGACGGTGTTCTCGCCGTTGTCCGCACCGTTTTCGGTGCTCGCGGTGGTTATCGCGTCGGCGGAGGGGTGCGCAGAGGTCGACATACCGACGACGGTAGTGGTCAACGGGTGCTCAAGCCTGCTGTGAGAGCGGACAAAGAGCGTCAATGAACCTTGTTGTGAGCGAACCCACAGCCGTTCTCGAGCGGGGCCGTCCGGGTGAACGGCGCGAATCCTCCGACCGCCCCGTCCCCGTCGCGCGACGCGCCAGCCGGTTGGTTGACCGAGGGGTCCGTTGGACTAAAGTGGCGCGAAGTTCACGGAGACATCGCGCGATTTCCGCCGATTCTCCCCCGTAACACGCGGCGGTACCCACGGCTCGGCCCCTTCCGCTCGCCGGCGGTACCTGTTCCCGCCGGATCTGAGAGGGCGCTTTGAGCAACGACCGACATGTCCCGGTGATGCTGCAGCGGTGCCTCGACCTGTTGGCCCCCGCCCTGGAGCACCCCGGCGCCGTCGTCGTCGACTGCACCCTCGGCCTCGGCGGCCACAGCGAGGCCCTGCTCCAGCGCTTCCCCGAGGCACGGCTGATCGCCCTCGACCGCGACAAGGAGGCCCTGCGCCTCTCCGGCGAGCGGCTCGCCCCCTACGGCGAGCGCGCCACCCTGGTGCACGCGGTCTACGACGAGCTGCCCGAGGTCCTGGACCGGCTCGGCGTCCCGTACGTCGACGGCGTCCTGTTCGACCTGGGCGTCTCCTCGATGCAGCTGGACGAGGCCGACCGCGGCTTCGCCTACGCCCAGGACGCCCCGCTCGACATGCGCATGGACCAGACCACCGGGATCAGCGCCGCCGAGGTCCTCAACACCTACCCGGCCGGCGACCTGGTCCGCATCCTGCGCGCGTACGGCGAGGAGAAGCAGGCCAAGCGGATCGTCTCGGCGATCGTCCGCGAACGCGAGAAGGAACCGTTCGACCACAGCGCACGGCTCGTCGAACTGATCCGCGACTCCCTGCCGCAGGCCGCCAAGCGCACCGGCGGCAACCCCGCCAAGCGCACCTTCCAGGCCCTGCGCATCGAGGTCAACGGCGAACTGTCGGTCCTGGAGAACGCGATCCCCGCCGCCGTGAAGGCGCTCGCCGTGAACGGCCGGATCGCCGTCCTCTCGTACCACTCCCTGGAGGACCGGCTGGTCAAGCAGGTGTTCGCGGCGGGCGCCGCGAACACCGCGCCGCCCGGCCTGCCCGTCGTCCCGGAGCGCTACCAGCCCCGTCTGAAGCTGCTCACCCGAGGCGCCGAACTGCCCACCGAGGAGGAGGTCGCCGAGAACCGCAGGGCGGCCCCCGCGCGTCTTCGCGGAGCACAGCGGATCCGGGCGGACGAGCCCGCGTGAGCCGGGCGCGCGCGGCGGCGCGGCGGCGCGGCGGGACCGGCGGGACCGGCGGGACCGGAAGAAAGGCGACGGGCGATGACGGCACAGGGGCCCCTCAAGGGGCGGGCGGCACGGCTCGGCAGGCTGATGCCGTCAGGACCGAGCACCGCCGCCCGTACCCCCTTCGTCCTCCTGGTGGTGCTGCTGCTCGGCGGCGGCCTGATCACCCTGCTGCTCCTCAACTCCGCCCTCAACCAGGGCTCCTTCCAGCTCAGCGAGCTCAAGAAGCGCACCACCGAGCTCACCGACGAGGAGCAGGCGCTGCAGCGCGACGTCGACGACAGCGCCGCCCCCGACGCCCTGGAGCGGCGGGCCCGCCAGCTCGGCATGGTGCCCGGCGGCACCCCCGCCTTCCTCGACCCGGACGGCAAGGTCCGCGGCGCGCCCACCGAGGCCGCCGCCCCCAAGCCCACGCCCCGCACCACCCCCGCGGCGCCGCCGCGCACCATCGCGCCGCCGGTCGTCCCGCCCGCGGGCGCCACCGGAGCCGCGAAACCGCCCGTGCCGCCCCCCGCCACCGGAAAACCCGCCACCGCCACCACCGGCACCGGCGCCCCCGCGACCGCCCCCACGACCTCCGGCAGGTGACCCGTGCCCCCCAAGGAGCCCCCGCGCCGCCGCGTCCCCGGCCCGGCCCGCCCCACCCGGCCCCGGCCCGCCGCCGGGTCCGGCGGACGGCCCGCACCGCGCCCCGCGCCGCCCCGCCGCCCGGCCGCCCGGCCCGCCGCCCGGGCCCGCACCATCCGGCTCGGCAGCCCCAAGCCCCGGCTGCGGCTCGTCTCGCTCGGCCTCACCCTGGTCATGCTGGCCTTCGTGGTGCGGCTGCTCCAGGTGCAGGCCGTCGACGCCAGCGCGTACGCCGCCAAGGCCGAGAAGCACCGCTACCAGGAGTACACGCTCTCCGCCGACCGCGGTGAGATCACCGACCGCAACGGGGTCGCGCTCGCCGCCAGCGTCGACGCGTACGACATCACCGCCGACCCCAAGCTGTTCACGCCCGAGGACGCCAGGACCAAGGACGCCCCCGAGCAGGCCGCCGCGCTCCTCGCGCCGATCCTCGGCAAGGAACCCGCCGAACTCGCCAAGAAGCTGCGCACCCCCAAGTCCCGCTACACCCTGCTCGCCCGCAAGCAGACCCCGCAGGTCTGGAACCAGATCAAGGACCTCAAGAAGGTCTACGAGCAGAAGGCCAAGCCCGTCAACGGCGGCAACGGCGTCAACCTGCTCGGCGGCGTGCTCAGCGAGCCCAGCACCAAACGCGTGTACCCCAACAACGAACTCGCCGCCGGGATACTGGGCTACGTCAACGCCGAGGGCCGCGGCGCCGGCGGCGTGGAGTCCATGCTCGACAAGGAACTCGCCGGCAAGGACGGCAAGATCCGCTACGCCCAGTCCGGCGGCCGCCGGGTGCCCACCGCGGGCTCCCAGGGCACCCCCGCCGTGCCCGGCTCCGACATCGAGCTGACCATCGACCGGGACATCCAGTGGGCCGCCCAGCAGGCCATCACCGACCAGGTGCGCAAGTCCAAGGCCGACCGCGGCTACGTCGTCGTCCAGGACACCCGCACCGGCGAGGTGCTCGCCATGGCCAACGCCCCCGGCTTCGACCCCAACGACCTCAGCCAGGCCAACGCCACCGCCATGGGGAACGCGGCCCTCCAGGACGCCTACGAGCCCGGCTCCACCAGCAAGGTCATGTCGATGGCCGCCGTGCTCGAACACGGCGTGGCCGCCCCCGACACCCGGGTCACCGTCCCCAACCGGCTGCACCGCGGCGACCGGCTGTTCAAGGACGACATCGACCACCCCACCTGGTACCTGACGCTCAACGGCGTCCTCGCCAAGTCCAGCAACATCGGCACCATCCTCGCCACCGGACAGCTGGGCAAGACCCAGGCCGAGGCCAACAAGGCGCTCTACGACCAGCTGCGCAAGTTCGGCGTCGGCAGCCCCACCGGCCTCGACTACCCCGGCGAGACCCCCGGCATCCTCGCCAAACCCCAGGACTGGTCGACCTCGCAGCAGTACACGATCCCGTTCGGCCAGGGCCTCTCGCTCAGCGCCATGCAGGCCGCGTCCGTCTACTCCACCATCGCCAACGGCGGGGTCAGGATCGAGCCGACCCTGGTCCGCGGCACCCGCGGCCCCGACGGCCGCTTCACCGCCGCGCCCACGCCCGAGCAGAGCCGGGTGGTCAGCGAGAAGACCGCCAAGACCCTCGCCCAGATGCTGGAGTCCGTCGTCGACGACGAGGAGGGCACCGGCAACAAGGCCGCGATCCCCGGCTACCGGGTCGCGGGCAAGACCGGCACCGCCAACCGGGTCGACCCCGAACTCGGCATCTACAAGGGCTACACCGCCTCCTTCGCCGGGTTCGCCCCCGCCGACGAACCCCGGGTGGCCGTCTACTGCGCCATCCAGAACCCCACCAAGGGCAGCTACTTCGGCGGCCAGATCTGCGGCCCCATCTACAAGAAGGTCATGGAGTTCGCGCTCAAGACCCTCCACGTCCCGCCCACCGGACGCCCGCCCGCCCGCCTGCCCGTCACCTTCAAGCCGTGACACGCCGTGACGCCCCGCGCCACGCCGTGACACCCCGGGAGCACCAGTGACAACGATCACCCCACCGTCCGGGAACCGGAAATCGAACTCCGGCGACGCCGTGGCCCGATTTAGCCCTGCGCAGGGTGCGCCCGGTACGCTCACCGCCGTGCCACACGCTGATCAGTCCCGAACCACCCCGCCCCGCCCGGAGCGGCTCCGCCCGACACCCCTGGGCGAGCTGGCCGCACGGCTGGGCACCGAGCTCCCCGGCGCCGAGGGCGTCGCGGTCTCGGGCATCACCCACGACTCGCGGGCGGTGCGGCCCGGGGACGTGTACGCGGCGCTGCCCGGCGCCCGCGCGCACGGCGCCGACTTCGTCGCCCAGGCCGCCGGACTCGGCGCCGCCGCCGTCCTCACCGACCCGGCGGGCGCCGACCGCGCCGCCGCGACCGGCCTGCCGGTCCTGGTGACCGACGACCCGCGCGGCCGGATGGGCGAGCTCGCCGCCGAGATCTACGGCCGGCCCGGCACCGACCTGCTCCAGATCGGCATCACCGGCACCTCCGGCAAGACCACCACGGCCTACCTCGTCGAGGGCGGCCTGCGCGGCGCCAAGCTGCACACCGGACTCGTCGGCACCGTCGAGATGCGGATCGGCGACGAACGCATCAAGTCCGAGCGCACCACCCCCGAGGCCACCGACCTGCAGGCGCTGTTCGCGGTCATGCGCGAACGCGGCGTCGACGCGGTCGCCATGGAGGTCTCCAGCCACGCCCTGGTGCTCGGCCGGGTCGACGGCTGCGTCTTCGACGTCGCCGTCTTCAACAACCTGAGCCCGGAGCACATGGAGTTCCACTCCGACATGGAGGACTACTTCCAGGCCAAGGCCAGGCTCTTCACCCCCGAGCGCAGCAGGCGCGGCGTGGTCAACCTCGACGACGCCTACGGCCGCAGGCTCGCCGCCGAGTCCGGCGTCCCCGTCGTCACCTTCTCCGCCACCGGCGACCCGGCCGCCGACTGGCGCGCCGAGGACGTCGTCTCCGGCGCCGCCGACTCCACCTTCACCGCGGTCGCCCCCGACGGCACCCGGATCCCGGCCACCGCGCCGCTGCCGGGCCCGTTCAACGTGGCCAACACGCTCGCCGCGATCGCCACCCTGGCCACCGCCGGGATCGACCCGCGGACCGCCGCCGACGGCGTCGCCGCCGTGCCCGGCGTCCCCGGCCGCCTGGAGAAGGTCGACGCGGGCCAGGACTTCCTCGCCGTCGTCGACTACGCGCACAAGACCGACGCCGTCGAGTCCGTGCTGCGCTCCCTGCGCGAGGTCACCCGCGGCCGGCTGCACATCGTCATCGGCTGCGGCGGCGACCGCGACACCACCAAGCGCGGCCCGATGGGCGCCGCCGCCGCCCGGCTCGCCGACACCGCCGTGCTCACCTCCGACAACCCCCGCTCCGAGGACCCGCTCGCGATCCTCACCGCGATGCTCGCGGGCGCCGCCCAGGTCCCCAGGGAGCAGCGCGGCACCGTCCTGGTCGACGCCGACCGGGCCGCCGCCATCGCCGCCGCCGTGGACCGCGCCGCACCCGGCGACACCGTGCTCGTCGCCGGAAAGGGCCACGAGCAGGGCCAGGAGACCGCCGGGGCGGTCCGCCCCTTCGATGACCGTCAGGTCCTGCGCGAGGCGATTCTCCGCCGCCGGAGCGGCCAGGACGCCAACCCTCACCCGAACAGTCAGGGATGAAGCAGTGATCGCCCTCTCCCTCGCCGAGATCGCCGAAATCGTCGGCGGGCGGCCGCACGACATACCGGATCCGGCCGTCCTGGTCACCGCGCCGGTCGTCATCGACTCCCGCGCGATCGAGCCCGGCGGCCTGTTCGCGGCCTTCGCCGGTGAGCACGTCGACGGCCACGACTACGCGGTCCGCGCGGTCGAGGCGGGCGCCGTGGCGGTCCTCGCCGCCCGCCCCGTCGGCGTGCCCGCGATCGTCGTCGACGACGTCCAGACGGCCCTCGGGACCCTCGCCCGCGCGGTCGTCGGACGCCTCGGCACCGATGTCGTGGCGCTCACCGGCTCGGCCGGGAAGACCTCCACCAAGGACCTGATCGCCCAGGTCCTGCAGCGGCACGCGCCGACCGTGTGGACGCCGGGCTCGCTCAACAACGAGATCGGCCTGCCGCTCACCGCGCTCACCGCGGGACCCGGCACCCGCCACCTCGTCCTGGAGATGGGGGCGCGCGGAATCGGCCACATCCGCTACCTCACCGGCCTCACCCCGCCCCGGATCGGCCTCGTCCTCAACGTCGGCACCGCCCACATCGGCGAGTTCGGCGGCCGCGAGCAGATCGCCCAGGCCAAGGGCGAGCTCGTCGAGGCGCTGCCGGCCGAGGCCGAGGGCGGCATCGCCGTGCTCAACGCCGACGACCCGCTGGTCCGCGCGATGGCGAGCCGCACCAAGGCCCGCGTCACGCTGTTCGGCGAGACGGAGGAAGCGGACGTACGGGCCGAGAACGTCCGGCTCACCGAGAGCGGACAGCCCTCATTCCGGCTTCACACACCCACCGGGTGCAGCGACGTGACCTTGCGCCTGTACGGTGAGCACCACGTGTCGAACGCGCTCGCCGCGGCCGCCGTCGCCCATGAGCTGGGCATGGCCGCCGAGGAGATCGCCACCGCGCTCTCCGAGGCAGGCACCCTGTCGCGCTGGCGCATGGAGGTCACCGAGCGTCCGGACGGCGTGACGATCGTCAACGACGCCTACAACGCGAACCCCGAGTCCATGCGAGCCGCGCTGCGCGCGCTCGCGGCCATGGGCAGGTCTGCACAGTCCAGGGGCTCCCGTACGTGGGCGGTGCTCGGCAAGATGGCCGAGCTCGGCGACGAGTCGCTCGCCGAGCACGACGCGGTCGGACGGCTCGCCGTCCGGCTCAACGTCAGCAAGCTCGTCGCGGTCGGGGACAGGGAAGCGTCCTGGCTGCAACTGGGCGCCTATAACGAGGGTTCGTGGGGTGAGGAGTCGGTGCACGTGTCCGACGCGCAGGCGGCGGTCGACCTGTTGCGCAGTGAGCTGCGCCCGGGAGACATCGTCCTGGTGAAGGCTTCCAGGTCGGTGGGTCTGGAGCGGGTCGCCCTGGCACTGCTCGAGAACACCGCCGAGGGTGAGGGTGCCGGGCGATGAGGCAGATCCTCTTCGCGGGGGCCATCGGGCTCTTCCTGACCCTGATCGGCACCCCGCTGCTCATCAAGCTGCTCGCCCGCAAGGGATACGGCCAGTTCATCCGCGACGACGGCCCGCGCGGCCACGCCGGGAAGAAGGGCACGCCCACCATGGGCGGCATCTCCTTCATCCTGGCCACGATCATCGCGTACGCGCTCGCCAAGGTCATCACCGGTGAGGACCCCACCTACTCGGGCGTCCTGGTGCTGTTCCTGATGGCCGGCATGGGCCTGGTCGGCTTCCTCGACGACTACATCAAGATCGTCAAGCAGCGGTCGCTGGGCCTGCGGGCCAAGGCGAAGATGGCCGGACAGCTGATCGTCGGCATCGCCTTCGCGGTGCTCTCGCTGCAGTTCGCGGACCTGCGCGGGAACACCCCGGCCTCGGACAAGCTCTCCTTCATCACGGACTTCGGCTGGTCCATCGGCCCGGTCCTGTTCGTGGTCTGGGCGCTGTTCATGATCCTGGCCATGTCCAACGGCGTGAACCTGACGGACGGTCTGGACGGCCTGGCCACCGGCGCGTCGGTGATGGTCTTCGGCGCCTACACCTTCATCGGGCTGTGGCAGTTCCAGGAGTCGTGCGCCAACGCCACGACCCTGACCAACCCGAACGCCTGCTTCGAGGTGCGCGACCCGCTCGACCTCGCCGTGGTCGCCTCCGCCCTGATGGGCGCCTGCTTCGGCTTCCTGTGGTGGAACACCTCGCCCGCCAAGATCTTCATGGGCGACACCGGCTCGCTGGCGCTCGGCGGCGCCCTCGCCGGTCTCGCCATCTGCTCCCGCACGGAGCTGCTGCTCGCCGTCCTCGGCGGCCTCTTCGTGATGATCACCATGTCCGTGGTCATCCAGGTCGGCTCGTTCAAGATGACCGGCAAGCGGGTCTTCCGGATGGCACCCCTCCAGCACCACTTCGAACTCAAGGGGTGGTCCGAGGTCCTTGTCGTCGTCCGGTTCTGGATCATCCAGGGCATCTACGTGATCGTCGGCCTTGGCCTCTTCTACGCCGGATGGGCATCCCAAAAGTGAGCGAACAGCTGGACTGGCAGGGCAAGCGCGTCACCGTCGCCGGGCTCGGCGTGAGCGGCGTCCCCGCCGCCCGCGCCCTGCACGCCAGGGGCGCGGTCGTCACGGTCGTCAACGACGGCGACGACGAGCGCTCCCGGGCGCAGGCCGCCGGGCTGACGGCGGACGGCATCACCGTCCGCCTCGGCGACGGGGCGACCCTGCCGGCCGGCACCGAGCTCGTCGTCACCGCGCCCGGCTGGCAGCCCGACAAGCCCCTGTTCCTGGCCGCCGCCGCGGCGGGCGTGGAGATCTGGGGCGACGTCGAGCTGGCCTGGCGGCTGCGCGAGCCCCGGGACGGCAGGCCGCCGGCCCCGTGGCTCGCGGTCACCGGCACCAACGGCAAGACCACGACCGTACGGATGCTCGCCTCGATCCTCACCGCCGCCGGGCTGCGCACCGCCGCCGTCGGCAACATCGGGGTCTCGCTGCTCGACGCCGTCCTCGGCGACGAGCCGTACGACGTGCTCGCCGTCGAGCTCTCCAGCTACCAGCTGCACTGGGCGCCCTCGCTGCGCGCCCACTCGGCCGCCGTGCTCAACCTGGCGCCCGACCACCTCGACTGGCACGGCTCGATGACGGCGTACGCCGCCGACAAGGGCCGGATCTACGAGGGCAACCAGGTCGCCTGCGTGTACAACGTGGCCGACCGGGCCACCGAGGACCTGGTCCGCGAGGCCGACGTCGAGGAGGGCTGCCGGGCCATCGGCTTCACCCTCGGCGCCCCCGGACCCTCGCAGCTCGGCGTCGTCGAGGGCCTCCTCGTCGACCGGGCCTTCGTGCCCAACCGTCAGCAGAACGCGCAGGAGCTGGCCGAGGTCACCGACGTGAACCCGCCCGCCCCGCACAACATCGCCAACGCGCTCGCCGCCGCGGCCCTGGCCCGCGCCTTCGGCGTGGAGCCGCAGGCCGTACGGGACGGGCTGCGGGCCTTCCGGCCCGACCCGCACCGGATCGAGCTGGTCGAGGAGATCCAGGGCGTCGGGTACGTCGACGACTCCAAGGCCACCAACACCCACGCCGCCGAGGCGTCGTTGGCCGCCTACGACCCGATCGTCTGGATCGCCGGCGGCCTCGCCAAGGGCGCCACCTTCGACGAGCTGGTCCAGGCGTCCGCGAAGCGGCTGCGCGGGGTGGTGCTGATCGGCCAGGACCGGGCGCTGATCCGCGAAGCCCTGGCGCGACACGCCCCCGAGGTCCCGGTGGTGGACCTCGACCGGACCGACACTGGGGCGATGTCCGCGGCGGTCCGGGAGGCGACCGCGCTCGCCCGGCCGGGGGACACCGTCCTGCTGGCCCCGGCCTGTGCGTCGATGGACATGTTCGCCAACTACAACAAGCGGGGCGAAGCGTTCGCGGACGCCGTACGCGCCCTCGCCGCCGCCGACGGCGACGCCTGACCTGACCGGTGCACAGGTCCGGCCGGGCCGGATCCGACTGGAGGGGACAGCGACCATGCCGAGCAGAACCGCCGGGCCGCGCCGACCCGCCGCAGCCCGCGGCGCCGGACGCCCGCCCGCGCCGCCCCGCAAGCGCCGTACGGGCGGGGTGCGCGGGCTCTACGAACAGGCCCGCAGGGCCTGGGACCGGCCGCTCACCGCGTACTACGTGATCGTCGGCGCCGGGCTGCTGATCACCGCGCTCGGCCTGGTGATGGTCTACTCCGCGTCGATGATCACCGCGCTGCGCTACGACCTGGCGCCCTCGTACTTCTTCCGCAAGCAGTTCTTCGCGGCACTGCTCGGCGGCGGACTGCTGCTCATCGCCTCCCGGATGCCGGTGAAACTGCACCGGGCGCTCGCCTACCCGATCCTGGTCGGCGCCATCTTCCTGATGGTGCTCGTCCAGGTGCCCGGGATAGGAGTGGCGGTCGGCGGCAACCAGAACTGGATCTCCCTGGGCGGGCCCTTCATGCTCCAGCCCAGCGAGTTCGGCAAACTGGCGCTGATCCTGTGGGGGGCCGATCTGCTGGCCCGCAAACAGGACATGAAACTGCTCACGCAGTGGAAGCACATGCTGGTCCCGCTGGTACCCGGAACGTTTCTGCTGCTCGGCCTGATCATGCTGGGCGGTGACATGGGCACCGCGATCATCCTCACCGCGATCCTCTTCGGCCTGCTGTGGACCGCGGGCGCGCCCACCCGGCTGTTCGTCGGGGTGCTGGCCGTCGCGGGCGTGATCGGCGCGGTGCTCATCAAGACCAGCCCGCACCGGCTGGAACGCTTCGGCTGCCTCGGCGCCACCGACCCGGGCGGCGCGGGAGACCCGTGCTGGCAGGCCGCGCACGGGATCTACGCGCTCGCGTCCGGCGGATGGTTCGGTTCCGGTCTCGGTGCGAGTGTGGAAAAATGGGGCCAACTCCCGGAAGCGCACACCGACTTCATCTTCGCCGTCACCGGGGAGGAACTGGGTCTGGCGGGGACGCTGTCGGTGCTGGCCCTGTTCGCGGCTCTAGGCTATGCGGGTATCCGCGTGGCCGGACGTACGGAGGACCCCTTCGTCAGGTATGCCGCGGGAGGCGTGACCACCTGGATCACGGCGCAGGCCGTGATCAACATCGGTGCGGTGCTCGGTCTGCTGCCGATCGCCGGAGTCCCGCTCCCGCTGTTCTCCTACGGAGGATCGGCCCTGCTGCCGACCATGTTCGCCGTCGGGCTCCTGATCGCCTTCGCGCGCCAGGAACCCGCCGCGCGAGCGGCCCTGAACCTGCGTCGCCCCGGCTGGGGCAAGCGGGCCGGGGGGAGATGGAAGTCGATGCGACGGCGCGTCAAGAAGCGTCCGTCCGGAGAGCGGTGAATTTCGGTGCATGTCGTCCTCGCCGGCGGGGGAACCGCCGGCCACATCGAGCCCGCGCTCGCCCTCGCGGACGCCCTGCGCAGGCAGGACCCCAGCGTGGGGATCACGGCCCTGGGCACGGAGCGCGGTCTGGAGACCCGGCTGGTCCCCGAGCGCGGGTACGAGCTGGCGCTCATCCCGGCCGTCCCGCTGCCCCGCAAGCCCACCCCTGAGCTGATCACCGTCCCCGGACGGCTGCGCGGCACCATCAAGGCCGCCGAGCAGGTCCTGGAGCGCACCAAGGCGGACTGCGTGGTCGGCTTCGGCGGCTATGTCGCGCTGCCCGGCTATCTGGCCGCCAAGCGGCTCGGCGTGCCGATCGTGATCCACGAGGCGAACGCCCGCCCCGGCCTGGCCAACAAGATCGGCTCCCGGTACGCGGCGGCGGTCGCCGTCGCCACCCCGGACTCCAAGCTGCGCAACTCCCGCTACATCGGCATCCCGCTGCGGCACTCCATCGCCACCCTCGACCGGGCCCGGGTCCGCCCCGAGGCGCGCGCCGCGTTCGGGCTCGACCCGAACCTGCCGACCCTGCTGGTCTCCGGCGGCTCCCAGGGCGCCCGGCGGCTCAACGAGGTCGTCCAGCAGATCGCCCCGGTGCTCCAGCGCTCCGGCATCCAGATCCTGCACGCGGTCGGCCCGAAGAACGAACTGCCGCGTGTCGACAACATGCCCGGGATGCCGCCGTACGTGCCGGTACCGTACGTGGACCGGATGGACCTCGCGTACGCCGCGGCCGACATGATGCTCTGCCGCGCGGGCGCGATGACCGTCGCCGAGCTCTCCGCCGTCGGACTGCCGGCCGCCTACGTCCCGCTGCCCATCGGCAACGGCGAACAGCGGCTGAACGCCCAGCCGGTGGTCAAGGCCGGCGGTGGACTCCTCGTCGACGACGCGGAGCTGTCGCCGCAGTGGGTGCAGACCAACGTGCTGCCCGTACTGGCCGATCCGCACCGGCTGTACGAGATGTCCCGTGCCGCCTCCGAGTTCGGCCGCCGGGACGCCGACGAACTGCTCGTGGGCATGGTGCGCGAGGCCATCGCCTCGCGCCGCTAGGCGCCGAGCGGCCGAGCACGATCGACCGTCGGCGGCCGCTCAAGCGCCCCGCCGAGCGAGGCAGAAATAGAGGTGGGTCGTGTCCGCAGGTAAGGGCGAGGGTGCGTCGCGGCCGGGCGGCCGGAGATTTCGGGTGCCCGGGCCGCGGGGGCTGCTGATCGGGTTCGGCGCCGTCGTCCTGCTGGCGGGCGGCGTCTGGGCGCTGTACGGCTCCAGTTGGTTCAGGGTCGAGCGGGTGAGCACCTCGGGCACCGCGGTGCTCACCCCCGAGCAGGTCGAGCGGGTCGCGGCGGTTCCCGTCGGGGCGCCGCTCGTCTCGGTCGACACGGACGCCATCGCGGACCGGCTGCGGGCGGAACTCCCGCGGATCGACTCGGTGGACGTGGTGCGTTCCTGGCCGCACGGGATCGGTCTGAAGGTGACCGAACGGCGACCGGTCCTGGTGGTGGCGAACGCCGGAAAATATGACGAAGTGGACGCGACGGCGGCGCGGTTCGCGACCGTCGCCACGCCGCCCCGCGGTGTTCCCCGGCTGGTCCTCGACGTGGCCGCCTCGCCCAGCCTGCGCCGCTTCGACCGGGACCGGCTGCTCGGCACCGCGGTAGGCGTGACGGGCGAACTCCCGGAGAAAATCGCCCAGGACGTCCGTGTCGTCCGGATCACGTCCTTCGACTCCATCACTCTGGAACTCGGCAAGGGGCGAAGTGTCTTCTGGGGCAGCGGTGAGGACGGGCCGGTCAAGGCCCGGGTTCTCGGTGCCCTGATGAAGGCGACTCCCAAAGCGGGGCACTTCGATGTAAGTGCCCCCACGGCGCCTGCGTCATCAGGAAGTTGACGCTCATTCGTGCTGGCCAGACCCCTGGTTGGCCAGCGCTACGGGTGATCACATAGGGTGAAAAGAAAAACGGGAGGTTCGGCGTGTTCGTTGAACGTGCGCCACTTGTCGACTTAGTGTCCTGTTCGGAAGAGTCCAGCGAACAGAGACACTGGTAACCCTAAACTTCAACGTTAGGGTTTGGGTCGGCGTCATGGACCGTCCCAATCGGCATCCGTCGTCGCGGCGCCCACCAACGCGAAGCGGCGACACGTAACTCGAGGCGAGAGGCCTTCGACGTGGCAGCACCGCAGAACTACCTCGCAGTCATCAAGGTCATCGGTGTCGGCGGCGGTGGTGTCAATGCCATCAACCGAATGATCGAGGTCGGTCTCAAGGGCGTCGAGTTCATCGCCATCAACACCGACGCTCAGGCGCTGTTGATGAGCGACGCCGACGTCAAGCTCGACGTCGGCCGTGAACTCACCCGCGGCCTCGGCGCCGGGGCGAACCCGGCAGTCGGCCGCAAGGCGGCAGAGGACCACCGCGAGGAGATCGAGGAGGTCCTCAAGGGGGCCGACATGGTCTTCGTGACCGCCGGCGAGGGCGGCGGCACCGGCACCGGCGGCGCACCCGTCGTCGCCAACATCGCGCGCTCGCTCGGCGCCCTGACGATCGGTGTGGTCACCCGGCCGTTCACCTTCGAGGGCCGCCGTCGCGCCAACCAGGCGGAGGACGGCATCGCCGAGCTCCGCGAAGAGGTCGACACCCTCATCGTCATCCCGAACGACCGGCTGCTCTCGATCTCGGACCGCCAGGTCTCGGTGCTCGACGCCTTCAAGTCGGCCGACCAGGTGCTGCTCAGCGGCGTCCAGGGCATCACGGACCTCATCACCACCCCGGGTCTGATCAACCTCGACTTCGCCGACGTCAAGTCGGTCATGTCCGAGGCCGGTTCCGCCCTGATGGGCATCGGTTCCGCCCGCGGCGACGACCGCGCGGTGGCCGCCGCGGAGATGGCGATCTCCTCGCCGCTCCTGGAGGCCTCCATCGACGGCGCCCGCGGCGTGCTGCTCTCCATCTCCGGCGGCAGCGACCTCGGTCTCTTCGAGATCAACGAGGCCGCCCAGCTGGTGAGCGAGGCCGCCCACCCGGAGGCGAACATCATCTTCGGCGCGGTCATCGACGACGCCCTCGGCGACGAGGTCCGGGTCACGGTCATCGCGGCCGGGTTCGACGGCGGCCAGCCGCCCGCCCGCCGGGACAACGTCATCGGCTCGGTCGGCGCCAAGCGCGAGGAGCCGGCTCCGGCGCCCCGCGCCGAGCCCGCCCGTCCGCTCGGCGGACTCGGCACGGTGACCCCGCGCGAGGAGCAGGCCCCGGCCGAGCCCGCGCCGTCGGCGGTCGAGACCTCGCTGCCGCCGGTCGCCCCGCCGGTGGTCCCGCCGGCCCGCCCGTACCCGGACACCCAGGCCGAAGAGCTGGATGTTCCGGACTTCTTGAAGTGATAGGGCAGCGTTACGACACGAGCGGCGCGCACTTCGCCTTCACCGACCGGTGGGGCGGGGTGAGCGCCGTTCCGTACGACCGGCTCAATCTCGGCGGCGCGGTCGGCGACGACCCGGCCGCCGTCCTGGCCAACCGGGCGCTGGCCGCCGGGGCGCTGGGGCTCGACCCGGCGGCCGTGGTCTGGATGAACCAGGTGCACGGCGCCGATGTGGCCGAGGTCGAAGGACCCTGGGCGAGCGACGGCATCCCGTCCGTCGACGCGATCGTCACCACCCGGCGCGGCCTCGCCCTCGCCGTGCTCACCGCGGACTGCGTCCCGGTCCTGCTCGCCGACCCGGTCGCCGGGGTGGCGGCCGCCGCCCACGCCGGGCGCCCGGGCATGGTGGCCGGGGTGGTCCCCGCGACGGTACGGGCGATGGTGGCGCGCGGCGCCGATCCGGCCCGGATCACGGCCCGCACCGGCCCCGCCGTCTGCGGGCGTTGTTACGAGGTGCCCGCCGCGATGCGCGCCGAGGTGGCCGCGGCCGAACCGGACGCGTACGCCGAGACCTCCTGGGGCACCCCCGCCGTGGACGTCACCGCCGGGGTCCTCGCGCAGCTCGCCCGGCTCGGCGTCACCGACGTGTCGGCCGCCGGGGTCTGCACCCTGGAGTCCGCGGACCACTACTCGTACCGCCGCGATCGCACCACGGGGCGACTCGCGGGATATGTCTGGCTTTCTTGAGATCTGGTCGAGTTGGGAAGAGATATGACGGACCGCAAGACGGAACTGGCCGCCAACCTCGCCCAGGTGGAGGAGCGCATCGCCGCCGCGTGCGCCGCCGCCGGGCGGGCCCGTGACGAGGTGACCCTGATCGTGGTCACCAAGACCTATCCCGCGAGCGATGTGCGACTGCTGCACGAGCTCGGGGTGCGGCACGTCGCGGAGAACCGGGACCAGGACGCCGCCCCCAAGGCCGCCGCCTGCGCGGATCTCGACCTCAGCTGGCACTTCGTCGGTCAGTTGCAGACCAACAAGGTCCGTTCCGTGGTGGGTTATGCCGATGTGGTGCAGTCGGTCGACCGGCTGCGGCTCGTCTCCGCTCTCTCCGCCACCGCCGAGAAGACGGAGCGGACCCTCGACTGCCTGGTCCAGGTCGCCCTCGACGCCGGGTCCGGCGAGCGCGGCGACCGCGGCGGGGTGGCGCCCGACGGGATCGAGGAGTTGGCCGCGGCGCTCGACGCCGCGCCCGGCCTGCGGATGGCCGGCCTGATGACCGTGGCACCGCTCGCCGGTCCGTACGCGGGACGGCAACGGGCCGCCTTCGAGCGGCTGATGGATTTGTCGACTCACCTGCGCGTCACTCGTCCAACTGCGAACATGGTGTCAGCAGGGATGAGTGCGGACCTCGAGGACGCCGTGGCGGCCGGAGCGACACATGTGCGCATCGGTACGGCGGTGCTCGGCGTCCGACCGAAGCTCGGGTAACGTCGCGAAGCAAGTCGGACCACAGCAGAAAATATGGTCAATCCGCCGGAAAGGCGGACGGACCCGTGGATCGCGGGCACTTGGTGACACTGCGAAATCGGTAAGGGCGATCCACCACAGAGCGGAGGATGCAGAGAATGGCCGGCGCGATGCGCAAGATGGCGGTCTACCTCGGCCTCGTGGAGGACGATGGCTACGACGGCCGGGGATTCGATCCCGACGACGACTTCGAACCCGAGCTGGAGCCGGAACCCGAGCGCAACCGGCACCACCACCAACCCCCGCGGCAGGTCGAGCGGGAGGAACCGGTGCGTGTGGTGGCGCCGCCCGCTCCCCGTGAACCGGTGTCCCATTCTGTACCGGTACCCGCCGAGAGCGGACGTCCGGCCCGAATTGCCCCCGTGGCATCCATCACACCCGAACGTCCGAGCCTGGAGAAGAACGCACCGGTGATCATGCCCAAGGTCGTGTCCGAGCGGGAGCCGTACCGCATCACCACGCTGCACCCGCGGACCTACAACGAGGCCCGTACCATCGGGGAACACTTCCGCGAGGGCACCCCGGTGATCATGAACCTCACCGAGATGGACGACACCGACGCAAAGCGACTTGTCGACTTTGCCGCCGGGCTCGTGTTCGGGCTCCATGGCAGCATTGAGCGCGTGACGCAGAAGGTCTTCCTGCTGTCTCCTGCTAACGTCGATGTCACGGCGGAGGACAAGGCCCGCATCGCAGAGGGCGGATTCTTCAACCAGAGCTGAGAACACGAGACCGAGAACGGCCGGCCGCGGGAGCGGCCGGACAAGTGAGAGCACGAGAGAGCCAGGGGAGAGGGAAGCGCGGGAATGGGCATCGCATTGCAGGTGGTCTACATCGCGCTGATGTGCTTCCTCGTCCTCCTGATCATCCGGCTGGTCATGGACTACGTCTTCCAGTTCGCCCGGTCATGGCAACCCGGCAAGGCGATGGTGGTGGTCCTGGAGGCCACCTACACTGTGACCGATCCACCGCTCAAGCTTCTGCGGCGGCTCATCCCGCCGCTGCGCCTCGGGGGCGTGGCACTCGACCTGTCCTTCTTCGTTCTGATGATCGTCGTCTACATCCTGATCTCCGTCGTGAGCAACCTCGCGAGGTGAGGGTGGAGGGAACTGTGGACGATACGGTCTTGCCGACTGCCGACGACTACGTAGAGGTGAAGAAGAGATGCCGCTGACCCCCGAGGACGTGCGGAACAAGCAGTTCACGACCGTCCGGCTTCGAGAAGGTTATGACGAGGACGAGGTCGATGCCTTCCTCGACGAGGTCGAAGCCGAACTGACCCGACTGCTCCGCGAGAACGAGGACCTGCGCGCCAAGCTGGCCGCCGCGACCCGGGCCGCCGCGCAGAACCAGCAGCAGGGCATGCGCAAGCCGCCGGAGCCGCAGGATCGTCCCGTCGGTCCCGGCGCCCCCGTGCCCGCCGCCATATCCGGTCCGCCGGTCCAGCAGGGCGGCCCCCAGATGGGCCCGCCGCAGCTGCCGTCCGGTGCCCCGCAGCTTCCCGCGGGCCCCATGCAGGGCGGCCCGATGGGTCCCGGCCCGATGCAGGGCGGTCCGATGCAGGGCGGCCCCATGGGCCACCCGCAGCAGCAGATGCAGGGCGGCCCGATGGGTCACCCGCAGCAGCAGATGCAGCCGGCCCCGCAGGCCCCCGGTGGCGACAGCGCCGCCCGTGTCCTCTCGCTGGCCCAGCAGACCGCCGACCAGGCGATCGCGGAGGCCCGTTCCGAGGCCAACAAGATCGTCGGCGAGGCGCGCTCGCGCGCCGAGGGCCTGGAGCGGGACGCCCGCGCCAAGGCCGACGCCCTGGAGCGGGACGCGCAGGAGAAGCACCGCGTGGCGATGGGCTCGCTGGAGTCCGCCCGCGCCACCCTCGAGCGCAAGGTCGAGGACCTGCGAGGCTTCGAGCGTGAGTACCGGACCCGTCTGAAGTCCTACCTGGAGTCGCAGCTGCGTCAGCTGGAGACCCAGGCGGACGACTCGCTGGCCCCGCCGCGGACCCCGGCCGCCGCGTCGCTGCCGCCGTCCCCGTCGATGGCCTCGGCCGGTGCGGGCGCCCCGTCCTACGGTGGCAACGGCACCATGGGCGGCGCCCCGTCCTACGGCGGTCAGCAGCAGATGTCCCCGGCGATGACCCAGCCGATGGCTCCGGTCCGCCCGCAGGCCCCGCAGCCGATGCAGCAGGCCCCGGCGCCGATGCGCGGCTTCCTGATCGACGAGGACGACAACTGAGGCGGCCGGACCGCGCGCTGAGCGCGTAGCCGTCGGCGGCAGACCAAAAGGGCCGGGCCTGGGATCTCCCAGGACCCGGCCCTTTGGCGTACCCGGACACGGGCGTCGGGCACGTGGGCGCGGTACGGGAAAGGGCCCGCACCCCATGGGGTGCGGGCCCTTCGCCGTATGCCGTGCTCAGGCGCTGTGCCGTGCTTACGCCTTGCGGAGGCGGAAGGTGAGGGCCAGGCCCTCGTCCTCGAACGGGGCGCCGTAGCTGTCGTCGGCCGCGCCGCTCGCGTGGTCGGTCGCCAGGACCTCGTCCGCGATGAGCGCCGCGTGCGCGGTCAGGGCCTCGGTGGTCTCCGGGTCGGTGGAGGTCCAGCGCAGCGCGATCCGGTCGGCGACGTCCAGGCCGCTGTTCTTGCGGGCCTCCTGGATCAGCCGGATCGCGTCCCGGGCGAGCCCGGCCCGCCGCAGCTCCGGGGTGATCTCCAGGTCGAGGGCGACCGTGGCGCCGGAGTCGGAGGCCACCGACCAGCCCTCGCGGGGCGTCTCGGTGATGATGATCTCCTCCGGGGTGACGGTGATGGTCTCGCCGCCGACCTCCAGGGGGGCCTCGCCGGAACGCAGCGCCAGCGACAGGGCGGCGGCGTCGGCCGCGGCCACCGCCTTCGCCACGTCCTGGACGCCCTTGCCGAACCGCTTGCCGAGGGCCCGGAAGTTGGCCTTGGCCGTGGTGTCGACCAGCGAGCCGCCGACCTCGGAGAGCGAGGCGAGCGAGGCCACGTTCAGCTCCTCGGTGATCTGCGCCCGCAGGTCGTCGGAGAGCTCCGCGAAGCCCGCGACCGCGATCAGCGCGCGGGACAGCGGCTGACGGGTCTTCACGCCGGACTCGGCGCGGGTGGCCCGGCCGAGCTCGACGAGCCGGCGCACGAGCAGCATCTGCTGCGAGAGCGTCGGGTCGACCAGCGCCGCGTCGGACTCCGGCCAGGTCGACAGGTGCACCGACTCCGGGGCGCCGGGGGTGACCGGCGCGACCAGGTCCTGCCAGACCCGCTCGGTGATGAACGGGGTGAGCGGGGCCATCAGCCGGGTGACGGTCTCGACGACCTCGTGCAGGGTGCGCAGCGCGGCCTTGTCGCCCTGCCAGAAGCGGCGGCGGGAGCGGCGCACGTACCAGTTCGACAGGTCGTCGACGAACGCCGACAGGAGCTTGCCGGTGCGCTGGGTGTCGTACGCCTCCATCGCCTCGGTCGCCTCGGCGACCAGCGTGTTCAGCTCGGACAGCAGCCAGCGGTCGAGGACCGGGCGGTCCGCCGGGGCCGGGTCGGCCGCGGACGGGGCCCAGCCGGAGGTGCGGGCGTAGAGGGCCTGGAAGGCGACCGTGTTCCAGTAGGTGAGGAGGGTCTTGCGGACCACTTCCTGGATGGTGCCGTGGCCGACCCGGCGGGCCGCCCACGGCGAGCCGCCCGCAGCCATGAACCAGCGCACGGCGTCGGCGCCGTGCTGGTCCATCAGCGGGATGGGCTGCAGGATGTTGCCCAGGTGCTTGGACATCTTGCGGCCGTCCTCGGCGAGGATGTGGCCGAGGCAGACCACGTTCTCGTACGAGGACCTGTCGAAGACCAGGGTGCCGACGGCCATCATCGTGTAGAACCAGCCGCGGGTCTGGTCGATGGCCTCGGAGATGAACTGCGCCGGGTAGCGGGACTCGAACAGTTCCTTGTTCTGGTACGGGTAGCCGTACTGCGCGAACGGCATCGAGCCGGAGTCGTACCAGGCGTCGATGACCTCGGGCACCCGGGTCGCGGTGCGGCCGCAGCCGTCCGCCGGGCAGGCGAAGGTGACCGCGTCGATGTACGGGCGGTGCGGGTCGAGGCCGGACTGGTCGGTGCCGGTCAGCTCGGACAGCTCGGCGCGCGAGCCGACGCAGGTGAGGTGGTTCTCCTCGCAGCGCCAGATGGGCAGCGGGGTGCCCCAGTAGCGGTTGCGGGACAGCGCCCAGTCGACGTTGTTGTTCAGCCAGTCGCCGAACCGGCCCTGCTTGACCGAGTCGGGGAACCAGTTGGTCTTCTCGTTCTCCCGCAGCATCGCGTCCTTGACGGCGGTGGTGCGGATGTACCAGGACGGCTGCGCGTAGTAGAGCAGCGCGGTGTGGCAGCGCCAGCAGTGCGGGTAGCTGTGCTCGTACGCGATGTGCTTGAAGAGCCGGCCGCGGGCGTCGAGGTCGGCGGTCAGCGCCTCGTCGGCCTTCTTGAAGAAGACGCCGCCGACCAGCGGCACGTCCTCCTCGAAGGTGCCGTCGGGGCGGACCGGGTTGACCACCGGCAGGCCGTAGGCGCGGCAGACCTTGAGGTCGTCCTCACCGAAGGCGGGGGACTGGTGGACCAGACCTGTGCCGTCCTCGGTCGTCACGTACTCGGCGTTGACGACGTAGTGGGCGGGCGCCGGGAACTCGATGAGGTCGAACGGGCGCTCGTAGGTCCAGCGCTCCATGTCCTTGCCGGTGAAGGTCTCGCCGGTGGTCACCCAGCCCTCGCCGAGCGCCTTGTCGAGCAGCGGCTCGGCCACCACGAGCTGCTCGTCGCCGTCGGTGGCGACCACGTAGGTCACCTCCGGGTGGGCGGCGACGGCCGTGTTGGACACCAGGGTCCACGGGGTGGTGGTCCAGACGAGCAGCGCGGCGCGGCCGGCCAGCGGGCCCGAGGTCAGCGGGAAGCGGACGTAGACCGAGGGGTCGACGACCGTCTCGTAGCCCTGGGCCAGCTCGTGGTCGGACAGGCCGGTGCCGCAGCGCGGGCACCAGGGCGCGACCCGGTGGTCCTGGACCAGGAGGTCCTTGTCGAAGATCTGCTTGAGCGACCACCAGACCGACTCGATGTACGCGGGGTCCATGGTCCGGTACGCGTCGTCCAGGTCGACCCAGTAGCCCATCCGGGTGGTCAGCTCGGCGAAGGCGTCGGTGTGCCGGGTCACGGACTCGCGGCACTTGTCGTTGAACTCGGCGATGCCGTACGCCTCGATGTCCTTCTTGCCGGAGAAGCCGAGCTCCTTCTCGACGGCCAGCTCGACCGGCAGGCCGTGGCAGTCCCAGCCCGCCTTGCGGGCCACGTGGTAGCCGCGCATGGTGCGGAAGCGGGGGAACACGTCCTTGAAGACGCGGGCCTCGATGTGGTGGGCGCCGGGCATGCCGTTGGCGGTCGGCGGGCCCTCGTAGAACACCCACTCGGGGCGTCCCTCGGACTGCTCAAGCGTCTTGGCGAAGACCTTGTTGTCGCGCCAGAAGTCGAGCACGGCGTGCTCGAGCGCGGGCAGGTCTACCTGGGCGGGTACCTGGCGGTACTGCGAAGACATCGATCTTCCTCCGGCGGATGTGCCTCGTTCCGTCCGGAGGGACGAGAGCAGCGCTCCCGCGGTACCACCCTCCTTGGCCCTGGGCGTGCTGCCCCGAGCCCCCTCATTGGGGTCGCGACGCCGGGTCTAGTCGCCGTGGCGGACCACGGCTTTCTTCCGACGGCTCCGGGGTGATCCTTCACCTCGCGCTCGCCCCCGGGCTCGCACCGTCCCCGGGTCGCTCATGGCTGCGTACGAAGCTACTCGTCCCCATCCAAGCCTTTCGCTCCGCCCAGTGTACGGGCCGGGGGCCGGGTCGGCCGACCAGATTTCCCGGCCCCGCCGGGCGCCCCGGCGTGCGCCCCGCGGTGACCCGAATGGCCACACGGGCCGGTGCGGCGTTCGGGCGCGCCCAAGTGGGGGAGGGGTGGCACGGATAACCGGCCGGGGAGCTGGGCACAACGGAGGCAGGCTCGCCCCATCGGGCGACGGGGTGGGCCGTACGGGCGGCGTGCCCCGTTGCCGCGGGTCCGGGGCCGATTTATCGTCCCAGCACGATTCGCGAGCAAGATCACAAAATGTGAAGGGGCCGCGACATGGTGGCGAAGAAGACCGCCGCGAGGAAGACGACGGCCACGAGGAAGGCGGCCCCGGCCACCGCCGGGGCACCCGCGAAAAAGGCGTCCGCCAAGAAGGCGGCGGCCGAGAAGGTGCCCGCGAAGAGGACCGCGGCCAAGAAGGCGACGGAAAAGGCGGCCGGGGCGCCCGCCGCGAAGAAGGCACCCGCCAAGAAGGCGGCGGCCAAGAAGGCGACCGCGAAGAAGGCGACCGCGAAGAAGGCGGCGCCCGCCAAGAAGACAGGAGCCGGCACGGTGGCAGCGAAGAAGACCGCGGTGGGCGTCCCGACCGGCGGGGGCGGGGCCGCCGTGCCGCAGGCCCGTACCGGCGAGCTCGCCGTACGGCCCGGCGAGGACCCGTGGACCCCGGAGGAGGTCGCCGAGGCCCGCAGCGAGCTCCAGGCCGAGGTGCTGCGGCTGCGCAGCGAGCTGGTCCACTCCCAGGAGGAGCTGACCGGTCTGATGCGCGACTCCGGCGACGGCGCGGGCGACGACCAGGCCGACACCGGCACCAAGAACATCACCCGCGAGCACGAGCTGTCCCTGGCGGCGAACGCCCGGGAGATGCTGGAGCAGTCCGAGCACGCCCTGGAGCGGCTCGACGCGGGCACCTACGGCCTGTGCGAGGTGTGCGGGAAGCCGATCGGGAAGGCCAGGATGCAGGCGTTCCCACGGGCCACGCTGTGCGTCGAGGACAAGCAGAAGCAGGAGCGGCGGGGCTGACGTCGGCGGACCCTCGTGCCGTACCCTCGGTGCAGATCAGGTACCTAGGTTGAGGGACTCACGTGGCAGAGGCGGAGAGCGTCATCGGTACGCCGGATTCAGCAGGGCCCGAGGAGTCGGCCGCTCCCGAGGAGCACCCCGAGGAGCACGCCGAGGAGCGGCAGGCGCCGCGGGGCAAGCGCCGGATCCTCGCGCTCTTCGTGGTGGCGGTCCTCGCCTACCTCCTCGACCTCGGCAGCAAGATGCTGGTGGTGGCCGAGCTGGAGGGCCACGAGCCGATCAAGGTGATCGGCGACGTGCTGCGCTTCGAGGCCATCCGCAACCCCGGTGCCGCCTTCGGCATGGGGGAGGCGTTCACGATCATCTTCACGGTGATCGCGGCCGCCGTCATCGTGGTGATCATCCGGCTGGCCCGCAAGCTCTACAGCCTGCCCTGGGCCATCGCGCTCGGCCTGCTGCTCGGCGGCGCGCTCGGCAACCTCACCGACCGCATCTTCCGCTCGCCGGGCGTCTTCGAGGGCGCCGTGGTCGACTTCATCGCGCCCGCGCACTTCGCCGTCTTCAACCTGGCGGACTCCGCGATCGTCTGCGGCGGCATCCTCATCGTGCTGCTGTCCTTCCGCGGCCTGGACCCGGACGGCACCGTCCACAAGGACTGACCGGCGCCGGGGAGGCGGGTACGAAGGGCGCGAGGACGGGTACCTCGCGCCGACAAGGCATACTCGAACGGTGAGCACGAGTCCCGAGATCCGCACCCTGCCCGTTCCCGATGGCCTGGAGGGCGAGCGCGTCGACGCCGCCATCGCCCGTATGTTCGGGTTCTCCCGTTCGAAGGCGGCCGAGCTGGCCGCCGCAGGCAAGGTCCAGGTCGACGGCACCGTCGTCGGCAAGTCCGAGCGGGTCAGCGGTGGCGCGTGGCTCGAGGTCGAGATGCCCGGCGCGCCCGCCCCGGTGCAGATCGTCGCCGAGCCGGTCGAGGGCATGGAGATCATCCACGACGACGACGACATCGTCGTGATCATGAAGCCGGTGGGCGTGGCCGCCCACCCCAGCCCCGGCTGGACCGGCACCACCGTGATCGGCGGCCTGGCCGCCGCCGGGTACCGGATCTCCACCTCCGGCGCCGCCGAGCGCCAGGGCATCGTGCACCGGCTCGACGTCGGCACCTCGGGCCTGATGGTGGTGGCGAAGTCGGAGTACGCGTACACCTCGCTGAAGCGCCAGTTCAAGGAGCGCGTGGTCGACAAGCGCTACCACGCCCTCGTGCAGGGCCACCCGGACCCGCTGAGCGGCACCATCGACGCTCCCATCGGCCGGCACCCGAACCACGACTACAAGTGGGCCGTGACCGCCGAGGGCAAGCCGTCGGTGACCCACTACGACCTGATCGAGGCGTACCGCGCGGCCTCGCTGCTCGACATCAAGCTGGAGACCGGCCGCACCCACCAGATCCGGGTGCACATGTCGGCCCACCGCCACCCCTGCGTCGGCGACCTCACCTACGGCGCCGACCCGACCATGGCCAAGCGGCTCGGGCTCACCCGGCAGTGGCTGCACGCCGTCCGGCTCGGTTTCGAGCACCCCGGCGACGGGCAGTGGGTCGAGTTCTCCTCCACCTACCCGGACGACCTGCGGATCGCGCTGGAGCGCATCGAGGCGGAGAGCCGGTGACCACCGACCGCGTGACCACCGAACGCGTGACCACCGAACGCGTGACCACCGCGTACGAGGTCCGCGAGATCGCGGGCGAGGCCGACCGCGACGCCTGCTTCGCGGTCCGCCGTGAGGTCTTCGTCGACGAGCAGGGCGTCCCGGCCGAGCTGGAGTACGACAGCTACGACACCACCGCCGTGCACGTCCTCGCCATCCGCGCCGACGGCGTGCCGCTCGGCACCGGGCGGCTGCTGCACGGCTCCGACGCGACCGGGAAGACCGGCGCCGACGCCACGGTCGGCTCGCTCGGCCGGCTCGCCGTCGCCAAGGCCGCCCGCGGCCTCGGGGTCGGCGCCGCGCTGGTCCGGGCCGTCGAGGACGCGGCCCGCGCCCGCGGCCTCGCCGCCGTCGACCTGCACGCCCAGACGCAGGCGCTCGGCTTCTACGAGCGGCTGGGGTACGAGGCGTACGGCCCCGAGTTCCCCGACGCGGGCATCCCGCACCGGGCGATGCGCCGCGCGCTCTGAGACAGGGGCAGTCGCGGACAAATAGGGCGTACGTGACAGGGTAGGGCCGTGGATCAATTGGCCCTGCTCTTCCTGCTGCTGCTCGGCGCGCTGCTCACCGTCCCCCTCGGGGACCGGCTCGGGCTCCCCGCCCCGGTCCTGATGACCCTGGTCGGGATCGTGCTCGCGTTCCTGCCGTTCGTGCCGAACGTCGAGATCCCGCCCGAGTACATCCTGCCGCTGGTGCTGCCGCCGCTGCTCTACGCCTCCGTGCAGCGCACCTCCTGGCGCCAGTTCGCGGCCAACCGGCGGCCGATCTTCCTGCTCGCGGTCGCCCTCGTGTTCGTCACCACGGCCGCCGTCGGCGCGGTGGCGAACGCCCTGGTCCCCGGCCTGCCGCTGGCCGCGGCGCTGGCGCTCGGCGCCCTGGTGGCGCCGCCCGACCCGGTCGCGGCGACCGCCGTGGCGGGCTCGCTCGGGCTGCCCAGGCGGCTGGTGTCGATCCTGGAGGGCGAGGGCCTGTTCAACGACGTCACCGCGATCGTGCTCTACCACGTGGCCATCGCCGCCGTGGTGAGCGGCAGCTTCTCCTGGCCCGAGGCGCTCGGCGAACTCGTGCTCTCCGCCGTCGTCGCGGTGGCGGTCGGGCTCGCCCTCGGCTGGGCCACCAACAAGCTGATGGGCTTCCTCGGCGACGCCACTCTGCAGACCGGCCTCACCCTGCTCGTCCCCTTCGTGTCGTACGTGCTGGCCGAGGAGCTGATGGGTTCCGGCGTGCTCGCGGTGCTGGTCACGGCGCTGTTCCTGGCCGAGTACGCCAGCGACGCCGACGACGTGATGGGGCGGCTCGCCGGGCAGACCTTCTGGCAGATCGTCGACACCCTGGTCACCGGCATCGCCTTCGGCCTGATCGGGCTCGAACTGGTGCATGTCTTCGGCGTCGCCGAGGGCCGCGGTGCGGAGATGCTCGGCTGGGGCGCGGCCGTCGTCGGGGTGGTGGTCGGGGTCCGGCTGGTCTGGCTGCTCCCGGCGACCTGGCTGGCGAAACGGCTGCACGACCGCCGGGACGTCGCCGAGGAGATCCCGGTGAGCTGGCGGGAGACGGTCGTCATGTGGTGGTCCGGGATGCGCGGGGTGGCGTCGGTGGCGCTGGCCCTCGCCATCCCGCTGGAGACGGACGACGGCTCGCCGTTCCCCGGCCGCGACGAGCTGGTCTTCATCGCCTTCTGCGTGATCATCGCGACCCTGGTGGTGCAGGGGCTCACCCTGCCCTGGCTGGTGAAGCGGCTCGGGGTGCGGGCCGACGCGGACGCCGAGCGGGCCTTCGAGCGGGACCTCGCGATCCGGGCGGCGAAGGCCGCCAAGCACCGGCTGAAGGAGATCGAGGAGGTGGAGGAGCTGCCCGAGGAGGTGACCGAGCGGCTCCAGCGCGGGGCCTTCGACATCGGCGCCCGGATCAGCCCGGATCTGGTCGACGACGAGCGGCGGGCCGCGTTCACCCAGCGGGTCGAGCGGGTGAAGTCGGTGCAGCGGATCCAGAAGGAGATGATGTCGGCCGCCCGGCACGCGGTCCTGTCGGCCCGCAGCGAGCCGGGCGCCGACCCCGAGGTGGTCGACCGGGTGCTGCGTCAGCTGGACGTGCGCTCGATGCGCTGAGCCGGGGCGCGGCGCCGAGCCGGGAGGCGGCCCCGGGCGGGGACGAGGCGCCGGGCGGGGGCGGGCCGGGACGGTGGCAGGATGGTGGGCATGGACATCATGCTCTTCCACTCGGTCCACGGGCTCACCCCGTCCGTGGAGACCGCCGCCGAACGGCTGCGGGCCGCCGGCCACCAGGTCTGGACCCCGGACCTGTTCGGCGGGCGGACGGTCGCCACCGTCGAGGAGGGCATCGAGCTGCGGGACGAGATCGGCAAGGACGAGCTGCTGCGGCGCGCGGTCCTGGCGGCCGCCCCGTACTCCGAGCGCGGGCTGGTCTACATGGGCCTGTCCTTCGGCGCCTCGGTGGCGCAGACCCTGGCGCTCGGCGACGACAAGGCCCGCGGTCTGCTGCTGTTCCACGGCACCTCGGACATCGCCGAGTCGGCCGCGGTGGACGAGCTGCCGGTGCAGCTGCACGTGGCCGAGCCCGACCCGTTCGAGACGGACGACTGGCTGTCCGCCTGGTACCTGCAGATGCGCAAGGCCGGTGCCGACGTGGAGGTCTACCGCTACCGGGGCGCCGGGCACCTCTACACCGACGAGACGCTGCCGGACCACGACCCGGAGGCGGCGGAGCGCACCTGGACGGTGGCGCTCGGCTTCCTCGACAGCCTGTAGGACCCGCGGGGCGCGCGAGGCCGGACCGCCGAGGAAGCCGGGCGTCGTCCGTCAGCCGCGGTACGCGGTCCAGGCGCTGGTCATCCGGGTCACCTGGCCCGAGGTGAACTGGTACATGCAGGAGTCGTACGTGTAGTCCATGAAGTTGTGGATCGGGTCCACACCGGCCTTGTTGGTGCAGGTGTCACGGCCGGTCGGGCACTCGTACGCCGGGCTCTTCTCGGCCGGGGTGTCGCTGACCGAGTCGCCGCTGCCCGAGCAGCCGCCCTGGAAGGTGTGGTAGAGCCCCATCCAGTGGCCGACCTCGTGGGTGCCGGTGTCGCCCTCGTTGTAGTTGGCGGCGGAGCCGCCCGGGAGCGAGGCGTCCAGGATGACGACGCCGTCCATCTTCGGGCTGGACGCGTAGTCGGACGGGAAGGTCGCCCAGCCGAGCAGACCGCCGCCGAGGTTGGCCGAGTAGATGTTGAGGGCGTTCTTGCCGCCCTTGCGCAGCGTCGTCTTCATGTTCTTCTCGGCGGTGGTGCCGTCGGACAGGTTGTACCAGGTGGCGTTGTCCGTGTAGTCGGTCCCGGCCAGCGAGAACTGGAAGCCGGTGTTGACGTTGCCGGTGCCCTGGCCGCCGTAGGCGGCGTTGAGGACGGCGATCTGCTTGCTGATGTCGGTGGCGGTGAGCTTGCCCGTGGTGCCGCTGTGGATGACGTGGAAGTAGACCGGGATGGTGGTCGCCACCGCGCCGGCGGCCGGGGCCGCGCCGCGGCCGGCCTTCTGGTCGGCGGCGACTCTCTTCGCCAGGTCCGCGTCCATCGCCTTGGCCTTGGCGGCGGAGAGCTCGTTGGGCTCGGCCTTGGTGGCCCCGCCCTTGGCCTTGCGGGCGGCGGAGACGGCACCGGCGTCGTCGGCGCACTTCTCGGCCGAGGCCAGGGTGGTCGTGGACGGCGCGGCGGCCGGGGCGGAGAGCGGGGCCAGGGCCAGGGTTCCGGCCATGGCGGCGGTGCCGATCAGCCGACGTGACATACGCGGAGATATACGGGCAAGAGCACGCACGGGTGACTCCTTGTGGGGGTGTGTGGAGAGGTACTTCCTCGCCACGGCCCGGAGATTACGCGTCCATGCCAGAAGCGGTTGAGGGTTGATCAAGCCCAATCATTCAGTGGGCAATTCGGGTCATCGGTGCGAAAAACTTCTGTGGCCCCCGAAGTTTGAGACGAGAACGTCACAGAAGAAACAGCGAAGGCGGGTGGTGTGTCCGGATTCGATCGCCCGAACTCGCCACCCGCCGTAGCCATGTGATCTTCCGTTAACACGGCGCAACACGGCCGGATCATGGCTGGAAACAGCCGGTGCGGAGACCGGCTGTTGCCGTCAGCGCACCGGCTGGTACACCCGCTCGACCCGCTGCGTTCCGTTCAGCGTGCGGTACGAACGGGCCCAGGCCGCCGTCGCGTTCCGGTCCGCGCGGTCCGAGACGGTGTAGTAGTCCATCTGCGAACGCTCGGCCGTCACGTCCAGCACCCCGTACCCGTGGTGGTCCATGTCCACCCACTTCACATGCCGGTTGGCGGCCTTGACCGCGCCCGCGGCCAGCACCGACACGGTGCCCGGCGCCACGTGCAGCAGGTCGTCCAGGTTGTCCGAGGTCACCGACGTCACCACGAACTCCGTCGCCGCCGAGGCCGACAGCGGGTACGTCGCCGCCTTCACCGGCACGTCGTTGGCCCAGGCCATGTGGATGTCACCGGTCAGGAAGACGGTGTTGCGGATGCCCCGGTCCCGCAGGTGCCCGAGCAGCTCCTTGCGGTCGTCGGTGTAGCCGTCCCACTGGTCGACGTTGACCGCGAGCCCCTCCTTCGGCAGCCCGAGCAGCTCGGCCAGCGGGCTCAGCAGCTCGGCCGGGAGCGCCCCGAAGGCCACCGGCGAGATCATCACCGAGGTGCCCACCAGCTGCCAGGCCGCGTCCGAGGCCACCAGACCCGACTTCAGCCAGTCCAGCTGCGCCCGCCCGGTGATGGAGCGCGCCGGGTCGTCCACCTTGCCGCTGCCCACGCCCGCCTGCTGCGAGCGGAACGAGCGCAGGTCCAGCAGATGCAGATCGGCCAGCTTGCCGAAGCGCAGCCGCCGGTAGACCGTGCCCTCGGTGGAGGCGCGCACCGGCATCCACTCGAAGTAGGCCCGCTTGGCCGCCGCGACCCGGTCCGCCCAGCGGCCCTCGGCGCCCTCGGTGTGGTTCTCGGCACCGCCCGACCAGGCATCGTTGGCGAACTCGTGGTCGTCCCAGATCGCCACGATCGGGTGCGCCGCGTGCATCGCCTGGAGGTCGGCGTCCGACTTGTAGGTGGCGTGCCGCAGCCGGTAGTCGGCGAGCGAGACGATCTCGTGGGCGGGCTGGTGCCGCCGCACGCCGTACTTGGCCTCCGGGTAGGCCCCGGCGCCGTACTCGTAGATGTAGTCGCCCAGGTGCAGCACCGCGTCCAGGTCGGCGCGCCCGGCGAGGTGGCGGTAGGCGGAGAAGTACCCGGCCTCCCAGTTGGCGCAGGAGACCACGCCGAACCGGATGCCGGGGGCGGCCGCGTCGACGGCGGGCGCGGTGCGGGTGCGCCCGGCGGGGGAGACGGCGCCGTCCGCGGTGAAGCGGAACCAGTAGGCGGTGGCCGGGCGCAGGCCGCGGACGTCGACCTTGACGGTGTGGTCGGCTTCGGCGGTCGCGAGGGTCGCGCCACTGGCGACCGTACGGGCGAAGCCGCGGTCCTCGGCCAGCTCCCAGCCGACCGTGAGGTCGGGGCCGAGGCCGGAGCCGGGCAGGGCGTCGGGGGTGGGGGTGACGCGCGTCCAGAGCAGGACGCCGTCGGGCAGCGGGTCGCCGGAGGCGACGCCGTGCAGGAAGGCGGGGGCGACGGCCCCGGCGTCCGCGAGCGCGGGTGAGGCGGCGGCGGCCAGCGCGGGCGCGGCCACCGCGGTCACGGCGGCGGCCTTCACCACGGTGCGGCGGGTGGGGGCGGAGGTGAGGTCACGTGGGGTCACGGGCCGTCAGATTACTGACTGGTACGGCCGTCGGACAGAGGGGTGCACGAATGTTCGCCCACTCTTCGTGAACCGTTTCTCCCCGGGCGGGACCGCGCGCGCCGACGCCCCCGGAACAAGCCGTTCCGGGGGCGTGCGGTGAACATCGGGGAAGGGTCAGCCCTTCATGACCTTCGCCAGGGCCGCGTTGAACTGGTCCACCGTCAGCGGCGGGTTCTCGCTGCCCTCGGCGGTCAGCGTCTTGCCGTCCATCTTCAGGGTCGGGGTGCCCCGCACTCCGCTCTCGTCGAAGGTCTTCGACATCTTCATCGCCCAGGCGTCGAAGGTGCCGTCCTCCACGTTCTTCTTGAACTGCGCGTTGCCCTTCAGGGCGGGCACCGAGTCCGCCACCTCCAGGAGGAAGGAGTCCTTGGCGAACTTGTCGTCCCGCTCGTCCGGGTGGAACGTCGTCGAGTACAGCGCGGACTTGTACTTCAGGAACGCCTCGGGGCTGACGTCCAGGGCCGCGCCGAGCGCGGACAGGGCGTTCTTGGAGCCCTCGCCCTGGTCGGAGTTGTCGATGAAGGTGGCACCGATGTACTTCAGCTTGTACTTGCCGTCGGTGACGTCCTTGTCGACGGTGGCGCCGACGCCCTGCTCGAAGGTCGCGCAGACCGGGCAGCGCGAGTCCTCGTAGATCTCCAGGGTCTTCTTCGCCTCGGGCTTGCCGACGACGACGGTGGTGCCGTCGGTGCCCTCGGTGTTCTTCGGGGCGGTGACGGTCTTGGCGTCCGCGGCGGCCTCCCACGCGGACGGCTTGTTGGCCTGGACGACGGCGAAGCTGATGCCACCGGCGACGGCGAGGATGCCGACCACCGAGGCGCCGACGATCACCTGGCGGCGGACCTTGTCCTTCTTGGCCTGCTTCTCGCGCTCGATCCGCAGCCGGTCGCGGGCGGCGGCCTTGTTCGCCTGGCTGTTGCGCTTGCTCATGGTGATGCGATCTCCGTGACTCGGAAAGAAGAAAGGAAGGGTGGGGGCCGGCCCGTGCCGCTCGGAGCCGCGCGGAGCCATGAGGGCTCCCGCGGCCGCTCAGACGAGGGCGAGGGCGGAGGCGGTGACGAGGGCGCCGGTCGCGGCCGGACGCCTCGGGCGCGTACCGCGCGGCGGTCCCCGCCGTCCCACGGAATGCGCGAAGAGCCGGGTACGGGACCGGTGCGGCCGGTCCACCGGGAGCCCGGCGCGCGCCGGGCGCGGTCCCGCGGCGCGCAGGAAGGCCGCCACCACGAGCAGCGGCCGGAACGCGAAGGCGACGGCCGCCCGCAGCAGCCGGGCGAGCGCCCGCTCACCGCCGTGCAGCCAGCCGGCCGCGAGCAGCCCGACCGCCACATGGGCCGCGAGCAGCAGCCACGGCACGGCGGGCCCGGGGGAGTCGAGCAGGGCGGCGGCCGCCCCGGTGCCCGGCCGGGCGACGCCCGGCAGCGGACCGCCGACGGCGCCGCCGCACAGCCCGTCCACATCGAAGCCGACCGCGCGCAGCGACCCGGCCACCGGGCCGCCCGCGGCCCCGTAACAGGCCGCCTGACCGCTGGTGAACACGGTGTCGGCGGCCAGCTCGAGCGGGACCAGGAGCCCGGCTATCGGGCCGAAACCGCGCTCGCGCCCGGCGAGCGCGAAGGCGAGAGCGAACACGGCGACGGCGACCGGGACGACCGTGCCGAGCGGCAGCGGCACCCCGGAGAGCAGGACGTGCGAGGCCACGGACAGCGTCACGGCCAGTGCCGTGAAGAACGCCGCCCGAAGGGCTCTCAGCTGGATTCCTGCCATGTCCATCGCCGTGGAAGTCTCCCATGCCGGGGTGTAGGACGCCCCTAAGCCCCCGCTGTGAGACGCCCCACCGGCCCCGGCCGCCCCGGCCGGTCTCCTACAGTCCCGGGATCCGGCCGTTGCGGAACAGGTCCACGAAGATCTGGTGATCGGCCCGCGCGCGTGCGCCGTACTCGTGCGCGAAGTCCACGAGCAGCTCCGCGAAGCCCGCCTCGTCCGCCGCGATGGCCGCGTCGATCGCCCGCTCCGTCGAGAACGGCACCAGCGACTGGTCGCTGGAGTCGTCCGCCGCCGCGTGCATGGTCGCCGTCGCCCGGCCCAGGTCCGCGACGGTCGCCTCGATGTCCTCGGGGTCGTCGATGTCCGACCAGTCCAGGTCCACCGCGTACGGCGACACCTCCGCCACCAGCTGCCCCGCGCCGTCCAGCTCGGTCCAGCCGAGCCACGGGTCGGCGTGCGCCTGCAGCGCCCGCTGCGAGATCACCGTGCGGTGCCCCTCGTGCCGGAAGTACTCCCGTACCGCCGCGTCCTTCACGTGCCGGGAGACCGCCGGGGTCTGCGCCTGCTTCATATAGATGACGACATCGTTCTCCAGGGCGTCGCTGTGGCCCTCCAGGAGGATGTTGTACGAGGGCAGCCCGGCCGAGCCGATGCCGATCCCGCGCCGCCCCACCACGTCCTTCACCCGGTACGAGTCCGGGCGGACGAGGGACGCCTCGGGGAGCGTCTCCAGATAGCCGTCGAAGGCCGCGAGCACCTTGTAGCGGGTCGCCGCGTCCAGCTCGATCGCCCCGCCGCCCGGCGCGAAACGCCGCTCGAAGTCCCGTATCTCCGTCATCGAGTCGAGCAGCCCGAACCGGGTCATCGACCGCGCCTCGCGCAGCGCCCCGAGCAGCGCCCCGTCGGCGGTCTCCAGGGTGAAACCCGGCACCTCGTCGCCCTTGGCCCCGGTGGCGAGCGCGTGGATCCGCTCCCGGTACGCGGACGCGTAGACCCGCACCAGACTGCTGATCCGGTCGTCGCCGAGCGCCTTGGTGTAGCCGAGCAGCGCGAGCGAGGCGGCGAGCCGCTTCAGGTCCCAGGTGAAGGGGCCGACGTACGCCTCGTCGAAGTCGTTGACGTTGAAGATCAGCCGCCCGTTGGCATCCATGTAGGTGCCGAAGTTCTCCGCGTGCAGATCGCCGTGGATCCACACCCGGCCGGTCCGCTCGTCCAGGTACGGGCCGCCGTGCGCCTCCCGCTCCAGGTCCTGGTAGAAGAGGCAGGCGGTGCCCCGGTAGAACGCGAAGGCGGACGCGGCCATCTTCCGGAACTTGACCCTGAAGGCGGCCGGATCGGCGGCGAGCAGCTCGCCGAAGGCGG
Organism: Streptomyces sp. NPDC090025; assembly: GCF_044748125.1. Lineage (NCBI taxonomy): Bacteria > Bacillati > Actinomycetota > Actinomycetes > Kitasatosporales > Streptomycetaceae > Streptomyces > Streptomyces sp. NPDC090025. The sequence continues at coordinate 238,676 of NZ_JBIVFL010000003.1, read as the reverse complement.
TGTCGAAGACGGTGAGTATCTGCTCACCGCGCTCGGTGGCGGTGGGCTGGGGGACCGACATCGAAGGTGCCTCCTGGTGCACGACGGCTCACGACGGAGTCCGCGACAAATGGGACAAGGTTTCTCCCTGCCCCAACGCGTGACCGTACCGGCGAGTGCCCGTCGGCTGTCAGTCGGCCGACGTAGACTTCGACGCTGTCCCCCCAGGAATTCATCGGAGGCATCCCCCGTGACCAAGCCGCCCTTCACGCACCTCCACGTCCACACCCAGTACTCGCTGCTGGACGGTGCCGCGCGGCTGAAGGACATGTTCAACGCGTGCAACGACATGGGCATGACCCACATCGCCATGTCCGACCACGGCAACCTCCACGGGGCCTACGACTTCTTCCACACCGCGAAGAAGTCCGGGGTCACCCCCATCATCGGCATCGAGGCGTACGTCGCCCCCGAGTCCCGCCGCACCAAGCGGAAGATCCAGTGGGGCCAGCCCCACCAGAAGCGCGACGACGTCTCCGGCTCCGGCGGCTACACCCACAAGACCATCTGGGCGGCCAACGCCACCGGCCTGCACAACCTCTTCAAGCTGTCCTCCGACGCCTACCAGGAGGGCTGGCTGCAGAAGTGGCCCCGGATGGACAAGGAGACCATCTCCCAGTGGTCGGAGGGCCTGATCGCCTCCACCGGCTGCCCCTCCGGCGAGCTGCAGACCCGGCTGCGCCTCGGCCAGTTCGACGAGGCCCTGAAGGCCGCCTCCGAGTACCAGGACATCTTCGGCAAGGACCGCTACTTCCTGGAGCTGATGGACCACGGCATCGAGATCGAGCGCCGGGTCCGCGACGGACTCCTGGAGATCGGCAAGAAGCTCGGCATCCCGCCGCTGGTCACCAACGACTCGCACTACACGTACGCGCACGAGGCCGCCGCCCACGACGCCCTGCTGTGCATCCAGACCGGCAAGAACCTCTCGGACCCCGACCGCTTCAAGTTCGACGGCACCGGCTACTACCTGAAGTCGACCGACGAGATGTACGCCATCGACTCCTCGGACGCCTGGCAGGAGGGCTGCGCCAACACCCTCCTGGTGGCCGAGCAGATCGACACCGACGGCATGTTCGTCGAGAAGAACCTCATGCCGAAGTTCGACATCCCGGACGGCTACACCGAGGTCACCTGGTTCCGCGCGGAGACCATGAAGGGCATGCACCGGCGCTTCCCCGGCGGCATCCCCGACGACCGCATGAAGCAGGTCGAGTACGAGATGGACACCATCATCTCGATGGGCTTCCCCGGCTACTTCCTCGTCGTCGCCGACTTCATCATGTGGGCCAAGAGCCAGGGCATCGCGGTCGGCCCCGGCCGAGGCTCCGCGGCCGGTTCGATCGTCGCGTACGCCATGGGCATCACCGACCTCGACCCCATCCCGCACGGGCTGATCTTCGAGCGCTTCCTCAACCCCGAGCGCATCTCGATGCCCGATGTCGACATCGACTTCGACGAGCGCCGGCGCGTCGAGGTGATCCGGTACGTGACCGAGAAGTACGGCGCCGACAAGGTCGCCATGATCGGCACCTACGGCAAGATCAAGGCCAAGAACGCGATCAAGGACTCCGCCCGCGTCCTCGGCTACCCGTACGCCATGGGCGACCGGCTCACCAAGGCCATGCCCGCCGACGTCCTCGGCAAGGGCATCGACCTCGACGGCATCACCAACCCCTCCCACCCGCGCTACAGCGAGGCGGGCGAGATCCGGGCGATGTACGAGAACGAGCCGGACGTCAAGAAGGTCATCGACACCGCCAAGGGCGTCGAGGGCCTGGTCCGGCAGATGGGCGTGCACGCCGCCGGCGTGATCATGTCCAGCGAGCCCATCGTCGACCACGCCCCCGTCTGGGTGCGGCACACCGACGGCGTCACCATCACGCAGTGGGACTACCCGCAGTGCGAGTCGCTCGGCCTGCTGAAGATGGACTTCCTCGGCCTGCGCAACCTCACGATCATGGACGACGCCGTCAAGATGGTGAAGGCCAACAAGGGGATCGAGCTCGACCTCCTGGCCCTGCCGCTCGACGACGCCAAGACCTTCGAACTCCTCCAGCGCGGCGAGACCCTCGGCGTCTTCCAGTTCGACGGCGGCCCCATGCGCTCCCTGCTCCGGCTGATGAAGCCGGACAACTTCGAAGACATCTCCGCCGTGTCCGCGCTCTACCGCCCGGGCCCGATGGGCATGAACTCGCACACGAACTACGCCCTGCGCAAGAACAAGCAGCAGGAGATCACCCCGATCCACCCCGAGCTGGAGAAGCCGCTCGAAGAGGTGCTCGCGGTCACCTACGGCCTGATCGTCTACCAGGAGCAGGTGCAGAAGGCCGCCCAGATCATCGCCGGGTACTCGCTCGGCGAGGCCGACATCCTCCGCCGCGTGATGGGCAAGAAGAAGCCCGAGGAGCTGGCCAAGAACTTCGTCATCTTCGAGGCCGGAGCCAAGAGCAAGGGCTTCAGCGACGAGGCCATCAAGGCCCTCTGGGACGTCCTGGTCCCGTTCGCCGGCTACGCCTTCAACAAGGCCCACTCCGCCGCGTACGGCCTGGTCTCCTACTGGACCGCCTACCTCAAGGCGAACTACCCCGCCGAGTACATGGCGGGCCTGCTCACCTCGGTCAAGGACGACAAGGACAAGTCCGCCGTCTACCTGAACGAGTGCCGCCGGATGGGCATCAAGGTGCTCCCGCCGAACGTCAACGAGTCCGAGTCGAACTTCGCCGCCCAGGGCGACGACGTGATCCTCTTCGGCCTCACCGCCGTCCGCAACGTCGGCGCCAACGTCGTCGAGTCGGTCATCAGGACCCGCAAGAGCAAGGGGAAGTACAGCTCCTTCCCCGACTTCCTCGACAAGGTCGAGGCCGTGGTCTGCAACAAGCGCACCGTCGAGTCGCTGATCAAGGCCGGCGCCTTCGACACCATGGGCCACACCCGCAAGGGCCTGGTCGCCCAGCACGAGCCGATGATCGACACCGTCGTGGCGGTCAAGCGCAAGGAGGCCGAGGGACAGTTCGACCTGTTCGGCGGCATGGGTGACGAAGGCTCCGACGAGCCGGGCTTCGGACTCGACGTCGAGTTCGGCGACGTCGAGTGGGAGAAGGCGTACCTGCTGGCCCAGGAGCGCGAGATGCTCGGCCTGTACGTCTCCGACCACCCGCTCTTCGGCCTCGAACACGTCCTGTCCGACAAGACCGACGCCGGAATCTCCCAGCTCACCGGCGGCGAGCACGCCGACGGCGCCGTCGTCACCATCGGCGGCATCATCTCCGGCCTCCAGCGGAAGATGACCAAGCAGGGCAACGCCTGGGCCATCGCCACCGTCGAGGACCTGGCCGGTTCCATCGAGTGCATGTTCTTCCCGGCCACCTACCAGCTGGTCTCCACCCAGCTCGTCGAGGACGCCGTCGTCTTCGTCAAGGGCCGCCTCGACAAGCGCGAGGACGTGCCCCGCCTGGTCGCCATGGAACTGATGGTCCCCGACCTCTCCAACGCGGGCACCAACGCGCCGGTGATCCTCACCATCCCCACCGTCAAGGTCACCCCGCCGATGATCAGCCGCCTCGGCGAGATCCTCCAGCACCACAAGGGCAACACCGAGGTCCGCATCAAGCTCCAGGGCCCGCGCTCCACCACCGTGCTCCGGCTCGACCGGCACCGGGTCACCGCCGACCCCGCCCTCTTCGGCGACCTGAAGGTGCTGCTCGGCCCGTCCTGCCTGGCCGGCTGAACCGACTCGGCCGACCGAGGCCAGGGAAGCCGAGGCCAGGGCAGCGGTGGACCGTACGCGCAAGGGGCGCGCCCGTCGTCACGGGCGCGCCCCTTTGCCGTACCGCCGGGCGGTCGGCACACGGCCGCCGTTCCCCGGCTCCCGGCTCCCGGCCGTCAGTTGTGGCCGAAACGCTTCTGCCGACCCTTGCGGGCCATGTCGCCGGGAGTGACCTGGCTCATCCGCTGCTCCGCCTGCGCCTCCATCGACGAGCTCTGGGCCTGCTGCTGGCCACGCTCTGCCTGGGAGCCGCGCTGCTGACTGCGATCCTGCTTGCGGTTCTTGGCCATGGTGATGATGCCTCCTCAAGGGGGTCTGGGGGCCAGGGCCGCTGTCAGACTCACACACGCCAGGAAGCACCGCATTTTGGATCATTACGGACGGTAAACGCGGCCTCCGGCCACCCCTGCGTGAGATCCGCCACGCCGATGATCCAGTTCCGGACGTCAACCGCACGCGGGTCGGGCAGACTCGGAGAAACTCCGGAGCACCTTCCGATCCCAAGGTTCCCGCACGGCTTCCCGAAGCTTCTCGAAGAGCTTTCCGAAAGAGGGTGGAACACGTGGACCGATGCGTCGTCCTGGTCGACGCCGGCTATCTGCTGGGCGCCGCCGCCAGCCTCCTCGCCGGAGAACCGGCCCGCTCCCGGATCACCGTCGACCACGCCGCGCTCATCCAGCAGCTGCGCGAGCGCGCGGAAGCCGACACCGCACAGCCGCTGCTGCGGATCTACTGGTTCGACGGCGCCCCCGACCGCGTCCCGCAGCCCGAGCACCGCCGCCTGCGCGTCATGCCCCGGGTCACCGTCCGGCTCGGCGCCCTGACCCGCAGCGACGGCCGCTGGGCCCAGAAGGGCGTCGACGCGGCCATGCACACCGAGCTCACCGAGCTCTCCCGCAACCGCGCCTGCTCCGACATCGTGCTCGTCACCGGCGACGGCGACCTGCTGCCCGGACTGATGTCCGCCAAGGAACACGGCGTCGCCATGCACCTGTGGGCCGTCCAGGCCGCCGACGGCGACTACAACCAGTCCGAGGACCTGGTCGCCGAGGCCGACGAACGACGGGTCCTCGACCGGGCCTGGATCACCCGGGCCGTACGCGCCAAGGAACTCGGCGGCCTCTGCTCCACGCCACCCGTGCCGCGCCCCGAGATCGCCGCCATCCTCGCCGCGCCGCTCCCCGAGTCCGCCCTCGCCGCCTCCGCCGAACGGGCCGCCGCCCACAACGGCGGCCACGGCGGCCACGGGGTGCACGGCGCGCACAACGGATCGCCCCACAACGGCGCCCACCACACCGGCCACCCGGGCCACCACGGCCCCGCAGGCCCCGGCGCCGGCGGCGGACCCGACCGGAACCCCGCACCCGGCGACCCGGCCCCCGCGACCCACCCCGACGGCACCCTGCTCGACGGCGGCCTGAGCGCCCCCGGCCTGCTCGACGGCCGCCACGGCGACGCCACCCTCGCCGACCGCACCCTCGGCGACCACACCGGCGCCGACGGCACCGCCGTCCCCGCACCGGCCGGCGGCAGGACCGTCCCCACCCCCAAGGACCTGGCCGCCCTGCGCGGCCCCACCCCACCGCCCGCCGCCCCGGCCGCCACCCTGCGCTGGTCCTCCGACAAGGGCTGGATCGACCGGCCGCCCGCGCCGCTCGGCGAACCCGCCGAGACCGCCTCGCTGCCCACCCTCGCCCAGCTCACCAGCGCCGAGCAGCGCTGGGCCGACCGCGAGGAGGACATCACCACCGTCGGCGGCGACCCCTACGAGGTCGGCCAGGTCTTCGCCCGCCGCTGGCTCGACCGGCTGCCCGAACCCGTCCACGTACCGAAACTCGCCACCATGTACCCGCGGATCCCGCACCGCATCGACGGCGAACTCCTCCGCTACGCGGCCCGCTTCGGTCTGCTCGCCCACAAGGACGACCAGATCGACGAGCACGACCGCTATGCGATCAGGGCCGGATTCTGGCGCGAGATCGACGTCCACGCCGCCGCGCAACACGCCCCCGCGCCCGAGGAGAGCCGCGGGACCCCGTAGGCTCCTCCCTCGTGAGTACGGTGTGCGCGGTGCGGGATCTGGTCAAGACCTACCCCGCCGCACGCGGCAGACGAGGCGCGCCCGCGACCCCCGAGGTCCGGGCCACCGACGGGATCAGCCTCGATGTCCGCGGCGGCGAGATCTTCGGACTGCTCGGCCCCAACGGCGCCGGGAAGTCCACCCTGGTCCGCCAGCTCACCGGCCTGATGCGCCCCGACTCCGGCAGCGTGCGGCTGCTCGGCCACGACCTGGTCCGGCACCCCGAACGCGCCGCCCGGCTGCTCGCCCACCTCGGCCAGGAATCCACCGCGCTCGACGAGCTGACCGTCGCGCTCGCCGCCGAGACCACCGGGCTGCTGCGCGGCCTCGGCCGCCGCGAGGCCCGCGCCGAGCGCGACGCCGTGCTCGGCGAGCTCGGCCTCGAAACGCTCGCCGACCGCCCGCTCAAGAAGCTCTCCGGCGGCCAGCGGCGCCTCGCCTGCTTCGCCGCCGCCCTCGTCGGCGAGCGGCCCGTGCTCGTCCTCGACGAACCCACCACCGGCATGGACCCGGTCGCCCGGCGCGCCGTCTGGTCCGCCGTCGACCGCCGCCGCGCCGAACACGGCACCACCGTGCTGCTCGTCACCCACAACGTCATCGAGGCCGAGACCGTGCTCGACCGGGTCGCCGTCCTCGACCGCGGCCGGGTCATCGCCTGCGACACCCCCGCCGGACTCAAGGAACGCGTCGCGGGCGAGGTACGGGTCGAACTGGTCTGGCGCGAAAGCGCCCCCCTCGACGTCCCCGAGGTCGCCGCCCTGAGCGCCTCCGCCGAGGCGTCCGGACGCCGCTGGGTGCTCCGGCTCGCCCCCGACGAGGCCAGGGCGGCGGTCGCCGCCGTCACCGGCGGCGCCGCCTTCGCCGCCCTGGACGACTTCACCCTGGCCACGCCGAGCCTGGAGGACGTGTACCTGGCGCTCGGCGGCGAGACCGCCAAGGGACTGGTGAAGGCATGACCCCCGCAGCCCCTGTGGCCCCCGCAGCCACTGTCCCACCGACCCGGACCGTCAGGAGCTGGACGAGTTGAGCACCCTTCCTGCCGAGCCCCGGACCGTGGACACGGCCGCCCGGGCCACCGCTCCGACCGCCGACGATGCCGCCGACGCCCACGAGAACGTCCACACGGACGGCTACGGGGACGGGACCGCGCCCGCTCCGCTCGCCCCGGCCGCCAGGCTGCTCCCGGCGCTCGGCGCGGTCTACCGGGCCCAGCTCTCCCGGGCCCGGGTGGCCCGGATCCCGCTGCTGTTCGTCGCCACCTTCCAGTCCGTCGGGATCATGATCCTGATGCGCGGAGTCGTCGACGGCGGCAGCGAGGCCAGAGCCGTGGTCGCCGGCTCCGCCGTGCTCGTCGTCGCCTTCGTCGCGCTCAACCTGCTCGCCCAGTACTTCGGCCAGCTCCGCGCCTCCGGCGGCCTCGACCACTACGCCACCCTGCCCGTGCCGCCCGCCGCCGTCGTGCTCGGCGCGGCCGGCGCGTACGCCTCCTTCACCGTGCCCGGGACACTCGTCACCGCCGTCACCGGCTGCGTGCTGTTCGGCCTCCCGGTGACCCACCTGTGGATCCTGGTCGCCGTCGTGCCGCTGTCCGGGGCGGCACTCGCCGGGCTCGGCGCCGCGCTCGGCCTGCTCGCCCCCCGCCCCGAGCTCGCCACCCTGCTCGGCCAGCTCGGCATGTCGGCGGCGCTGCTGCTCGGCGTGCTGCCCGCCGAGCGGCTGCCGGGCCCGATCGGCCTGGCCCGGGACCTGCTCCCGTCCACGTACGGCGTGGAGGCCCTGGCCCGTACCTTCGACGACCGTCCCGACTGGGCGGCGGTCGCGCTCGACCTCGGCATCTGCGGCGCGGTCGGCGTCGTCTCGCTGGCCGTGGCGACCTGGGCCTACCGGAAGGCCGCGGTCCGCTGAGCCGTCGGGAGCCGCCCGGGCACCGAGTGCTGATCCGCTGAGGCGGCGCACAGCCGCACCTGGCACGATGGCGTGGTGACCGCACCTCTCACTCCGCCGCCGCACCAGCCGCCGCACGACTCCGCCTGGCCCGCACCCGACGACGCACCGCCCGCGGGGCCCGCCGCCCCCAGCACCGCGACCGAACTGCGCCAGTCCGCCGTGGTCGTCGCCGCGTCGGTGCTCGCCGGGGCCGTGCTCGGACTGCTGTGGCTGTGGCTCGCACCGCGAGTGACGCTGTTCTCCGACGGCAAAGCGGTCTTCCTCAAGGACAGCGAGGGCGAATCGGCGATCGGCATGGACGGCACCTTCGTGCTGCTCGCGCTCGCCTTCGGCGCCGTCGCCGCGCTCCTCGTCTTCCTCTTCCACCGCCACGGCGGCGTCGCCCTCGTCATCGCCCTCGCGGTCGGCGGCGTCCTCGGCTCGCTCCTCGGCTGGGGCGTCGGCGTCTGGCTCGGCCCGGCCCGCGACGTGGTCGCCCACGCCAAGGCCGTCGGCCCCGGAGTCGTCTTCGACGCGCCCCTCGAACTCAAGATGCGGCTCGCGGCCATGCTGGCCTGGCCGATCGCCGCGATGATCGTCCACCTGGCGCTGACCGCCCTCTTCGGCCCGCGCGACCCGGAACCGGACGACCTGGGGCCGTGGCCGCCGACGCCCAACACGACCAGCTGATGGGGCTGGCGGGCCCGCACCCGCAGGCACCCACAAACGGTGCGACTCGGCCCCGGGGGTGCCTGCTGGTGCGCGCCCGCTGGTTGGGCGAGTGAGCCGAAGGGCGCCGTGGGTGTCGAAAGGGAGAGCGCGCACAGGTCCCGAGGTACGAGGGACCGAGCACGGTCGACCGTCGACACACGCTGAGGCGCCCGGAGGCGAACCGAGCTTCCCAAAAAAAGGGGGGGCTACCCCCGGCCGATGGGGGCGAGGACGGCGTTCGTCAGGTCGGCCAGGTCGTCCGGGGACAGTTCGACCTCCAGGCCGCGGCGGCCCGCCGAGATGCAGATCGTCGGGTGGCCGGACGCCGACGCGTCCAGGACCGTGCGCAGGCGCTTGCGCTGGCCCAGGGGGGAGATGCCGCCGCGTACGTAGCCGGTGGTGCGTTCGGCCGCCGCCGGGTCCGCCATGGCCGCGCGTTTGCCGCCGACCGCCGCCGCGAGTGCCTTCAGATCGAGCTGGCCCGCCACCGGGACCACCGCGACGGTGAGTTCTCCGTCGACGTCGGCGACCAGCGTCTTGAACACCCGGTCGGGGGACACCCCGAGGGCTTCCGCGGCTTCCTCGCCGTACGACGGAGTCGCCGGGTCGTGCTCGTAGGCGTGCAGGGTGTACGCCGTACCGGCGGCTGCGAGGGCCACCGTCGCCGGGGTGCCGCCGGTGCCGCCCGTGTTCTTCTTCTGCTTCTTCGCCATGCCGGGCTTCCAGGGTCGCAGGGTCAGTTCGGGCTGGTCGGCGCGCGGGTGAGCTCCACCGCGGGCAGCGACGGCAGGTGCCGGAGGACCGCCGTCTCGGCGCGCAGCAGCGCCAGCTCCTCGCGCAGCCGGGTCGCCGTGTCGGGGGCCTGCAGCAGGCGCTGCTTGGACGGGGTGTCGAGGACGGCGGCCGCGGCGACCAGGTAGGACACCACCGACGGGTCGTCGGGCAGCTCGGTGGTGGTCAGGGAGCGTTCGCGGGCGCCGGCGAGCCGCTTCTGGTACGAGCGGAAGGCCCGCAGCACGCCCTCGGCGAGGGCTTCCTCCTCCTCGCCCGGCGCCTCCGGGATCTCCTCGGTCTCGGCGGTCAGATAGGGGCCGGTCGCGTCCACCGACAGCAGCTTCACCCGGGTGGTGCCGGTCACCATCACCTCGTAGCCGCCGTCCGCCCGCTGCCGGATCGACGCCGCGTCGGCCACGCAGCCGACCCGGTGGAACGCCTGGATCGGGTCGGGGCCGAAACCGGCCGACGGGCCCTTCTCGGGCAGCGCCGTCTGGTCGGGCAGGCCGGGTGCGGTCGGCGCGACCTCACGGCCGTCGCGGATGGCCACGACGGCGAAGCGCCGCGGCTCGGACTCGTCCGTGCGGAGCAGTTCGCGCATCATGGCGCGATAACGCTCCTCGAAGACGTTCAGCGGCAGCACGAGCCCCGGGAACAGCACCGTGTTCAGGGGGAACAGAGGCAGACGGGCGGTGGTCACAGCGGTCAAGCGTAATGGCCGCCGGGACCGCCCCGGGCGGCCCGTCCCGCATCGCCCGCCGCGGCCCCCGCCGGGCCGGTCCCCGGCGCCCCGCCGGACCCCCCGGCGGACCCGTGGTCCGGCCCCCCGACGGGCCCCGGCCCGGCCGGAGCCGGGGGCCCGGCCTGGGGGCGGGCGCGCAGCGGGGTGCGCCGTGCGACTTCCCGTACGGCGAGGGCGCGGGCCTGCAGGAAGCCGCCCAGCGGGTCCTCGGCGCCCACCGACCAGGGGAAGCTGGTCGCCTGCGGGCCGATCCGGCCGAACTCGGCGACGGCGTCCGCCCAGCGGCCCCGCGCCACAAGCACCCGCACCAGCAGATTGCGCACCTCGGCGGGCCAGGGATCGCCCGCCGGGTACTCGGCCGACAGGGCGAGCGCCCGGTCGGCCGCCGCGTCGAGCCGCTCGGCCCGTACCCCGTGTCCCGGCTCGGGCCCGGCGAGCAGCTGGGCGAACGCGGCCCGTACCGGCAGGGCCTGCACCAGCGAACCGGGCAGGGCGTCCTCGGCGGCCTGTTCGGCGAAGTCGAAGCACTCGGGGTGCGGGCCGCCGGAGCGGCCGGAGTCGCGCGGGGCCTGGTCCTGGCGTTCGCAGCACTGGGCCGACAGGTACTTCAGGGCCGCCACATGGCTGCCGTAGTGGTGCGGGGCGCGGCGCACCGCCTGCTCCCACAGGGCCTCGAAGCCGCTGTGCCGGGCGTGGGTGCCGCGCGCGTGGTCCAGGGCGAGCCGCCAGGGCACCGGGTCGCGCGGCGCGGCCGCGGCCGCGCTCTCGATCAGCGGCCCCAGTTCACGCAGCCGTTCCGCCCTGGCCGGGGAGTGCCAGGCCCTGCGCACCTCCAGCTGCGCTTTGACGAGCAGCGCGTCCGGGTCGTGCGGGCTGCCCGCGAGCCAGTGGCCGAGCCAGCCGTCCCGGCCGTACGCGAAGGCGCTCAGCCGGGTGACATAGCGGTCCCGGTCCTCCCACTCGGCGGCGTCCCGGGTGCCGGCGAGCAGTTTGGCGGCCGGTTCGGGGTCGCCGAGCGCGGCGGCGACCAGGGCCGGTGCCAGCCGTCCGTCCGGCGCGTCGAGCAGCACGGCGTCGTCCGGCACGAGGGCGGCGGTCAGCCGCGGGGCGTGCCGGACCAGACGGGTGGTGCCGATCAGGGCGCGGAGCAGTGACATGGTGCGAAACATTGAAAACCGCAGGTGAGGGCCGCGCCAGTGGGGGACTGTGAAGCTTTGGTGGCGGCGGGAAGGTTGTATCGACGAGGGTCAAGACAGCGTAAAGAAAGGGGTGGAAGGGTGCCCGCGCCGACTCCGGCGCGCACGCCCCCCACACCTCCCCACCCCTCTCAACGGGCGGCGCGGCCCCCGGGATCAATCCGCGCGCGGATCCGCTCCCGGGGGCCCGTCCTGACCGTCCTGACCGTCCGGTCAGCCGCGCCGCAGCAGCCGGGAGGCCCCGGCCGCCACCGTCGTCGCCAGCACCCAGCCGAGCAGGATCAGCGCGGTCGACGCCCACAGCCAGACGCCTTCGAGCCGCCAGAACCCGACCTGACCGAGATCGATCACCGGAAGCAGCAGATCGAGCGCGTACAGCGTCGGGTTCCAGGTCGGCGCCTCGCCCGGTTTCAGCGGCACCGCCTGGTGCCGCGAGAACAGCACCGCGCCCGCCGCCCAAAGCACCACCATCCACAGCGCGGCCCGGCCGGGCCGGTAGCCGTACGCCACCGTGAGGTCCTGCACCCAGCCCCACAGCTTCCCGGCCAGCGGCAGCGCCTCCCGGCGCCGCCGCTGCTTGGCGAGCAGCACCTCGCGCGCGTCGGCGTCCTCGCCGCTGTTGCGCAGCACGGTCGCGAGCCGCTCGTACGGCTCCGGCGCGTACTCCGGGGTGGCCGCCGCGACCCACTCCAGGCGCCGGGCCAGCGGGAAGTGCCCGTACGGCACCAGCGTCTCGTACACGAATCCGCTCATCGCGAGTCCGCCCGGGCCCGGCCAGCTGCCGGACAGGTCGATCAGGGTCACCACCTTCGCGCCGTTCAGGACCACCCGGCCCTCCTCCGGGCGCTCCCCGTTGAAACGCAGCTCGGGGGTGACGATCCGGCGCAGCGACAGCTCCTCGCGGCGCGAGCCGTCGAGCACGAAACGGGCGTGGTGCAGGTCCACCGAGTCGCCGAACCTGCCGTCGTCGAGCCGCACCCCGCCGTGGCACTCCACCGGTTTGCGCCGGGCGCCCTGCGCGGGCGTCACCCCGTACGGCGGGGTCGCCGTCGCGTTGCCCGAACTCTCGTACACCCAGGCCGCGTTCAGATACAGCGTGCGCTCCACGGTGAGCTGCGGCGCGTTCAGCGCGCGGCGCTGCTGGGCGCCGCGCAGCACGCTGCCGCGCAGACTCAGGGACACCCCGACCTTGGCGCCGCGCAGGCTCAGCTCCCCGTACGTCTCGATCAGCTCGGCCTGCAGGTCCTGCGCCACCACCATGCCGTCGGCGGTGATCGCCCGGCCGCGCCGGTCCGGCCACACCCGGATCTGGTTGATCAGCAGATCGGTGCCGATCTGCGCGTCCGTCAGCCGGATGCCCCGCTCCACCCGGCAGCGCGGCAGATGCAGATCGCCCTCGGTGTGCAGCCGCGCCGCCTCCAGGCGCGGCAGCGCGCACTCCACCATGCGCAGCGTGCCGAACCGGGCCTCCGGGAGTATCACCTCGCCGTCGAACCGGCAGCCGCTCAGCTCCACGTACGGCCCTATCGAACCGCCGGCCAGATTCAGCTCCCCGGTGATCCGCGCCCCGCGCAGCTTCAGCGCCGCGACGCGCCCGGACACCGCGGGCGGCCCGTCGAGCAGCAGCAGCGCCACGATCTCCGCCCGGACGCTGCGCTCCGCGCCCCACACCGAGCGCAGCGCGAACGGATCGTCCCGTTCCGGTGCCCCCTCCCGCAGATCGCATGTCCCGCCCACCCGGAACGCCCGCCACATCGCCCGCTCCGGCCTGGTCAGACCTTCGGGCATCCCGCCGTCCTCGCGCGGCTCGGTCACTGCCGCCCCCTCGCTTCCCGCACTTCCGCTTCCCCGATTCGCACAGCCGTTCTTCCCGCTGTGTGACGGGGTGAACGCTAACGGTCAGGGGTGGCGACAAGACGCCAGAGTGGCCTGTATCAGCCAGTGATACGGGCGTCCGGCGCTGTGGGGCGTCTGCGAGAATTGACCCGTGATCTCTCGAATCGATCTGCGCGGCGCGGCCCTCCCCGAGGGTGCCGCCCTGCGCGACCTGCTGCCCCGTGCCGAGTTCGACGTGGAAGCCGCCCTGGAGAAGGTGCGGCCGATCTGCGAGGACGTACGGCATCATGGCGCCGCAGCGGTGATCGACTACGGGGAGAAATTCGACGGCGTCCGCGTCTCCGGCCTGCGGGTCCCGGCCGACGCGATCGCCCGCGCCCTCGACGAGCTCGACCCGGCCGTCCGGGCCGCCCTCGAGGAGTCCATCCGGCGCGCCCGGCTCGTGCACCGCGCCCAGCGCCGCACCACCCACACCACCCAGGTCGTCCCCGGCGGCACCGTCACCGAGAAGTGGATCCCGGTCGAGCGCGTCGGGCTCTACGTGCCGGGCGGCCGCTCGGTCTACCCGTCCTCCGTCGTGATGAACGTCGTCCCCGCCCAGGAGGCCGGGGTCGAGGGCGTCGCCGTCGCCTCCCCGCCGCAGAAGGACTTCGGCGGGCTGCCGCACCCGACCATCCTGGCCGCCTGCGCCCTGCTCGGCGTCGACGAGGTCTACGCCGCCGGTGGCGCCCAGGCCATCGCCATGTTCGCGTACGGCACCGAAGGCACGGACGGCACCGACGGGACCGACGGTGTCCCCGGCTGCGCGCCGGTCAACCTGGTCACCGGGCCCGGCAACATCTACGTCGCCGCCGCCAAGCGCCTCCTCAAGGGCCGCATCGGCATCGACGCCGAGGCCGGCCCCACCGAGATCGCCGTCCTCGCCGACGACACCGCCGACCCGGTGCACGTCGCCGCCGACCTGATCAGCCAGGCCGAGCACGACCCGATGGCCGCCTCCGTGCTCGTCACCGCGTCGGCCGCGCTCGCCGAGGCCGTCGAGGCCGAGCTGAAGACCCAGGTCGCCGCCTCCAAGCACGTCGACGACCGGATCGTGCCCGCGCTCGAAGGCCGTCAGTCCGCGATCGTCCTGGTCGAAGGACTCGACGAGGGCCTCAAGGTCGTCGACGCCTACGGCGCCGAGCACCTGGAGATCCAGACCGCCGACGCCGCCGCCGTCGCCGACCGGGTCCGCAACGCGGGCGCGATCTTCGTCGGCCCCTGGTCGCCGGTCTCCCTCGGCGACTACTGCGCGGGCTCCAACCACGTGCTGCCCACCGGTGGCTGCGCCTGCCACTCCTCCGGCCTGTCCGTGCAGTCCTTCCTCCGCGGCGTCCACATCGTCGACTACAGCCGCGACGCCCTCGCCGAGGTCGCCCACCACGTGGTGACCCTCGCCGAGGCGGAGGACCTGCCCGCGCACGGCGCCGCGATCAAGGCACGGTTCGGATGGAAGGTTCCGGAGAGCAAGTGACCTCGAACGACTCCGTCGGCACCCCCGACCGGTCCCCCTGGGACGAACTCCCCGTCCGCGACGAGCTCAGGGGCAAGTCCCCCTACGGCGCGCCCCAGCTCGACGTGCCCGTCCAGCTGAACACCAACGAGAACCCCTACCCGCTGCCCGAGCCCCTGGTGGCCCGGATCGCGGAGCGGGTCGCCGAGGCCGCCCGCGGCCTCAACCGCTACCCCGACCGGGACGCCGTCGAACTGCGCACCGAGCTCGCCGCGTACCTCACCAGGACCGCCCACCACCCGGTCACCACCGCCAACGTCTGGGCCGCCAACGGCTCCAACGAGGTGCTCCAGCAGCTCCTGCAGACCTTCGGCGGACCCGGCCGCACCGCGATCGGCTTCGAGCCCTCGTACTCGATGCACGCCCTGATCGCCCGCGGCACCGGCACCGGCTGGATCTCCGGACCCCGCAACGACGACTTCACCATCGACGTCGACGCGGCCCGGCAGGCCATCGCCGAGCACGCGCCGGACGTCGTCTTCATCACCTCGCCCAACAACCCCACCGGCACGGCCGTCGAGGCCGCCACCGTCCTCGCCCTGTACGAGGCCGCGCAGGCCGCCAAGCCCTCGCTGGTCGTGGTGGACGAGGCGTACGTCGAGTTCAGCCACCGGCCCTCGCTGCTCCCGCTCATCGAGGGCCGCCCGAACCTGGTGGTCTCCCGGACCATGTCCAAGGCGTTCGGCGCCGCGGGACTGCGCCTCGGCTACCTCGCCGCGCACCCGGCCGTGGTCGACGCCGTCCAGCTGGTGAGACTGCCGTACCACCTCTCGGCCGTCACCCAGGCCACCGCGCTCGCCGCCCTGGAGCACACCGACACCCTCCTCGGGTACGTCGAACAGCTCAAGACCGAGCGGGACCGGCTCGTCACCGAGCTGCGCGCGCTCGGCTACGAGGTCACCGAGTCCGACGCCAACTTCGTCCAGTTCGGGCACTTCGACGGAGCCGAGGGCTCCCACCGGGCCTGGCGGAAGATCCTCGACCGGGGCGTCCTGGTCCGGGACAACGGCGTACCCGGCTGGCTGCGGGTCACCGCCGGAACCCCCGAAGAGAACGACGCGTTCCTCGACGCGGTTCGTGAGTTGAAGAAGGAGCAGAGCGCATGAGCCGCGTAGGCCGCGTGGAACGCACCACCAAGGAGACGTCCGTCGTCGTCGAGATCGACCTCGACGGCACCGGAAAGGTCGACGTGTCGACCGGGGTCGGCTTCTACGACCACATGCTCGACCAGCTCGGCCGGCACGGTCTGTTCGACCTCACCGTGAAGACCGACGGCGACCTCCACATCGACTCGCACCACACCATCGAGGACACCGCCCTCGCCCTCGGCGCCGCCTTCAAGCAGGCCCTCGGCGACAAGGTCGGCATCTACCGCTTCGGCAACTGCACCGTGCCGCTCGACGAGTCGATCGCCCAGGTCACCGTCGACCTCTCCGGCCGCCCCTACCTCGTGCACACCGAGCCCGAGAACATGGCGCCGATGATCGGCGCGTACGACACCACCATGACCCGGCACATACTGGAGTCGTTCGTGGCCCAGGCGCAGATCGCGCTGCACGTCCACGTGCCGTACGGGCGCAACGCCCACCACATCGTCGAGTGCCAGTTCAAGGCCCTCGCCCGCGCCCTGCGCTACGCCGCCGAGCGCGACCCGCGCGCGGCCGGCATCCTCCCCTCCACGAAGGGCGCCCTCTGACCGTGAACGGCCTCTCCACCATCCTCATCGTCGTCGGCCTGTTCCTGCTCGGCGGCATCTACTCCTTCGCCAAGCAGAAGATGCCGAAGAGCCTGATCGTGCTGCTCGCCATCGGCGCCGTGATGTGCCTGTCCGCCGGTGTGCTGCGACTGGACGTCTGGTCATGAGCAGCCCCGGCACCCGAGGCGGCAAGAAGGTCGTCGTCTTCGACTACGGCTTCGGCAACGTGCGTTCCGCCGAGCGGGCCCTCGCCCGGGTCGGCGCCGACGTCGAGATCACCCGCGACTACGACACGGCCATGAACGCCGACGGACTCCTCGTCCCCGGCGTCGGCGCCTTCGCCGCCTGCATGCGCGGCCTCAAGGAGGCCCGCGGCGACTGGATCGTCGGCCGCAGGCTGTCCGGCGGCCGCCCGGTCATGGGCATCTGCGTCGGCATGCAGATCCTCTTCGCCCACGGCATCGAGCACGGCGTCGAGACCGAAGGACTCGACGAGTGGCCCGGCACGGTCGGGCCGCTCGACGCGCCCGTCGTCCCGCACATGGGCTGGAACACCGTCGACGCCCCCGCCGACACCGAACTGTTCGCGGGCCTCGACGCCGACACCCGCTACTACTTCGTGCACTCCTACGGTGTGCGCGAGTGGAGCCTCGAGGTCGGCAACCCCAACATCCGCGCCCCGAAGGTCAGCTGGACGACGCACGGTGAGCCGTTCGTCGCCGCGGTGGAGAACGGTGCCCTGTGGGCCACCCAGTTCCACCCCGAGAAGTCCGGCGACGCCGGCGCCCAGCTCCTCACCAACTGGATCGGAACGCTCTAGATGTCCCGCACGCTCGAACTCCTCCCGGCCGTCGACGTCCGCGACGGCCAGGCGGTCCGCCTGGTGCACGGCGAGTCCGGCACCGAGACCTCCTACGGCTCCCCGCTGGAGGCCGCCCTCGCCTGGCAGCGCTCCGGCGCCGAATGGCTCCACCTGGTCGACCTCGACGCCGCCTTCGGCACCGGCGACAACCGCGCCCTCGTCGCCGAGGTCACCCGCGCCATGGACATCAAGGTCGAGCTGTCCGGCGGCATCCGCGACGACGCCACGCTCGCCGCGGCCCTCGCCACCGGCTGCACCCGGGTCAACCTCGGCACCGCCGCCCTGGAGACCCCCGAGTGGGTCGCCAAGGTCATCGCCGAGCACGGCGACCAGATCGCCGTCGGCCTCGACGTGCGCGGCACCACGCTGCGCGGCCGCGGCTGGACCCGCGACGGCGGCGACCTGTACGAGACGCTCGCCCGGCTCGACGCCGAGGGCTGCGCCCGCTACGTCGTCACCGACATCGCCAAGGACGGCACCCTCGCGGGCCCCAACCTGGAGCTCCTGAAGAACGTCTGCGCCGCCACCGACAAGCCGGTCGTCGCCTCCGGCGGCGTCTCCTCGCTCGACGACCTGCGGGCGCTGGCCGGGCTCGTGCCCACCGGCGTCGAGGGCGCCATCGTCGGCAAGGCGCTGTACGCGAAGGCGTTCACCCTGGAAGAGGCGATCGAGGCGGTGGCCGCCGTATGACCGGTTCCGTGCGCAAGGTGGTGACCGGCGCCCCCTGGGAGGAGCAGTTCGGCTACTCCCGCGCGGTCGAGCTGCCCAACGGCCTGGTCCTGGTGGCCGGCTGCACCTCGGTCGTCGACGGCCAGATCGCCGACGGCGGCCCGTACGAGCAGGCGGTCAACGCGTTCAACGTGGCCTTCGGCGCCCTGGCGCAGCTGGGCCTCGGCGCGGAGCACGTGGTTCGCACCCGGATGTACCTCACCCACGCCCGGGACGTGGAGGAGGTCGGTCGCGCCCACAAGGAGCTGTTCGACGCCGTCCGCCCGGCCGCCTCGATGATCATCGTGTCCGGGTTCGTGGACCCGCGCCTGGTCGTCGAGGTCGAGATCGAGGCGTACCGCCCGGAGACCTCGGCCGGGGGCGACGCATGAGCCTCGCCGTACGCGTGATCCCCTGCCTGGACGTGGACAACGGCCGGGTGGTCAAGGGGGTCAACTTCCAGAACCTGCGGGACGCGGGCGACCCCGTCGAGATGGCCAAGCTGTACGACGCCGAGGGCGCCGACGAGCTCACCTTCCTCGACATCACCGCCTCCTCCGGCAACCGCGAGACCACCTACGACGTGGTGCGCCGCACCGCCGAGCAGGTGTTCATCCCGCTCACCGTGGGCGGCGGGGTGCGGTCGGCCGACGACGTCGACAAGCTGCTGCGGGCCGGTGCGGACAAGGTGGGCGTCAACACCGCCGCCATCGCCCGCCCCGAGCTGATCCAGGAGATCGCCGAGCGCTTCGGGCGCCAGGTGCTCGTCCTGTCGGTCGACGCACGGCGTACGGCCTCCGGCTCCTTCGAGGTGACGACGCACGGCGGCCGCCAGGGCACCGGCATCGACGCCGTCGAGTGGGCGCACCGGGCCGCCGAGCTGGGCGCGGGGGAGATCCTGCTCAACTCGATGGACGCCGACGGCACCAAGGACGGCTACGACACCGAGATGATCGCGGCGGTGCGCGAGCACGTCACGGTGCCGGTGATCGCCTCCGGCGGCGCGGGGCGGCTCGCCGACTTCCCGCCCGCCATCGCGGCGGGCGCGGACGCGGTGCTCGCGGCGTCCGTGTTCCACTTCGGCGATCTGCGGATCGGCGAGGTCAAGCAGACGCTGCGGGAGGCGGGTCACCAGGTCCGCTGAGTCCGTTCGCGAACCTCGCGAACCTCGCGAACCTCGCGAACGGGCCCCCTCGGGGGCCCGTTCTCTTTCTCCGTATGCACAGCAATATTTGCGCAACTTTCATTGCGCAAGATTTCTTTCGCATCTAGGGTCGAGGCATGACCTCGCAGGAGAACCGCCGCATCACCGACCTCGGCACCCTCAAGGCCCTCTCGCACCCGCTGCGCACCCGCCTCTACCGCGCCCTGTTCGTGGCCCGCACCGCGACCGCCTCCCAGCTCGCCGAGCAGGTCGACGAGGCCGTCTCGCTGGTCAGCTACCACCTGCGCAAACTCGCCGAGCACGGCCTGATCGAGCAGGCCGGGGGCCCGACGGCGGACGGCAGGCCGACGGACGGCCGCGAACGCTGGTGGCGGCCCAGCTCGTACGGGTTCAGCATCCACGACGAGGACGTCCGCGACGCCCCCGAACTCGTCGCCGCGTCCGACGCCCTCGGCCGGGTCATCGGCGAGCAGCGCGCCGCGCTCCACCGCCGCTTCCTCGACGAGCGGCTGACCTGGTCCGACGAGTGGCGCTCGGCGGTCATCAGCTCCGAGTGGCTGCCCCGGCTCACGGCGTCCGAACTCGCCTCGCTCGGCGTGGAGCTGGACGCCCTGCTCACCCGGTACGACCGGGCCGCGCGGGCCGCCGAGGCGGCCGGCGACACCGAGGGCCGCGAGAAGGTCGCGATCCACCTGCACGGATTCCCGTACCGGGGCTGAGCCGGATGACCACGACGACCACGACGACCGATGTCCGGGCCGCCGCGCCGGCCTTCGCCGCCCGCCCCGCCCATCGCGACCCCAACGTGCTGCGCTGGACCGGCGCGTTCACCGCCTCCACCCTCGGCGACAGCGTCTACTACCTGGCCCTCTCCTGGTCCGCCGTCCGCTCCGGCACCCCCGGCCAGGCCGGCCTCGTCCTCGCCGTCGGCGCCGTGCCCCGGGCCCTGTTCATGCTGGCCGGGGGAGTGCTCGCCGACCGGCTCGGCCCGCGCCGGGTCGTCATCGGCTCCGACGCCGTACGCGCCCTGCTCGTCCTCGGCCTGGCCGCGACCCTGTTCCTCGCCTCGCCGGGACTCTGGGCGCTCGCCGCCGTCGCCCTGCTCTTCGGCGTCGTCGACGCCCTGTTCCTGCCCGCCGTCGGCGCGCTGCCGCCGCGCATCGCCGCCCCCGACCAGCTCGCCAGGATCCAGGGCCTGCGCGGCCTCGCCCAGCGCTCCGGCGCCGTCCTCGGTGCCCCGCTCGGCGGTCTCGCGGTGGCCGTCGGCGGCCCGGCCACCGCCTTCGGCGTCGCGGGACTGCTCTTCGCCCTCTCCGTACCGCTGCTGTGCGCGCTCCGGCTCGGACCGCCGCCGCCCAAGGCGGAAACCGCGGGCCAGGGTGGTGGCGGGGCGTTCGCCGAGCTCGTCGACGGACTCCGCCACCTGCGCCGCAACCGGATCGTCGGCCACCTCATGGTCGTCGTCCTGCTCAGCGACCTCGGCTTCGCCGGACCCCTCAACGTCGGCCTCGCCCTCCTCGCCGACCAGCGCGGCTGGGGCGCCGCCGGCATCGGCTGGGTGCTCGCCGGATTCGGTACGGGCGCGGGCGCGGCCTCCCTGCTGCTCACCGTCCGCGGCCGCGTCCCCCGCGCGGGCGCCGTCTGCGGGGTGACCATGCTGCTCGGCGCCGTCTCCATCGGCGCCCTCGCCACCACCGGCCGGCTGCCCGTCGCCACCGCCGTCGCGCTCTCCATCGGCCTGCTCGCCGGACTCTCCGGCGCGCTCTGCAACGCGCTCGTCCAGACCGCGTGCGACCCCGCCTACCTGGGCCGGGTCTCCGCCGTCGCCGCGTTCTGCTCGCTCGGCGTCGCGCCGCTCACCTTCCCGCTCACCGGAGCGGCGATCGGGGTGTGGGGCCTCGGGCCGGTGTACGCGGTGAGCGCGGCGGTCTGCGCGCTGTGCGGGCTCTACACGCTCGCGGTGCCCGCGCTGCGGCGCGCCGAACTGCCCGCACCGCCCGACCGGCCCGCGCGAGGAACCCGCTGACCCGGCCGGCCCCCGCTCACATCCCCAGCTTCGCCGTCGTCACCTGCTCCAGCGCCGACTTCTCGCCGTCCAGCTCCACCTGCGCCGCCTCCTGGCGGCCGAACACGAACAGCGTCAGCTCACCCGGCTCGCCCGTGACCGTCACCACCGGCGTGCCCTTGTGCGCCACCGCCGTCTGGCCGTTCGGGCGGCGCAGCACCAGGCCCACCGGGGAGCGGCGGCCGGTCAGCCGGGCCAGTTTCTCCAAGCGGGACCAGAGGGCGTCCGAGAAGACCGGGTCCAGGGGGCGCGGGGCCCAGTCCTCCTGTGCCCGGCGGACGTCCTCGGCGTGGACGTAGAACTCGACCGCGTTCGCCGCCTCGTCGATCTGCTTCAGGCGGTACGGCGACATGCGCGGCGGCCCGGTCCTGATCAGCTGGATCAGTTCCTCGTACGGCTTCGCGGTGTACTCGGCCATGGCCTGGTCGAGCCGGGACTTGAGCACGCCCAGCAGCAGCCCGCCCGCCGCCTCCGGGCGGCGCTCCCGCACGACCACGTGCGCGGCGAGGTCGCGGCAGGTCCAGCCCTCGCACAGGGTGGGCGCCTCGGGCCCTGCCGCCTCCAACAGGTCCGCCAGGAGCAGCCGTTCGCGCTTCGCATGGGTCGACATGGCGGCAAGCCTACGTCCGGAGTCCCGCGCGGGCCCGCCCATCAGGCGGACGGCCGCCCGGCCGGTACCCCGGATCGCGGCACAATGGCCCCATGAGCAGCATGCCCCGGACCTCCAGCTCCCTCGACCCCGCGATCGCCGCCCGCCTCAAGCGCAGCGCCGACGGTCTCGTCCCCGCCATCGCCCAGCAGTACGACACCGGCGAGGTGCTGATGATGGGCTGGATGGACGACGAGGCGCTGCACCGCACCCTCACCACCGGCCGCTGCACCTACTGGTCGCGCAGCCGCCAGGAGTACTGGGTCAAGGGCGACACCTCGGGGCACGTCCAGCACGTGAAGTCCGTCGCGCTCGACTGCGACGCGGACACCCTCCTGGTCCGGGTCGACCAGGAGGGCGCCGCCTGCCACACCGGGGCCAGGACCTGCTTCGACGCCGACGTGCTGCTCGCGGCCGAGTAGGGTCTGGCGCCATGGATCTCGAGACCTTCCGCAAGCTGGCGGCCGACCGCCGCGTCATCCCCGTCAGCCGCCGGCTCCTCGCGGACGGCGACACGCCGGTCGGGCTCTACCGGAAGCTCGCCGCCGAACGCCCCGGCACCTTCCTGCTCGAGTCGGCCGGTGGGGGTACCTCCCACACCGTAGGTGGTGGGGGAGGCCGCAGCTGGTCGCGGTACTCGTTCATCGGGGTGCGCAGCGAGTGCACCCTCACCGTCCAGGACGGGCAGGCCCACTGGCTGGGCACCCCGCCGGTCGGCGTGCCGGTGGACGGCGACCCGCTCGCCGCCCTGAAGGCGACCGTCGAGACCCTGCACACGCCGAACACGCCCAGCGACCTCGCGGGCGGGATGCCGCCGTTCACCGGCGGCATGGTCGGCTACCTCGGCTACGACATCGTCCGCCGCCTGGAGCGGATCGGCGAGCACGGCCGCGACGACCTGAAGCTGCCCGAGCTCACCATGCTGCTCACCAGCGACCTCGCCGTCCTCGACCACTGGGACGGCACGGTGCTGCTGATCGCGAACGCGATCAACCACAACGACCTGGAGACCGGCGTCGACGAGGCGTACGCGGGCGCCGTCGCCCGGCTCGACGCCATGGAGGCCGATCTGGCCCGCGCGGTCCCCGCCGCCCCGGCCGCCCTGCCGCAGTCCGAGCTGCCCGAGTACACCGCGCTCTGGGGCGGCCCCGCCTTCCAGGACGCCGTCGAGGACGTGAAGGAGCGGATCCGGGCGGGCGAGGCGTTCCAGGTGGTGCCCTCGCAGCGGTTCGAGACCCCGTGCACCGCGTCCGCGCTCGACGTGTACCGGGTGCTGCGGGCCACCAACCCGTCCCCGTACATGTATCTGTTCCGGTTCGAGAACGGCTTCGACGTGGTCGGCTCCTCGCCGGAGGCGCTGGTCAAGGTCGAGGACGGCCGCGCGATGCTGCACCCGATCGCCGGGACCCGGCACCGGGGCGCCACCCCGCAGGAGGACCACGACCTCGCGGAGGAGCTGCTCGCCGACCCGAAGGAGCGCGCCGAGCACCTGATGCTGGTCGACCTCGGCCGCAACGATCTGGGCCGGGTCTGCGAGCCGGGCTCCGTCGAGGTCGTCGACTTCATGTCGATCGAGCGGTACTCGCACGTCATGCACATCGTGTCGACGGTCACCGGCCGGGTCGCCGAAGGCCGTACCGCCTTCGACGTGCTGACCGCCTGCTTCCCCGCCGGCACCCTCTCCGGCGCGCCGAAGCCGCGCGCGATGCAGATCATCGAGGAGCTCGAACCGTCCCGGCGGGGTCTGTACGGCGGCTGCGTCGGCTATCTCGACTTCGCGGGCGACTCCGACACGGCCATCGCGATCCGTACGGCGCTGCTGCGCGACGGCACGGCGTACGTGCAGGCGGGCGCCGGGATCGTGGCCGACTCGGACCCGGCGGCCGAGGACGCCGAGTGCCGCAACAAGGCGGCGGCCGTGCTCCGCGCCGTACACACCGCCAACCGGATGACCGCGCCCCGGTCGTGATCCCCTCCCCGGCCGCGACGGCACGGGGCGGCACCCCGGCCGGGCGGATGAGGCCGAATCGTGAACAGGGATCACTCGACCGGATGAACGGTTCCCGAGCCGGTAGGGGATAGTGGGGTACGTGAGTGCCGTACCCGTACCCCAGCCCCGAGCCGCCCGACCGGGCGGCGCCGCTTCCTCCGGCGCCCGCCGCAGTCTGGGCGCGGCCCTGCTGCTCGGCGCCCTCGGCGCGACCGTCGTACTGCTCTCCGCGGGCCAGAAGTGGGCCGAGGGCACCGCGTCGGTGGCGGGCGGCAGCGTGCCGGTCGAGGCCGACGGCGGCGCCGTCACCGGTGTCCCGACCGCCCTCGCGATCGTCGGCCTGGCCGCCCTCGTCGCCGTGTTCGCGGTGCGCAGGACCGGCCGCACCATGGTCTCCGCGCTGCTCGCGCTGAGCGGCGCGGGCGCCGCGCTGGCCGCCGTGCTCGGCGCCTCCGACGCCTCGGCGCTGAACGCCGAGGCCGCCCGGATGAGCGGGAACACCGCCGCCGCGGCCGTCGGCCTCAGCCACACCGCCTGGCCGTACGTGACGGCCGTCGGCGCGGCGCTCATCCTGGCCGCCGGACTGTTCGCGCTCCGCTTCGGGAAGTCCTGGCCCGCCATGGGCGGCCGCTACGAGCGCTCCGGCACCCCCCGCGCGGCCCGTCGCCAGGCGGCCGTGGACCCCGACCGCCCCGAGGACCTGTGGAAGGCCCTGGACCGCGGCGAGGACCCCACCCGCGGCGCCTGACCCCGCCCCTCGACGGCCCCCGATCGGGGGGCCGCGCGCGACGCGTGATCGTCCGGGACCCCCCGAGTCACCGTCGCGCGGTCATGTGCGGAAGAATGAGGCGTCACCACCGCGCAACATCAACGAGGAGCAACTCATGGCGGGCAGCGCCCACGGACACACCCCGGCCGCCTGGACCGGTGTCATCATCTCCTTCATCGGCTTCTGCATCGCCGGAGTCTTCATGGTGGCGGCCAACGTGCCCGGTTTCTGGGCGGGTATGGGCGTCATCGTCCTCGGCGGTGTCGTCGGCGGCGCGATGAAGATCGCGGGCATGGGCATGCCGAAGGAGACGGCGGCCGTCGCCGCCGCCCGCGAGACCGCCACGCGCAGCGCCCTCGAGCGGACCGCCGCCTGATCACGGCGGCGATCCCGGCGCGACGGTCGCGACGGTCCTGACGGCCCCGAAAGGCCGCCCACGACCGCATCCGCTCACCCGGAAGGCGCAGTCCCGACGCACGGGGCTGCGCCTTCGCGCCGTACGGGCGACAATCCTCGGGTGGATCCCGACCCGACGGCGGCAGCCGTGACCGAGCCCGCCGCCCCCGGCCCCTGGGGGCCGCCGCCCCCGCCGCCGGCCGCGAGACCGCCCGTCCGGCGGCTGCTCGCGCCGCTCGGCACCCTCGCCGGGGTCGCCGCGGCCTTCGCGTACGTCGGCACCGTCGACCCCAACGAACCCGGCCACTACCCGGTCTGCCCGCTGCTCCGCTTCACCGGGATCTACTGCCCGGGCTGCGGCGGGCTGCGCAGCGCCCACGCCGTCGTCCACGGCGACCTCGGCGCCGCGCTCGGCGCGAACGCCCTGGCCGTCGTCGGCTACGGCGTCTTCGCCGTCGTCATGGTCCTGTGGCTGATTCGCGCCGCCCGCGGCCGGTCCATGCGGCTCGCGATCGCCCCCGTCTGGTGGTGGGGGATCGGCGCCGTTCTGGTCCTGTTCACCCTCGTACGGAACCTGCCGTTCGGCGCCGCGCTGGCGCCCTGAGGTCCCAGCAGGTGGGACGCGTGTCGAACCGATGCGGGTCAGGGGCCCACCTGCGGATACCATCGACCTTGGCTGAACCGTGTTCATCGACGTTCATCGCATCCCGAATCCCGGAAGGGGGCCTCTCGCGTGAGTGTGCTCGACGAGATCATCGACGGCGTGCGCGCCGACCTCGCAGAGCGGCAGGCGCGGGTCTCCCTCGACGAGCTGAAGGAGCGCGCCGCGAAGGCACCGCAGGCCAAGGACGGGGTCGCCGCACTGCGCGGCGACGGCGTCACGGTGATCTGCGAGGTCAAGCGCTCCAGCCCGTCCAAGGGCGCGCTCGCCGCCATCGCCGACCCGGCGGGTCTCGCCGCCGACTACGAGGCGGGCGGCGCCGCCGTCATCTCCGTACTGACCGAGCAGCGCCGCTTCGGCGGCTCGCTCGCCGACCTGGAAGCGGTCCGCTCCCGGGTCGACATCCCGGTCCTGCGCAAGGACTTCATCGTCACCGCGTACCAGCTCTGGGAGGCCCGCGCCTACGGCGCCGACCTCGCGCTGCTGATCGTCGCGGCGCTCGAGCAGGAGGCCCTCGTGTCCCTGATCGAGCGCGCCGAGTCCATCGGCCTCACGCCGCTGGTCGAGGTGCACGACGAGGACGAGGTCGAGCGGGCCGTCGACGCGGGCGCCCGCATCATCGGCGTCAACGCCCGCGACCTGAAGACCCTCAAGGTGGACCGCTCCACCTTCGAGCGGGTCGCCCCGGAGATCCCGGCCGGCATCGTCAAGATCGCCGAGTCCGGCGTCCGCGGCCCGCACGACCTGATCGCGTACGCCAACGCCGGCGCCGACGCGGTCCTGGTCGGCGAGTCCCTGGTCACCGGCCGCGACCCCAAGGCCGCCGTGGCCGACCTGGTCGCCGCGGGCGCCCACCCGGCCCTCCGCCACGGGCGGAGCTGACCCACCGATGCCGCTCCGCCGCCCGCTCCCCTGCCCCGCCGACCGGCGCCACGCCCCGCTCGCGCGGGGCTGCCGGCCGCGCGGCTGCCGGGCACCGGCGCGGCGGGTGCACGGACGGCGGGTCCGGTACGTGATCGGCGACGAGCCGGGTCAGGTCAACGGCATGCGATGGCGCCCCGCCACCGCGCGCACCCGGCCCTGACCCACCGCCTCCCCGCCCCCGCCTCCGTCCGGTGATCCTCCGCCGTGCGTGACGGCGTGTACGGCGCCGCGGTGGCCGTCGGACGCCTCGGCGTGCGCGCGCCACGTGACAGGCACCGTCCACCACGTACCCGCGGGGCGCACCGCCCCGCCGAGGAGCAACCGCATGTCCAGCGAGTTCTTCATCCCGGACCCGGAGGGTCTGACCCCCACGCCCGAGGGCTACTTCGGCGCCTACGGCGGCAAGTTCATCCCGGAGGCGCTCGTCGCCGCCGTCGACGAGGTCGCCGTCGAGTACGACAAGGCCAAGCACGACCCCGAGTTCGCCCGTGAGCTCAACGACCTCATGGTCAACTACACCGGCCGCCCCAGCGCCCTCACCGAGGTGCCCCGGTTCGCCGAGCACGCCGGGGGCGCCCGGGTCTTCCTGAAGCGGGAGGACCTGAACCACACCGGCTCGCACAAGATCAACAACGTGCTCGGGCAGGCCCTGCTCACCAAGCGGATGGGCAAGACCCGCGTCATCGCCGAGACCGGCGCCGGACAGCACGGCGTCGCCACGGCCACCGCCTGCGCCCTCTTCGGCCTCGACTGCACCATCTACATGGGCGAGATCGACACCCAGCGCCAGGCCCTCAACGTCGCCCGGATGCGGATGCTCGGCGCCGAGGTCATCGCCGTGAAGTCCGGCAGCCGCACCCTGAAGGACGCCATCAACGAGGCGTTCCGCGACTGGGTCGCCAACGTCGACCGCACCCACTACCTGTTCGGCACCGTCGCGGGCCCGCACCCGTTCCCCGCCATGGTCCGCGACTTCCACCGGGTGATCGGCGTCGAGGCCCGCCGCCAGATCCTGGAGCGCGCCGGACGGCTGCCCGACGCGGCCGTCGCCTGCGTCGGCGGCGGATCCAACGCCATCGGCCTGTTCCACGCCTTCATCCCGGACGCCTCGGTCCGCCTGATCGGCTGCGAACCGGCCGGTCACGGCGTCGAGACCGGCGAGCACGCCGCCACCCTCACCGCGGGCGAGCCCGGCATCCTGCACGGCTCGCGCAGCTACGTCCTCCAGGACGAGGAGGGCCAGATCACCGAGCCGTACTCGATCTCGGCCGGACTCGACTACCCCGGCATCGGCCCCGAGCACTCCTTCCTCAAGGACAGCGGCCGCGGCGAGTACCGGGCCGTCACCGACGACGCGGCCATGCAGGCGCTGCGGCTGCTCTCCCGCACCGAGGGCATCATCCCGGCCATCGAGTCGGCGCACGCCCTCGCCGGGGCGCTCGACGTCGGCAAGGAGCTCGGCCCCGACGGGCTGATCGTGATCAACCTGTCCGGCCGCGGCGACAAGGACATGGACACCGCCGCCCGCTACTTCGGGCTGTACGACAACGGCGCCGGGAACGGATCCGGCAACGGGTCCGAGAACGGGTCCGCGAACGGGACCGAGGGGGACGACAAGTGACCGGGACCGGCAACATCCAGCTGCTCAGCGACACCCTCGCCAAGGCGAAGGCCGAGGACCGGGCCGCGCTCATCGCGTACCTCCCGGCCGGCTTCCCGACCGTCGACGGCGGCATCGAGGCGATCAAGGCCGTCTTCGACGGCGGTGCCGACGTCGTCGAGGTCGGCCTGCCGCACAGCGACCCGGTCCTCGACGGCCCGGTCATCCAGACCGCCGACGACATCGCGCTGCGCGGCGGCCTCAAGATCGCCCACGTGATGCGGACGGTCAAGGAGGCGTACGAGGCCACCGGGAAGCCGGTCCTCGTGATGACCTACTGGAACCCCATCGACCGGTACGGCGTCGAGCGCTTCACCGCCGAGCTCGCCGAAGCGGGCGGCGCGGGCTGCATCCTGCCCGACCTGCCGGTCCAGGAGTCCGACGAATGGCGCGAGGCCGCGCACCGGCACGGCCTCGCCACCGTCTTCGTCGTCGCGCCCAGCAGCAAGGACGAGCGGCTCGCCACCATCACGGCGGCCGGCTCCGGCTTCGTCTACGCCGCCTCCCTGATGGGCGTCACCGGCACCCGCGCCTCCGTCGGCGCCCAGGCCGAGGAACTGGTCCGGCGCACCCGCGCCACCTCCGACCTGCCGGTCTGCGTCGGCCTCGGCGTCTCCAACGCCACCCAGGCCGAGGAGGTCGCGGGCTTCGCCGACGGCGTCATCGTCGGCTCCGCCTTCGTCCAGCGGATCCTGGACGCCGACGGCGACCAGGCCGCGGGGCTGCGCGCCGTGCGGGAACTGGCGGCCGAACTCGCCGAGGGTGTGCGTCGCAAGAAGTAGCGTACGAAGTAACCCATACGGGTGGATTCGGGACCGGGGAGGCACGCGCGTGCCTCCCCGGTTCGTTCTGGTGGGCGTGAGCGAGAAGAACCAAGACGGTAGGAGCGCGCGGGAGCGCCTCCAACAGCAGCGCGAGCGCGACAAGGCCCGCGAGAAGCAGCGGCGCGTCCTGATCGTGTCGGCGGCGGTGGTCGGCGTCCTCGGCCTGGCCGCGGTCGTCGGCGTGATCGCGGCCAACGCGGGCGGCAAGGACAGCTCGGACAAGGCGGGCCCGGTCGTCGACCCCACCGGGGCGATCACCGGCGACAAGCCCGCCATCCCCCAGGGCCGCCCGGACGCCCCGTCCACCCTCGCCGTCTGGGAGGACTTCAGGTGCCCCGCCTGCGCCCAGTTCGAGGGCGCCTTCCGGACCACCATCCATGAGCTGGAGGCGGCGGGCGCCGTCAAGGCGGAGTACCACCTCGCCACCCTCATCGACGGCAACCTCGGCGGCAGCGGCTCGCTGCGCGCGGCGAACGCGGCGGCCTGCGCCCAGGACGCCGGGAAGTTCACCGCGTACCACGACGTGCTCTACACCAACCAGCCGCCCGAGACGGACGACGCCTACGGGAAGAACGACAAGCTGCTCGAACTCGCCGCGAAGGTCCCCGGGCTCGACACGCCCGCCTTCCGCGCCTGCGTCGAGGACGGCACCCATGACGGCTGGGTGAAGAAGTCGAACGACGCCTTCCGCAAGAGCGACTTCAACGGGACCCCGTCCGTGCTGCTCAACGGAGAATCGATCTTCCCGCAGAAGGGCAGCGAGCAGATCTCCCCGGACAACCTGAAGAAGTGGGTCGCCGAGGCCAACAAGGGCAAGAAGGCGGGCACCGCCTCCCCGGCCGCCGGTTCCCCCGCCAAGCCTTAGGGCGTGTCCGGTGGAAGCGGCGTTACGGAGAAGTTGCCGGGCTGGCTGCCTGATGGCCCGCCCGGCAAGGTAGCGTCGGACCTGCCATGGACCTTGCCTACATTCCCAGCCCGTCGACCGGCGTGATCAATCTCGGACCGATCCCGCTGCGCGGCTACGCGTTCTGCATCATCATCGGTGTCTTCGTCGCCGTCTGGCTCGGCAACAAGCGCTGGATCGCCCGGGGCGGCACCGCCGGCACCGTCGCCGACATTGCCGTCTGGGCGGTGCCCTTCGGCCTCGTCGGCGGCCGGCTCTACCACGTGATCACCGACTACCAGCTGTACTTCAGCGACGGTGAGGACTGGGTCGACGCCTTCAAGATCTGGGAGGGCGGCCTCGGCATCTGGGGCGCCATCGCCCTCGGTGCCGTCGGCGCCTGGATCGGCTGCCGCCGCCGCGGCATCCCGCTCCCGGCGTACGCGGACGCCATCGCCCCCGGCATCGCGCTCGCCCAGGCCATCGGCCGCTGGGGCAACTGGTTCAACCAGGAGCTGTACGGCAAGCCGACCGACCTGCCCTGGGGCCTCAAGATCAGCGCGGGCGCCAACCGCGTCGAGGGCGTCTACCACCCGACCTTCCTCTACGAGTCGCTGTGGTGCGTCGGCGTCGCGCTCCTGGTCATCTGGGCCGACCGCCGCTTCAAGCTCGGCCACGGCCGTGCCTTCGCGCTGTACGTCGCCGCCTACTGCGCGGGCCGCGCCTGGATCGAGTACATGCGGGTCGACGAGGCCCACCACATCCTCGGCCTGCGGCTCAACGTGTGGACCGCGATCATCGTCTTCGTGCTCGCCGTCACGTACATCGTGATCTCGGCGAAGGTGCGCCCGGGCCGCGAGGAGATCGTGGAGGCGAAGAAGGCCGACGCGGCCGACGCGGTCGACGCGACGCCGGATGCCGACGCGGAGAAGGCCGACGCCGCGAAGTCCGACGCCGACGAGAGCGTCGACCTCGCGAAGGCCGACCCGGCGGACGAGGTCGTCGAGCGCAAGGCCGTCGAGGACATCAAGGACAAGGACGGCGCCGGGAACGGCGCGGGCGCGGGCGGTCGCTGACCTCAGGGTCGTACGCGCGGGCAGTGTGGCGGAGGGCCGCCGGAACGAAGGTTCCGGCGGCCCTCCGCCCTTTGCCGTTCCCGGCGGGGCTCAGCGTCGGCGTGCGGCGAGGGCCAGGACCCGGCGGGCGCCGGTGACGACGGCCGCGTCGACGAACCGGCCGTCGGGCAGCGCGAGGGCGCCCTCGTCGGCCTCGGCGGCCTTGACGACCTCCTCCGCCGCCGCGATCTCGTCGGGGGTGGGGAGGTAGGCCCGTTCGATCACCGGGAGCTGGCGGGGGTGGATCGCGGTCCGGCCGAGGAAGCCCATGGCCCGGCCCCGCGCGCAGCTCGCGGCGAGGGCGTCGAGGTCGCGGACGTCGGCGTGCACGGACTGGACCGGGGGCGGCAGGGCGGCGGCCCGGGCGGCGACCACGACCCGGCTGCGCGGCCAGTCGAGGCCGCGGTCGTCGCGTACCCCCAGGTCGGCGGCGAGGTCGGCCTCGCCGAGCGAGATGCCGTGCACCGACGGGTGGGCGGTGGCGATGGCGTAGGCGTGCTCGACGGCGAGCGCGTTCTCCAGGAGCGGGAACAGCGGGAGGCCCGCGGAGATCTCCACGATCCGGGCGATGTCAGTGGGGTGTGTCACCTTGGGAACACGGAGAGCGACGAGTCCGGGGAGGGAGACCAGGGATGGGATGTCACGGGGTGCGTGCACGCGTACGTGGACCGGTACGGGCTGGGGGTCGGCGAGCAGTTCCCGGGTGGCGGCGAGGGCGTAGCCGCGCCGGTCCGGGGCCACCGCGTCCTCCAGGTCGACGATGACGACGTCGGCGCCGGAGCCGAGGGCCTTGCCGACCACGTCGGGGCGGTCGCCGGGGGCGTAGAGCCAGGTGAGCGGGGCCGGCCGGAGTGCGGCGGGACCGTTGGTGCGGTGGGTGAGGGTCATACGGCTCCTTCGGCGCGCAGGCGGTCGATCTCGGCGCGGGTGAGGCCGAGCTCGGTGAGGAGGGCGGTGGTGTCGGCGCCGTGCGGGCGGCCGGTCCAGCGGATCGCGCCGGGCGTCCCGGAGAGCCGGAAGAGCACGTTCTGCATCCGGATCGGCCCGAGTTCGGGGTCCGGGACCTCGGTGACGGTGCCGAGCGCCTGGAACTGGGGGTCGTCGAGCACGTCGCGGACGTCGTAGACGGGGGCGATGGCGGCCTCCGCCTTCTCGAACGCGGCCATGGCCTCGTCCCGGGTGTGCCGGGCGATCCAGGAGCCGACCGCCTCGTCGAGGAGGTCGGCGTGGGCGGCGCGGCCGGTGCCGTCGGCGAACCAGGGTTCGTCGATCAGCTCCGGGCGGCCGACCAGGCGCAGGACGCGTTCGGCGATCGACTGGGCGGAGGTGGAGACGGCGACCCAGGAGCCGTCGGAGGTCCGGTAGGTGTTGCGCGGCGCGTTGTTGCGGGACCGGTTGCCGGTGCGCGGCTGGACGTAGCCGAGCTGGTCGTACCAGAGGAGGTGGGGTCCGATGACGGAGAGCATCGGTTCGATGATGGCGAGGTCGACGACCTGGCCGTGGCCGGTGGTGTGGCGGGTGTGGAGCGCGGTCATCACGGCGTACGCGGTGGTGAGGGCGGCGATCGAGTCGGCGAGGCCGAAGGGCGGCAGCGTCGGCGGCCCGTCGGGTTCGCCGGTGATGGCGGCGAAGCCGCTCATGGCCTCGGCGAGGGTGCCGAAGCCGGGCCGGTGGGCGTACGGGCCGAACTGGCCGAAGCCGGTGACCCGGGCCAGCACCAGGCGCGGGTTGACGGTGGAGAGTTCCTCCCAGCCGAGGCTCCAGCGTTCCAGGGTGCCGGGGCGGAAGTTCTCCACGATCACGTCGGCGTCGGCGGCGAGCCGGAGCAGGGTGTCCCGGCCGCCGGGGGTGGACAGGTCGAGCGTCATGGTCCGCTTGTTGCGGCCGAGGACCTTCCACCACAGGCCGGTGCCGTCCTTGGCGGGGCCGTGGCCGCGGGACGGGTCGGGCTTGCGCGGGTGCTCGATCTTGACGACGTCGGCGCCGAAGTCGCCGAGCAGCATGGCGGCGAGCGGTCCGGCGAAGAGGGTGGCGAGGTCGAGGACGCGCAGTCCTCGGAGGGGTGGGGCACCGGGCGGGGTGCCGGGCGTCGGCGCGGCGGCGTCGGCGGCCGGGCTGGGGGCCGGGGCCGGAGCCGGGGCGTGGCTCGGGGTCATGCGAGGGCCGCCTCGATGGCCGCGCGGTACGGCATGGAGGTGGACGCGCCCTCGTGCTGCACGGAGAGCGAGGCCGCCGCCGACGCCCAGGCCAGGGCGTCCGGCACGGGCCTGCCCTCGGTGAGCGCCACGGCGAGGACGCCCGCGAAGGTGTCGCCCGCCGCGGTGGTGTCCACGGCCCGCACCCGGGGCGCGGGCACGGCCAGCGGTTCGGCGCCGCGGGCCGCGTACAGGCAGCCGGCGGCGCCGAGGGTGATGACCACCTCGGGCACCTGGTCGAGCAGCGCGCGGGCGGCGGCCCGCGGGTCGGTGAGCCCGGTGAGCGCGGCGGCCTCGTGCTCGTTGGGCACCAGCAGGTCGGTGGCGTCCAGCAGTTCGGGCGGCAGCGCCTGCGCGGGGGAGGGGGTGAGCACGGTGCGGACGCCGCGCGCGCGGGCGGCGCGGGCGCCGTCGACGACGACGGGGAGGGGGAGTTCGAGCTGGAGGAGCAGCGCGTCGGCGGTGCCGATCAGGGCCTCGTCGCCGTGGCTGAGGGAGGTGACGGTGCCGTTGGCGCCGGGGACCACGACGATCGCGTTGCCGCCCTCGTCGTCGACGACGATGTGGGCGGTGCCGGAGGGTCCCTCGACGGTGCGCAGCAGATCGGTGTCGACACCGCTGTGTTCGAGCGCGGCCCGCATCCGTACGCCGAAGTCGTCGGCGCCGACCGCGCCGATCAGCCAGACCTCGGCGCCCGCCCGGGCGGCGGCGACGGCCTGGTTGGCGCCCTTGCCGCCGGGCACGGTGCGGAACTCGCGGCCGGTGACGGTCTCGCCGCGGGCGGGCGCCTTGGCCACATAGGCGACGAGGTCCATGTTGGTGCTGCCGAGCACCACGATGCTGCTGGGGGTGGTCATGGGCGTACTGCCTCCGTGTGGGTCAGGGCGGCCAGGGTGTCGAAGCCGACGCCGTCGAAGGACGGCACCGAGGTCGCGAGCCGGTTCTTGAGGGGGGAGGTCCAGGCTTCGGGCAGGCGGTCGGGGTGCCCGGCGAGGAGTCCGGCCAGCGAGCCCGCGGTGGCGCCGTTGGAGTCGGTGTCCCAGCCGCCGGAGACGGCGGCGCCGATGGAGCGGGTGAAGTCGCCGTCGGCGTGGGTGAGGGCGGCGGCGAGCAGCGCGGCGTTGGGCACGGCGTGCACCCAGTGGTATCCGCCGAGTTCGGCGTGCAGCAGGTCCGCGACCCGGTCGAAGTCGGGCTGGGCGCGGGCGGTGGCGATGCCGAGACGGACGGCTTCGGCGAGCCGGGAGCGCGGGGGGACGACGGCGAGTCCGGCGGCGAGCGCCCGGTGCACGTCGGCGGTGCCGGACGCGGCCTCGGCCAGCGCGGCGGCGACGAACAGGGCGCCGTACACGCCGTTGCCGGTGTGGCTGAGGACCGCGTCCCGGTGGGCCTGGCGGGCGGCGCCGTCGGGGTCGCCGGGGTGGGTCCAGCCGTGCGCGTCGGCCCGGATCTGGGCGCCGATCCACTCCCGGAAGGGGTTGCGGCGGGCGGCGGTCAGCGGGGGTTCGACGCCGTCGAGGAGGTTGCGGTAGGCGATCCGTTCGGCGGTGAAGGTCCGTCCGGCGGGCAGTTCGTCCAGCCACAGCCGGGCCACGTCGGCGGTGGTGAAGCCGCGGCCGTGGCGGCGCAGCAGGAGCAGGCCGAGCAGCGGGAAGTTGAGGTCGTCGTCCTCGGGCATGCCGTCGATGTTCTCGGCGAGGGAGGTGCTGGCGGAGCGGCGGTTCCAGGGGTGCGCGGCGAGGAGTCCTGGCGGCACGCCACGGGCGGTGAACCAGTCGGCGAGCGGCCAGTTGCCGGTGGCCCGGGCGAGGGCGCGGATCGCGGGCAGCGGCAGTTTCTCGACCGGTTTGCCGAGCAGGCAGCCGGCGGCCCGGCCGAGCCATCCGGCGTGCAGCCGGTCGAGCAGCGCGGGTCCGCCCGGGGTCCGGGGGCGTGGGGCGGGCCAGTCGGGGCAGGCGGCGACGATCGCGGCCAGGTCCGTCGGCTCGTCGGCGGCCCGCGCGGCGGGGAGCAGGGCGAGGGCGTCGAGGATCTGCTCGGCGAGCGGGCGCAGCGCGGGGCGCGGGTCGGGCGAGGCACCGGCGGCGGCCGGGGCGGGGCTCCCACCGGCCGCCTGCCAGCGGTCGGCGAGGGCGCGGACGCGGTCGGCGTCCCGGCCGTCCTCGGCGGCCTGCCGCAGCTCATGGCCCACCAGGTCCTCGGGCTGCACCCAGGTGAGCCGCACCGGCCCACCGCCGACCGGTCCGCCGCTCACGGGCGCGTTGCCCCCGGGTGCGTCGCTCACCGGCCCACCGCCCATGGGCCCGCCGCCGACCGGCCGGCCCGCCACGGGCGCGCCGCTCACCGGACCGGGTCCGTCAGGGCGGCGAAGGCGGCGGCGTGCACCCGGTGGGCGGCCGCGTCCCGGGCGAACACCTCGCGGACCACGGCGGCGAGGGCGGTCGCCGGGGCGTGCAGATCGAGCCGACTGGCCTCGGCGACCCGCTTCACCCACTCCGCCGGTACGGCGGCCTCGCCGTGCAGCGCGCCCGCGATCGCGCCCGCCATCGTCGCGATGGAGTCGCAGTCCCGGCCGTAGTTGACCCCGCCGAGCACCGAACGGCGGTAGTCGCCCTCGCCGACCAGCAGCATGCCGAGCGCGATCGGCAGCTCCTCGATGGCGTGCAGCCGGGACGGGCGGCGGGCGTCCAGGCCGGGGGAGCGGTAGTCGGGGCCGACCGAGTCGTACGGGGCGACCGCCCGCCGCAGCGGGGCGAGCGCCGTCTCGAAGTCCCGGTGCGCCTCGGCGACTTCGGCGACCGCCGCGATGGCGGCCCGGGTGCCGTCCTTGGCGAGGCCGAGCGCCGTGTCGACGACCGAGCGGGCCGTCGCGCCCGGCACACAGGCCGCCGCCACGGCCGCCGCGAACACCCCGGCCGCCTCCCGCCCGTACGAGGACTGGTGGGCGCCCGCGACGTCGACGGCCTCGGCGTAGGCGGCGGCCGGGTTCGCCGCGTTGACCAGGCCGACCGGGGCCATGTACATGGCCGCACCGCAGTTGACGATGTTCCCGTTGCCCGCCTCGCGCGGGTCCGCGTGACCGTAGTGCAGCCGGGCGACGATCCACTTCTCGGCCAGGAACACCCGCTGCAGCGGCAGCGCCTCCGCCTCCAGTTCGGGGATCCAGACCGGGCGGTCCATGAGCTCCGGGACGAGGTGGTCGGCGACCGCGTACGCGTCGAGATGGCCGCGCACCCGCTCGTACACCCGGACCAGGGCGTGCGTCATCAAGGTGTCGTCGGTGACGTGCCCGTCGCCCTTGTGGTACGGCGCGATGGGGCGGGCGGTGCGCCAGGAGCCGCCGTTCCAGGGCCCGACGACGCCGGTGACACGGCCGCCGTGACGTTCCAGGATCTGCTCGGGGGTGTAGCCCTCGACGGGACCGCCGAGGGCGTCGCCCACGGCCGCTCCGACGAGGGCGCCGGTGACGCGGTCATCCAGATGGGGGGTCATGCCGGAATTGTCCACCCGGGGTGGCCGGTTCCGTGGCAGTGGTCGCGAGGAGTCCGGCGAGTTCGACCAGATCGGTGCCCGCGAGCCGGGGCAGCGCGCAGCCCGCGAGGGTCCGGCAGGCGTCCCGCCAGGTGGCCGGGACCGAACCCCCGCCGCCCAGCGCGCCGGTGAGTGCCCCGGCGAGCGCGGGGGCGGAGTCGGCGACCCGGGAGAGACAGGCGGCGGCCGGTACCGCCGCCGTCATCTCGCCCCGGGCGGCGAGGGTCAGGGCGAGGGCGACCGGCACGGTCTCGGCGGCGGCGATGCCGTAGCTGTAGACGTGGTCCACGATCTGGTGCTCCAGGAGCGGGACCAGTTCGAAGGCGGTCGTCGCGGTGCGGGCCAGCTTCACCGCGTGGCGGGCGTTGCGGCCGATCTCGGTGGCGGGCGGCAGCTGGTCGACGGCCGCCGCCACCGCGGCCTCCGGGTCCCCGCCGCCCAGCGCGACGGCGACCGCCGCGGCCGTCGCCCGGGCGCCGTGCACACCGTCGCCGTCCTGGGTGTACCGGGCGTCGAACTCGGCGAGCGCGGCGGCCGCCAGCGGGTCACCGGGGTGCGCGAGCGCCAGCACGGCGGCCCGGACGCAGGCGGCGTCGTCGAAGTAGTGCGGGTTGTCGTGGCCGGTGGCGGGCGGGCGCAGGCCGTTGGCCAGATTGCCGAGCCCGGCCCGTACCGAGATCCGGGCGCGCAGCGGCAGGACGGCGGATTCGACCTCGGGGGCGCGGTCGGCGGCGGCGCCGATCTGGCTGGCG
Organism: Streptomyces sp. NPDC090025; assembly: GCF_044748125.1. Lineage (NCBI taxonomy): Bacteria > Bacillati > Actinomycetota > Actinomycetes > Kitasatosporales > Streptomycetaceae > Streptomyces > Streptomyces sp. NPDC090025. The sequence goes on along the minus strand of NZ_JBIVFL010000003.1, from coordinate 201,206 downwards.
AGCGAGTGCCACGCCAGGTCCACCGCCGCCCGCAGCCGCCGGTCCGGGTCGGCGAGCGTCCGGAACAGCGGCCCGGCCGCGGCCAGCAGCGTCTCGGCGGTGAACACCGCCCACTCGGCGTCGTCCGACGGCCCCAGCCGCAGCGGCTCCGGCGGCTGGTTCAGCGCGATCGGTACGGGCAGCGTGGTCGTCGCGTTGTCCTCGGCGAAGGTGTCCAGCTCCCGGGTCAGCCGCCGCGTCCACTCCGGCATCCTGGCCGCCCGGTGCCGCGCCGCGGGCCACCCGGCGGCGTCCCCGGCGGCCAGCCCGAGCAGCAGCCCCTCGATCCGCTCCGCCGCCCCTGGCCGGGCAGCGGCCCGGGCCCCGGTCCGGGTCCGGTTCCGCGAGCCGAGCACGGGCCGCCGCCGCACCCCGGCCACCGGCTCCGCCGGGCGCCCGCCCGGCGGGACCCCGCCGGGGTCCTCGCCCCGCTCCGGGGCGATCGTCGTCAGGTCCGCGCTCAGGTCCGCGCTCAGGTCCGCGCTCATCGGGACTCCTCCTCCGGATCGGGGGTCAGCAGATCGGCGATGTCCAGGACGTGATGGCCGCGCATGGTGGGGAGGCAGCTGCCCGCGACCGGCGGGATGACCCGCGCCCACTCCTCGGGGATGGCGGCCAGGCCGCCGAGGGCGCCCGCGAGGGCCCCGGCGACCGCCGCCGTGGTGTCCGCGTCGCGGCCCATGTTGACCGCCGTGAGGACCGAGACGCGGAAGTCGCCGCGGGCCGCGGCGAACGCGCCGAAGGCAAGCGCGACCGCCTCCGGTGCCAGGTCGGTCCACGGATAGCCGCCGATGACGACGGCCGAGCGCACCGCCCGTTCGCGTTCCAGCGGGTCGGGGACGACCCGGCGGGCCGCCACCACCGCGCGGCGCATCGAGCGGGCGGTCCAGGAGTCCATCGGGACCACCGAGAGGGCGGCCGCGATCACCGAGGTGACCGACGCGCCGCCCATCGCCGCCGCGACCCCCGCCGCCACCGCCTGGCCGCCGTAGATGCCCTCGCCCTCGTGACTGACGCTGCCGTCGATCGCGACCAGCCGCGCCGCCTCCGCCGGCCGCCCCGCCGCGAACACCCCGAACGGCGCCGCCCGCATCGCGAGGCCGTCGCTCCACGCGTGCCGGTGCTGCGCCGAGATCGGCGCCGCGAGCCCGCGCCGCAGGTTCTCCAGGGTGCCCCGCTCCGAGAACCCCGCGCCCCGGAAGGGCCCTTCGTCGAGATCGGCGATCCAGCGGTGCCAGGCCCGCTCCACGTGCGCCACGGTCAGTGCCGAACCGTGCCGGGCCAGCAACAGCCCGGAGAAGATGGCGTACTCGGTGTCGTCCGTGCCCGCGGGGCGGTCCGTCACGAAGCCCTCGATCCGGCCCCAGCGGCGCCGGATCTCCGAGGGCCGCAGATTCTCGGCGGGCGCGCCCAGCGCGTCGCCCACCGCGAGCCCGAGCAGCGCGCCCCGCGCCCGCTCGCGGATCTCGTGCCCGGACTCGTGCCCAGAGGTGACCGGCTCCCCGGTCGTCGCCCCGATCATCCCGCGCCTCTTTCTCCCGTGCCCCTGCTCCCATGCCCCCGCCCCCTTCCGCATCACTGCCACGCGAGCCCGCCGAACCCTCACCGAAACGTTTCTGTCACTCGGGTGACGCCATGTCAGAAAGCCCTCCGATGTCCAGTCGGTGTCCGCTCGGTAAGGGCTTCCTTTCCAAGGTCAGCCTTAGTAAGTACGGCCTACCTTGCTGGCGCGCCCCTTACATCGGGCGTATTTTCGAAGGCGTCGGAAGGGGGCGGGACTGCCGAACCCGCAACAGACACAGGGGAGAAGCATGTCCATCATCGAAGCCGTCGCACCGCTCCACGAGGCGCACCGCGACAACCACACCCACCGCGACGTCAACGGCGGCTGGCTGCGCCCGGCGGTGTTCGGCGCGATGGACGGACTGGTCTCCAACCTCGCCCTGATGACCGGCGTCGCCGGTGGCGCGGTCTCCTCGCAGACCGTCGTCATCACCGGCCTGGCCGGACTCGCCGCCGGTGCCTTCTCGATGGCCGCGGGCGAATACACCTCGGTCGCCTCGCAGCGTGAGCTGGTCCAGGCGGAACTGGACGTCGAGCGCCGTCAGTTGCGCAAGCACCCGGTCGACGAGATGGAGGAGCTGGCCGCGCTCTACGTCTCCCGGGGCGTCGAGCCCGCGCTCGCCCGCGAGGTCGCCATGCAGCTGTCCCGCGACCCGGAGCAGGCGCTCGAGATCCACGCCCGCGAGGAGCTCGGCATCGACCCCGACGACCTGCCGTCGCCGATGGTCGCCGCGGTGTCCTCGTTCGCGTCCTTCGCGCTCGGCGCGCTGCTGCCCCTGCTGCCCTACCTGCTCGGCGCCACCGCGCTCTGGCCGGCCGTGATCGCCGCGCTCGTCGGCCTCTTCGGCTGCGGCGCGCTGGTCGCCCGGGTCACCGCCCGCGGCTGGTTCTTCAGCGGCGCCCGCCAGCTCCTCCTGGGCGGCGCGGCGGCGGCCGTCACGTACGGCCTCGGCATGCTGTTCGGCGCCGCGCTGTAGCCGTACCGCTGTAGCCCGTACGAAAGCACCTCGTACGAAAGCACCTCGTACCGCAGTCGCTCGTACCGAAGCTTCCCGTACCGACGCCAAGGCCCCCGCCGTCCCGCGGGGGCCTTTCGGCATGCCCTTACCCGTGACCTGCGGCCCGTGTCTCTGTGACGAATCTCCCTGGGCGGATGCCCCCGGTGGATGCGATGCTATGCGCGGCACCACATAACTACCCGGTTACCGGACGGTTTCGAACCCTCGTCCGGCGGGCATGAGGCGTAAGCGCCGCGGGCAATGAGGCCCGCTCTGCGACGGGTCGCCGGTTCACCCCCGAAAGGCCCCCGAGGATCACCGATGATCCCCGGAGCCATCCCGGAGAGCCCCGGAATTCCACGGCCTGTCCCCACGGAAACGGCGTTGTTTCCGTGCCTCACAGCTGAACCACACGCCACCGCCCCCACCTCGGCGGTGTCCGCATGCTGGAATGAGCTATCCACTTCGCGAGAAGCCAGCCATCATGTAACCTGCACGAAATTTCGCGGAGGGCCAACGTCGTCCCTCGGCTGTTGCATATGCCACGACGACGACGGGAGAGCCGATGCGTTCCGACGCCTGGTCGCCCATGGACGGTCGCCCCGCCCCGCAGGGGATGTACGACCCCCGTAACGAACACGACGCCTGTGGTGTCGGGTTCGTGGCCACCCTCACCGGTGTTGCCAGCCACGAGCTGGTCGAGCAGGCGCTGACCGTACTGCGCAATCTCGAGCACCGCGGCGCCACCGGCTCCGAGCCCGACTCGGGAGACGGCGCCGGCATCCTGCTCCAGGTCCCGGACGCGTTCCTCCGCGAGGTCGCCGGGTTCGAGCTCCCCGCCGCCGGTGCATATGCCGTCGGCATCGCCTTCCTGCCTGCCGACGGCCCCGCACAGGCCGTCGAGAAGATCGAGACGCTCGCCGCCGAGGAGGGCCTGACCGTCCTCGGCTGGCGCGAGGTCCCCGTCGCCCCCGAGCTGCTCGGCGCCTCCGCCCGCGCCACCATGCCGGTCTTCCGCCAGCTCTTCGTCGCCGGAGGCGGCGAAGACCACGGCATCGCGCTCGACCGCCGGGCCTTCGTCCTGCGCAAGCGCGCCGAGCGCGAGGCCGGGACCTACTTCCCGTCGCTCTCCGCCCGCACCATCGTCTACAAGGGCATGCTGACCACCGGCCAGCTGGAGCCCTTCTTCCCGGACCTGTCGGACCGCCGCTTCGCCACCACCGTCGCGCTGATCCACTCCCGGTTCTCCACCAACACCTTCCCGAGCTGGCCGCTCGCCCACCCGTACCGCTTCGTCGCCCACAACGGCGAGATCAACACGGTCAAGGGCAACCGCAACTGGATGACCGCCCGCGAGGCCCAGCTCGCCGGGGACGTCTTCGGCCAGGGCCAGGACGGCCGCGGCATCGAGCGGATCTTCCCGGTCTGCACCCCCGACGCCTCCGACTCCGCCTCCTTCGACGAGGTCCTGGAGCTGCTGCACCTCGGCGGGCGCTCGCTGCCGCACGCGGTCCTGATGATGGTCCCCGAGGCGTGGGAGAACCACGAGTCGATGGACCCGGCCCGGCGCGCCTTCTACCAGTACCACTCCACCCTGATGGAGCCCTGGGACGGCCCGGCCTGCGTCACCTTCACCGACGGCGTCCAGGTCGGCGCGGTCCTCGACCGCAACGGTCTGCGCCCCGGCCGCTACTGGGTCACCGACGACGGCCTCGTCGTGCTCTCCTCCGAGGTCGGCGTCCTCGACATCGACCCCGCCAAGGTCGTCCGCAAGGGCCGCCTCCAGCCCGGCAAGATGTTCCTCGTCGACACCGCCGAGCACCGGATCATCGAGGACGACGAGATCAAGGCGGGCCTCGCCGCCGAGCAGCCGTACGCCGAATGGCTGGAGACCGGCGAGATCGAGCTCTCCGACCTCCCCGAGCGCGAGCACATCGTGCACACCCACGCCTCGGTCACCCGGCGCCAGCAGACCTTCGGCTACACCGAGGAGGAGCTCCGCGTCCTCCTCGCCCCGATGGCCCGCACCGCCGCCGAGCCGATCGGCTCCATGGGCACCGACTCGCCGATCGCGGCCCTGTCCGCCCGGCCGCGGCTGCTCTTCGACTACTTCACCCAGCTCTTCGCGCAGGTCACCAACCCGCCGCTGGACGCCATCCGCGAGGAGCTCGTCACCTCGCTGCGCTCCTCCCTCGGCCCCGGCAGCAACCTGCTCGACCCCACCTCGGCCTCCTGTCGCTCGGTCACCCTGCCCTTCCCGGTGATCGACAACGACGAGCTGGCCAAGCTCATCCACATCAACGCCGACGGCGACATGCCCGGCATGAAGGCCGTCACCCTCTCCGGCCTCTACCGGGTCTCCGGCGGCGGCGAGGCGCTCGCCGCCCGCATCGAGGACATCCGCGCCGAGGCCGACGCCGCCATCGAGGGCGGCGCCCGGCTCATCGTGCTCTCCGACCGGCACTCCGACGCCGAGCACGCGCCGATCCCGTCGCTGCTGCTCACCGCCGCCGTCCACCACCACCTCATCCGCACCAAGCAGCGCACCAAGGTGGGTCTGCTCGTCGAGGCCGGTGACGTCCGCGAGGTCCACCACGTCGCCCTGCTCATCGGCTACGGCGCCGCCGCGGTCAACCCGTACCTCGCCATGGAGTCCGTCGAGGACCTGGTCAGGGCCGGCACCTTCATCGACGGCATCGAGCCCGAGCAGGCCATCCGCAACCTGATCTACGCCCTCGGCAAGGGCGTCCTCAAGGTCATGTCGAAGATGGGCATCTCCACCGTCGCCTCCTACCGCGGCGCCCAGGTCTTCGAGGCCGTCGGCCTCGACCCCGCCTTCGTCGAGCAGTACTTCAACGGCACCGCCACCAAGATCGGCGGCGCCGGGCTCGACATCGTCGCCCAGGAGGTCGCCGCCCGGCACGCCAAGGCGTACCCCGTCACCGGCATCCCCTCGGCGCACCGCGCCCTGGACATCGGCGGCGAGTACCAGTGGCGCCGCGAGGGCGAGCCGCACCTGTTCGACCCGGAGACCGTCTTCCGGCTCCAGCACGCCACCCGCGGCAAGCGCTACGACATCTTCAAGCAGTACACCTCGCGCGTCGACGAGCAGTCCGAGCGGCTGATGACGCTGCGTGGCCTGTTCGGCTTCGCCTCCGACCGCCCGTCGATCCCGATCGACGAGGTCGAGCCGGTCTCCGCGATCGTCAAGCGCTTCTCCACCGGCGCCATGTCGTACGGCTCCATCTCCCGCGAGGCCCACGAGACCCTCGCCATCGCCATGAACCAGCTGGGCGCCAAGTCCAACACCGGTGAGGGCGGCGAGGACCCGGACCGCCTGTACGACCCGGCGCGCCGCTCCGCGATCAAGCAGGTCGCCTCCGGCCGCTTCGGCGTCACCAGCGAGTACCTGGTCAACGCGGACGACATCCAGATCAAGATGGCGCAGGGCGCCAAGCCCGGCGAGGGCGGCCAGCTGCCCGGCCACAAGGTCTACCCGTGGGTCGCCAAGACCCGGCACTCCACCCCGGGCGTCGGCCTCATCTCGCCGCCGCCGCACCACGACATCTACTCCATCGAGGACCTGGCTCAGCTGATCCACGACCTCAAGAACGCCAACCCGGCCGCCCGCATCCACGTGAAGCTGGTGTCCGAGGTCGGCGTGGGCACGGTCGCCGCCGGTGTCTCCAAGGCGCACGCGGACGTCGTCCTCATCTCCGGTCACGACGGCGGTACGGGCGCCTCGCCGCTCACCTCGCTCAAGCACGCGGGCGGCCCCTGGGAGCTCGGCCTCGCCGAGACCCAGCAGACCCTGCTGCTCAACGGGCTGCGCGACCGGATCGTGGTGCAGACCGACGGCCAGCTGAAGACCGGCCGTGACGTCGTCATCGCCGCGCTGCTCGGCGCCGAGGAGTTCGGCTTCGCCACCGCCCCGCTGGTCGTCTCCGGCTGCGTGATGATGCGCGTCTGCCACCTCGACACCTGCCCGGTCGGCATCGCCACCCAGAACCCGGTGCTGCGCGACCGGTTCTCCGGCAAGCCCGAGTTCGTCGTCAACTTCTTCGAGTTCATCGCCGAGGAGGTCCGCGAGATCCTCGCCGAGCTGGGCTTCCGCACCATCGAGGAGGCCGTCGGCCACGCCGAGCTCCTCGACACCAGCCGCGCCGTCTCGCACTGGAAGGCCCAGGGCCTCGACCTGGCCCCGCTGTTCCACGTGCCCGAGCTGGCGTCCGGCGCGGTCCGCCACGCCCTGGTCGAGCAGGACCACGGCCTGGAGAAGGCCCTCGACAACGAGCTGATCCAGCTCGCCGCCGAGGCCCTGAACGCCGAGTCCGCCGCGACCGCCCAGCCGGTCCGCGCGCAGATCGCGATCCGCAACATCAACCGGACGGTCGGCACCATGCTCGGCCACCAGGTGACGAAGAAGTTCGGCGGCGCCGGCCTCCCGGCCGACACCATCGACATCACCTTCACCGGCTCCGCGGGCCAGTCCTTCGGCGCCTTCCTGCCGGCCGGTGTCACCCTCCGCCTGGAGGGCGACGCCAACGACTACGTCGGCAAGGGCCTGTCCGGCGGCCGGATCGTGGTCCGCCCCGACCGCGGCGCCGAGCACCTCGCCGAGTACTCCACCATCGCGGGCAACACCATCGGGTACGGCGCCACCGGCGGCGAACTCTTCCTGCGCGGCCGCACCGGCGAGCGCTTCTGCGTCCGCAACTCCGGGGCCCTGGTGGTCTCCGAGGGCGTCGGCGACCACGGCTGCGAGTACATGACCGGCGGCAGCGCGGTCGTCCTCGGCGAGACCGGCCGCAACTTCGCGGCGGGCATGTCCGGCGGTGTCGCGTACGTGATCGACCTCGACCGGGACAACGTCAACTCCGGCAACCTCGGCGCCGTCGAGGAGCTGTCGGACACCGACGCCGCCTGGCTGCACGATGTCGTGCGCCGCCACCAGGAGGAGACCGGCTCCACGGTCGCCGAGAAGCTGCTGGCCGACTGGGAGCAGGCGGCGGGCCGCTTCAGCAAGATCATCCCCACCACGTACAAGGCAGTGCTCGCCGCCAAGGACGCCGCTGAGCTCGCCGGTCTCTCCGAGGCCGAGACCACCGAGAAGATGATGGAGGCGGCGACCCATGGCTGACCCTAAGGGCTTCCTCACCACCGGGCGCGAGGTCGCGAAGACCCGCCCCGCCGCCGAGCGCGTCAAGGACTGGAACGAGGTCTACGTCCCCGGTTCGCTGCTGCCGATCATCAGCAAGCAGGCCGGCCGCTGCATGGACTGCGGCATCCCGTTCTGCCACAACGGCTGCCCGCTCGGGAACCTGATCCCCGAGTGGAACGACTACGCCTACCGCGAGGACTGGACGGCGGCGTCGGAGCGGCTGCACGCCACCAACAACTTCCCGGAGTTCACCGGGCGGCTGTGCCCCGCGCCCTGCGAGGCGGCGTGCGTGCTCGGCATCAACCAGCCGGCCGTCACCATCAAGAACGTCGAGGTCTCGATCATCGACCAGGCGTGGGACAACGGCTCCGTCGCGCCGCAGGCCCCCGAGCGCCTGTCCGGCAAGACCGTCGCCGTGATCGGCTCGGGCCCGGCGGGTCTCGCCGCCGCCCAGCAGCTGACCCGGGCCGGGCACACCGTGGTGGTGTACGAGCGGGCCGACCGCATCGGCGGTCTGCTGCGCTACGGCATCCCCGAGTTCAAGATGGAGAAGGTGCACATCAACCGCCGCATCGAGCAGATGCGCGCGGAGGGCACCAAGTTCCGCACCGGCATCGAGGTCGGCCAGGACATCACCGCGGGCGACCTGCGCAAGCGCTTCGACGCGGTCGTGGTCGCCGCCGGTGCCACCACCGCGCGCGACCTGCCGGTGCCGGGCCGCGAGCTGGCCGGGGTGTACCAGGCGATGGAGTACCTGCCGCTCGCCAACAAGGTGCAGGAGGGCGACTTCGTCGCCCCGCCGATCACCGCCGAGGGCAAGCACGTCGTGGTCATCGGCGGCGGCGACACCGGCGCGGACTGCGTCGGTACGGCGCACCGCCAGGGCGCGGCCTCGGTCACCCAGCTGGAGATCATGCCCAGGCCGGGCGAGGACCGGGCGCCGAACCAGCCGTGGCCGACCTTCCCGATGCTGTACAAGGTGACGTCGGCGCACGAGGAGGGCGGTGAGCGGGTCTACTCCGTCTCCACCACCCACTTCGAGGGCGACGAGGACGGCAACGTCCAGTTCCTGCACCTCATCGAGGTCGAGTTCGTCGACGGCAAGCTGACCCAGAAGCCGGGCACCGAGCGCCGGATCCCCGCGCAGCTGGTGACCCTCGCGATGGGCTTCACCGGCACGGACGTGGCGAACGGTCTGGTGGCGCAGTTTGGTCTCGACCTCGACGAGCGGGGTAACATCGCCCGTGACGGAGAGTTCGCCACCAATGTCGATGGCGTTTTCGTCGCCGGTGACGCCGGACGTGGTCAGTCCCTGATCGTGTGGGCCATCGCGGAAGGCCGCTCGGCCGCCCGCGGCGTGGACCGCTACCTGACGGGCGCCAGCTCCCTCCCGGCCCCCATCCGCCCGACGGACCGTTCCCTGACGGTCTGACCCGGGCCCTCAAAGACGTCCCGCACAACGACGTGCGGAACTGAGCGCGGCGCCCCCCGAATGTCCCCGACCGGACGACTGGGTGGGCGCCGCGGCGCGTGCGGGGGTAGGCCGGTGTCGGCCGTGCCCTGTCAGAGACCCGCTTCCGTGAGGATCCGCTCCATCCCGTCCCGCCGCAGCGCCGGGTTGGCCGCCGCCTCGTCCGCGACCTCCGGGTCCGGGTCCGCGAGCAGCGCTTCGAGGAGTTCGGCCGTGACGCGGGGGTGCCGGGCGGCCCCGCGGCGTACGAAGGCGTCGTCGTCGGCGGCGAGCCGCCGCAGCACCAGCACCGGCAGTTCCGCGTCCCGCAGCGCGAGGTGGCGCACCCGGGGGTTCGGGTCGTCGGCGAAGGTGCGCAGCAGGTGCCGGGGAAAGCGCGGGTGGTCGACGAGCGGCGGCTCGGTGGGGGAGGAGCTGTCGTCGTCGGTGCGGGCCAGCCGTTCCAGGACCCGCGGCGGTGCGTCGGGTCTGCGGGCGGCGGTTCGGCGGACCTTCGGATCGGGGTCGTCGTCCAGTCGGCGCCAGGCATCCTCGGGCAGGTCGGGGCAGGCGGCGAGGACCCGTCGGAACACCGGGTACGGGCAGTCCAGGAAGGCCAGCCGGTCGGCGAGGGGCGCCTTGCGCAGCCAGGTGGGTTCGGCGAAGGACCAGTCCAGCGCCACCTGGGCGGCGACGCTCCCCGCCGCCCGCTCCGCCGCCACGAGTCCGTACAGCCGGTCCCTGGTCACGGCGTCGGCGTGTCGGCTCCGCGCCACCGCGAGCCGCACCTCCGGGTCTTCGACGTCCAGCAGCCTGGCGGTCAGCTCCGCGGAAAGGTGCGGGTTCCCGGCGACGGCGTGCAGGACCCGTTCGTCACCGCCGCACAGCAGCCGCTCGAACTGCTCGGCGGTGAGCGGGACATGGGCGGCCGCGTGGGCGCGCGTGGCGGGGTCGGCGAGGCAGCGCTCCCGCCACTCCGGCGGGATGCCCGGACGCTCCCGCTGGGTGGCGGCCGAGCGGACCCGTGGATCGGGGTCGGCGAGCAGGTCCCGCTGCACGGTGAGCGGCCGGTCGGTCCAGGCGAGCGTGACCGCGACGCGCAGCTCCGGGTCCGGGTCCCGGACGAGCTCCGCCCGTGGTCTGCCGTGGACCTCCTCCAGGTGGTCGAGCCCGACCGGGACACCGAGTTCCACCATGCCGCGGACGGAGTCCGCGAACGCGTCACGGACCGCCGGATCGGGATGCCCGGCGATCCTCCGGCGCATCCGCGCGGAGACCCGGTCCCCGTGCAGGCGCACCGCGGAGTCACCGCCGCCGTGCGTCAGCAGCGCCTCGGCCACGGCGTCCGCCAGCTGTCCGTGACGCTGCGCCATGCCGTGCCGCCCGGCCGGGTGCGCGGCCAGCCGCACCAGCACGTCCTGCGGGGCCGCCGGGTTGCGTCCGAGGCCGGACAGGCGCGGGTGGTCGAGGCTCGTCATGCGCCCAAGCTAGCCGGGGCCGGATCGGCCGGGGCGGTGAGCCGGATCGCCGGACGGAGTCCGGCGCAGCCGGTCGAAGCCCGGGAGGCCGTCCGCGGCCGAGCGGTGCGAGAGCGGCGTGCAGAGGATCGGACGACTGGGTGGGCGCCGCGGCGCGTGCGGGGTGGTCCGGCGGGGACGTTCGTCAGCTCTTGCCGGGGAAGATCCAGGTGACCAGGGACGCGGCGGACACCGCGGCGACCCCGACCAGGCCCATCCAGCGGGCCCAGCCCGTCATCCGGCGTACGGTCGCCGCCCGGGCCTCCTCGTACCTGAGGAGCAGCTCCGCGTCGGAGACCCACCTTCGCCCGGGTCGCTCGTGCACGGCCGAGACCATGATCCAGGACGCCACGAGCAGCAGCAGGAAGCCCGCCGCGAGCAGTCCGACCACCCACCACCGAGGCCCGGTGGTCATCTTGCTCAGGTTCTCCTGGCCCTTGAGCACGAACACCACGGTGAGCAGTCCGGTGATGGAGGCGAGGTAGTTCCGGTACCCCTCGGCCTGCTGCCGGGCCACCCGCAACTGCTCGGGCGGCTCCACCATGGCCTGGATCCGCTCGTCGGCCTCACGCATCTGCTTCGCCGTGTACTCATGAGCGCTCACAGCGACAGCCCCTGCGGCGGCAGCGCGACATAGAAGGAGGCGCCGCAGCCGTCGTCGGCGTCGGCGGGCCTGCCCGTGTGCCAGGTGGTGCACCGGCAGCGCGCGTACCGGGGCTTTCCGGTGGCGAATTCCTTCCACCCGTCCGCGGCGGGCCCCTTGGGCACGTGCTGGTACTCCTCCCAGACCCGGGTCGTGACGCACCGGCACGCGGGGCATTCGCCGGTGGCCCGGACACGGGTCGGGTTCGACGAGACCTGCCAGAGGAAGGTGGTGACGGGCGGGTCCTTCGGCAGATCCTGTGACACGTAGGGGACGGCAGAGCTCATGGGTGTGGTCCTCCGGATGCTGCGGGAAGCTGGAGCTCGAACAGGCGGGCGTAGGGCCGCAGCAGATCGAGGGCCTCCCCCTCGGACCGCTCGGTCTCCTCGGCGCAGAGCACGATGTGCTCGGTGGTGACGGTTCCCTGGATCCGGGGCAGCCGTCCGGTCAACTCCTCCGTGAGCGCGATGACATCGGCCCAGCCAGGAACGATGTCTCGCTCGGCTCCCTCGGGTTCAGGCGTGGTGACGCGTAGACCGAGCGAGGCGAAGGGTGCGTACCGGTCGTACGCGGCACCGAGTGTCCAGCCGAAACGCCCGGCGACGAGGACGAGTTCGAGCGGGCCGAGGGATTCCTCACCGAGCAGGCTGTGGTCGAAGGCGGCGAGATCGAAGTCCGTGGCCCGGAGGGTGGCGAGGGGGCCGTCGACGGGTCCGGGGAAGGCGGGAGCACCGACGCACCGGTACGCGTCGAGTGCGCGGGCGGACTCGGCCAGCGTGCACGAACGGGCCTTCGAGTGGGCCAGCACGTCCTTGATGGCGAGCCGGCTTTTGAACTCGTACCTGGAGTCGGGTCCTTCGTGGACGAGGTGGTCGGTCTCGGCCGACTCGGGCCGGAGCCCACGTGCCTCGTCGGTGAGGTCGGGCAGACTCAGCGGGAGCTGCGGATCGGCGTCGGTCAGTTCGTCGGCGACGACACCGAGAGAGCTCCTGCGCCGGGAGGCGAGCCTCAGGAGCAGGGGGAAACCGACGTCCCCGGCTGCGAAACCCCAGGGGTCCTCGGCGTTCGGCCAGCCGGGGAAGACCTCCTCCAGCAGGGCCACCAGGGCGGAAGGAGTGCGTTCGAACTGGGCCACGATCAGCTCGGCCGGGGCAGGCAGGGTGACGCACTCGCCGAGCAGCGCCAGCGTGCGGCGCAGTTCGTCCGGTGTCGGGCGAACCTCAGCCCTGTGGGCGCCGAACATCAGCCGCCAGGCGCTGCGGAAGATCGTGCGGGGACTGAGCCGGGGAAGGGAGAACGCGCCGGTTTCCGGGCGTTCGATCCAGCTCGGCGGCACCCAGGTACGGCATGCCACGGGGACATCCGGAGCGGAGACACCGGTGACGGCGGTGATCGCGTTGATGTCTGCCGCCACCTTCTCCAGCGACTGATCGGTCCTGGACGCCCGGTCGAGGAGCTGCCACATGGTGAGCGCCCCGGCGGGGAGCCACGGTCCGACCCCGTCGGCGTCACGCGAGACCAGTTTCTGCTGGTACGAGCTCAGCCCGCGGTGGTCGGCCGTCGCCTCGGTGACGGCATCGGAGAGGACGAAGCCGAGCGGTTCCAGCTGGCCGAGCCGTTCCACCAGCGCACGACGCTGGGCGGGCACGGGCACACGCGCGAGCAGTTCCGCAGGCTGCACCGTGCCGTGGAGCCAGATCCCGAGCTCGGCGGACTGCACGCAGAGGAGCTGGATCTCGGAGGGCAGGAGCTTCATGCTCAGGTCGGCCGAGCGCAGCATGCTCGGGTCCGGGATCTCGATGCCGAGGTGAACGAGCCGGTCCACGTCGTCGAGGAGGTCAGCGGCCGGCATGTCGTGAAGGGCCGCCACGAAGAGCAAGGGGGCGTGGGCGGCAGGCGCGGAGCTCCCCTTGAACGCGTTGTCGTACGCCACGTAGAGAGCAGCGAGCCGTCGGGTCGGCGTGCCGAACTCGCGCAGCTCCGTGATGCTTCGCACGCTGGGGACGTGAACGCCCACGATCGCGTAGCGGCGCAGCGCACGGAGGCTCTCGGCCAGCGGGATCTCCACCTGGGCCGCTGCGGTCAGCGGAGCCGTCCACGGTGTCTGCAGGGCGCCCTGGGCGAACAGCAGGGCGTCCAGGCCGATGGGTTCCGGATAGCCTTCCGGCGCGAACGGGGGTGTGGCGGGGGAGGCGAAGCCGAGGACCGTCGCGCGCCATCTGTCCAGCAGCCTGCGTCCTGCCGTCCCGCCGTACGGCCAGACGGACGAGGACACACCGTTGGCGGAATTGCCGGAGTCGAGGGAGAGGACGCCGGCCTTGCGCAGCGGCACCCGAGCGGAGGTGAGGGTGAGCTCGGAGCTGTGGTGGTCCATGAGCCCGCACGCGTCCTGCGGCGCGTGGTCGAACAACTTCACCAGCAACTGCGGCGCGGATCCTGCCAGCGACCACAGCCAGTCCATCGACATCGCATCGAGCGTCTCACTGGCCCGTGGGACGGAGGCGAGGAGCTCCCTCCGAACCCCCGTCTCGTCGTACTCGAGCAGGGAGTTGCGGTTCACGCTCGGCACGGGCCGATGCCTCTCCCGCAGGTTGAACACGTACCCGTGGACCTTCGGGGCGTCCTCCACGACGATGCCGTCCAGGAGCAGCTGACCTTGCCCCTGGACGATCCAGCTGCCGTCTCCCGCGTCCACCGGCTTCTCGGGCCACTCCGCGGTGCGCGCCGCGGGTGCCTGGAGCCGCTCCGGCTCCCAGATCTCGGATCGGATCCGCTCGCCGTCCGGGCCGTACTCGATCGCCGACACCCGGAAGGCGCTGACCCAGAGCAGCCGGCGCAGGGTCTCCACCACCGACGGCGGATCCTTCCCGTCGTCCTCCGCGCTCAGATAGAGCCGAATGGTCGAGCCGCCGAGCTGTGGACCGTCGTCGCCCTCACGGATCTGCAGCAGTCCGGAGCCCGACTGGATGGTCGCCTGGAGCGGGGGGACCGCTCGGTCCGGGTTGCCGTGCTGGTCGATCGCGGTGGTACTGACCGTGACCTCCTCGGCCAGCATGAAGTAGCTGAACACGCCGATTCCGAAACGGCTGTTGAACGCCGCGGGCAGCAGGCCGGCCCGTCTCCAGTTGCGCCGTTCCTGGACGTAGTCGGGGTCCTGTTCGTACCGCTTCCCGGCGCGGGCGAACATCGAGGTGAGCTTCTCCCTGCTCATCCCGGCACCGTCGTCACCACACTCGATGTACGGGCGGCCCTCGTCGTACGCCTGGACGAACCGGATCTCCGGCATCGTCCCCGTGCCGTGATAGCGCCCTCGCTTCTGCCCGTAGAGCATGCGCAACTGCCGGTAGCGGCAGGCGTCCAGCGCGTTCTGGTACAGCTCGCGCACCGCGAGCATCCGGTCGCCGTACAGCTGGGTGCCCATGAGCAGCGGGCGGATCTCGTCCTCGGCGAGACGGACGCGCTCCAGCGGCTTGGTGTACCGGCGGTCGGCGGGCTTCAGGAACTCCGTGGTCACCTGGTAAGGCACGCCCCGCAGGAGATCGGGCGCCGCGCTGCCCGCCTCGTGCCACTTCCGGTGGAGACCGGTCACGGAACCGTCGGCCGTCGCGGCCAGCTGCTCGAGAGCGGCGTGCAGCGCGGGGTGCGGGCAGCTGAGGCGGAGCGCGTAGACCGTGAGGCCACCGCGGGTGGTCTCCTCCCAGCCCGAAGCGGCCGCGGCGGTGATCACGTCGGAGGGGGCGAGCGGGTGGTGCGCCCCCAGGTGGTCGACGAGCACGCTGGACATCCGGCGTGGGTCGGCGGCGAGCAGCGCGGCCAGCCACAGCAGGTAGGCGAGCTCCTTGTTGCGCCAGCTGTTGCCGGGTACGGGGCGCTCCACCCGGCTCCAGCCCGGGTCGTCGGAGTCGTCGATGCGCGGGGTGGAGCCCGGGGTGACCGTCATATGGGGCAGTACCCGCCGGACGGCCTGGTCGACGTCGGAGGGGCGGGGGCAGGCGCCCTCCGATCCGGCCGAGACCGCCCTGACCACCATCCGCACCAAGGCGTCGACGGCCGGGTAGTCGCCGTCGCGTTCCCACAGCGGGTCCCACTCCGCGATGAAACGGTGGCGCAGCCAGTGATCGGCGGCGGTGGCGGCGTCGGTCAGCTTGCGCCGCCGCAAGGTCTCGGCCGCCTGCCTCACCCGGGAGTGTGCCCGGCAGATGTCGGCGGCGCCCTCGCACGCCTCCCGGTCCTCGGCCCGCGTCGGGTCCGCACCTCGAACGGTGTCCCAGTGGTCGAGCCGGTCGGGCCGCAGTCGGGCCAGCTCGCTCAGAGCGATGGCGACGACTCCTTCGTGCAGGAGCGGCGCCGCGAGCAGGGCGGCCGTCTCGGCCGGGGACAGCCGCTCGTGCGGTTCGAGCCGTGCGTCGGCCACGAGCCGGTCCAGTATCCGGACGACCCGCTCGGGGTAGTCGGGATCATGCCAGGGGGTGCTGAGCGGAGCCTCGGTGTCGATGCGGCTCCGGGCGACCTCGGCCGCCAGTTCACCGAGCGCGTGCTTCACCTGCTCGTGGCAGGCTTCGGTGCCGGAGGTGTGGCGCCACAGAGCGGAGTCGCCGACGATCTTCGCCCAGCGCACGGTCTCCTCCGAGCCTTCGCAGAGGACGAGTTCCCGTGCCCACGACTCGCGCCCTTCGGGGGCGAGGAGCTCGACCGCCGGTGACGGTCCGTCGAGCCGGTCGGTGAGCCGTACGATGCGGTCCCGCACGAACGAGTGGATCTTGCCCAGGGTCTTCGGCGGCCGGGAGGCGGACAGCGCCTCGGACAGGGCGAGTCCGAAGTAGCTGCCCTTCTCCGGGTCGGCGAAGGCCGCCTGCCCCTGTCCGGCGGCGCGCAGCCAGACGACGTTCTCGTACTCGTCGCCGACGAGAGGCTTGTCCAGCTTGGGCGCCGCGCCGGGCACGTCGGTCCGGCAGATGTCCAGACAGACCACGACCGTCACCTCCGGGGGAATCCCGTACAGGAGGTCGGTGACGGTGGTCTCGATCAGTGACCGGGGGTTCAGGCTGCCGTCGGGGTGGTGGCGGGCGGACGAGGGGACGAGGTATTCGCGGCCGTCGATCGCCACGCCGTGACTCGAGACATAGAGCAGAGCCGTGTCGCCGGGGGAACACGTGGCGAAGAAGTCCTCCACGGTCTGCCGGATCATGTCCCGGGAGGTGTCGCGGTGTTCCTCCACCGGGTGACCGGGATGGAGCGAGGTCACCTGGTACTCCGAGGCGGAGAGCGACTCTTCGATGCGCCGGACGTCACCCTCGACGCAGACCAAGGGTTTGTACTGAGCGGCGAGTCGCGGGTTCCGGGCCAGCGCGGCGGTGTCCCGGACTCCGATGAGCAGGGCCCTTCGGGTACCGGTCGTCACCTGCGCGGTGTCCTGGGTCGCTCCCCGCTGCGTGCTCACGCACACCCCCAACTCCGTTGTACGGCCCCCGAGGACGTCATGATTCCAGACTCTCCGGGACGTCGTTCCCCGCTTGCGGGATCACCTCCTCAGCCGGTTCAGCCAGGCCGCCGCGCCGTCCAGCGCGTGCTCCGCCTCCGGCAGCAGGCCGAGGCCGCCGAGGAAGCCGTGGAACATGCCGGTGTGCAGCTGGACCTGGGCCGGGACGCCGGATGCCGACAGGCGCCGGGCGTAGGCCAGGCCCTCGTCGCGGAGCGGGTCGCAGTCGGCGAGCAGGATCAGGGTGGGGGGCAGGGCGGTGAGGTCGGGGGCGAGGGCGGGGGAGGCGGCGGCCGGGTCGCCGTCCGGGCCCAGGTACTGCCGCCAGTACCAGCGGGTGTGGGCGGTGGTGTGGAAGAACCCCTCGGCGTACGCGGTGGCCGACGGGCCCGCCAGGCGGTGGTCGAGGACCGGGTAGACGAGCAGCTGTCCGGCGAGCGCGGGCCCGCCCCGGTCGCGGGCGCGCAGCGCGCACGCCGCCGCCAGGTTGCCGCCCGCGGAGTCCCCGGCGAGGACCAGACGGCGCCCGGGGTGGGCCGCCGCCCAGCGGACCACGGTGTCGACGTCGTCCTCGGCGGCCGGGAAGCGGTGTTCGGGGGCCCGCCGGTAGTCGACGGAGACGACCGTCGCGCCGGTACGGGCGGCCAGCGCGCGGCACAGCCGGTCATGGGTGTCCAGGTCGCACAGCACCCAGCCGCCGCCGTGCGCGAACACGATCACCAGGTCGCCGTCGCCCGGGTAGCTCCGGACCGGTACCCCGTCCACCTCGAAGTCCCGTGAAAAGGGAAGGAGTTCGGGATCCGGTGCGGCGGACCGGGTCGCCGCCCGGAATTCGGCGGGGCTCGCGCCCGGCGCCGGGAACACCGCCGTCATCGCGTCGCACAGCGCCCGCGCGGTGGGAGTGAGCGGGTCGTCGGTCATGCGGTGAGGCCTCCGTCCACGGTGAACTCCGCGCCCGTCACGTACGACGCCGCGTCCGACAGCAGGAACGCGACCAGCTCGGCGGCCTCCCCCGGGCGCCCCATCCGGCCCAGCGGCACATGCGACCAGTCCTTCGCCGCCACCGCCGCCGTCATCGGGGTGTCGATCGCGCCCGGGTGCACGGTGTTGACCCGGACGCCGTACGGGGCGAGGTCGCGGGCCGCCGAACGGCTGAGGCCGCGCAGCCCGAACTTGCCCGCCCCGTAGGCCGCGTGGCCCGGCAGACCGGTGAGTCCGGCCGTCGAGGACACGTTCACCACCGCGCCGCCGCCCGCCGCCCGCAGCGCGGGCAGCACCGCCTGGATGCCCAGGAACGGTCCGAGCAGATTGACCCGGAGCAGCAGTTCGAAGTTGTCGTACGTCTCCCGGTCCACCGGCGCGGTGCGCCACAGGGCCGCGTTGTTGACCAGGCCGTCCAGGCGCCCGTACGCGGTCGTCGCGGTGTCCGTCACCGTCGCCCAGTCGTCCGCCGAGGTCACGTCGTGCCGTACGAACACAGCGCTCTCCGGCCCGAGTCCGGCCGCGACCGCCCGGCCCTCCGCCTCCCGCACATCGGTGACCACCACCCGCGCCCCGGCCGCCGCGAGCAGCCGGGCCTCCGCCGCGCCCTGGCCGCGCGCCGCGCCCGTCACGATGACCACCTTGCCGTCGAGGCCCGCCGGCCCGCCGGTCACGTGGCGTCCGCCGAGGCGCGGAAGTGCGGGATGACCGTCTCGCCCCACTGGCGGATGGTCTCCAGGCAGACCTCCTGCGGCACCGTGCCCATCTGGATCAGGCACATCACCTCGTCGACGCCGATCCGGCGCAGCCGCTCCACATACGCGATCGCGGTGGCCGCGTCGCCGTAGGCGTGGTCGGCGTTGTAGGTGCCGGTGTCGACCGGGCGGGCCGGGATGTCGGCCTCGTGCAGCCGGGCGACCAGCGCGTCCCGCTCCCGGGCGAGCGCGCCGACGTGGTCCTCGTCCTCCGCGTAGCCGGTGGGCGCGGGGCCGCCGCCGTACCAGTGGGCGATGGACTCGGCGAAGAAGCGCTGGCCCCGGGTGCCGAGCCGGAGCGCGCGG
This sequence comes from Streptomyces sp. NPDC090025, assembly GCF_044748125.1. Taxonomy (NCBI): domain Bacteria; kingdom Bacillati; phylum Actinomycetota; class Actinomycetes; order Kitasatosporales; family Streptomycetaceae; genus Streptomyces; species Streptomyces sp. NPDC090025. The sequence goes on along the minus strand of NZ_JBIVFL010000003.1, from coordinate 182,314 downwards.
GCCGCGTCGTCCAGGACGATCGTCGGGCACAGCGCCGAGAAGTGGTCGTTGACCTCGGTGGACACGAACCGGGAGCCGTCCCGGGCGGCGATCGCCTCGTCGTACACCGTCCGCATGGCGCGCACGTCGTCGGCGCCCGCGAAGCCCATCACCAGGGCGCCGATGCCGAGTTCGGCGGCCGTCCGCAGGGTCTCGTGCTTCGAGCAGGCCATGAAGAGCGGCGGGTGCGGGGTCTGCGCCGGGCGGGGCAGGACCGCGCCGGGGCCGATGTCGAGCGAGCCGTGCCACTCCAGCTCCGGCTTCCGCCAGGCCGCCGCGAGGATCCGCAGCGCCTCCTCGGTCTGCGGCGTGGTGTCCTCGGGCGCCACCCCGAACATCCGCATCTCCTGCCGGGTCGCGCCGCGCCCGGCGCCCACGTCGAGCCGTCCGCCGGACAGCACGTCGAGCATCGCGACCCGTTCGGCCACCCGCACCGGGTGCTGGTAGCCGAAGGGCATGGTCACCACGCCGTGCCCGATCCGGATGGTCCGGGTGCGGGCGGCGACCCAGGTCAGGAAGATCTCGGAGGCGCTCATGTGGGCGTACTGGGTGAGGGAGTGGTGCTCGACCGCCCAGATCCGGTCGAAGCCCATCTCCTCGGCGAGGACGGCCTGTTCGACGCAGTCGTGGATGACCTGGTGCTCGCGTTCGGGGGTGGGGTCGGCCAGCTGGGCCTCGAAGATCATCGAGAACTTCACGTGAGCTCCTTCGCTCCGGGGCTGTCTCTGATGCTATTTCGAATAGAAATACTTCTAGCAGGCATAGGGGAGCCCGGGAAGGGGGCGGACGGCCGGTCGTAGACTGCGGGCGTGGCGGATGACACCAAGGGCGGCGGCGCCGGGGAGCGGCCCGGACTGCCCGCGACCAGCTGGGCGGTGCTCGGCCTGCTCTCCTTCGGGCGGGAGCTGTCCGGCTACGACCTGAAGAAGTGGTCCGACCAGTCGCTCGGGTTCTTCTACTGGAGCCCGTCGTTCAGTCAGATCTACGGCGAGCTCAAGCGCCTGGAGACGGCCGGGTACGCCAGCTCGCGGCTGGTCGCGCCGGAGACCGGCAGCCGTGACAAGCGGGTCTACCGGATCACCGACGCGGGTCTGGCCGCCGTCCGCGACTGGGCCGCCACCGCCCCGCTCGACCCGCCGGTGCTCAAGCACGGGCCGATGCTGCGGATGTGGCTCGGCCACCTCCTGGAGCCCGAGCGGATCCGGGAGATCCTGGCCGCCCAGCGGGAGTACGCCGAGACCATGCGGCTGCGGGCCGCCGCCGACGCCGAACGGGCGCGCGCGGACGAGGCATGGGCGTACCCGACGCTCACCCTCACCTGGGCCGAGCGGCACTACGCCGCCGAGCGGGATCTCGCCGACGCGATGCTCGCGGACGTCGAGGAGCTGGCCGCCCGGCGCCGCGAACGGCCCTGACCTGCCCCGGCCGTGACACGCCTCGGCCCGCAGGGAAAATCACTGTCTTGGCGTCCCGGCGCCCGCGATAGTGGCCGCATGAGCTCTCTTGTGCGCCACATCACGATCGACTGTTCCGACGCCTACGCCCTGGCCGGTTTCTGGGCCCAGGTCCTCGACTCCCAGCTCTCCGACGACGACAACCCGGGCGACCCGGAGGCGCTGGTGGAGATCCCCGGCGGTGGTCTGCTCTTCATCCAGGTCCCGGACAAGAAGACCGTCAAGAACCGCGTCCACCTCGACGTCCAGCCGCAGGACCGCACCCGCGACGCCGAGGTGGAGCGCGTGATCGCCCTCGGCGCGACGCTCTTCGACGACCAGCGCCGCCCGGACGGCACCGGCTGGGTGGTCCTCCAGGACCCCGAGGGCAACGAGTTCTGTGTCGAGCGCAGCCAGGCCGAGCGCGACGCGACCGGCGGCTGAGACCCGGCCGGGCGGCCGGGCCGCAGCCGGGGGACGGTCAGCCCAGCCCGTCGCGCGTCGCGTCGAGCACCCTGGCCCGGCACCAGGCCGGGGTGCCCCAGGCGTCGCGCAGCGGGCGGGCCTTGCGCAGCCAGAGGGAGAGGTCGAGCTCCTCGGTGTAGCCGACGGCGCCGTGCAGTTGCAGCGCGGTGGCGGCAGCCGTACGGGCCGCCTCGCCCGCCGTCACCTTCGCCGCCGCGAGATCACCGCTCTCAAAGGTGACCGCCGCTCCGAACAGCAGCGGCGCGGCGAACTCCAGCGCGATCAACGTGTCCGCCAGTCGGTGCTTCACCGCCTGGAAAGCGCCGATCGGGGTGCCGAACTGGGTGCGCTGCCGGGCGTACGCCACCGTACGGTCGAGCAGCGCCCGCCCCACCCCGAGCGACTGGCCCGCCGTCGCCAGCAGAGCCCAGGCCCGTGCCCGGTCCGCCGCCGCGGCCACCGCGGGCCCGGCGGCGAGCAGTTCGCCGCCCGGCGCGGGGCGGCCGAGCCGCCGTACCGGATCGGCCGAGATCCGCAGGGCCCCGTGGCCCGCCGCGAGCCGCAGCTCCTCGCCGGTCACCACCAGGACCGCCCCGGCGGCGTCGGGATCGAGCGCGTACGGGGAGACCTCGTCGAGCACGAGGGTCGCCACCGTCCGGCCCTCCACCAGGGACGGCAGCAGCCGCTTCGCCGGGCCCGGTTCGCCGCGCTCGGCGAGCTCCGCGAGCAGCACGGTCGCCGCGACCGTCTCCACCAGCGGACCCGGCACCGCGTGTCGCCCCAGCTCCACGAAGACGTGCGCCAGTTCCACCGGCAGCGGCCCCATCCCCTCGTACGCCTCCGAGGCCGCGAGCCCGAACACCCCGGCCGCGCCGAGCCGTTCCCACACCGCCAGGCCCGGTCCGCGGTCGCCCGCCGCCCAGGCCCGTACCACCGCCGGGGTGTCGGCGGCCGTCAGCATCGCGTCGAGCGAGCGGGCGAAGTCGCGCTGCTCGTCGGTCGGCAGGAAGCGCATCAGCGGCGGCCCTTCGGGAGGCCGAGCAGCCGCTCGGCGATGATGTCGCGCTGGATCTCGTTGGTGCCCGCGTAGATCGGCCCGGCGAGCGAGAAGACATGGCCCTCGGCCCACTCGGTGTCGGACAGTTCGCCGTCCGCGCCGAGCAGGTCGAGCGCCGTCTCGTGCAGCGCGATGTCGTAGGTCGACCAGAACACCTTGTTGAGGCTGGACTCGGCGCCGATCTCGCCGCCCGCCGCGAACCGGGACGCGCCCGCCGCCGTGAACAGCTGATAGGCCCTGGCCCCGATCACCGCGTCCGCCACCCGGTCGCGCAGCGCCGAGTCGCCGGGCTCCGCCCGCTCCCGCCAGAGCCGGACCAGCCGGTCGGCGGCGGCCAGGAAACGGCCGGGGGAGCGGAGCGTGAGCCCGCGCTCGTTGCCGGTGGTGGACATGGCGATCCGCCAGCCCTGCCCCGGCTCGCCGATCACGTCCTCGTCCGGCACGAAGACCTCGTCCAGGAAGAGTTCGGCGAACGCGGGCTTGCCGTCGAGCCGGCCGATCGGCCGGACCGTCACGCCCGGCGCCCGCAGGTCGAACATCAGATAGGTCAGGCCCCGGTGCGGCCGCCCCTCGGCGGCGGGCGCCGGGTCGGTGCGGAAGATCCCGAAGGCCCGGTCGGCGAACGCGGCCCGGGAGGACCAGGTCTTCTGCCCGGACAGCAGCCAGCCGCCCGCGGTGCGCACCGCGCGCGAGGTCAGCGAGGCGAGGTCGGACCCGGCCTCCGGCTCGGACCACGCCTGCGCCCACACCGTCGCGCCGGTCGCCATCGCCGGCAGCACCCGGGCCCGCTGCTCCTCGGTGGCGTGGTCGAAGAGAGTGGGGGCGAGCAGGTTGATGCCGTTCTGCGTGACCCGGCCCGGCGCGCCCGCCGCGAAGTACTCCTCCTCGAAGACCAGCCAGCGGAAGATGTCGACGCCCCGGCCGCCGTACCGCTCCGGCCAGGAGACCACCGACCAGCGGGCGGCGGCGAGTTCGGCCTCCCAGGCGCGGTGCGCGGCGAAGCCCGCCGCGGTCTCCAGGGACGGCAGCGGCGTCGTGGGCACATGGGCCCGAAGCCAGGCGCGGGCCTCCGCCCGGAACGCCTCCGTGTCCTCGTCGTGGGTCAGGTCCATCCGGGCTCCGCCGCCTTCCCGCTCCGGGTTCCGCGCCGCTCGCGGTGCGCTTCTCCACGCTTCCCTAACAAGTGTTTGGTAGGTTAACGTACGAGCATGAGCAGCACCATGAGCAGCGTCGAGGAGTTCCGCACCGAGATACGCGACTGGCTGCGGGAGCAACTGGACGGCGAGTACGCCGCGTTGAAGGGCCTCGGCGGACCCGGCCGGGAGCACGAGGCGTTCGCCGAACGGCTCGCCTGGGAGCGGCACCTCGCCGCCCACGGCTGGACCTGCGTCGGGTGGCCCGTCGAGCACGGCGGGCGCGGCGCGAGCATCGAGCAGCAGATCGCCTTCCACGAGGAGTACGCGCTCGCCGACGCCCCCGCCCGGGTCAACCACATCGGCGAACAGCTGCTCGGCCCCACCCTCATCGACCACGGCACCGACGAGCAGAAGGCCCGCTTCCTGCCCGCCGTCCGCGCCGTCGACGAACTCTGGTGCCAGGGCTACAGCGAACCCGAGGCGGGCTCCGACCTCGCCGCCGTCCGCACCCGCGCGGTCCTCGACGGCGACCACTGGGTGGTGCACGGCCAGAAGATCTGGACCTCGCTCGCCCACGAGTCCCAGTGGTGCTTCGTGCTCGCCCGCACCGAACCCCGCGCCCCCGGCGCCCGCCCGCACGCCGGGCTCTCCTACCTGCTCGTCCCGCTCGACCAGCCCGGCGTCGAGATCCGGCCCATCGTGCAGCTCACCGGCACCAGCGAGTTCAACGAGGTCTTCTTCGACGGCGCCACCACCCCCGCCTCGTACGTCGTCGGCGCCCCCGGCGACGGCTGGCGGATCGCCATGGCCACCCTCGGCTACGAACGCGGCGCCTCCACCCTCGGCCAGCAGGTCGGCTTCCGGCGCGAACTCACCGCCCTGGTCGACCTCGCCCGCGCCAACGGCGCCGTCGACGACCCGCTCGTCCGCGCCCGCCTGGTCAGCGCCTGGGCCGGACTGCGCACGCTGCGCGCCAACGCGCTCGCCGGGGTCGACCCCTCGCTCGCCAAGCTCTGCTGGTCGCACTGGCACCGCGACCTCGGCGAACTCGCCATGGACATCCGGGGCGCCGCCGGCACCCTCGCCGCGGCCGGGACCCGCGCCGACGGCTCGTACGACCTCGAAGGTGCCTACGAACTCGACGACTGGCAGCGGCTGTTCCTGTTCTCCCGCGCCGACACCATCTACGCCGGGTCCAGCGAGATCCAGCGCACCATCATCGCCGAGCGGGTGCTCGGCCTGCCGAAGGAGCCCCGCGCATGAGCCCCGCTCCCGCCCCCGGCACCACGCCCGGCCCCGGCGCCACGCCCGCGCCCGGGTCCGCGCCCGCCTACGTCCCCGGGCACGGGCTGCTCGCCGGGCGGACCGCCGTCGTCACCGCCGCCGCGGGCGCGGGCATCGGCGGCGCCACCGCCCGCCGCCTCCTGGAGGAGGGCGCCCGGGTCCTCATCGGCGACGCCCACACCCGCCGCCTCAAGGAGACCGAGGAGGCGCTCGCCGCCGAGTTCGGCGCCGACGCCGTCGCCGCCCAGCCCTGCGACGTCACCGACGAGGCCCAGGTCCAGGCGTTCTACGCCACCGCCGTACGCCTCCACGGCCGCCTCGACGTCCTCGTCAACAACGCCGGACTCGGCGGCACCGCGCCGCTCGCCGACATGACCGACGAACAGTGGGACCGGGTCCTCGACGTCACCCTCACCGGCACCATGCGCTGCGTCCGCGCCGCCCTCCGCCACTTCCGCGACACCCCGTCCCCCGGCGTCGTCGTCAACAACGCCTCCGTCGTCGGCTGGCGCGCCCAGGCCGGACAGGCCCACTACGCCGCCGCCAAGGCCGGGGTGATGGCCCTCACCCGCTGCGCCGCCGTCGAGGCCGCCCCGCTCGGCGTCCGCGTCAACGCCGTCGCCCCCTCCCTCGCCATGCACCCCCACCTGGTCAAGGTCACCTCCGCCGAACTGCTCGACGAGCTCACCGCGCGCGAGGCGTTCGGCCGGTACGCGGAGCCCTGGGAGGTCGCCAACGTGATCGTCTTCCTGGCCAGCGGCTACTCCTCGTACATGACCGGCGAGACGGTCGCCGTCAGCAGCCAGCACCCGTAGGGATCGGAGACGGCCGGGGACGACAATGGACGGGTGCCAACGACCAAGAAGAAGACGCAGGTGACCGCCTCGCCCGAGCGGCGCAGGGAACTCCTCGACACGGCGGCCGAGGTGTTCGCCGCCCAGGGGTACAACGCCACCACCGTCCGCAAGATCGCCGACGAGGCGGGCATGCTCGCCGGCAGCCTCTACTACCACTTCGATTCCAAGGAATCGATGCTCGACGAGATCCTCTCCACCTTCCTGACCGAGCTCTGGGACGGCTACGACGCCGTGCTCGCCGCCGGGCTCGGCCCCAGGGAGACCATCGAGGCCCTGGTCACCGAGTCCTTCCGGGAGATCGACCGGTACCGCGCCGCCGTCGCGATCTACCAGAAGGAGGCCCGTCACCTCACCGACCAGCCCCGCTTCCACTACCTCACCGACTCGCAGGTCAAGTTCGAGAAGGCATGGCTCGGCACCCTGGAACGGGGCGTCGGGTCCGGCGCCTTCCGCGCCGACCTCGACATCCGCCTCACCTACCGCTTCGTGCGCGACACCGTCTGGGTCGCCGCGAGCTGGTACCGCCCGGGCGGCCAGCACAGTCCCGAGGAGATCGCCCGCCAGTACCTGTCGATGGTCCTGGACGGGATCGCCGTACGCACCCCCTAGCGCACCCCGCTGCGCACCCCGTAGCCACAGGAGGAACAGTCATGGCCGAGGCATACATCGTCGACGCGGTCCGCACCCCGGTGGGCCGCCGCAAGGGCGGACTCGGCGCCGTGCACCCGGCGGACCTCGGCGCCCATGTCCTGAAGGCGCTGGTCGAGCGCTCCGGCGTCGACCCGGCGGCCGTCGAGGACGTGGTCTTCGGCTGCCTCGACACCGTCGGACCGCAGGCCGGTGACATCGCCCGCACCAGCTGGCTGGCGGCCGGACTGCCCGAGGAGGTGCCCGGCGTCACGATCGACCGGCAGTGCGGCTCCTCGCAGCAGGCCGTCCACTTCGCCGCCCAGGGCGTGCTCTCCGGCACCCAGGACCTGGTCGTCGCCGGCGGCACCCAGAACATGACCATGATCCCGATCGCCTTCGCCTCCCGGCAGGCCGCCGAACCCCTCGGCCTGACCGAGGGCCCGTACGCCGGTTCCGAGGGCTGGCGCGCCCGGTACGGCGACGCTCCCGTCAACCAGTTCCACGGCGCCGAACTCATCGCCGCCAAGTGGGGCATCACCCGCCGCGACCAGGAGGAGTTCGCGCTGCGCTCGCACCAGCGGGCGCTGCGCGCGATCGACGAGGGCCGCTTCACGAGGGAGACGGTCGGGTACGGGGACGTCACCGTCGACGAGGGCCCGCGCCGCGACACCAGCCTGGCGAAGATGGCCGGTCTGCAGCCGGTCGTCGAGGGCGGCACCATCACCCCCGCCTGCTCCTCGCAGGTCTCCGACGGGGCCGCGGCGATGCTCCTCGCCGGCGAGCGCGCGGTCCGCGAGCACGGCCTCACCCCGCGGGCCCGCATCCACCACCTGTCGGTGCGCGGCGAGGACCCGATCCGGATGCTGTCGGCGCCGATCCCGGCGACGGCGTACGCCCTGAAGAAGGCCGGCATGACCCTCGACGACATCGACCTGGTCGAGATCAACGAGGCGTTCGCCCCGGTCGTCCTCGCCTGGCTGAAGGAGACCGGCGCCGACCCGGAGAAGGTCAACGTCAACGGCGGCGCCATCGCGCTCGGCCACCCGCTGGGCGCGACCGGCGTGCGGCTGATGACGACGCTGCTGCACGAACTGGAGCGCACGGGCGGGCGGTTCGGACTCCAGACGATGTGCGAGGGTGGCGGGCAGGCGAACGTGACGATCATCGAGCGGTTGTAACGGAGCAGTTCTCGGTACGAGTTCGGGAAGCGCGCGGACGAGGAGCGGGCCCCCGGCGCCGGGGGCCCGCTCCGTGTGCGTGCCGTACGACCGCTCAGCCGACCAGCCGCTCCCGCAGCGCCGCCAGCGTCCGCAGGTCCAGGCCCAGGCCGTCCGTCGCGTACCGGTAGAGGCTGCCGTAGCCGGTGTTCAGCTCGGCGAGGGCCGCGTCCAGGTACTCCCGGCGGACCTCCTGGAGCGGGATGATCAGCTCGGGGTGCTGCATCAGACCGCCCTGCTTCAGGCCCTCGCGGACCCTGGCGTCGTAGGCGGCGCGGAAGGTGTTGGAGGCCAGGTAGTCCTCGGTGGCCGTCCGCTCCGGCACCCCGACCAGGTTGAGCGCCAGCCAGCTGACCCAGCCGGTGCGGTCCTTGCCCGAGGTGCAGTGGTAGAGCAGCGGTCCGGCGCCCGGCGCCGCCAGGTCGCGCAGGGTGGCGCCGATCCGTTCCCGGTTGGCGGCGCTGGTGACGAAGGTGCGGTACACCCCGGTCATGAAGGCGGCGGCCCGGCCGCCGCCCAGCATCTCCTCCTGCTTCACCGGGTCGCGCGAGCCGATCGCCGCGAGCAGCTGCCCGTACAGCCCGTTGTCGGTGACCGGCCGCGCCACCCCGGCGGCCCCGGCCGGGAGCCGGTCGGCGCCGTCGGACTGCACTTCGAGCGGGATCCGGAAGTCGATCACCCGGGTCAGCCGGAGCCCGCCGAGCGTCGCCACGTCGGCGTCGGTCAGCTTGCCCAGGTGGTCGCCCCGGAAGACCAGGCCCTGGCGGACCCGCTTCCCGTCGTAGGTGAGGTAGCCGCCCAGGTCACGGACGTTGACCGCGCCCTGGAGCGGGATCTGGCGGGGGGCCGCGGCCGCGCGCGGGCCGCGTGGTGCGGCCAGGGCCGACGGCCCGGTGGCCGCGAGCAGCGCGGTGGCGGCGGCGGTGCCCAGCAGTGCGCGTCTCGACAGAGACATCGAGGGAACTCCCTTACGAGGATGGAAGGGTACGGAGCACGTGCGCGGCCTCGGACATGATCCGGGTGACGAGTTCCGCGCAGCTGGGCACGTCCTCGATCACCCCCGCGACCTGTCCGGAGGCCATGACGCCGAGGTCGGTGCGGCCCTCGACCATGGAAGCCCGCAGGAGCATCGGGGTGTTGGCGGCGAGCAGGACCTGGCTCCAGGACAGGTCCTTGCCGTGGCGCATCGCGAGCCCGTCGCGGACCATCGCGGTCCAGGACAGCCCGGAGAGCCTGCGGAACCCGGCGGCGCGCCGCACCGCCTGCGCCAGCGCCCGTACCGAACCGGCCCGTTCGAGCGCGGCGACCATCTCGGTGCGCAGCATCCGGTGCGGCAGGCCGTCGACGGCGGTGGTGACGGTGACGTCCTTGACCGTGGCGGCCAGGTACTTCGCCTTGACCGGGTCGGGCACGGTGGAGTCGCTGGTGAGCAGGAAGCGGGTGCCCATGGCGATCCCGGCGGCCCCGTAGGAGAGCGCGGCGATCAGGCCGCGCCCGTCGTGGAAGCCGCCTGCCGCGATCACCGGGATGTCCACGGCGTCCACCACCTGCGGGAGCAGCACGGTGGTGGCCACCTCGCCGGTGTGCCCGCCGCCCTCGCCGCCCTGCACGACGACCGCGTCCGCGCCCCAGGCGGCGACCTTCTCGGCGTGCCGCCGGGCGCCGATCGAGGGGATGACGACGACCCCGGCGTCCTTCAGCTCGGCGATCAGCTCGCGGGACGGGGCGAGCGCGAAGGAGGCGACCCGGACGCCCTCGTCGACGATGATCCGGACCCGGTCGCGGGCGTCGGCGGCGTCGGCGCGCAGATTGACCCCGAACGGCCGGTCGGTGCGGGACTTCACCTCCCGTACGGCGGACCGGAGCTGATCCGTCGTCATGGTGGCGGAGGCCAGGATGCCGAGGGCGCCCGCGTCGGCGGTGGCGGACACGAGCCGGGGCCCGGCGACCCAGCCCATGCCGGTCTGCACGATCGGGTGCTCGACGCCGACGAGCTCGGTGAGCGCGGTCCTCATCGGGGTGCGACCTCGCGGTGGCGCAGCCCCTTCGGGTCGATGACCTCGCGGATCAGCCGCAGTTCGGCGGCGCTGGGCTCCCGGGTGGTGGGCACCTCGCCGTCGACGACGAGCGCGAAGCCGGTGGCCGCCCGCACCTCGTCGACGGTGACGCCCGGGTGCACCGAGGCGAGCCGCATGGCGTGGTCGGGGGTCGCGAAGTCGAGCACGGCGAGGTCGGTGACCACCCGGGGCAGGCGGTGGTACGGGCCGACGGCATGGTCGTACCCCACCCCGCTGATCATGTCGACGCGCTCGACGAACACCCGGGGCGAGTGCTTGGGGATCCAGTAACTCACCGGATTGTTCAGGGTGTTGACGGGCGCGCCACGCACCCCGAGGAGCTGTCGGGTGGGCCGCTCCCAGTCGCCGATGCAGGAGATGTTCTGGTTGCCGTAGCGGTCGATCTGGCTGGCGCCCATCATCACGTGCCGCCGTCCGCCGGTGACCATGGCGAGATGGCGGCGGTACGGCAGCCAGCCCTCGGGGCGCCCGTCGAGGCCGACGAGCAGCGCCTCGCCGTCGGTGAGCAGCAGGTCGGGGGCGAAGGTGCGCTTGGCGAGCCGGGCCCCGAAGGCGGGGATCAGGCCCATCGGGCTGGCCAGCACCTCGCCGTTGTCGCGCCACGCCTCGGCGCAGGCGATCACACAGTGGTCGGCCCGGGTGGCGGGCCCGGCGGCGGAGGCGGCCTCGGCGCCGGCCGTGGTCTCGGTGGTCACTGCTGCCGCTCCGTCCGCTCGTGGTGCCAGGCGCGTACGGCGGCCTGGTAGTCGTCCTCGTTCTTGCCGGACAGGAAGCGTTCGGCGAACTCGGGCCAGGGGGTGGTCGCGTAGAGCTTCTGGAACGGCTCGTCGCGGTCGTGGTCGGGCACGCAGGAGGTGAAGTGGGAGCCGTTCGGCACCTCGACGACACCGGTGACCGAGTGCCGGGACACCAGCAGGGTCTGCGGCACGGTGTCCGCTCCGAAGCCGTCGACGACCCGCTCGCAGGAGAGGTACGCGGTGTCGGCGGCCTCGCAGAACAGGTCGTCGAAGTACGGGTCGGGGCCCAGGTACTGCCCGTTGCCGAGCCGGTCGGCGCGGTTGAGGTGGACCAGGGCGGCGTCCATCCGCAGCGCGGGCACCGCGACGAACTCCTCGCCGTCGGAGTACGGGGAGGTCACCGTGCGCAGCTCCGGGTTGACCCGCATCACGTCGGAGCCGAGCCCGGCCCGTACCGGCAGGAACGGCAGCCGGTTGGCGGCGGCGTGCAGGCCCCACATGAACATGGCCTCGTCGAGCTCGGTGAGGGCGAAGGCGCCGCGTTCGCGGGCGGCCCTGAAGTGGGGTTCGAGGGGGATGGAGTCGAGGGTCACGAAGGGCGCGACCAGGCGCTTGATCCGGCCGGCGGCGGCGAGCAGGCCGACGTCGGGGCCGCCGTACGAGATCACCGTGAGATCGGTGATCTCGGACCGGAGCAGTGCTCTGACCAGGGCCATCGGCTTGCGCCGCGCGCCCCAGCCGCCGATCCCGATGGTCATCCCGGAGCGCAGCCGGGCGACCACGTCCTCCGGGCTCATCCGCTTGTCGGTGCCGGTCGCGCCGGTCGCGCCGGTTGTGCTGCCGGTGCCGGTGCCGGTGCCGGTGCCGGTCGAGCCGGTCCTGTCGGTCATGCCGTACCTCCCGTGCCGAAGGTGTCGCGGACCCGGTCGGCGACCCCGTCCAGATTCGCCTCGAAGGTGAAGCCCTGCTCGAAGCGGTAGCTGCGGCGCACGTCGACCGGGTCGATGCCGTTGATGGCGGCCTTCGCGAGCCGGATCAGGGTGCCGTCCTTCGTCGCGATCTCGGCGGCCAGCTCCCGTGCGGCGTCCGCGAGTTCCGCGCGCGGCACCACCTTCCAGACCGAGCCGTGGGCGCGCAGCTCCTGCGCGGTGGCGGTGCGCGAGGTGTAGTAGAGGGCGCGCATCAGGTGCTGGGGGACCAGCCGGGCCAGATGGGTGGCGGCGCCGAGCGCGCCCCGGTCCAGCTCGGGCAGCCCGAAGACGGCGTCGTCGGCGGCGACGATCGCGTCCGCGTTGCCGACCAGACCGATGCCGCCGCCCAGGCAGAAGCCCTGCACGGCGGCGACCACCGGCACCTCGCAGTCGTAGACCGCCGCGAACGCCTCGGCGCAGCCGCGGTTCACGGCGACCAGCGAGCCGTGCCCGGGGTCGCGCTGGAGCTCCTTGATGTCGACGCCCGCGTTGAAGCCCCGGCCCTCGGCGGCCAGCACCACGCAGCGGATCTCCGGGTCGCGCCCGGCCGCCCTGACCGCGTCGGCCAGGTCGTACCAGCCGCGCACGGGCAGGGCGTTGACGGGTGGGAAGTCGACGGTGACGACGGCGACGCCCTTGTCCGGGCGTGAGGTGGAGACACCCATGGGAGGATCAGCTACCTTTCCACCAAACGTTTGTTAGGTGACGCTGGGAGGAAGGTAGCAGCCGATGGAGCTGGACGGGAGGGTCACCGTCGTCACCGGCGGAACGCGCGGGGTCGGCGCGGGCATCGCCCGGGCGTTCCTGCGGGCCGGGGCGCACGTCGTCGTCTGCGCCCGCAGACCCCCGGACGAGCCGGTCGCGGCGGCGGGCCGCACCGCCGTCTTCGAACCCGCCGACCTGCGCGACCCGGCGGCGGTCGACGACCTGCTGGCCCGGGTCGACGCCCGCTTCGGCCGTCTCGACGTCCTGGTGAACAACGCGGGCGGCTCGCCGTACCGGCTGCTCGGCGAGGGGGACGCGGCGCGGCACGCCCGGGTCGTCGAACTCAACCTGACCCTGCCGCTGACCGTCTCGCTCGCCGCCCACGCACGGCTGCGGGCCGCGCACGGCTCGGTCGTCATGATCGGCAGCGTCAGCGGCACCCGCCCGTCGCCCGGCACCGCCGCCTACGGGGCGGCCAAGGCGGGCCTGGCGAACCTGGCCCGCAGCATGGCCGTCGAATGGGCCCCCGAGGTACGGGTCAACACCCTCGTCCTCGGCATGGTCCGCACCGAACTGTCCCACCTGCACTACGGCGACGCCGACGGCGTCGCGGCCGTCGGCCGCACCGTGCCGCTCGGCCGGCTCGCCGAACCCGACGAGATCGGCGAGGCCGCCGTCTTCCTCGCGTCCGGCCGGGCCGGATACGTCAGCGGGGCCTCGCTGCTCGTGCACGGCGGCGGCGAGCGCCCCGCCTTCCTGGATGCCGCGACCGTCAACAAGGAGAGCTGAGATGGGTCTGTGCGACGCACGAGTGGTGATCGTGACCGGCGCGGGGCGGGGCCTGGGCCGCGCCCACGCCCTGGCGTTCGCGGCGGAGGGCGCGAAGGTCGTCGTCAACGACCTGGGCGTCGGCCTCGACGGGACGCCCGGCGGCGACGGCTCCCCGGCGGACGCGGTCGTCGCGGAGATCCGCGCGGCGGGCGGCGAGGCGGTCGCGCACGGCGGCGACATCGCCACCGAGGAGGGCGCGGGCTCCCTGGTGCGGACCGCGCTCGACACCTTCGGGCGGCTGGACACCCTGGTCAACAACGCGGGCTTCCTGCGCGACCGGATGCTGGTGAACCTCGCCGAGGACGACTTCGACGCGGTCATGCGGGTCCATGTGAAGGGCCACTTCCTGCCGCTGCGGCACGCCGCCGCGCACTGGCGGGCCGAGGCGAAGGCGGGCCGCCCGGTGACCGCGCGGGTCGTCAACACCACCTCGGGCGCCGGGCTCCTCGGCAGCGTCGGCCAGGGCAACTACGCGGCGGCGAAGGCGGCGATCGTCGGCCTGACCCTGGTCGCGGCGGCCGAGATGGGACGCTACGGCGTCCAGGCCAACGCCATCGCCCCGGCCGCCCGCACCCGCATGACCGAACAGACCTTCGCCTCCCTCGCCGCCCTCCCGGAGGACGTCTCCCCGCTCGTCGTCTGGCTCGGCTCCGCCGCATCCGCCGGGGTCACCGGCCGCGTCTTCGAGGCCGAGGGCGGCCGCCTCACCGTCATGGAGGGCTGGCGCCCCGGCCCCACCGTCGACAAGGGCGCCCGCTGGACCCCGGCGGAGGCGGGCGAGGCGACCCTGAAGCTCCTGGCGGCGGCGGAACCGGCCCAGCCGGTGTACGGGGCTGCGGGGTAGGTCCGGCGGGCCAGGGACACCGCTACCGCCCCCGCGGCTGCGTCCACTCCAGACGGGTCCTGATCCTCGGGTCCGTCACATGCTCCAGGGCCGACAGGGCCGTCTCCCGCGCCGGGCTGTCCGGGGCCGCGTCCGCCAGGACACGGGCCAGCGGCTCGACGGCTCGCGGGTCCTGGCGCAGGGCGAGGCCGCGGGCGGCCTCGGCGGCGGTCTCCGGGTCCTCGTCGATCAGCCGGGCGGCCAGCGCCTCCCGTACCGCGGGGGTGTCGTCCGGGAGTTCGGCGAGGGCCAGCGTCGCCCAGTCACGGACCCGGGTGTCCGGGTCGCGGCTGAGCGCGGCGATCACCTCGACGGCCTCCGGATGACCGGGCGGCACGATCCCGGCGAGCGCGGCGGCCACCTGGCGGCGCACCTCGTCGTCCGGATGCCCGGCGAGCGCGAGCAGTTCCGGTACGGCGGAGCCGTCACCGCAGTCGCCCAGCGCCCCGGCGACCGAGGCCGCGGGCTCCCGCGAGGCGCCCGCCATCGCCCGCGCCTCGTCCGCCGCGAGCCGCCGCAGCACCGGCAGCGCGCTCGCGGTGAAACCCGGCAGCGCGGCGAGGACCTGCGCGCCGAGCGCCCGGCGCAGCGGATCGGGCCCCGCGCACCAGCCGGTGGCGGTGACGAAGACACCCTCGTCGGCGCGGGCGGCCAGCGCCTCGACCGCCGTCGTCCAGTCGTCCTGGGCCGGGTCGCCGCGCCGCAGCGCCCGCTCGGCCAGCTCCTCGGCCGTCACGGCCTCCCCGAGCGCGCCCTCCAGGAGGGTCGCGATGGCCGCGTGCCCGGTCTGCCGTTCGTCGCCGCGGGTCGGCGCGCCGTCCGCCCGCAGCAGTTCGACGACCACGGTCACCCCGCCGTCCTCCGGCACCCGCCGCACCACCGCCTCGTAGGTGTCCCCGGCGCCCCCGCTCTCCACCAGGCCGCGCCGCAGCACCGCCGCCATGTCGACGCCGATCCAGCGCCGGGCCTCGGCGAGCGCCGCCGCGACGGCGTCCCGGTCCTCGCCCGCGCCGTGCCCGAGCAGCGCCCGGACCAGCGAGGGCGAGCCGCGCCGGGCGGCCGCCGCCAGCGGGGTGAGGCCGTCGGGCCCCGGTCTGCCGGGCACCGCGCCCGCCGCGAGCAGCGCCTCGGCGGTCGCGGTGTGCCCGAGCCGCACCGCCCAGGCCAGCGCGGTGAACCCGTAGCCCTCCTCCTGGTCCGGTCGCGCGCCCGCCGCGAGCAGCGCCCGCACCACCTCGGTGTGCCCGCCGCAGGCGGCCCCGCACAGCGGCAGGTCCCCCCGGTCGGGGCCGCTCGCCCGGCCCGGGTCGGCCCCGGCGGCGAGCAACAGCCGTACCGCGCCCGGCTCGTCGGCGACGGCCGCCCGGTACAGCGCCGTCTCGCCCTCGTCGGTGGCCTCCGGGTCGGCCCCTTCCCGCAGCGCGCGGACCACGGCGTCGTCGCCGTCCCACAGCGCCTCGAACAACGTGCTCATGCGCCCGACCCTCACCCGAAACCCCCGAATGGCGCAAACGCGTTGCCCGGGAGGACGCCCGGCAAGGGCGTGGGAGGGCGGGTTACGGCGCGCACTCCAGGACCGTCGCGCACACCCCGCACCGCAGCCTGACCCGCCCGCTCACCGGCCGCCCGGACGCCTCGCGCGGCAGCCGCAGCCGCTGCGCGCACACCGGGCACGGGAACACGTCCGCGCCCGCCGCCCTGGCCCGCCGCCGCGCCGCCCAGCCCGCGCCCGCCAGCGGTGGCCGCCGCCGGTCGAGGGCCGCCCGCTCCCGGCCCCGTACCCACGCCTCGTACGCCACCGCGCTGGTGAACCACGGCGACGGGTCCTCGTGGAACACCTCGGCCCGCTTGGCGAGGACGTAGCCGAACTCCTCCGGCGTCAGATAGCCGAGCTTCTGGCTCGACATGCCGTCCTGCCGGAACGCGTCGAGCAGCAGCCAGCCCGCACCCAGATAGCTGGTGACCACATCGGTCAGGATCTCGTTCTCGGCGGTGGTGGGCAGGGCGAGGCCGAGGCGGTGGAGCAGCACATGGGTGATCTCGTGGGCGAGCGCCGCGCCGATGTCCCGCCGGTGCTCCGGACGGGCGAACCGCTCGTTCAGCTCCACGAAGTACTCCGGGCCCGCGCCCAGTTCCACGGCGGCGGCGTGCTCCATCGCCCGGAAGCTCACCACCATCCGGGCCTCCGGCAGCCGCAGCTGGCGGACCAGGGCGCGGGCCACCCGCTGGGCGCCGAGATGGAGCCCGTCGGAGGCGTCGAACAGCACGTCGGACGCGGGCAGGCTCAGCTCGTAGCGGTGCACCCCGTCGGGGGAGAGCCGCCGGTAGAGCGCGGTGATCGCCGTCCGCACCGTGTCGAGGTGCGGGAACCCGTGGACCACGGGGGAGACTTCATCGCTGTGCGGCATCCCGGACCACCCCCCGCCACCCAGGGTACGACCGCCCTCGCGCCGTCCTTCCGCCGTGCCCCGGCTGGCCGAAAAGGCCGCCTTGTGACCCCCGTCGCCCGCTGTCCATAATCCGGACCACGTCTTGACGGGCACATGCCATCAAGATCAACCCCCCATGAAAGAAGGCAGTCGTATGCAGAAGAAGAACAGGCTGGTCCGCGCGTTGCAGCAGCTCGCCGCCGCGGGCGCCGTCGTCCTCGCCGCGGTCAGCCTCCAGCCCACCACCGCCTCCGCCGCGCCCGCCCCGGTCGTCGGCGGCACCCGCGCCGCCCAGGGCGAGTTCCCCTGGATGGTCCGGCTCTCCATGGGCTGCGGCGGCTCCCTGATCACCCCTCAGGTCGTCCTCACCGCCGCCCACTGCGTCAGCGGCTCCGGCAACAACACCAGCATCACCGCCACCATGGGCGTGGTGGACCTCCAGTCGAGCAGCGCCATCAAGGTCCGCTCCACCAAGGTCTACCAGGCCCCCGGCTACAACGGGCAGGGCAAGGACTGGGCCCTCATCAAGCTGGCCTCGCCCGTCACCAGCGTGCCGAACCTGAAGATCGCCGAGACCACCCAGTTCAACAGCGGCACCTTCACCGTGGCGGGCTGGGGCGCCGCCCGCGAGGGCGGCGGCCAGCAGCGCTACCTGCTCAAGGCCAACGTCCCGTTCGTCTCGGACGCCGACTGCCAGACCGCGTACGGCAGCTCCCTCGTCCCCGGTGACGAGATCTGTGCCGGGTTCAGCCAGGGCGGCGTCGACACCTGCCAGGGCGACTCCGGCGGCCCGATGTTCCGCAAGGACAACAACAACGCCTGGATCCAGGTCGGCATCGTGAGCTGGGGCGAGGGCTGTGCCCGGCCCGGCTTCCCCGGTGTCTACTCCGAGGTGTCCACCTTCGCCGCCAAGATCAAGGCGGCGGCCGCCACGCTGTAACGGCGACCGAAGCGGTACGCGGTGCCCGGGGCCCATCCGCCCCGGGCACCGCCCGTTCCGGTCCGGGCCCGCCCGGCCCCCGCCGTACGGCCACCCGTTCCGTACGGACCCTCAGGCCAGCTCCACCCCGCCCGCCGCGCCCGCCGGATCCAGCTCAAGCACCCACACCTCGTTCTCGCCCGCCACCAGGACCGGGCCCGGTACGAACAGTGCCTCCTGCGGCCCCGCGTTCCAGTAGCGGCCCAGGCAGAAGCCGTTGACCCAGACGAAGCCGCGCCCCCCGCCCGGCAGCCGCAGCCAGGCGTCCCCGGGGGCCGCCACCCGGAGCCGGGCCACCGAAAGACCCGGACGCGCACCGCCCGGCACCGCACCGCCCGGCACCCCGTCGCCCGGCACCGCCTCCAGCGGGAGCTTCGCCACCGCCTCCGCCGTGAACGCGTCGAGGCGCAGGCCCCGGGCCCGTACCCCGTGCAGATACTGCCGCTCGTGCCGGATCCCGCCGGTGATCCCCTTCGGCTCGGCGAGCCGGGGCCCGTAGTTGACCCGGCCCAGCGACTCCACCCACAGGTCGACCACCGCGCCGCCCGCCACCGGCTCCGCCAGCTCCGCCTCCGCCCCGTCCAGGCAACCCGCCGGGCGCCCGTCGACGTACACCACCGCCCGGTCCCGCAGCCCCGTCACCGACAGCGGATACGGCTGCCGAGGACCCGGCACCGTCACCCGGTAGCGCACCAGACCCCGGTCCACGTCCAGTTCCTCGAAGGTCGGCGGCACCGGCGTCACCGTCTCAGGGCCGCCCAGCTCCGCGAGGACGGCGTCCAGCGGCGCCGAACCGTCGAAGCCGCCCGCCACCGGCGCCCCGATCCGCACCGGCGGCTCCGGCACCTCGGGCAGCGGCCCGTCCGCGTACGCCGCGAGCACCTCACGGAACCGCCAGAACTTCTCCGTCGGCAGCCCCGCCTCGTCGACCGGCGCGTCATAGTCGTACGAGGTCACCGTCGGCCGCAGCACCCCGTCGTGCAGCCGCCCCGCCCGGTTCGCCCCCGCCCACCCGGCGAAGCTCGTGCCGCCGTGCGCCATGTAGAGGTTGACCGAGGCCCCGCACTCCAGGATCTCCCGCAGTGTCGCCGCCGCGTCCGCCGCGTCCCGGCCCACGTGCTCCGTGCCCCAGTGGTCGAACCAGCCGCACCAGAACTCCATGCACATCAGCGGCCCCGCCGGCTGGTGCCGCCGCAGCGTCGCGAACGCCTCCCGGGCGCCCGAGCCGAAGTTCGCCGTCGCGAGCACCCCCGGCACCGAACCACCCGTCAGCATGTGGTCCTCGGGACCGTCCGACGTGAACAGCGGCACCTCCACGCCACACTCGCGCAGCAGCCCGGCCATCCTCCGCAGATACCCGGCGTCCGAGCCGTAACTGCCGTACTCGTTCTCCACCTGCACCATCAGCACCGGGCCGCCCCGCCCCAGCTGCCGCTCCACCACCTGCGGCAGCAGCCGCCGGAACCAGCGCTCCACGTGCCCCAGGTACTCCGCGTCCTCGGTGCGCACCCGCCGCCCCAGCGGCCCGGTCAGCCAGTGCGGCAGCCCGCCGTTCTCCCATTCCGCGCAGATGTACGGGCCGGGCCGGACGACCGCCCACAGCCCGGCCGCCGCCACCGCGTCCAGGAACCGGCCGAGCGCCGCCACGTCCCCGTACCGGCCCGGCGCCGGCTCGTACAGGTTCCACGGCACGTACGTCTCGACGCAGTTGAGGCCCATCGCCCGCAGCATCCCGAGCCGGTGCGCCCACTGCTCCTCGTGCACCCGGAAGTAGTGCAGCGCCCCCGAGAGCAGCCGCACCGGCCGCCCGTCGAGGAGAAAGTCCTCGTCACCCACCACGAACTCGCTCATGTGGCTCACTTTCGCCCTCTGGCGGCGGACCGGTCCATGGACAAAGATCGTCGCAGTTTGGACCTTCGGAGCAGGGGAGGCGGGCGGGATGTACCAGACCTGGATGCGCTACCTCACGCCAGGACCGGTCCACCACCGGCTCGGTCTGGTCTGTCTCGGCGTCGGACTCCAGCACGGCACCCTGCCCGCCGTCGGCCCGCGCACCCTCGACCACCACGTCGCCGTCCTCGTCAGCTCGGGCTCCGGCTGGTACCGCGGCCCCGACGGGCGCCGCACCCCCGTCACCGCGCCCGCCGTCCTCTGGCTCACCCCCGGCGTGCCGCACCACTACTCCGCCGACCCCGGCACCGGCTGGGACGAGTCCTTCGTCGATTTCACCGGACCCGCCACCGCCACCTACACCGAACTCGGCTACATCGAGCCCGAACGGCCGGTCGTCCCGCTCGCCGACGCGGCCCCCGCCCGCGCCGTCGTCGCCCGGATCGCCCGCGCCGCCCGCCCCGGCAACCCGCTCCTGGAGGTCGAGACCGCCGCCGCCGTCCACGAACTCCTGGTCGCGCTGCGCCGCGCCAGGGCCGGTACGGACACCGCGGGCGACCCGCTGCTCGCCGCGCTCGCCCGGGACGCCTTCGGCCGGCTCTCGGTCGCCGAACACGCCGCCCGGCACGGCCTCACCCCCGCCGAACTGCGCGCCGCCGTCCGCCGCGCCGCCGGGTGCAGCCCCAAGGACTACCTGCTCACCGTGCGGCTCGGCCGCGCCAAGGAACTCCTCGCCGCCACCGACCTGCCGGTCGCCGCGGTCGCCCGCCGGGTCGGCTACGACGATCCCGCCTACTTCTCCCGGCTCTTCACCCGCCGGGTCGGCACCGCCCCGGTCCGGTTCCGCGCCCAGCAGAGCCGTACCGTCCCCGGCGGCTGGAGCGACACCGTTCCGGATCCCGAACACCCGCCGACCCTGCGTACCGGATCCGGCTAGGCTCGATCATCATGAGCACTCCCCACGAACCCCGTGAGCCCGCCGGGGCCGGTACCACCGGCGGCATCGAACCGGCCGTCCAGGCGGAGCTGACCCGGCTGCGCGAGAGCATCGACAACATCGACGCGGCCGTGGTCCACATGCTCGCCGAGCGCTTCAAGGCCACCCAGCAGGTCGGCGTCCTCAAGGCCCGCCACCAGCTGCCGCCCGCCGACCCGGCCCGCGAGGCCCGGCAGATCGCCCGGCTGCGGGAACTCGCCGAGAGCGCGAGACTGGACCCGGCGTTCGCGGAGAAGCTCCTGAACTTCATCATCGCGGAGGTCATCCGCCACCACGAGACGATCGCGGACGGAGCACGCTGATGCCACGCGTCACCGTATTCACCCTGGGCGGCACCATCTCCGCGCGGGGCGGTGACGTCGGCCGGATGAACGGCGCCGAGGTGCTCGCCGGGCTCCCCGGCGTGACCGGGACGGCGGGCGGCGAGGGCCCGGCGGGCACCGGGACCGTGGGGGCCCTCGCGGACGCCGAGATCGAACTGCGCGACGTCCGCCGCCTTCCCAGCTCCTCGCTGACCTTCGAGGACCTCGGCGCGCTCGCCGAGGAGATCCGCGCGGCCGTCGCCGCCGGCTCCGGCGCGGTCGTCGTCCAGGGCACCGACACCCTGGAGGAGACCGCCTTCCTGCTCGACCTGCTGTGCACCACCGAGCGGCCGATCGTGGTCACCGGCGCCATGCGCCGCCCCGACCTGCCCGGCGCCGACGGCCCCGCCAACCTGGCCGCCGCCCTCGCCGTCGCCGCCGCCCCGGCCGCCCGCGGCCTCGGCGTCGTGGTCGTCCTCGGCGACGAGATCCACGCCGCCCGCTTCGTCCACAAGACCCACACCACCTCGGTCACCACCTTCGGCTCGCCCGGCGCGGGCCCGCTCGGCCTGGTCGTCGAGGGCGAGCCGCGGATCCTGCTCCGCCCCGCCGTCCCGGCCCGGGCCTGCCCGCTGCGCCTCGACCCCGACGTGAAGGTCGCCCTGCTCACCCTCTCCCTCGGCGACCGCGGCGAACTGCTCCCGACGATCGCCGAGCGGTACGACGGCCTCGTCGTCGCCGCGTTCGGCGCCGGACACGTGCCCGCGTGGCTGGTCGAACCGCTCGCCGCGCTCACCGAACGGATGCCGGTGGTGCTCGCCTCCCGGACCGGCGCGGGCCCCACCCTCTCGCACACCTACCGGGGCCCCGGCTCCGAGCACGACCTGCTGCACCGCGGCCTGATCCCGGCCGGACCGCTGGCCCCCGAGAAGGCCAGGCTGCTGCTGCACACCCTGCTCTCCAGCGGCGCCATGGGCCCCAGCGGCTACGACCGGCCCCGGATCTCGGCCGCCTTCGCGCACCTGGACGGGGCGGGCCTGGCCTGACCCGACGCCCGGCCCCGAGGAGCCCACCCGGCCCCGATGGCCGGGCCGCGGCGGCACGTCCGGCTGAGCTGTCGGTGAACCCCCCTCCCCCGGGAGGAGTCCATCGGGCAGCATGGCCCCCATGTCCGTACTGACGCGCGACGAAGCGCAGACCCGTGCCCAGCTGCTCGACGTCCACCACTACACGGTGGCCCTCGACCTCACCACCGGCGCCGAGACCTTCGAGTCCACCAGCCGCATCCGGTTCACCGCCCGCGCCGCCGCCACCACCTTCGTCGAGCTCAAGCCGGACGTCCTGCACTCCGCCGTCCTCGACGGCACCCCGCTCGACCCCGCCGCCCTGGACGGCAACCGCCTCCCGGTCACCCTCACCGAGGGCGAGCACACCCTGGAGATCGCCGCCACCATGCGCTACTCGCGCACCGGCGAGGGCATGCACCGCTTCACCGACCCCACCGACGGCGAGTCCTACGCGTACACCCAGCTGTTCATGGAGGACGTCCAGCGCGTCTTCGCCGCCTTCGACCAGCCCGACCTCAAGGCCGTCTTCGAGGTCTCCGCCGCCGCGCCCGAGGGCTGGACCGTGCTGTCCAACTCGATCACCGAGCAGCGCGCCGACGGCCGCTGGTACGCCGCCGCCACCCCGCTGATCTCCACCTACCTGGTCTGCGTCGCGGCCGGCCCCTGGCACTCGGTGCGCACCGAGCACGCCGGACTGCCCTTCGGCATCCACTGCCGCCGCTCGCTCGCGCCCCACCTGGACGCCGACGCCGACGAGATCCTGGACGTCACCAAAGCCTGCTACGACCGCTACCACGAGAAGTTCGACGAGCCCTACCCGTTCGACTCCTACGACCAGGCGTTCGTCCCCGAGTTCAACGCGGGCGCCATGGAGAACCCCGGACTCGTCACCTTCCGCGACGAGTTCGTCTACCGCTCCGCCGTCACCGACACCGAGCGGATGACCCGCGCCATGGTCATCGCCCACGAGATGGCCCACATGTGGTTCGGCGACCTGGTCACCCTGCGCTGGTGGGACGACATCTGGCTGAACGAGTCCTTCGCCGAGTACATGGGCTACCAGACGGTCAACGAGGCGTGCGGCGACCGCTTCGCCGACACCTGGATCGACTTCGGCGTCACCCGCAAGGCCTGGGGCTACGAGGCCGACCAGCGGCCCTCCACCCACCCCGTCGCGCCCGCCCCCGAGGACGTCCCCGACACCGCGTCCGCGCTGCTGAACTTCGACGGCATCTCGTACGCCAAGGGCGCCTCCGCACTGCGCCAGCTCGTCGCCTGGATGGGCGAGGAGGACTTCCTCGCGGGCATCAACATCCACTTCAAGCGGCACAAGTTCGGCAACGCCAGCCTCGCCGACTTCATCGACAACCTGGCCGCCGCCACCGACCGTGACGTGCACGCCTGGGCCGACGAGTGGCTGCGCACCACCGGCGTCGACGTCCTCACCCCGAGCCTGGCCGGCGAGGGCAACCGGTGGCGGCTCACCGTCGAGCGCGCCGGGCACCGCCCGCACCGGCTCTCCGTCGGCGTCTTCGACCGCGACGCGGCCGGTGGGCTCGAACTGCGCGAGCGGGTCTGGGTGGACGTGCCGCAGGCCGCGCCGCTGGAGCTCGAAGGCCCCCGCCCGGCGCTCGTCATGCTCAACGACGGCGACCTCACCTACACCAAGATGCGCTTCGACGAGGTGTCCGCGGAGACCGCGCTGCGCTCGCTGTCCCGGATTCCCGACGCGCTGACCCGCGCGGTCGTCTGGAACGCGCTGCGCGACATGGTCCGCGACGGTGAACTGGCGCCCGCCGACTACCTGGAGACGGCCGTCGCCCACCTCCCGGAGGAGACCGAACTCGCCGTCGTCCAGGGCGTGCTGGCGTTCGCCCGCACCCAGATCGCCGACCGGTACACGGCCGCCGCCGACCGCCCCGCCGCGCTCGCCGCCATCGGCTCGATCACCCGCGACCTGCTGCGCCGCACCGAGGACGGCGACGCGCCGGGCCTGCGTCTGACGGCCGTCCGCACCTGCGTGGACAGCGCCACCACCCCGGACAAGATCGCCACCTGGCTGTCCGACGGCACCGTCCACGGCGGCCCCGAGCTCGACCCCGAGCTGCGCTGGCGGATCCTGGCCCGGCTCGCCGTGCTCGGCGCCGTCGACGAGGCCGCCATCGACACCGAGCTGGCCCGCGACCCCAGCGCCACCGGCCAGGAGGGCGCCGCCCGCTGCCGCGCCGCGCTGCCCACGGCGGCGGCCAAGGAGGCCGCCTGGGCGGCCATGTTCGACTC
This sequence comes from Streptomyces sp. NPDC090025, assembly GCF_044748125.1. NCBI lineage: Bacteria > Bacillati > Actinomycetota > Actinomycetes > Kitasatosporales > Streptomycetaceae > Streptomyces > Streptomyces sp. NPDC090025. Next base: position 158,047 of record NZ_JBIVFL010000003.1, on the reverse strand, counting down.
CGACGACCTGTCGAACTATCTGTTCACCGCCACCGCCCAGGGCTTCTGGAAGCCCGAACAGGCCGAACTGGTACGGGACTTCGTGCCGCGCTTCTACCCGGCCGCGATCGCCATGGCCGGCCGCCGCGGCCCCGCCATGGCCGCCGTCGCCGGACGCTCGGCCTTCCCGGCGTACGCGGTCGACGCGGAGTCCCTGGCCCTCGGCGAACGCCACCTGGCCGAGGACGAGATGATCCCCGCGATGCGCCGCCAGCTGGCCGACCAGCTCGACGACCTGGCCCGCGCCCTGCGCGTCCGCGGCTGAGTCGCGGCGGCGGGCCGCGGGACCCGGGGATCAGGTCCCTAGACCGGGCCCGCCGCCCAGTCCCACCCGGTCAGCGCCGCGCGCATCAGCCGCGCGGCGCCGCCCGGGCGGGCCTCGGCGTACCGCAGCAGGGTGAGGGTCCGGCGGCAGGCCGGGCCCTCGACCCGGACCCAGGCGACCGGCGCGCGGGTCGCGCTGCGCCGCGCCAGGTCCGGGATGAGGCCGACGCCGAGCCCGGCGGCGACCAGGATCGCGGTCGCGCTCGGCTCGTCGCCCTCGCAGACGATCCGCGGCGGGGCCAGCCCCTCGGCCGCGAACAGCCGGTCGAGCAGCCGCCGTTGCCAGTGCCCGGTGCGGGTGGTGACGAACGGTTCGTCGGCCAGCTCGGCCACCGCCACCGCGTCCCGCCCGGCCAGCCGGTGCTCCGGCGGCGCCACCAGCCACACCGGCTCGTCGAGCAGCGCGTCCGCCAGCAGGCCCTCGACGGCCACCGGCTGCGAGGCCACGCACAGATCGACCTCCTGGGCCCGCAGCGCCCGCCCCATCTCGTCGGCGGCCATCTGGTGCAGCGCCACCTCCACGGCGGGATGCGCCCGCTTGAACGCCCCGAGCGGCCCGGTCAGCGTCAGGAACGTCTCCGAGGCGATCCGTACGGTGCCGAAACCCCGGTCCGCGAGATCCGTCACCGCCCGCCGCCCCGCGTCGAGCTCGCCGAGCGCGCGCTCCACATGGCGCAGGAACGCCCGCCCGGCGTCATTGAGCCGCAGCCGCCCCGCCCGGTCGAACAGGGGTGCCCCGAGCTCCCCTTCGAGCCGGGCGATCGTCCGGCTCAACGAGGGCTGGGCGACGCGGAGTTCGTCGGCGGCCCGGCTGAGGTGCTCAAGGCGGGCGACGACAGTGAACTGCCGGAGCGCGTGGAGATCCATCATGACTCCCGGGGCATGACGCCATAGCAATATCGATCTTGGACACGATAAGCGGGCGGCCCCTAGCGTCTGGGGCGTTCACGCATCTGGAAACCAGGGGAGGGGGCGCCCGATGGCCGTGCGGCCGAGCGTATGGGTGCTGAGGACCGTCGGAACGGTCCACACGGTGGCGGTGTTCGCCCAACCGGTGTTCGCCGGGGTCTACTTGAGCGGGGACTTCGACGGACTCGGGATGCACCGCACCGGAGCCGATCTCGTCACCTCGCTGTGTCTGCTGCAACTCGTCGTCGCGGGCGTGGTCTGGGCCAGGCTGCGCCGGTCCTGGCCGTTCTGGGCCTCGCTGGCGCTGATGGCGGCCGAGTCCGCGCAGTACGTCGCCGGGACCGAGGGCGCGCTCTGGCTGCACATCCCGCTCGGGGTGTTCACCGTGGTGGCGGCGACGCTGCTGTTCGCGGCCCTGTGGCTGCGGCCGCTGGCGCCGCGCGGCGCGACCCCGGCCGCCCCGACGGCCACGCCCGTGGTCGGTGCGCCCCGGACGGAGCGCGCCGATGTCTGACCTGACCCGCCGTCAACTGCTCGGGGTCGGCGGCGCGCTCGGCGTGTTCGCCGTCGGCGGCCTCGGCGCCGCCGCCGCGCTCGCCCGCCACCCGGCGGCCACCGGCGCCGAACTCACCAGCGCGGTCCCGCTGCCGCCGCCCTTCCAGGTGCCGCTGCCGCTGCCCCGGGTGCTCGCCCCGGTCGCCACCTCCGGCGGCGCCGACCGCTACGCCCTCACCCAGCGCGAGGTCACGGCTGAGCTGCTGCCCGGGGTGCGCACCCGGCTCTGGACGTACGACGGCACCTTCCCCGGGCCGACCATCGAGTCCCGGCGCGGCCGCCGGGTCGTGGTGACCCACCGCAACGAACTCCCGGTGCCCACCGTCGTCCATCTGCACGGCGGCCGCACCCCGGCCGCGTCCGACGGCTACCCGACCGACCTGGTCACGCCCCGGGGCTGGCGCGATCCCGCCCCGGCCGGCGGCCACACCGGGCACGACGGCGGAGGCGGCCACCAGGGCGGCGAGGGCGGCGGGGGAGCGGCGGGCGGCCACAGCGCGATGCACGACCCGCGGGCCGTGCGCACCGAGCTGACCCGCGACTACACCTTCCCCAACGACCAGCGCCCCACCCTGCTCTGGTACCACGACCACCGGATGGACTTCACCGCCCCGGCGATCTGGCGCGGCCTGGCCGGGCTGCACGTCGTGCGGGACGCCGCCGAGGAGGCCCTCGGCCTGCCCGCAGGGCCGCGCGAACTGCCCCTGGTCATCACCGACCGCGCCTTCGAGGCCGACGGCAGCCTCGCCTACCCGTCCCTCGACCCCACCCTGCGCGAACGCCCCGGCGTCCCCGAGCGCTACCTCGCCGGGGTGCTCGGCGACGTGATCCTGGTCAACGGCGCACCCTGGCCGGTGTACGAGGCCGACGCCGCCCGCCACCGGCTGCGGGTCCTCAACGCCTCCAACGCCCGGCACTACGAGCTGGCCCTCGTCGACGACGCGGGCCGCGAGCTGCCGCTGGTCCAGATCGGCGCCGACCAGGGCCTGCTCGCCGCCCCCGTCACCCACCGGCGGCTGCCCCTCGCCCCGGCCGAACGCTACGACCTGGTCGTGGACTTCGCCCGGGTGCCGGTCGGCGGCCGGGTCCGGCTCGTCAACCGGCTCGGCTCCGGCCGCACCCGCGAGGTGATGGCCTTCCGGATCGCCCGCGGGGCCGCCGATCCCAGCCGGGTGCCCGCCGTGCTCTCCACCGACCTCCCGGCCTGGCGCCGCGAGGACGCCGTCAAGGTCCGCGACTTCTCCTTCCGCGCGGGCCGGATGGACTCCGGCGGCCACGGCTGGCTGATCGGCGGCCTGCCCTTCGACCCGGCCCGCACCGACGTCACCGTCCGGCTCGGCGACCTGGAACTGTGGCGCCTCGTCGCCGACGTCCACCACCCGGTCCATCTCCACCTCACCGGCTTCCGCGTCCTGAGCCGCGGCGGCAAGGCCCCGCTGCCGCACGACGCGGGCCTCAAGGACACCGTGTCGCTGCGCCCCGGCGAGGCGGTGGAGATCCTCACCCGCTTCGAGGGCCACCGCGGCCGCTACCTCTTCCACTGCCACAACGCGGAGCACGAGGACATGGGGATGATGGCCAACCTGGAGGTGGTCTGAGCCGACAGCCCGTCGGTCGGGGCCGGTGACGCGAGCCCACGGCCCCGGCCGGGTCCCCGACGCCTCGGCCCCCGGCCCCCGTTACGCCCCTGGCCCCGCCCGCGGGGCCCGACCGGGCCCCATGTCCCCCGTTCGGGTCACACTCCCGCCGTCTCCGGACACACCGGAAGAAACCCCGGCACCCTGTCGACCATGCGTGCCGCACCCCTGGCCGGGGGCGTCCCCGGTCCCGACGCCCTCCGTCCGCTTCTCGACACCGTGCTCGGCGCCCTGCGCGACGGGGCCGCCGAGCGCGGTGGGCCGCTGCCCGCCGGGGGGCCCGGCGCGGTCGCGCACCGGCTGCGCGAGGAGCTGGGCGGCGCGGTGCTGCCGGACCACGGCACGGGCCCGGACGAGGCACTGCGTACCCTCGTCCACGCCCTCACGGCCGGCGCCGCCGACCCCGCCGACCCGCTCTGCGCGGCCCATCTGCACACCCCGCCGCTGGCCCACGCCGCCGCCGCCGACCTCGCCGTCTCGGTGCTCAACCCGTCCCTCGACTCCTGGGACCAGGCACCCGCCGCCTCCGCGCTCGAAGCACTGGTCACCGCCGCCCTCGCCGCCGAACTGTTCCCCGCCGCGACCGCCCCCGACGCGCTCGTCACCACCGGCGGCACCGAGTCCAACCAGCTCGCGCTGCTGCTCGCCAGGGAACGGCACGGCAGCGTGACGACCGTCGTCGGCGCCAACGCCCACCACTCGCTGCGCCGCGCCACCTGGCTGCTCGGACTGCCCGAACCGGTCGTCGTGCCCGCCCCCAACGGCACCGTCGACCTCGCCTCGCTCGACCAGGCGCTCACCGAACTCGCCGGACCCCCGCTGCTGTTCGCGGCCACCGCGGGCACCACCGACGCCGGACTCGTCGACCCGATGCCGCAGATCGCCGACCTGTGCGCGGCACGCGGCGCCGAACTCCACGTGGACGCCGCCTACGGCGGCCCGCTGCTGTTCAGCGCCACCCACCGGCACCTGCTCGACGGCCTCGACCGGGCCCGCAGCGTCGCCGTCGACCTGCACAAACTGGGCTGGCAGCCGGCCGCCGCCGGACTCCTCGCCGTACCCGAAGGCGCCGACCTCGCCCCGCTCGGCCACACCGCCGCCTACCTCAACGCCGACGACGACACCGAGGCCGGACTGCCCGACCTGCTCGGCCGCTCGCTGCGCACCACCCGCCGCGCCGACGTCCTCAAGACCGCCGTCACCCTGCGCGCGCTCGGCCGCACCGGACTCGGCGCGCTCGTCGACGTCTGCATGGAACTCGCCCAGCACCTCGCCGACCTGGTCGAGAAGGCCCCGGGCCTGGAGCTCTACGCCCGCCCCACCCTCACCACCGTCCTGTTCCGGCCGTACGACGCCGACGACACGGCCGTCGCCGCGATCCGCCGCACCCTGCTCGACCAGGGCCGCGCGGTCCTCGGCCGGGCCGAGGCCGACGGACGGCGCTGGCTCAAGGCCACCCTGCTCAACCCCCACGCCACCCCCGGCGACCTCGAAGAGATCATCACCCTCGTGGAAGGCAGCACCGCCCGATGACCGGCACCCCCGGCAGCCCCGCCGAAGCGTCCCCGTCCGCCGCCCTCGACCGCCCGCACGACCTGGTGGGCGTCGGCATCGGCCCGTTCAACCTGTCGCTCGCCGCGCTCGCCGACGGCGTCCCCGGCGGCCTCGCCGCCGCCTTCTACGAACAGCGGCCCGCCTTCCACTGGCACCCCGGACTGCTCATCGAGGGCGCCTCGCTCCAGGTCCCGTTCCTCGCCGACCTGGTCACCCTCGCAGACCCGGCCAGCCCCTGGACCTTCCTCAACTACCTGAAGAGCCGCGAGCGGCTGTTCCCCTTCTACTTCGCCGAGAAGTTCCACATCCAGCGCGCCGAGTACGACGCCTACTGCCGCTGGGTCAGCGGACTGGTCCCCGGACTCCACTTCGGACACCAGGTCGACTCCGTCCGCTGGAACCCCGAACGCAAACTGTTCGAGGTCGACTTCACCCAGCTCGACGCCGACGGCGAGGCCGAGGCGCTGGGCCGCTCGTACACCCGCAACGTCGTCCTCGGCGTCGGCACCGAGCCGTACGTCCCCGAGCCGCTGCGCCCGCTCGCCGACGCGCCCGGCGTGCCGGTGCTGCACGCCGCCGACTACCTCACCCACCGCGACGCGCTGCTCGCCGCCGGGCACGTCACCGTGATCGGCTCCGGCCAGTCCGGCGCCGAGGTCTTCCTCGACCTGCTGCGCTCCCGCCCGGCCGGGGCCGAGCGGCTGCACTGGCTGTCCCGCACCGAGGCGTTCGCGCCGATGGAGTACTCCAAGCTCGGCCTCGAACACTTCACCCCCGACTACACCCGCTACTTCCACGCCCTGCCCGAACCGGTACGCGGCGAACTCCTGCCCCGGCAATGGCAGTTGCACAAGGGCATCGACGCCGAGACGGTCGCCGCCATCCACGACGAGCTCTACCGCCGCACCCTGCACGGCGGCTGGCCGGACGCCGTCCTCACCCCCGGCGTCCGGGTCCGCACCGCCGGCCGGGTCGCCACCACCAAGGTGGAACTGCACCTGGAACACCTCCAGCAGGGCAGCCGCTCCCGGCTCACCACCGACGCCGTCGTGCTCGCCACCGGCTACCGGGAGCGCCCGGTCGACCGGATGCTCGCCGGGCTCGACCCGTATCTGCGCCACGACTCGGCCGGCCGGGCCCGGATCGACGCCCAGTACCGGCTGGTCCTCGACGACTCGGTGACCGGCTCGGTCTACGTGCAGAACGCCGAGCGGCACACCCACGGCGTCGGCGCCCCCGACCTGGGGCTCGCCGCGTGGCGCAGCGCCGTGATCCTCAACGCGGTCACCGGCAAGGAGCCGTACCCGCTGCCGCGCAGGACCGCGTTCACCACCTTCGGCCTGGAGTCCCGCGAGGCGCCGGTGATCCCGGCCCAGGAACGCAAACTGACCCCGCTCATCCAACAGCTCTGAGCTCACCCGGCAGCTCCGACCGCCGGGCCTTTCCGGGGGCGGGGTGGGAGGGTGGCCGCATGACACAGCAGCAGCAGTTCCCCGCCCCCGAGGCCCCCCAGGTGACGGTCCGCGGCGAGGGCCGCCTGGAGGTCGAGCCCGAGCTGGCCCGGATCGGCGTGTCGGTACGGGCCAGGGGCACCGGCCGGGACGCCGTGCTGGCCGCTCTGACCGGCCGCAACGCCGAGGCGGTCGCCCTGGTGAAGTCGTACGGCGACGCGGTCTCGAAGCTGGAGACCGGCGCCCTGTCGATCACCCCCGAGCAGGCGAAGCACGGCCGCGGCGAACGGCTGCGCGGCTACCAGGGCTGGGTGCGGCTGTCGGCCGAGCTGACCGACTTCACCGCCCTCGGCGAGCTGGTCACCCGGCTCGCCGACCTGGAGTGGACCGAGGTCGACGGACCCTGGTGGGCGCTGCGCCCGGACTCCCCGGCGTACGCCGAGGCGCGCCGGCTCGCCGTACGGGAGGCGGTGCGCCGGGCCAGGGAGTACGCGGCGGCGCTCGGCGGTTCGCTGGTGGCGCTGCTCGAACTGTCCGACACGGGTCTTGACCCGATGCCGTTCGGGCAGCCCCGGGGCGGCGGGATGCGGATGGCCTTCGCCGCGGAAGCCGCGGACGCGCCCGCCCCGCTCGACCTGGAACCGCAGCTCCAGCAGGTCGCGGCGGATGTCGCCGCGCGTTTTGTGATGAGCCCGCCCACGCTGTGAGACAACGCCTTTCCGGGCGCGTAAACCGCTCATTGGAGCACCCCGGCGCACAAATTCAAGACTTGTCAACAACCTTTCACGGAAAGGTTGTTGGGTGGACATGCCCGACCCCTTCGCTACCGGTCGGTAAGCCCTAGGCTCGTCTTATGCGCCGAGCAAAAATCGTTTGTACCCTTGGGCCCGCCACCGAAACATACGACCAGATCAAGGCGTTGATCGAGGCCGGAATGGACGTGGCCCGATTCAACCTCAGTCACGGCAGCTATGCCGAGCACGAGGAGCGCTACCACCACGTGCGCAAGGCGTCCGAGGAGGCCGGCCGCAGCGTCGGCGTCCTCGCCGACCTTCAAGGCCCGAAGATCCGTCTCGGCCGATTCCGCGAGGGTCCGGTACTCCTTGAACGGGGCGACGAGTTCACCATCACCGTCGAGCCGATGGAGGGCGACCGCCACTGCTGCGGCACCACCTACGCCGGCCTCGCGGCGGACGTCACCACCGGCGAGCGGATCCTCGTCGACGACGGCCGGGTGACCCTGGAGGTCACCTCCGTCGAAGGACCCCGGGTCAACACCCTGGTCGTCGAGGGCGGCATGATCTCCGACAACAAGGGGCTCAACCTGCCCGGGGTCGCCGTCTCGGTGCCCGCGCTCTCCGAGAAGGACATCGAGGACCTGCGCTGGGCCCTGCGCACCGGGGCCGACGTGATCGCCCTGTCCTTCGTCCGCACCGGCCGTGACGTCGAGGACGTGCACCGGATCATGGCCGAGGAGGGCCGCCGGGTCCCGGTCATCGCCAAGATCGAGAAGCCGCAGGCCGTCGAGAACATCGACGGCATCGTGGCCGCCTTCGACGGGATCATGGTCGCCCGCGGCGACCTGGGCGTCGAGATGCCCCTGGAGCAGGTGCCGATCGTGCAGAAGCGGGCCGTCAAGCTCGCCAAGCGCAACGCCAAGCCGGTCATCGTCGCCACCCAGATGCTCGACTCGATGATCGAGAACTCCCGGCCCACCCGCGCCGAGGCGTCCGACGTCGCCAACGCCGTCATCGACGGCACCGACGCCGTGATGCTGTCCGGCGAGACCAGCGTCGGCAAGTACCCGATCGAGACCGTGCGCACCATGAGCCGGATCGTCGAGGCCGCCGAGGAGGACATCCTCGCCAAGGGCCTGCCGCCGCTGACCGAGCGCAACAAGCCCCGCACCCAGGGCGGCGCGATGGCCCGGGCCGCCGCCGAGATCGGCGACTTCCTCGGGGCCAAGTTCCTGGTCGCCTTCACCCAGTCCGGCGACACGGTCAAGCGGCTCTCGCGCTACCGCTCGCCGATCCCGCTGCTCGCCTTCACCCCGGACCCGGCCACCCGCGCCCAGCTCAATCTGACCTGGGGGGTGGAGACCTTCCTCGGCCCGCACGTGGACTCCACCGACGCCATGGTCGCCCAGGTGGACGAAGAACTGCTGCGGATCGGGCGCTGCGAGCGGGGCGACATCGTGGTCATCACGGCGGGCTCACCGCCCGGTGTGGCGGGCTCCACCAACATGGTCCGGGTGCATCACATCGGCGACCCGGTCGGGGCGTGACCCGAAGCGTGACCTTGGAAATCGCGTTAATGTACCCCGGGTGGGATTCGAACCCACGCTAGATGGTGTTTGAGACCATTGCCTCTACCGCTGGGCTACCGGGGCATCCTTCGAAACGAAGGGCGGCGGTCACCCGCCGTGCCCCTACCTTACAGGAGGTGGGTACGCTCATGGGGAGCCGTATTCGCCTCGGTTCCCCAGGGACGAGGCCCTGAACGAGGAGCCCGCGTGACCGCCCCCGAGTCGCCCCAGCCCGACGCCGACGACGCCGCCGAAGCGGCCCACGTCCCGCCGCTGACGACCCGCGTCGTCATCGCCGAGGACGAGGCCCTCATCCGCCTGGATCTCAAGGAGATGCTGGAGGAGGAGGGCTACACCGTCGTCGGCGAGGCGGGCGACGGCGCCACGGCCGTCGAGCTGGCCCGAGAGCACCGGCCCGACCTGGTGATCCTCGACGTGAAGATGCCGGTCCTCGACGGCATCTCGGCGGCCGAGAAGATCGCGGGCGAGTCCATCGCCCCGGTCCTCATGCTCACCGCCTTCTCGCAGCGCGAGCTCGTCGAGCGGGCCAGGGACGCCGGCGCCATGGCGTACCTGGTCAAGCCGTTCAGCAAGAGCGACGTGGTGCCCGCCATCGAGATGGCCGTCTCCCGGTTCGCCGAGCTGCGCGCCCTCGAACAGGAGATCGCCGACCTCTCCCAGCGCCTGGAGACCCGCAAGCTGGTCGACCGCGCCAAGTCGGTCCTGCAGACCCAGTACGGGCTGACCGAGCCCGCCGCGTTCCGCTGGATCCAGAAGACCTCCATGGACCGCCGGATGTCGATGCAGCAGGTCGCCGAGGCGGTCATCGAGGACGCCGAGGAGAAGAAGGCGGCGAAGTCCAAGGGCCAGGCGTAGCGCCCGCGCCCGTACCGCGTACCGCGCCCGTACGACTCCCGTACGCGGACACGGAGAAGGCCCGCCCCACGCGACCGCGGGGCGGGCCTTCTGCCGTACGTGCCTACTCCTCGCCGAGGTAGGTCTTGCGGACCTCGTCGTCGTGGAGGAGGTCCTGGCCGGTGCCGGACAGTTTGATCGTGCCGACCTCCAGGACGTAGCCCTGGTCGGCGAGCGAGAGCGCGGCCTGCGCGTTCTGCTCGATCAGCAGGATGGTCATGCCCTCGGCCTTGAGCGTGGCGATGGTCTCCATGATCTTCTGCATCATGATCGGGGAGAGGCCCATCGACGGCTCGTCGAGCATGAGGAGCTTCGGCTTCGACATCAGCGCCCGGCCCATGGCGAGCATCTGCTGCTCACCGCCGGACAGGGTGCCCGCGGCCTGCTTGCGACGCTCGCCCAGGATCGGGAAGAGGTCGTAGGCGCGCTGGATGTCCTTCTCGATGCCGTCCTTGTCCTTGCGGAGGAAGGCGCCGAGCCGCAGGTTCTCGACGATGGTCAGCTTCGGGAAGATGTGCCGGCCCTCGGGGGAGTGGGCCAGGCCGAGCGCGACCACCTTGTGGGCCGGGACGCCGCCGAGCGCCTGGCCGTCGAAGGTGATGGTGCCGCTGGTCGGCTTGATCAGACCGGACAGGGTCCGCAGGGTCGTGGTCTTGCCCGCGCCGTTGGTGCCGATCAGGCTGACGACCTGGCCGGCCTCGACGGAGAAGGAGATGCCCTTGACGGCCTCGATCTTGCCGTAGGCGACCCTGAGGTCCTTGACCTCGAGGAGTGCGGTCACTTGGAGTCTCCTTCGGTGGTGCTGTCCGCCGCGGCCCCGGCCGCGTCCGGAGCCGTACCGGCGTCGGCTTCGGCGGCGTGGGCCTCGGCGGCCTCCACCTCCGCGACCTCCGCCGCGCCGGGCGCGTCCTCGTACGGGGTGCCGAGGTAGGCCGCGACGACCCGCTCGTCGCCCTGCACGGTCTCGGCCGTGCCCTCGACCAGCTTCTCGCCCTGGACCAGGACGGCGACCCGGTCGCACAGGTTGAAGATGAACTTCATGTCGTGCTCGATGACCAGGACCGCGATCCCGAGGTCACGGATCGCGAAGACCAGCTCCTCGGTGGTGCGGGTCTCGTTCTGGTTCATGCCGGCCGTCGGCTCGTCGAGCAGCAGCAGACCCGGGTCGCTCGCCAGCGCGCGGGCGATCTCCAGCTTGCGCTGCTCGCCGTAGGGGAGGTTGCGGGCCAGGTGCTCGGCCTTCGCCGCCAGCCCCACGAACTCCAGGAGCTCCATGGCGCGGGCGCGGGAGGCGGCCTCCGCCTTCTTGAAGCCGGGACCGCGCAGCAGCGCGGACCACAGCCCCTCCTTGGTCCGGGTGTGCCGTCCGACCAGGACGTTCTCCAGGACCGTCATGTTGGAGAACAGCCGGATGTTCTGGAAGGTACGGGCGATGCCGGCCTGGGTGACCAGGTGCGGCTTCGGCGGCAGGACCGTGCCCTTGTAGCTGACCTGGCCCTCGGTGGGCACGTACAGACCGGTCAGGCAGTTGAAGAAGGTGGTCTTGCCCGCGCCGTTGGGCCCGATCAGACCGACGATCTCGCCCTCGCGGACGGTCAGGTCCACCCCGCGCACGGCGGTCAGACCGCCGAAGCGCATGGTGACACCGGAGGCGTCCAGCACGGTGGCGGCGGTGGCGGTTTCGGTGGTGGTGGTCATGGCGTTCACGCACCCGCCTTCGCAGTGTTCGTGGCAGGCGTGCGCTGCTCGGGTACGTCCACGACCGCGCCGTCGTCGTCGTGCTCGTGGTACTCCAGCTTCGCGCGCCGGTTCGGGATGAGGCCCTCGGGGCGGAAGCGCATGAGCAGGATGAGCGCGAGACCGAACGCGAGCAGCTGGTAGTCCTTGAGGAAGGCCAGCTTCTCGGGGATCAGGAACAGCAGCGCCGCGCCGACCAGCGGGCCGCGGATGGTGCCCATGCCGCCGAGGATGACGGCCGCGAGGAGGAAGGCCGAGTTCGGCGCGACGGGACCTGCGAACACGTACATCTCGGGGACGACCGTGCCCTGGAAGTGGGCCTGGACGGTGCCGGCGACGCCCGCGAGGGTGGCGCCGAGCGCGAACGCGATCAGCTTCACGCGGAAGCCGTTGATGCCCATCGCGGTCGCCGCGGTCTCGTCCTCACGGATCGCGACCCAGGCCCGGCCGATGCGGGAGTCCTGCGCGCGGCTGAACACCAGCACGACGAAGACCATGACGAGCAGCATCAGCAGGTAGTAGTTGGCGTAGGTGCCGACCTCCACCCCCAGGATGGTGTGGGTCTCGCCGAAGTCGTAGCCGAAGAGGTTCAGCGCCGGGATGTTCGGGATGCCGTTCGGGCCGTTGGTGATCTGCGGGCCGTTGTCGCCGTCCATGTTGTTGACGGTGATCCGGAAGATCTCACCGAAGCCGAGCGTCACGATGGCGAGGTAGTCGCCGTGCAGCCGCAGCGTCGGGGCGCCGATGATGACGCCGAAGACCAGCGCGGCCGCCGCGCCGATGGCGACCGCCGCCAGGAACGGCAGCTGGACGCCGAACGCGGAGGCGGTGGAGCCGGACACCAGGGCGGCGGTGTAGGCGCCGACGCCGAGGAAGGCGACGTAACCGAGGTCGAGCAGACCGGCCAGACCGACGACCACGTTCAGGCCGAGCGCGACCGTCGCGAAGATCAGGATGTTGACCGCGATGACGACGAAGGTGTCGGTGGTCTGCGTGAACGGGAACGCGGCGGCGGCCACGAACGCGGCGATCGCCGCGATCTGCCGGTTCTTCGACGCGATCGCCGTCACCCGGCTCATCAGACCGGACTTGTTCAGACCGGCCGCGACGAACCCGGCGAGCAGCAGATAGCCGACGAACAGCTCGCTGTACTCGGTGGAGATGCCGAACGTCACCGCGTACATGCCGAGGCCGAAGACCACGACGAGGACCAGGATCTCCGCCCAGGACGGCAGCTCCTTCGCCTTCGCGGGCTTGCGGCTGTCGTCCTTCACCAGCCAGGCCGCCAGCGGCAGCAGCGTCACGACCGCGGCTATGAACCCGCCGGGCTCCAGATTGACCACCCCGCCCAGCTCCACCGTGATCGCGATCACGGTGTACCAGGTGGTGGCGAAGGTGCCGAGCGCCAGGAAACGCAGCGCCTGGGTGGAGCCGCCCGGGGTGAGCCAGCCCAGGCCCTTGATCCCGAGCGCGGACAGCGCGAACAGGACAAGCAGCACACCACCGGTCAGGGTCAGCAGCTGAAGGCCGCCCGGGTAGCCGTCGACCGTGAGGTTGCCGGGGAAGTCCTTCGTCCACGTCCAGGCGAGGAACGGGGCGACGACGGAGCCCACACCGCCCGCCAGGACCACCCAGGGCAGCGGGCCCCTGGCGGCGGGCGCGTCCGCGCCCGGCGCATTCTCGGTGCTCTCGGGGTTCTGGGGGTTCTCGGCGTTCTTGGAGAGGTCGGTCATCGCCATCACGCCCTGTCCGTCGCGCGCTTGCCGAGCAGGCCCTGTGGCCTGAACAGCAGCACGAGGATGAGGAGGGAGAAGACCCAGATGTCCTTCCAGGCGCCGCCGCCGAACTGCGCCATCCCGGGGATGTGCTCGACGTAGGCGATCGACAGGGTCTCGGCGAGGCCGAGGACCACACCGCCGATCATGGCGCCGTAGATGTTGCCGATACCGCCGAGGACGGCCGCGGTGAACGCCTTGAGACCGAGCAGGAAGCCCATCTCGAAGCGGATCTGACCCTTGTCGAGGCCCTCGGCGACCGCCGCGACCGCGGCGAACGCGGCGCCGATGGCGAACGCCATCACGATGATGCGGTCGGTGTTGATGCCCATGAGCTTCGCCGTGTCCGGGTCCTGCGCGGTGGCCTGCATGGCCCGGCCGCTGCGCGACTTCGACACGAACAGACCCAGTGCGAGCATGCACAGCGGGGCGGCGACCAGGACGAAGGTGTCGGCGCGGGAGATCGAAAGACCCTCGAAGATCTTGAAGCTCTCGCCCTTGAACTCGGGGAACTTCACCGGGCTCTTGGCGTCCGGGTAGAAGCCCCACACCAGCTGCTGCAGCACGATCGACAGACCGATCGCGGTGATCAGCGGCGCGAGTCTGGGCGCGTTGCGCAGCGGACGGTAGGCGAAGCGCTCGGCGGCGGTGGCGACGGCCACGGAGACCAGCGCGCCGCCGACCAGCATCACCGGGATGGCGATGGCGAGCGCGGTGCCGTCGGGGAGGATCGTGTACGCGGTCAGCGCGCCGAAGCCTCCGATCATGAAGATCTCGCCATGGGCGAAGTTGATGAGCTGGACGATGCCGTAGACCATCGTGTAACCGATGGCGATGAGCCCGTAGAGGGCTCCGAGGGCAAGGCCGTCGGCCAGCTGTTGCGGCAGTTCGTTCACCGCAGGGCCTCCGATGAGCGGGTCGGATATGACACCGCGCGAGGGCGCTTTGGGCGCCCCCGCGCGGCTCGGTTCAAGTGGTGCGGGTGCGGTGCGAGGTGGAGCGTCAGTCCTTGAAGGTCTCGGACTTCACGTCGGTCCAGGCGCCGTTCTTGACCTGGTAGACGGTGAGCTGCTTGTTGGTGGTGTCACCGAACTCGTCGAAGGCGACCGAACCGGTCACGCCCTCGAAGGACACCTTCGCCATGGCCTCGGTGACCTTGGCACGGGCGTCGTCGGGCAGCTTGCCGCTGTTCGCGGCGACGACGGCCTTCACGGCCTGGATGATCGACCACGCGGCGTCGTAGGAGTAGCCGCCGTAGGCCGCGTACGGGTCCTTGTAGCCGCCCGCCTTGTAGTCCTCGATGAACTTCTTCGAGGTCGGGAGCTTCTCGATCGGGAAACCGACCGAGGTGGCCAGGTCGCCGTCGTTGGGCTCACCGGACGCCTTGATGAACTCCGGGTCGTAGATGCCGTCGCCACCCATGGTGGGGATCTTCGCGCCTGCCTTCTTGACCTGGTCGGAGAGCAGACCGCCCTCCGGGTACTGGCCACCGAAATAGACCGAGTCGGCGCCCGAGGTCTTGATCTTGTTGGCGGTGGAGGAGAAGTCGGTCTCCTTCACGGTCACCGAGTCCTGGCCGACGACCTGGCCGCCGAGGCGCTTGAACTCGTCGCTGAAGATCTTCGCCAGGCCCGCACCGTAGGTCTGCTTGTCGTTGACGACGAAGACCTTCTTCTTGCCCGCGTCCTTGAACAGGTAGTTCGCGGCGAACTTGCCCTGGATGACGTCGGTGGTGGCGGTACGGAAGTACGTCTTGAACGGACGCGACTTCTGGCCCGAGCCCCAGTTGTCGCCCTGGGACAGCGACGGGTTGGTGTTGGCCGGGGAGACCTGGGTCAGGCTGGCCTTGTCGAAGTCCGCCTGCATGGACTGCGAGACACCCGAGTTCAGCGGGCCGACGACACCGAGGACGTCCTTCATGCCGACCAGCTTGGTGGCGTTCGCCTTGCCGGTGGCCGGGGTGGCCTGGTCGTCCAGGGCCTCGATCTTGAAGGTGACGCCGGGGACTTCCTTGTTCTTGTTGGCGGTCTGCACCGCCAGGTCCACCGAGTTCTTGATGCCCTGGCCGAGCGCGGAAAGCGAACCGGTCAGCGGGGCGTCCACACCGATGACGACGGTGGTGCCGCCGGCGTTGTCGCCGCCGCCCTTACCGCCCTCGTCGCGCGAGCCACAGGCGGTCAGGGTGAGCGCACCCGTGGTGAGCACGGTCGTGAGGATGAGCAGAGAACGCTGTCGCACGAAAGGGTTCCTTTCCCTGGCGCGGCCCCCTCGAGCTGAGGCGGTGCCGTGAAGCTGTGGAGCTGAGAGGTGCCGTTTTTCGATGCCGGGCCGTACGGGTCGAGCGGGCCTGCGGAGAAGGCGCCCGGCGGCGCGGTGACTGGCCGTGACTCTAAGCGCAGCTGGGGAAAGTCCGGGAGCGCCGAGGTCATGATGTGACTGTCTTGTTATGCCGACACGGGGAAGCGGTGTGCGGGCCGTGGGCAAACTCGGGCACATCGGTCGGTAGCGCGGTGTTCATATGCTGAGAACGCCCAGTTCCGCTAAGGGGCTTGAGCAGATCTTGGTACTGACGTGCGGGTCGGGTGGGTATCCGGATATCGGACACTCGCCAGGACGCCAGCGGACGATAGAGCTGACTGGAACCTTCCGCTCCGCCATCGGGGCCCGCTCCGGTGATGATCACGGAGAGTCACTTCGGTGATGGCCGGTAACCGCTGGTAGGGACCCGCTGTTCGCTGGGCGGGCGCCAGTTCTCCGAACTGCCCGTCGCCCCGTTCGCCGCCTCGCACCTCCGCCGGGACTCCCGGTCGGCCAGCGCGAAGGCCGCCGGACGCCCCGCGCGCCGCTCCTCGGCGCGCGCCGCCGCGAGCACCTCGTCATGGATGCCGAGCTGCTCGTTGGACAGCCCCTTCTGCTCCCAGTCGAGCCCGGCCCAGCTGCTGCCCTCCAGGGCCTCCCGCACCCAGTACGAGATCAGGCTGGTGCAGACGTCGGCGGGCGAGCTGGTGCGCGGGGCGGGCGGCGCTGCCCGCTCCCCGCCGGTCTGACAGCCGGAGGTCAGCGCGACGAGCGCGGCCAACGCGGCGAGGGCGGGGGCGGTGCGGGCGAGCGTGCCGCGGGCGAGTGCGCCGCGGGCGGGACGCGGTCGTACGGCGGTCATGGCGGCCCCTCCGGTGGTCGACGGGGGCGTGCGGGGTGCCCGGGGACGGGCGCGCGGGCGGGCGGGGGGGCGGGGTGCGGGGTGCCCGGGGGTGCGGACCGTCCATGAAACGCCTGCCGGGGCAGCGGGGCAAGGGGGCGCGCCCGTACGGGAGTTGGGGACGGCCCCGGAACGCGCGGCGGCCCCGGACGGGAGGTGCCGTCCGGGGCCGCGGGGCGCGCCGGTTGCGCGGGTGCTTCGGGGCGCGCGGGTGGTTCGGGTGCGCCCGGGGCGGGCGCGGGGGCGGGTCAGGCGCCGGTGGTGCCGTCCTGGCGGCCCGCCGCCGGGAGCTTGGCGGCGTCCTGCGGGCCGACCTCCTTCAGCATGCAGGTGAGCCGCGCCGTGCAGACCCGCCGGTCCTGCTCGTCGGTGATGACGATCTCGTACGTGGCGGTGGACCGGCCCCGGTGCACCGGCGTCGCCACCCCCGTCACCAGGCCGCTGCGCGCGCCCCGGTGGTGGGTGCAGTTCAGGTCGACGCCGACCGCGATCCGGGACACCCCGCCGTGCAGCATCGAGCCGACCGAGCCCAGGGTCTCCGCGAGCACCGCCGAGGCGCCGCCGTGCAGCAGCCCGTACGGCTGGGTGTTGCCCTCCACCGGCATCGTGCCGACCACCCGGTCCGCCGACGCCTCCACGATCTGCACGCCCATCCGGTTGCCCAGATGCCCGGCCGAGAACAGCGCCGGGAGATCGACCCCGAGCGAGGCGTACTCGTCGATGACCTCCTGCGGGAACTTCACCTGCTGCTGCTCACCCATGGCCGGGCTCCGTTCGTCCTCGTGCGGCTGGCGTCTTCTCGGGTCCGCCTGAGCGAACGCTTAGGCGGATTCGGATTGTTCCAGACGCACGATCACGGACTTGCTGGCGGGGGTGTTGCTGATGTCCGCGGTCGACTCCAGCGGCACCAGGACATTGGTCTCCGGGTAGTACGCCGCCGCGCAGCCCCGGGCGGTCGGATAGTGCACCACCCGGAAGCCGGGCGCCCGGCGCTCCACGCCGTCGGTCCACTCGCTGACCAGGTCCACGTACACCCCGTCGGCGAAGCCGAGCGCCGCCGCGTCCGCCGGATGCACCAGGACCACCCGGCGCCCGCCGGTGATGCCCCGGTAACGGTCGTCGAGACCGTAGATCGTGGTGTTGTACTGATCGTGCGAGCGCAGCGTCTGCAGCAGCAGCCGCCCCTCCGGCACCTTCGGATACTCCACCGGCGCCGCCGTGAAGTTCGCCTTGCCGGTCGCCGTCGGGAACCGGCGCTCGTCGCGCGGCGCGTGCGGCAGCGCGAAACCGCCCGGATTCGCCGCCAGCCGCGCGTTGAAGTCCGCGAAGCCCGGGATCACCCGCGCGATGCGGTCGCGGATCGTCGCGTAGTCCGCCTCGAACTCCTCCCACGGCGTCGCCGAGGCCGCGCCCAGCACCGCCCGCGCGAGCCGCGCCACGATCGCCGGCTCGGACAGCAGCCGCGGCCCCGCCGGGGGCAGATTGCCGCGCGAGGCGTGCACCAGACCCATCGAGTCCTCGACGGTCACGAACTGCTTGCCGCTCTTCTGCACGTCCTTGTCGGTGCGGCCCAGCGTCGGCAGGATCAGCGCGCGCGTGCCGGTCACCGCGTGCGAACGGTTCAGCTTCGTCGACACGTGCACCGTCAGGCGCGCGTTGCGCATCGCCGCCTCGGTCACCTCGGTGTCCGGGGTCGCCCCGACGAAATTGCCGCCCATCGCGAAGAACACCTTCGCCGTGCCGTCCCGCAGCGCCTGGATCGACCGCACCACGTCGAAGCCGTGATGACGCGGCGAGACGATCCCGAACTCCTTGTCCAGTGCGTCCAGGAACGCCGCCGCGGGCCGCTCGAAGATCCCCATCGTCCGGTCGCCCTGCACATTGGAGTGCCCGCGCACCGGGCACACCCCGGCACCCGGCCTGCCCACCGCCCCGCGCAGCAGCAGCAGATTCACCACCTCGCGGATCGTCGGCACCGCGTGCTTGTGCTGGGTCAGCCCCATCGCCCAGCACACGATGGTCCGCTCGGAAGCGAGCACCATCTCCAGGGCCCGCTCGATCTCCGCGCGCCCGAGCCCCGTCGCCGCGAGCGTCTCGTCCCAGTCGGCGCCCTTCGCGGCCGCCGCGAACTCCTCGTACCCGTGCGTGTAGGTCGCGACGAACTCCTCGTCCACCGCGCCCGGGGTCTCCAGGACCAGCTTGTTCAGCAGCCGGAACAGCGCCTGGTCGCCGCCGATCCGGATCTGCAGGAACAGATCCGTCAGCGCCGCGCCGCGCAGCATCCCCTGCGGGGTCTGCGGATTCTTGAACCGCTCAAGGCCCGCCTCCGGCAGCGGGTTCACCGAGATGATCCGCGCCCCCGCCGCCTTCGCCTTCTCGAGCGCCGACAGCATCCGCGGATGGTTCGTGCCCGGATTCTGCCCGGCCACGATGATCAGATCGGCCTGGTGGAGATCCTCCAGGGACACACTGCCCTTGCCCACGCCCAGCGTCTCGTTCAGCGCCGAACCCGACGACTCGTGACACATGTTGGAGCAGTCCGGCAGATTGTTCGTGCCGAACTCGCGGGCGAACAGCTGGAGCAGGAACGCCGCCTCGTTGCTGGTACGGCCCGAGGTGTAGAAGAGCGCCTCGTCGGGGGAGTCGAGCGCCGTCAGCTCCTCCGCCAAGATCGCGAACGCCCGGTCCCAGCCGATCGCCTCGTAGCGGTCGGCACCCTCCGGCAGATACATCGGCTCGGTGATCCGGCCCTGCTGGCCCAGCCAGTACCCCGAGCGGGTCGCCAGATCGGCCACCGGATGCGCGGCGAAGAACTCCGGGGTCACCCGGCGCAGCGTCGCCTCCTCGGCGACCGCCTTCGCCCCGTTCTCGCAGAACTCCGCCACATGCCGCTTGTCGCCCTCCGGCCAGGCACAGCCGGGGCAGTCGAAGCCGTCCTTCTGGTTGACCTTCAGCAGGGTCCGCGCGGTGCGCGCCACGCCCATCTGCGCCTGCGCCATGCGCAGGGTGTGCGCGACGGCGGGCAGACCGGCCGCGGCGTGCTGCGGCGCCGCGACCCGCGGCGCGTCCTGGACCGGGTCCCCGACGGGCGGCTTGCTGACCATCGCGCTCTCCCTTGAGCGTACGAGCGGAGCGAGGGGTGTCCTCCTGCTCCGATCCTGTCACGAGGCACCGACAACGGACCACGCACGGTCGGTCACCCCCGGCGGCACAGCCGGTCACCACCGGCGGACGGAACCGGTCACTCCCGGCGGGCAGCGGCGACGTGGCCGGGATTGTCGGTGGCGCGTGGCAGGATCGTCCCGTGGCCGAGACAGCAGCGAAGAAGACCGATATGACCGAAGAGAACCGCCCGCGCCTGCTCCTCATGGACGGGCACTCCCTGGCGTACCGGGCGTTCTTCGCACTGCCCGCGGAGAACTTCACCACCGCGACCGGGCAGCCGACGAACGCGATCTACGGGTTCGCGTCCATGCTGGCGAACACGCTCCGCGACGAGGCGCCCACGCACTTCGCCGTCGCGTTCGACGTGTCCCGCAAGACCTGGCGCTCCGACGAGTTCCCCGAGTACAAGGCGACCCGCTCCAAGACCCCCGACGAGTTCAAGGGCCAGGTCGAGCTGATCGGCGAGCTGCTCGACGCGATGCACGCGCCGCGCTTCGCCGTCGACGGCTTCGAAGCCGACGACGTCATCGCCACCCTCGTCACCCAGGCCGAGGCCGCGGGCTTCGACGTCCTCATCGTCACCGGCGACCGGGACTCCTTCCAGCTCGTCAGCGACCACACCACGGTCCTCTACCCGACCAAGGGCGTCTCCGAGCTGACCCGCTTCACCCCGGAGAAGGTCCAGGAGAAGTACGGGCTCACGCCCAACCAGTACCCCGACTTCGCCGCCCTGCGCGGCGACCCGTCCGACAACCTGCCCGGCATCCCCGGCGTCGGCGAGAAGACCGCCGCCAAGTGGATCAACCAGTTCGGCTCCTTCGCCGAACTCGTCGAGCGCGTCGACGAAGTCAAGGGCAAGGCAGGCCAGAACCTCCGTGACCATCTGGAGTCGGTGAAGCTCAACCGCCGCCTCACCGAGATGGTCCGCGACGTCGAACTCCCCAGGACCGTCGAAGACCTCGCCCGGGAGCCCTACGACCGGCAGGCCCTCACCCTCTTCCTCGACACCCTGGAGATCCGCAACCCCTCGCTGCGCGAGCGGCTCCTCGCCGTCGACCCCGGCAGCGCCGAGGCCGAAGCCCCCGCCCCCGCGCCCGGCGTCGACCTCGACTTCACCGTGATCGGCCCCGGCGAGCTCACCGGCTGGCTCACCGAGCACGGCGGCCGGCCGCTCGGCATCGCCACCGTCGACAGCTGGGCGCTCGGCACCGGCAGCGTCAGCGAGATCGCCCTCGCCGCCGCCGGCGGCGCCGCCGCCTGGTTCGACCCGGCCCAGCTCGACGCGGCCGACGAGCAGGCGTTCGCCCAGTGGCTCGCCGACCCCGCCCGCCCCAAGGTCATGCACAACGCCAAGAACGCGCTGCGCGTCTTCCCCGAGCAGGGCTGGGCCCTCGCCGGCATCACCATGGACACCGCGCTCGCCGCCTACCTCGTCAAGCCCGGCCGCCGCTCCTTCGCCCTCGACGCCCTGTCCGTCGAATACCTCGGCCGCGAACTCGCCCCGGCCGCCGCCGCCGACGGACAGCTCGCCTTCGGCGCCGACGACACCGCCGAGGCCGAAGCCCTGATGAGCCAGGCCCGCGCCATCCTCGACCTCGGCACCGCCTTCGACGCACGGCTCCCCGAAGTCGGCGCGCGCGAACTGCTCCACGACGTCGAACTGCCCACCTCGATCCTCCTCGCCCGCCTGGAGCGCCACGGCATCGCCGCCGACCGCGACCACCTGGAAGCCCTGGAGCAGCAGTTCGCGGGCGCCGTCCAGCAGGCCGTCAAGGAAGCCCACGCCTCCGTCGGCCACGAGTTCAACCTCGGCTCGCCCAAGCAGCTCCAGGAAGTCTTCTTCGGCGAGCTCAACCTGCCCAAGACCAAGAAGACCAAGACCGGCTACACCACCGACGCCGACGCCCTCGCCTGGCTCGCCGGCCAGACCGAGCACGAACTGCCGGTGATCATGCTCCGGCACCGCGAGCAGGCCCGGCTGCGCTCCACCGTCGAGGGCCTCATCAAGACCGTCGCCGCCGACGGCCGCATCCACACCACCTTCAGCCAGACCACCGCCGCCACCGGCCGCCTCTCCTCCACCGACCCCAACCTGCAGAACGTGCCGGTGCGCACCGACGAAGGCCGCGCCATCCGCCACGGCTTCGTCGTCGGCGAAGGCTTCGAAGCCCTCATGACCGCCGACTACAGCCAGATCGAACTCCGCGTCATGGCCCACCTCTCCGAGGACACCGGCCTCATCGAAGCCTTCGCCTCCGGCGAAGACCTCCACACCACCGTCGCCTCCCAGGTGTTCGGCGTCGAACGGACCGCCGTCGACGCCGAGATGCGCCGCAAGATCAAGGCCATGTCGTACGGCCTGGCCTACGGCCTGTCCGCGTTCGGCCTCTCCCAGCAGCTCGGCATCGACCCCGCCGAAGCCCGCGGTCTCATGGACACCTACTTCGAACGCTTCGGCGGCGTCCGCGACTACCTCCGCCGCGTCGTCGACGAAGCCCGCGCCACCGGCTACACCGAAACCATGCTCGGCCGCCGCCGCTACCTCCCCGACCTCAACAGCGACAACCGCCAGCGCCGCGAAGCCGCCGAACGCATGGCCCTCAACGCCCCCATCCAGGGCACCGCCGCCGACATCGTCAAGGTCGCCATGCTCGGCGTCGACCGCGCACTCACCGAAGCAGGACTCCACTCCCGGATGCTCCTCCAGGTCCACGACGAAATCGTCCTCGAACTCGCCCCCGGCGAACGCGAACAAGTCGAAGCCCTCGTCCGCGAACAGATGGCGGGCGCCGTCGAACTCCGCGCCCCGCTCGACGTCTCCGTCGGCGTCGGCCCCAACTGGGACAGCGCGGCGCACTGAGCTGTTTTTGTGGCTCGGTTCGCCCTTTTTCGTGGCTCGGTTCGCCTCCGGGCGCCTGAGTGGGTGTCGACGGTCGACCGTGCTCGGTCCCTCGTTCCTCGGGACCTGTGCGCGCTCTCCCTTTCGACACCCACGGCGCCCTTCGGCTCACTCGCCCGTACGGGCACAGCCGCACCAGTAGTCACCCCCCCCGGGCCGAGTCGCACCGTTTGTGGGTGCCTGCTGGTGCGGGTCCGCTCCTACGGGCGAGTGAGCCGAAGGGGCGCGTCGAGGGAACAGTGCCGAGCGCGCGCAGCCCCCGAGGTACGAGGGGGTGAGCACGGTCGGTGCTGTGAGCTCGGCTGTAGCGCCCCGGAGGCGAACCGAGCCACAAAAAAGGGCTTGGGCCAGGTGGACCAGTGGGGAGGTGCCGGGCCGGTGCGGGTCCCGAGACTGGGGGCATGCCCGTGATCATGAGTCGTCGACCCCGGCTGCGCGCCTGGGCCCTCGCCGGGGCCCTCATCGGCGCGGGCGCGGCCTCCGCCGGACCCGCGCCCACCGCGCACGCCGCCGCACTGTGCAGCTCAAGCCGTGAACCCACCCTCGCGGCCCGGCTGTCCACGGACATCAAAGCCGCGCTCAAGGACCGCGACAGCACCGTCTCCGTCGCCGTCCACGACCCCAAACGCGATCTGCGCTGCCGCCTCTCCAGCACCCGCGCCTACGACTCCGCCAGCATCGCCAAAGTGCTGATCATGGAAGCGGTGCTCGGGCGGGCCGCCGAACTGGGCCGTGCTCCGACCCGACTGGAGGCCCAGCGGCTCAAGGCGATGATCACCCGCTCCGACAACACCGCCGCCACCGACCTGTGGAACGGCCTGTCCCGGGCCCGGCTGCGCCGGGTGCTGCGCGAGTCCGGCGCCACCGACACCGTCCTCGGCCACGACCAGTACTGGGGCCTCACCAGCACCACCGCCCGCGACCAGCTCGCCATGCTGGCCGCCGTCTCCCGCCGCCCGGCCGCCCTGGACCTGATGGCCCAGGTGATCCCCAGCCAGGCGTGGGGCGTCGGCGCGGGCGCACCGCGCGGCGCGACCGTGCACCTGAAGAACGGCTGGCTGCCCCGCGCCACCCACGGCTGGCGGGTGCACAGCATCGGCATCGTGCGGGGCACCGGCCTGGACTACCGGCTCGCTCTGCTCAGCCACGACAACGAGACCATGAAGTACGGCGTGCGCACCCTGGAAGGCATCGCGCTCGCCGTCCACCGCCGCCTCGGCGGCGGCACCGCGGCCCGCGGCTACACCCCGGAACGCGAGATCAGCGAGATCCCGGACGGGAGCGCTCCGGTTCCCGTCGGGCCGTTCGGTCCGCCGCCGCGGCTTCCGTACGGCCCGGCGGCGACGCGTCCGGCCGCCCGGGTGCCGGACGCGCCGGCCACAGCCGCATCCCCGCCGCGTACAGCAGCACGCCGAGGAAGAGCCCCGAACCGGCGCCGAAACAGAGCGTCGGAATGATGTCCAGGGGGGAGCCGACCCGACCGCCGAGCGCGGAGAACCGCAGCACCCGCTGCACCGCCCCGGCCACCACGGCCGCGCCGATCACCGAGCCCGCGAGCAGCGGTCCGCGCCGGTCGAGCGTCCGGAACCCGGCGGGCAGCGGCGCCCGGGCGGGCGCCGCCCGCAGCGCCCGTACCGCGCACCAGCCGAGCAGCAGCAGCGCCAGCGCGGAACTTCCGTACTGCACATACAGATAGACCGGCAGGTCGCCGACCACCTCGCCGAGGACCGGCACCAGCCGGGTGCCCCAGCGGTCGAGGTGGGTGAACGCGTCCCACACCACATGGGTCAGCGAACCGATCACCGCGGACACCACGAACCAGCAGGCCAGGCCCGCCGGGTGGCGCTCCCGCCAGGGCCGCCCGCGGACAAGCCCGTACACCCGGCCGCGGGCGCGCCGGGGCAGCAGCGCCACCAGTGGCTCCCGTACCAGCAGCCACAGCGCCACCAGGGTCGCGGTGATGAGCACGTCGACGGTGGCGACACCGGGGAAGGAGTGCGTGACGTTCCCGAACCGCATGGCGCCGGGCACCACCGAGGCCGCGAAGTACGTCATGTCGGGGGCGAACGAACCGGCCACCAGCGCCGACGCCACCAGCGGGCCCCGCGCGGTGCCGTTGCGCCGGATGCCCGGCAGCACCGCCGCGGCATGACTGAGTGTGAATGGCACGCGTCCCCCTCGTCCGGTCGTCACCCCAGTATTCGCTCCGGTCCGGCGGAGAAAGCCTGGACGGCCAAGTGGTGACGAAACAGTGAAACACGGTCAGTGCGCGGTGTCGGGGTGACGCGAGGTGGCATAGGGTCGGCGGGTCGGAAACGCGCGGGGAGCGCGGAATCGGGACATGGGGAGGGACCACGGGTATGGCACCGCACTTGGGCCGTCGGCTGCGCAGGGGAGCCACCAGCGGAGCGGTGGTGGCCGCGGCGGTAGCCGCGCTCGCCGCCTCGCAGGGGCCGGGCACCCCGATACCGCCGCCCGCCGACGGCGCGAGCGGTGAGGTCCCGATCGGGGCCGGGGACACCGCCACGCCCCCGGACGGCTCGGCCAGCGGCGACTCGCCGTACTACACCGACCTGCCCCCGCTGAACAGCCCCAACAAGCCGGGCATGCCCGTCGCCCCGCCGCTGCTCACCACCGGCCCCGCCGAGGCGGGCATCCCCGCGACCGTGCTCGCCGCCTACCGGCGCGCCGAGGAGTCGATACGCTCGACCGACCCCGGCTGCAACCTGCCCTGGCAACTGCTCGCGGGCATCGGCAAGGTGGAGTCCGGACAGGCCCGCGGCGGCGCCGTCGACGCCAACGGCACCACCACCTCGCTGATCCTCGGCCCGGTCCTCAACGGCGTCGGCTTCGCCAACATCTCCGACACCGACCAGGGTCTGTACGACGGCGACGCCACGCACGACCGCGCGATAGGCCCGATGCAGTTCATCCCGTCCACCTGGAAGACCTGGGGCCAGGACGCCAACGGGGACGGCAAGAAGGACCCGAGCAACATCTACGACGCGGCCCAGGCCGCCGGGATGTACCTCTGCGCCAACGACCGCAACCTCGCGGTGAAGGCCGACCTCGACAAGGCCGTCCTCAGCTACAACCGCTCGAACGAGTACCTGCGGACGGTCCTCTCCTGGTTCGAGTACTACCAGCGCGGCACCCACCAGGTGCCCGACGGCACCGGCGTCCTGCCGGGCGGCCGCAGCGACGGCCGGACCACCACGCCGGGCACCACCCCGACGACCAGGCCGACGCCGAAGCCCACGCCCACGCCGAAGCCCACCCCGACGCCCAAGCCCACCCCCACGCCGAAGCCGACGCCGAAGCCCACCCCGACGCCGAGCACCGACCCGGCGACCCGGGTGACCCGGATCGCCAAGGACGGCACCGGCTCCCTCACCGCCACCGCGGGCGGCAGCTTCGCCACCCGGCCGGGCGTCCTCGCCGTCGACAAGGCGGGCAAGCCCGTCGCCCGCCTCCAGGTCCGCTTCCGGATCTCCGGCGACACCGAGGCCCGCTTCGGCACCGGCGACACCCGTGAGGTCACCGCCGTCACCGGAGCCGACGGCAAGGCCGCCGCCCCGGTGCTCACGGCGGGCGAGCGCACCGGCACCTTCACGGTCACCGCGACCGTCGTGGGCCGCACCCTGACCGCCGTCGACTTCACGGCCACCGTGAAGGAGCGCACCGCCGACACCCTCACCCGGGTCGACAGCAAGGAACTGACGGCCGTCACCGGCGCCGCCTTCGCCGACGGCGTGACGGTCAAGGCCACCGACGGTGGCGCCGTGGCCGCCGGAGTGGCCCTCACCGCCACCTTCGTCAGCTCGGCCGACGGCACCCAGCCCGCCACCGAGGGGCCCTGGTTCAAGGGCGCCGAAGGCACCCAGGCCCGCACCCTCACGGTGAAGACCGGCGCCGACGGCACCTTCACGCTGCCGGGCGTCCTCGCGGGCGACAAGGCCGGCACCTTCACGCTGCGGCTGACCACCGTCGGCGGTGGCACCGTGACCCTCACCTTCACGGTCACCGCTCCGGAGCCCGAGCCCACCCCGACGCCCTCCCCGTCCGAGGGCGCGGGACCGTCGGCCTCGCCGAGCTCCTGACCCCGGTCCCGGCCGAGCCGGGACCTCGCGCGCACCGCCCCCGTGTCCACCCGGACGCGGGGGCGGTGCGCGTTCTGAGTGCAACGTGTTCTCATCTCGCGGCCGCGTTGCTACGGTGCCCCCGCCCTGACGACCTATCAGATCGAGCACCGGGAGGCCGACCTTGCGTGCCCTTGCCGCCGCCGTCATCGGGCTCGTGCCCGTCCTCCTGTTCATCCTCCTCGTCTCCGTGGTCGATCTGCCCCCGGACGGACCCACCTCGCCCAAGCCCCTGCTCACGGCCGACCCCGGCCCCAAGAAGTGAGGGGCCGACCGATGCGCCGCCGAGCCAGCCTGGTCCTGCTCGCCTTCGCCGTCTTCTTCCTCGCCATGGCGCCCACCCTGCGCTGGTACGCCTTCCCGCGCCTGGCGAAGATCCCGCCGAACCAGTACCAGGAGACCGTCCTGGAGGCGAAGCCCGCGACCCTGCTCAACTACACGACCTTCAAGTCCGAGAAGGTCGAGAAGCTCACGATCGTGCAGACCCTCAAGGGCGACGTCGAGGCGTCGAAGCGGATCGAACGCGACGCGGGCCGCGACGTCGTCGTCTGGGACGCCCTCTCCTACGTCATCGGCCCCGACGGCAAGATGGTCTCCAAGGTCCCCGAGCGCTACATCTTCGACGCCCACACCCAGGACCCGGTCCACGCCACCGGCGAATCCGTCGACGGCGACCAGGTCCGGCGCGAGGGCATCGAGTTCAAGTGGCCCTTCCTCACCGAGAAGCGGGACTACCAGTACTTCGACGCCCAGACCCGCACCTCCGCCCCCATCCACTACCAGGGCACCCGCACCTTCCACGGCCTCGACGTCTACTACTTCGAGCAGACCATCCCCTGGACCAAGGTCCCGATGCCCAAGTCGATGCCGGTCAAGGGCATCACCCCCGAGGTCCTCGCCAAGACCGGCCTCACCCGCTGGTACACCACCAAGCGGATGTTCTGGGTCGACCCCGTCACCGGCGCCCCCGTGAACGGCGAGGAGATCCACAAGGAGGAACTCCGGGGCGCCCGCGCCCTGATGGGCCAGGACACCCTCACCGTGTTCGAGGGCCATGTGAAGATGCGCGACGACTACATCGCCTACGTGGTCGACATGGTCAAGTCCAACCGGCTCATGGTCCTGATGCTCGTCTCCTATCTCCCGTGGTCCTTCACCCTCCTCGCCCTCGTGCTCCTGGCCCTCTCCCTGTGGCTGGAGGCCCGCTCCCGGCGGCCCGTCACCGCGACCGGACCCGACCGGGGCCCCGACCCCGGCCCGGTGCCCGTCACCGTTCCCGTCTGAGCCGGGCGCTGGTGTGCCGGGTCGGCTCCGCCACCGAGGGATCCTCCGGCCACGGATGCTTCGGATACCGCCCGCGCAGCTCCGCCCGCACCGCCCGGTAGCCCTCCCGCCAGAACGACGCCAGATCGGACGTCACCGCCGCCGGCCGCCCGGCCGGGGACAGCAGGTGCACCAGCACCGGCACCCCGGCCACCCGCGGCGTCTCGGCAAGCCCGAACATCTCCTGGAGCTTCACCGCGAGCACCGGCCGCTCCCCGCCGTACTCCACCCGGATCCGCGAACCGCTCGGCACCTCGATCCGCTCCGGCGCCAGCTCGTCGAGCCGCCCCGCCTCGCCGCCCGCCCACGGCAGCAGCCTGCGCAGCCCCTCACCCGCGTCGATCCGCCCCAGATCCGCCCGCCGCCGCGCCCGCGACAGCTCCGGCTCCAGCCACTCGGCGGCCCGGTCGAGCAGCGCCTCCTCCGCCACATCGGGCCAGGCCCCGCCCACCTCCCGGCGCAGGAACGCCAGCCGCTCCCGCAGCTCCACCGCCTCCTTCCGCCACCGCAGCAGCCCGGTGCCCTCCCGGCGCAGCCCGTCGAGCAGCGCGGCCCGCACCAGCGCCGGATCCGCGTCGTCCCGCAACGGCCGGACCCTGAGCTCCACCGCCCCCAGCCGCTCCACCGACCGGGCCACCACGTCACCGTCCTCCCAGCGCACCTCCTCACCCGCGCTCAACAGATGCCCGGCGGCCCGCTTCGCCACCTCCTCGTCCACCACGGCCGCCAGCCGCACCCGGGCCGTCGCGCTCTGCGCGGTCCGGTCCGCGACCGCCACCGCGAGCCAGCGCGCCGACCGCAGCCCGGACCCGTCGGCCAGCCGGGCCCCGGTCCCCGACAGCATCAGATAGCCGCCCTGCTCCTCACGCACCCGCGCCACCCGCTCCGGGAACGCGAGCGCGGTCACCAGACCCGCCACCCCGTCCTCCCCACCGCCCGCCCCGGCCGGTGCCGATCCCGGTCCCGAAGGCCGCGCGTCGCCGGACACCTCGCCCGACGCCTCGCCCACCGACCTCTCGAGCCGTCGCACCTCCGCCTTCCACCGGGCCGCGTACCCGTCCCCGCCCCGCCGCGCCTCCCGCCAGGCCGCCGCCAGATCGTCCCCGTACTCCCTGGGCGGCTCCTCGCTCAGCAGCGCCACCACCTCCGCCGCCCGCCGAGCCCCCACCTCGGGCGCCCCGTCGAGCAGCGCCCTGCCCAGCCGCGGATGCAGCCCGAGCCGTGCCATCCGCGCCCCGCGCCCGGTGGCCCCGCCGGCCTCGTCCACCGCGCCGATGGCCGTCAGGACCTGCCTGGCCGCCGCCATCGCGCCCGCCGGGGGAGCGTCGAGCAGCGCGAGCCCCGCGCCCGTCGGATCGCCCCAACAGGCCGCCCGCAGCGCGAAGTCGGTGAGGTCGGCGACCTTGATCTCGGGCGCCGGATAGCGGGCGAGCCGGGCGTCCTCCACCGCCGACCAGCAGCGGTAGACCGTGCCGAACGCCTCACGCCCGGCCCGGCCGGTGCGCTGGGTCGCCACCGCGACCGACACCGGCACCGTGGCCAGCGAGCCAAGACCGCGCGCGTGGTCCATCCGCGGCTCGCGGGACAGCCCGGAGTCCACCACGATCCGCACCCCGGGCACGGTCAGGCTGGACTCCGCCACCGACGTCGTGAGCACCACCCGGCGCCGCCCGCCCGGCCCGGCCCCGCGCAGCACCGCGTCCTGCACCGCCGCCGGGGCCCGGCCGTGCAGCTGGAGCACCTCGGCGGCCACGTCCGCGAGCAGCCCCGCCGTCCTGGCGATCTCGCCGACCCCGGGCAGGAAGCACAGCAGATCGCCCTCGTGCCGGGCCAGGGCATGGCGCACGGTCGCGGCGACATGGCGCAGCAGCGCCGGATCGACCCAGGTGCCATGGGCGGGACGCACCCCGGCCGGCGGCGGGGCGAAGTGGACCGCCGCCCCGTGGACCGTCCCCTCGGCCCGTACCACCGGCGCGGGCCCGGTGCCGTCGAGGACGGTGAGCAACTCGGCCCAGGCAGTCGCGTCGCTCGTCGCCGAGGCGGCGATCAGCCCCAGCTCGGGCCGCAGCGTGGCCCGCACGTCCGCCAGGAACGCCAGCGCGGTGTCCGCGTCCAGATGCCGCTCGTGGCACTCGTCGAGCAGCACCACGTCGGTGCCCGGCAGCTCCGGGTCGCGCTGCAGCCGCTGGAGCAGCACGCCCGTGGTCACCACCTCGACCCGGGTCGCGGGCCCGGCCCGCCGCTCCCCGCGCACGGAGAAGCCGACGGACCCGCCCACCTCCTCACCGAGCAGCCAGGCCATCCGGCGGGCCGCCGCCCGCACCGCCATCCGGCGCGGCTCGGCCACCAGCACCCGTCGCCCGGGCCCGTCCCCTATAAGACCCGCGAGGGCCAGCGGGACCAGCGTGGTCTTGCCGGTCCCGGGCGGGGCGTGCAGCACCGCCGTGCCGCGCTCCGCGAGCGCGGTCAGCAGCTCGGGGACGGCATGGCGGACGGGGAGCAGATCGAGTGCGTCGTTTCGGATCACGCGGCAAGTCTCGTACGCCGGGCCGACCCGGTGCCTCCGGTTGTCCACAGGCACGCCGATTCATACGACTAATACGGGCGCGACGTGGCCCGCGGTGGTCGCCGCGGGCCAGGACCCCCCGGTCCTCAGTGCTCGGCGCGCTCGCAGACGAAGATCGCCGTGCCGGGGATCAGGTTGCCCCGCAGCGGGGACCAGCCGCCCCACTCCTGTCCGTTCCAGGCCGGCCACTCCGGCTCGACCAGGTCGACCAGCCGGAAGCCGCCGGCCACCACGTCCCGCACCCGGTCGCCGATCGTGCGGTGGTGCTCGACGTACACCGCCTCGCCCCGTTCGTCCTGCTCGACGTAGGGGGTCCGGTCGAAGTAGGACGCGGCCACCGACAGTCCCTCGGGCCCCGGCTCGTCCGGGAACGCCCAGCGGATCGGGTGGGTCACCGAGAACACCCACCGCCCGCCCGGCCGCAGCACCCGCCGCACCTCGCGGAACACCCGTACCGGATCGGCCACGAACGGCACCGCCCCGTACGCCGAGCAGGCCAGGTCGAAGCTGCCGTCGCGGAACGGCAGCGCCCCGGCGTCCGCCTCGACCAGCGGCACCTCGCCGCCGATCCGCAGCGCGTGCTGCAACTGCCGGTGCGAGAGGTCGAGCGCCACCGGCCGGGCGCCCTGGGCCGCCAGCCAGCGCGAGCACTGGGCGGCGCCCGCGCCGATCTCCAGCACGTCGCGGCCCTTCAGCGAGCCGGCCGGGCCGAGCAGCCCGGCCTCCGCCTCGTCCAGACCCTCGGGACCCCAGACGAACCGGTCGTCGCCGAGGAACGCCCCGTGGTCGTTCTGGTACTCGTCGGCGTTGCGGTCCCACCAGCCCCGGCTGGCCCGGCTGCTCTCCGCGTCCCCCGCGTCACGCCGGGTCGCCTCCGCACCGTCCTCGGCGTCCTCGGCGGCCATGGGCCCGTCTTCGTATCCGTCTTCGTGTCCGTGCTCTTGGTTCATCTCGCCCGCCGATGTAGTTTGCGCTCAGGGCCGCGCGCGATCGCGTGACGCGGTCTTTCGCGGCCAGGATGGCCTGGGCGGACATGAGTTGTGCCGGATATGCGGTGATCCGCCCCGGGTGCGCGCTTCGCGCATTGACCCTGTCCGGCCGTCCCCGTATGCTAAAGGTTGCGCTGCGGGCCTGCGCGCCTCAGACGGAGCAGGCCGCGCTCGCATCTGTTGTATGTCCCCTCGGTTCTCGAGGCGCCACCCGGTTCGCCGGGAGCGGCGCTTCCTTGGCTGTCCGGCTTCTTCAGCTGCGATACGGGCTCTCGGCGTAGCAGTACCTACGACTTCATGTCCGTACCGGAGCCCTTTCCCACATGACGAGCAGCACCGAGACCACCGCCACCACCCCGCAGGTTGCGGTCAACGACATCGGTAACGAGGAAGCCTTCCTCGCCGCGATCGACGAGACGATCAAGTACTTCAACGACGGCGACATCGTCGACGGCGTCATCGTGAAGGTCGACCGGGACGAGGTCCTGCTCGACATCGGTTACAAGACCGAAGGTGTCATCCCGAGCCGCGAGCTCTCGATCAAGCACGACGTCGACCCGAACGAGGTCGTCAAGGTCGGCGACGAGATCGAGGCCCTGGTTCTCCAGAAGGAGGACAAGGAAGGCCGCCTGATCCTCTCGAAGAAGCGTGCCCAGTACGAGCGCGCCTGGGGCACCATCGAGAAGATCAAGGAAGAGGACGGCATCGTCACCGGTACCGTCATCGAGGTCGTCAAGGGTGGTCTCATCCTCGACATCGGCCTCCGCGGCTTCCTCCCGGCCTCCCTGGTCGAGATGCGCCGCGTCCGCGACCTCCAGCCCTACGTGGGCAAGGAGCTCGAGGCGAAGATCATCGAGCTGGACAAGAACCGCAACAACGTGGTCCTGTCCCGCCGTGCCTGGCTCGAGCAGACCCAGTCCGAGGTCCGCCAGACCTTCCTCACGACCCTCCAGAAGGGTCAGGTCCGCTCCGGCGTCGTGTCCTCGATCGTCAACTTCGGTGCCTTCGTGGACCTGGGTGGCGTCGACGGCCTCGTGCACGTCTCCGAGCTCTCCTGGAAGCACATCGACCACCCGTCCGAGGTTGTCGAGGTCGGCCAGGAGGTCACCGTCGAGGTTCTCGACGTGGACATGGACCGCGAGCGCGTCTCCCTGTCGCTGAAGGCGACCCAGGAGGACCCGTGGCAGCAGTTCGCCCGTACCCACCAGATCGGCCAGGTCGTTCCGGGTAAGGTCACGAAGCTGGTCCCGTTCGGTGCGTTCGTCCGCGTGGACGAGGGCATCGAGGGTCTGGTCCACATCTCCGAGCTGGCCGAGCGCCACGTGGAGATCCCGGAGCAGGTCGTCCAGGTCAACGACGAGATCTTCGTCAAGGTCATCGACATCGACCTCGAGCGTCGTCGCATCAGCCTCTCGCTGAAGCAGGCCAACGAGTCCTTCGGTGCCGACCCGGCCTCGGTCGAGTTCGACCCGACCCTGTACGGCATGGCCGCGTCCTACGACGACCAGGGCAACTACATCTACCCCGAGGGCTTCGACCCCGAGACCAACGACTGGCTCGAGGGCTACGAGACCCAGCGCGAGGCGTGGGAGACCCAGTACGCCGAGGCGCAGCAGCGCTTCGAGCAGCACCAGGCCCAGGTCATCAAGTCCCGCGAGGCCGACGAGGCCGCCGCTGCCGAGGGTGGCGCCGCCGCTCCGGCCGGTGCCCCGGCCGGTGTCTCCGGCGGTTCGTACTCCTCGGAGTCGGACGACACGTCCGGCGCCCTGGCGTCGGACGAGGCCCTCGCCGCCCTGCGCGAGAAGCTGGCCGGCGGCCAGAGCTGAAACCGGCTCACCGCTGAGCTCCAGTAGCTAGCGTCGAGGCCCGCCTCCCTTCGGGGAGGCGGGCCTCGGTCGTTTCTCCCGGCGGAAATCCGCCGAGCCGGGAATGGCCGTCCCCGCCCCGGTGTTGATCAGGGAGAACACGAGGAGGAGCGGAATCGTGCGTGATCCCCAGGATGTGTACGAATGGGACCAGAAGGGTCTGGGCGTCGTCGACATGGCCCTGGCCCAGGAGTCGGCCGGGCTGGTCATGCTCTACCACTTCGACGGCTACATCGACGCCGGTGAGACCGGCGAGCAGATCGTCACGAGCCTGCTCGACACCCTGCCCCACCAGGTCGTCGCCCGCTTCGACCACGACCGCCTGGTGGACTACCGCGCCCGCCGCCCGCTGCTGACCTTCCGCCGCGACCGCTGGGCCGCCTACGAGACCCCCGCCATCGAGGTCCGTATCGTCCAGGACGCCACCGGCGCCCCCTTCCTGCTGCTGTCCGGCCCCGAACCGGACGTCGAGTGGGAGCTCTTCGCCGCCGCCGTCCGCCAGATCGTCGAGCGCCTGGGCGTCCGGCTCGCGGTCAACTTCCACGGCATCCCCATGGGCGTCCCGCACACCCGCCCCGTCGGCCTCACCCCGCACGGCAGCCGCACCGACCTCATGCCCGGCCACCGCAGCCCCTTCGACGAGGCCCAGGTGCCCGGCAGCGCCGAGTCCCTCATCGAGTACCGGCTCACCGAGTCCGGCCACGACACCCTCGGCGTCGCCGCCCACGTCCCGCACTACGTGGCCCGCTCCCCGTACCCGGACGCCGCGCTCACCGCCCTCGAAGCCGTCACCGCCGCCACCGGCCTGGTGCTCCCCGGCGTCGCGCACGCCCTGCGCACCGAGGCCCGCCGCACCCAGACCGAGATCGACCGCCAGATCGGCGAGGGCGACGAGGAGCTGACCGCGCTCGTCCAGGGCCTTGAGCACCAGTACGACGCCATGGCGGGCGCCGAGAGCCGGGGCAACCTGGTGGCCGAGCCCGTCGACCTGCCGTCGGCCGACGAACTGGGCCGCGAGTTCGAGCGCTTCCTCGCCGAGCGGGAGGGCGACGCATAGCGGCCGGGCGGCGGGATCTAAGCTGCCGCTCATGCTGAAGGTGGGCCTGACCGGCGGTATCGGCGCCGGCAAGAGCGAAGTGTCCCGGCTGCTCGTCTCGTACGGGGCGGTCCTGATCGACGCCGACCGGATCGCCCGCGAGGTCGTCGAGCCCGGCACCCCCGGACTCGTGGCCGTCATCGCCGAGTTCGGACCGGAGATCCTCACCCCCGAGGGCACCCTCGACCGGCCGAAGCTCGGCTCGATCGTGTTCGCCGACCCCGCCAGGCTCGCCGCGCTCAACGCGATCGTCCACCCCCTGGTCGGCGCCCGCTCCGCCGAACTCGAGGGCAAGGCCGGGGCCGGGGACGTGGTCGTCCACGACGTCCCGCTGCTCACCGAGAACGCCCTCGCCCCGCTCTACGACCTGGTCGTGGTCGTCGACGCCACCCCCGAGACCCAGCTCGACCGGCTGGTCCGGCTGCGCGGCATGACCGAGACCGAGGCCCGCGCCCGGATGGCCGCCCAGGCCGACCGCGCCCGACGGCGGGCCATCGCCGACCTGATCATCGACAACGACGGTCCGCTGGAGGCGCTGGAGCCCCAGGTGCGTGAGGTGTGGCGGCGGCTGCGCGAGCGCGCGTCGGCCACCGGCTGAAACGAGTCGGGCGCCACACGTCGCAACGGGCCGCCGACTGGGTAGAGATGACCTCCGCGAGGGCCCCGTCCCCGGAGCCCGTGGAATACGGTCACCGTGCCCGCTGTTGAACCGCCGGAGCGAAGGGAAGGACGTCACCGTGGCCGAGAGCAACCCGGAGACCCATGTCATCGACTACCGGGCCGCCGAGCACCTGCTGGCAGCCCGCGACCCGCGCGGAGCGGTCAAGCTCCTCGACTCGGTGATCGCCGCCCACCCCGAGAACACCGCCGCCCGGCTGCTGCGCGCCCGCGCCTTCTTCGCCGCCGCCCAACTCCGCTCCGCCGAGCTGGAGTTCGGTCTGGTCCTGGAGCGGGAGCCGGACAACGCGTTCGCGCACTTCGCGCTCGCCCGGACCTTCGAGCGCTCGGGCCGCCCCGAGCAGGCCGTGCGCCACTTCCGGCTCGCGGCCGCGCTCGACCCGAAGCCGGAGTACCTGGAAGCGGCCCGCTTCGACACCGGAACGGCCTGACGTCCGACGCCCTGACGGCCCCGCCCGGGGACCCCAGGCCCGGCGGGCGTCAGCCGCGCCCGTCGCCGTGGTCCGGTTCGTACGGCGGGACGTCCCGCCCCGGCTGCCAGTGCGGGCCCTGCCGGATGTGCCGGCTCACCAGGGTCAGGTCGACGGCCGCCACCAGGAACAGCACCCCGCAGGCGGTCGCCCAGCCCGGCCGTCCCAGCAGGGCGAACACCGTGGTGCCGAAGACGGCCCACAGCACCCCCCACAGGCTCAGCCAGAACCGCAGCCG
Source organism: Streptomyces sp. NPDC090025 (assembly GCF_044748125.1). Taxonomy (NCBI): domain Bacteria; kingdom Bacillati; phylum Actinomycetota; class Actinomycetes; order Kitasatosporales; family Streptomycetaceae; genus Streptomyces; species Streptomyces sp. NPDC090025. The sequence continues at coordinate 122,219 of NZ_JBIVFL010000003.1, read as the reverse complement.
CAGCGCACTGCGCGCGGTCGCCGGTTCACTGCCCGTCCGCATGACGTCGCATCTCCCGGATGGCGGGTCCCCTCGGGTCCACCTCCCAGGATCCACCCGGACCGCCGGTTCCGGAAAGCCCCGGCGGCCTCACCCACGCCCCTGCCCGTGTCCACCGCGGGCCCCGCCGGTCAGTGCACGACGGTGTAGCTGCGCCAGGGCAGCGCCTCCGGCGCGATCTGGTTCGACGTCTTGCTCGGCAGGTACGTCGGCTCCTCGCCCCGGCAGTCCCGCGTCCGGTACAGCACGACGTCCACAAGGGTTCCGTTCTCCACCTTCGTGGCGCCCGCCGGAGCCAGCTTGTGGCAGCCCTTCACCGAGGGACTGGTCACCGCCACCGCGACCTCGTGCCCGGTCTCGTACGAGAGCACGCCCACCGCGCTGCGGCCGAGGCCGGAACAGCCCGCGACGGACAGCGCGAGCAGGCTCGCCCCGGTGGCGATGGCGAGACGCCGGTGAAGGGACATGGCGGGATTCCTCGTCTGTCGGGCGACGGTGGCCGAAGCCGGTTCCCCGCCACCCTGCCGCCTCCCGGACCGGCTGTCATGTTCTGTTGGGCCGCCCGGGGGAGGCGCCGCACCCGGCCGTTGTCAGACCCCACCCGTAAGGTCGTAGATCCAGGGACATGACCGTCCCGGGACCGGAGCAGGAGCAGGAGGTGACAGACAGCGTGAGCGGCACCGTGACCACCGCCATGACCACCCCCGCGGTCAGTGTCTTCCCCGGCTGCGCCGCGGTCTTCCTGCCCGCCGAGCTGCCCCGCGACGGCCGGGTCGCGCTCTGGTCACCGGACGGCGGGCCGCTGCCCGGCGACCGCACCGGCGAGCCCGGCGGCCCGGGACTGCCGGGGTCCGCCGAGCGCGGCGAGCTCACCGTCGCCCGGCGGCACGGCACCGGCGCCCGCGCCAGGACCGTGCCCGCCGTGCTGCTGCCCGTCGTCGACGCCCTGCCCCACCTGGTCGCCGCCCGCCACCACCCCGCCGCGCACCCCGCGACCGCCTGCTGGGGCGCCGCCGCCCTGCACGCCCTGCACCTGATCGCCCGCGGCCGGCTGCTTCCCGGCCTCACCGCCGACGACCAGGACGCCTGGCGGGCCGGACCTCTCGACGCCGACGACATCGCCCATCTGCGGGCCGTCGCCGCCGCCATGCCGCCCGAGGCACACGCCACGCCCGTCGCCGGGACCGGCCCGCTCCGGCTGCCCGAGCCCGAGGCACTGGTCCGCGCCTTCCTCGACGCCGTCGCCGACACCCTGCCCCGCACCCCCGCCGCGCCCCACGCGGCCGGGGCGCCGTTCGCCGCCCGCGAGCCCAGCCGGCTGCCCCGCGCCCGCGCCTGGGCCGCCGAGGCCGCCGCCGGGATGGACGCCGGGGTCCGCGTCTCGCTCCGGCTCGACCTGTCCGCCTTCGAGCTGTTCGACACCGCCGCCGAGTCCGACGCCCTCGACGGCACGGAGCGGCAGGCCGCGGCCGCCCTGCTCCAGGTGCACAGCCTCGCCGACCCCACCCTCGTCATCGACGCCGCCGCCCTCTGGTCCGGGGACGGCGACGAACCCTTCGGACCGCGCGCCCGCATCGACGCCGTCGTCGCGCTGCGCCGCGCCGCCCGGGTCTGGCCGCCCCTCGGCCGCCTGCTCGAACGGGACGTGCCCGACGTCCTGTCCGTCACCGAGGACGAGCTGTACGAGCTCCTCGGCCCCGCCGCCACCCGGCTCGCCGACGCCGGGGTCACCGTGCACTGGCCCCGCGACCTGGTCCGCTCGCTCACCGCGGCCGCCGTCGTCCGCCCCGCACCCGGCTCCGCCACCGACGGCACCACCTTCTTCGACAGCGACGAACTGCTCCGCTTCGACTGGCAGGTCGCGCTCGACGGCGACCCCCTCACCAGCCGGGAGATGGACGCCCTCGCCGAGGCCCACCGCCCCGTCGTCCGGCTCCGCGACCAATGGGTGGTCGTCGACCCCGACCTCGTCCGCAAGGTCCGCAAGCGCGAACTCGGCCTGCTCCAGCCCGTCGACGCCCTCGCCGCCGCCCTCACCGGCACCGCCGAGGTCGACGGACAGACCGTCCCCGCCGTCCCGGTCGGCGCCCTCGCCACCCTCCGGGACCGGCTGCTCGCAGGACCCGAGGACCTGCCGCCCCCGCCCGGCCTCGACGCCACCCTGCGCGACTACCAGCTCCGCGGCCTGGCCTGGCTCGACCTGATGACCTCGCTCGGCCTCGGCGGCTGCCTCGCCGACGACATGGGACTCGGCAAGACCGTCACCCTCATCGCCCTCCACCTGCGCCGCGCCCGCCCCGCCCCCACCCTCGTCGTCTGCCCCGCCTCGCTGCTCGGCAACTGGCAGCGGGAGATCCAGCGCTTCGCCCCCGGCGTCCCCGTCCGCCGCTTCCACGGACCCGACCGCACCCTCGCCGGACTCGACGGCGGCTTCGTCCTCACCACCTACGGCACCCTGCGCACCAGCACGCCCGTGCTCGCCGCCCAGCGCTGGGGCCTGCTCGTCGCCGACGAGGCCCAGCACGTGAAGAACCCCTTCTCGGCCACCGCCAAGGCACTGCGCGAAGTCCCCGCGCCCGCCCGCGTCGCGCTCACCGGCACCCCCGTCGAGAACAACCTCTCCGAGCTGTGGGCGCTGCTCGACTGGACCACCCCCGGCCTGCTCGGCCCGCTCAAGGCATTCCGCTCCCGGCACGCCCGCGCCGTGGAGAACAACGAGGAGATCGGCAACGAGGAGGCCGTCGAGCGACTGGCCCGGCTCGTCCGGCCGTTCCTGCTGCGCCGCCGCAAGTCCGACCCCGGCATCGTCCCCGAACTGCCGCCCAAGACCGAGTCCGACCACCCCGTGCCGCTCACCCGCGAACAGGCATCGCTCTACGAGGCGGTGGTCCGCGAGACGATGGCCCGGATCGAGGGCGCCGAGGGCATGGCCCGGCGCGGGCTCGTCATGAAGCTGCTCACCTCCCTCAAGCAGATCTGCGACCACCCCGCCCTCTACCTGAAGGAAGGCGCCCCGGGCTCCGGCGCCCGCGCGGCGACCGGCCGGGTGCGGCTGGCCGGCCGCTCGGGGAAGCTCGCCCTCCTCGACGAGCTCCTCGACACGATCCTCGCCGAGGACGGCGCCGTCCTGGTCTTCACCCAGTACGTGTCGATGGCCCGGCTCCTGGAGGCCCATCTGGCCGCCCGGGGCGTCCCCACCCAGCTCCTGCACGGCGGCACCCCGGTGCCCGAGCGCGAGCGGATGGTCGACCGCTTCCAGGACGGCGAGGTGCCGGTCTTCCTGCTCTCCCTGAAGGCCGCGGGCACCGGCCTCAACCTCACCCGGGCCGGCCATGTCGTGCACTACGACCGCTGGTGGAACCCGGCCGTCGAGGAGCAGGCCACCGACCGCGCCTACCGGATCGGCCAGACCCAGCCGGTCCAGGTCCACCGGCTGATCGCCGAAGGCACCGTCGAGGACCGCATCGCCGAGATGCTGCGCGCCAAGCGGGCCCTCGCCGACGCCGTCCTCGGCTCCGGCGAGGCCGCCCTCACCGAGCTCACCGACCGCGAGCTCGCCGACCTGGTGTCCCTGAGGAGGCCCGGATGAGCCGCCTCCCCGCCCGCCCCCGCCCCACCGCGCTGCCCCGGCACGACGACCGGCGGCGCGGCTTCCCCCGGCTCGCCCCGCGCCAGGCCCCCGACGGCCGCTTCGCCGCCACCTGGTGGGGCAACGCCTGGGTCGACGCCCTGGAGGACACCGCCCTCGACCCGGCCCGGCTCGCCCGCGGCAAGGCGTACGCCCAGCGCGGCCATGTGGACGCGATCACCGTCACCCCCGGCCGGGTCACCGCCTATGTGCACGGCAGCCGCCCCCGGCCGTACCGCACCGAGATCCGGCTGCGGACCCTCGGCGACGACGACTGGGAGCGGTTCCTCGACGAGGCCGCCGCCCGGCCCGAGCACATCGCGGCCCTCCTCGACAAGGACGTGCCGCACGCCCTGGAGGCCGTCACCGGGCTGCTGCCCGCCCCCGGCGACCTGGTCCCCGACTGCTCCTGCCCCGACGACGGCTTCCCCTGCAAGCACGCCGCCGCGCTCTGCTACCAGTCGGCCCGGCTCCTCGACGAGGACCCGTTCGTCCTCTTCCTGATGCGCGGCCGCGGCGAGCAGGAGCTGCTCGCCGAGCTCACCCGGCGCAACGCCGCCCGTTCCGCCGCCGAGGGCGCCACCGCCGCCCCCGCGATCCCCACCGTCCCGGCCCGCACCGTGCTCGCCCCGACCACCGGGCACACCCTGCCGCCGTTGCCACCGCCGTTCCCCGCCCCCGACCGGCCGGGCCGTCCCGCCGTCTTCCCGGCCGACCCCGAGGCGCCCGACCCGCTCGCGCTCGACCTGCTCGCCGGGGAGGCCGCCGCCCGCGCCCACACCTTCCTCAGCACCGGACACGACCCGGTCGCCGCCCTCACCCCCTGGCAGGACGCCGTCCGGCTGGCCGCCGCGCACCCCGGCTCCGGGCTCACCGCAGCCACCCGCGCGCTCTACCGCGACCTCGCCCACGCCCTGGACCGCACCTCCACCGATCTGGCCCGCGCCGTCGCCGCCTGGCGGCAGGGCGGCACCACCGGGCTCGCCGTGCTCGAAGAACCGTGGGACCCGCCCGCCGGTCCCTTCGACCGGGCCAGACCCGCCCTGCTCGCCGCCGACCTGCCCGCCTTCCGCCCCTGGCGCAACCGGCTCTCCACCCGCTCGCTACAGCTCCGCTTCGGCCGCGACGGCCTCTGGTACGGCTACGAGTCGGACCCCGACCGCGAGGACTGGTGGCCCCGCGGCACCCCGGACGCCGACCCGGTCGGCGTGATCACCGACCTGCTCGGGGGAGCCGACCGATAGGCTGGGGGAGACGTCCGCACGGCGAAGGGGGCCCGGTGGAAGCCGAGTTGGTGGCACTGGCGACGACGGGGGCGACCGCGCTCGTCCAGCAGATGGTCGGCGACGGCTGGGAGCGGGTCCGCACCCGGGTCGCCGCGTTCTTCGCCGCCCGGTCCGGGAGTGACGAGGCGGCCGTCGGCGCCGAACTCGACGCCGTACGCGAGGAACTGCTCCAGGCCGAGCGCACCGGCGACGAGGACGCCACCGCGGAGGCGCGGGACGAGGCCAGGGCCGAATGGCGCTCCCGGATGCGCCGCACGCTGCGCGCCGACCCCGAGGCCGCCACCGAGTTGCGCGGCATCCTCGCCGAGCTGGCGGGCGAGCCGGGCGCGTCCGCCGCGCCGCAGACCACCATCATCAACAACACCATCGAGAACGGGTCCTTCGACATCGCCCTCCAGGTCGGCATCGTCCACCGGGGTCACATCCACCACACCCGCACCGACGGCCCCAGGGCGGCCCCCGGCTCCGGCGCCCCGTCGGACATCTGACCGAACATCCGGCCCGCCCCGGGCCGCACCCGGCCGTCCCCCGTACGGCCCAGAGGTCCGGCCGTTCCCGATCACCCCTCCACCCTGTGGGAGAATGCTCAACTTTCTTCCGTGTAAAGGGAGTTCGACGCTGTGACCTGCGTCGACGCCGGGTCCACCGGACCCCGTGAGGGGTCGGGCGAGGCGCCGGAAACACCCGAGGTCGGGACATGATCGGCCGCGCCACACTCCCTCGATGGAGTGAAAGACGACGGTCGTCGGATCCGGCCGCATCCCGGATGGCGTTATTTCGGGTACGGGCGAGGGCCCGTGAAGACATCCGGAAGGCAGGAAGCCATGAGGCAGATTCGCCGAAGTGGTCTGGCCACACTGTTGGTCACCGGTGGCGCGCTCGCGCTGTCGGCGGGCGCCGCGCACGCCGACTCCGGCGCGCAGGGCGTCGCGGCCGGTTCGCCGGGCGTGGGCTCGGGCAACACGATCCAGCTGCCGGTGCACGTGCCCGCGAACCTCTGCGGGAACACCGTCAGCGTGGTCGGACTGCTCAACCCGGCAGCAGGCAACAGCTGTGCCAACCGCTCCGCCGAGTCCCGGCACGACTCCGGAGTCCGCGACGGCGGCCCGTCCCACAAGGACCTGCCGGGCACCCCGCGCGCCGGTTCCTCCGACGGCGGCACCCGTGGTGGGCACGGCGGCGGGCACAACGGCGGCGGCGCCACCGCGCAGAGCCAGACCGCCGGTTCCCCCGGCCTGCTCTCCGGCAACGGCCTCCAGCTGCCGATCGACCTCCCGGTCAACGTCAGCGGCAACTCGGTGAACGTCGTCGGCGTCGGCAACCCCGCCATCGGCAACACCGCGGTCAACGAGTCGACGCCCGAGGAGGAGTGCGAGCACCCCCAGCCGCCGACCCCGCACCCGCCGACCCCGGTCCGCAACCTGCCGCCCAAGCCGAGCACCCGGACGCTGCCGCCCGCCCCGGCGCCGCAGGCCGACTCGGTCGCCCTGGCCAGCACCGGAGCGGAGTCCATGGGCTACGCCGCGTCGGCCAGCGCCGCGTTCCTCCTCGGCGGCGCGCTGCTCTACCGGCGGGCCCGCCGCGCCTCGGCGGACGGCCAGAGCTGACCCGACCGGATCCGACCTGACCGGATCCGACCGGACCCCTCCGCCGCCCACGGCGCCCCGGCTCCACCGCGCCCGCCGCCCTGGCCGCCCACCGGGATCGCCGGGATCGCCAGGTCACCGGACCGCCGCTCAGGCCGCCCGCCAGGACCGCAGCACCGCCTCCATGGCGGGTGCGATCCGCGCCCTGGCCTGGTGCCGGGGCACCCCGGTCATCAGGAGCGTGTCGTAGTCGGTGTCGACATGGCGCACGGCGGCCCGCACCGCGGCCGTGACCGCACCCGTGTCGAGGGCCCGGCCGGCCGCCGTCCGGCCGACCCGGCCGCTGCCCTTCGCCGAGGCGTGCACCGCGATCGCGGTCGCGCGCTCGGCCGGGCAGCCGGGGAACAGCCGCAGGATCTCCGCCTCCAGGGCGGCCGTGACCGCCGAGTCCCGCTCGGCCCGGCGCGCCGCGTCCCGGGCCCGGCGGCGGGCCCGCGCCTCGGCGTCCGCCAGGCAGGCGGCCTCGGCCCGGACGAGCGCCGCCTCCTCCACGAGCAGGCCCTGGCGCTCGTACCGGGTGCGCCGCCGGTTGTGCCGTACCACCACCGCCCACAGCGAACTGCCCTCCCGGGCCCGGCGGGTGAGGGCGGTGTCACCGCGGCGCAGGAAGACGAGATGGCCGAGGTCGGCGCAGTCCAGGCAGACCAGTGCGTTGAACTCGACGATCATCCGCTGCATCGGCCCCTGGCGGCACTCCGAGCAGCGGCGCCGCCGGAGCGGTTCGACCACGACGGGGGCGACGAGATCCACGACGGGTTCCTACCCGCCCGCCTCTCAGCGCACGCTCGGCGCGGCCGCCTCGATGAACTCGGCGAGGGCGGCCTTCGCCTCCTCCGAGCGCAGCGTCCGCTCCTCGTCGTCCCCGGCCTCGTGCATGCAGTGGGTCGACTCGAACGCGGCTTCGGCGAGCCGCCGGGTGGCCGGTTCGTCGCAGATCAGCTGGACCCGGAACAGCGCCTGGCGGGCGGCGGTGCGCTGCCGGTAGGAGGCGTGCCGGGACTGCTCGGCCTCCTCGGAGCCCGGTTCGAGCCGGGCCCGGAACCAGCGGTCGTTCTGGCTCTGCCGGTAGTCGACCACGGCGCCCGCGAAGGCGCTGTAGGTCGCGATCCGTTCCTGCCGCAGCTGCTCGGTCCTGGCGAGCGAGGCCGTGCGCTCGGTGGCACGGCCCTGGAACCAGTGGGTGGCCACCGCACCCAGCAGGGTTCCGATGACGGCTATGAGTGCGGCGTCCATGGCCGGTGCGCTCCCCTCGGCGCTGCCCTCCGGCGGCTCCGGAAGATCCGTCAGATCATCGCAGCAGCACGGGAATCGGCGGCCGAGGGGCCACCCGTACCGCTGCCCGCCCCTGACGGCCCACCGCCGACGGCCCGTCGCCTACTGCCGGTAGCCGCTCAGGAAGCGCCCGATCCGGCTGATGGCGGCGTCGAGGTCGTCCGCGTACGGCAGGGTGAGGATCCGGAAGTGGTCCGGGCGCGGCCAGTTGAAGCCGGTGCCCTGGACGACCTGGATCTTCTCCCGGAGCAGCAGGTCGAGCACGAAACGCTCGTCGTCGTGGATCGGGTAGACCGCCGGGTCGAGGCGCGGGAAGGCGTAGAGCGCGCCCTGCGGTTTGACGCAGCTGACACCGGGGATCTCGTTGAGCTTCTGCCAGGCGAGGTCGCGCTGCTCGCGCAGCCGCCCGCCGGGGGCGGTGAGTTCATGGATCGACTGCCGTCCGCCGAGCGCGGCCTGGATGGCGTACTGCGCGGGCGCGTTGGGGCACAGCCGCATGGAGGCCAGCATGGTCATGCCCTCCAGATAGCTCCGGGCGTGCTCCTTGGGGCCGGTGACGACCAGCCAGCCGGAGCGGAAGCCGGCCACCCGGTAGGTCTTGGAGAGGCCGCCGAAGGTGAGCACGACCAGGTCGGGGGCGAGCGAGGCGACCGGGTGGTGGACGGTGTCGTCGTAGACGATCTGGTCGTAGATCTCGTCGGCGAAGACCAGCAGGCCGTGGCGGCGGGCGAGGTCCAGGATGCCTTCCAGGACCTCCTTCGGGTAGACCGCGCCGGTCGGGTTGTTGGGGTTGATGATCAGGACCGCGCGGGTGCGGTCGGTGATCTTCGCGGCCATGTCGTCGAGGTCGGGGTACCAGCCGTTGGACTCGTCGCACAGGTAGTGCACGGCCCTGCCGCCCGCGAGGGTGGTGACGGCGGTCCACAGCGGGTAGTCCGGGGCCGGTACGAGGACCTCGTCGCCGTTCTCCAGGAGGGCCTGGACGGCCATCGAGACCAGCTCGGACACGCCGTTGCCGAGGTAGATGTCGTCGACGTCGACGTCCGGCAGGCCCATCGACTGGCAGCGCTGGGCGACGGCGCGGCGGGCGGACAGGATGCCGCGCGAGTCGGTGTAGCCGTGCGCCTTGGGGAGCATCCGGATCATGTCCTGGACGATCTCCTCGGGCGCCTCGAAGCCGAACAGCGCGGGATTGCCGGTGTTCAGACGCAGGACGCTGTGGCCCGCCTCCTCCAGGGCGTTCGCCTGCTCGATGACCGGTCCGCGGATCTCGTAGCAGACATCGTTCAGCTTGCTCGACTGCCGGAACTCCATGTGCCCGACCTCCCCAGAAGTGTTGATGCTTGGTTTTACCAAGTGTGAGCTTGGAAAGTCCAACACCATGTCTAGACTGCGTCGCATGCCCCGTGAGTCACGCCCACCGCGTCCGGCCCGCCGCCGGAGTTACGACCAGTACTGCGCGACCGCCCGCGCCCTCGACGCCGTCGGCGACCGGTGGACCCTGCTGATCGTCCGCGAACTCCTCGCCGGGCCGCGCCGCTACACCGACCTGCACGCCGACCTGCCCGGCGTCAGCACCGACATGCTCGCGGGCCGCCTCAAGGACATGGAGGCCGCCGCCCTGGTCACCCGGCGCAAACTGCCGCCACCCGTCCCGGCGTACGTGTACGAGCTCACCGACCGCGGCCGCGAACTGCTGCCGGTGCTGCGGGCCCTCGCCGCCTGGGGCGCGCCCGAACTCGGCGAGACCCGGCCGACGGACGCCGTACGGGCCCACTGGTTCGCCGTACCGCTGCTCGACGCGCTCGCCGGACTCGGCGCGAAGGTGGTCCAGGTGACCCTGGACGAGGGCGAGTTCCACGTACGGGCCGGGGCGGACGGGCGGTTCGGCTACGCGGAAGGCCCGGCCGCCGACGCCGAGGTGCGGCTGCGCACGGACGTGGCGACCTGCCGGGCGCTCGCGGACGGCGAACTGGGCCTGACCGAGGCCGTCGAGACGGGCCGGGTGGCCATGGCGCAGTGAGCCCGAAACAGGCGTCGGATGCCGCCAACCGCCCAAGGACGACAGGAGCCGGTTGTGCTCCACGTGGCCTATCTGCTGCCCAAGGGCGCGCCGCTCTCGGTGGACGAGCCCGCCCCGGCCTGCGCGGCGGGCGGGGCGAAGCGCTGACCGCCGTACGGTGAACCCGGGCCGGTGACCGCCGTACGGCAGGATGGGCGGGGAGCGACCGAGGGGACCCGTCGATGCGATTCGAACCGATCAGCTGGCAGCGGCTGGCCGAGGCCGTGGCCGACCGCCTCGAAGCGACCGGCCCGGCGGCGGCGGACGGCGGCGACCGGCTCAAGCTCGGCGTCGACGGCGCGCCCGCCGCGCCCTGCGCGGAGTTCGCCGAGCGGATCGCCGACGTCCTCCGCGGCCGCGGGCGGCCGGTCCTGACCGTCGCGACCGACGGCTTCCTGCGGCCCGCCTCGCTGCGCTTCGAGTACGGCAAGCAGGACCCGGACGCGTACTACAGCGGCTGGTACGACACCGGCGCGCTGTGGCGCGAGGTGTTCGGGCCGCTCGCGCCCGACGGCACCGGCCGGGTGCTGCCCGACCTCTGGAACCCGGTCACCGACCGCGCCACCCGCAGCCCGGCCGTCCCGCTCCCGCCCGGCGGCGTGCTGATCGTGCACGGCCCGTTCCTGCTGGGCCACTGGTTCCCCTTCGACCTCACGGCCCACCTCCACCTCTCCCCGGCCGCGCTCGCCCGCCGCACCGCCGAGCCCTGGACCCTCCCGGCCTTCGCCCGGTACACGACGGAGACCGACCCGGCGGGCACCGCCGACACCACCGTCCGCGCGGACGACCCCCGGCGGCCCGCCTGGACGGGATTCCGCTCCTAGGCGGGGTGGGCGTGGGGTGTACGGGCAGGGCTCAGGGCCGCCCGCCGGTGCGGGTCACCGCCGCCGCGCCCGCCCGGCAGCCCGCCAGGGCCGCGGCGCCCGGTGAGGCGCCGGACAACAGGGTGGTGAGGAAGGCACCGGTGAACGCGTCGCCCGCGCCGGTGGTGTCGACGGGGCGCGCGGCCGGGGCCGGGACGCGCGCCAGCAGCCGGCCGCGCGATGCCACCACCGCGCCCGCCGGGCCCAGGGTGACCGCGACCAGCGGGAAGCGGTCGCTGAGGGCGACGGCCGCGTCCGCCGGATCGGCGAGCCCGGTCAGCAGACACGCCTCGTCGGCGTTGGGCAGCAGACAGTCCGCGCCGTGCGCCGCCGCCAGGAACAGATCGGGGCCCAGCTCCCGCAGAAAACCCGCCGACGCCGGGTCCACGCTCACCGGGACGCCCGCCGCGCACGCGTCGCGCAGCACCACGGCGGCCGTCGCGCGGCTGCGGTCGGCGAAGAACAGGTAGCCGGACAGATGCACCCGGCCGACCCCGTCGAGCAGCCGCGGCGACCAGTCGCCCGGCGCGAGCCGCAGCGCCGCCCCGCTGTCCGTCAGGAACGTGCGCTCCGCGTCCGCGCCGACCAGCGCGATCACCGTCGCCGTCGGCACCTCGGGGTCCGGCACCAGGGTGGGCCGCACCCCGGCCGCCCGCAGCGCCCGCTCGTGCCAGGCCGCCGCGTCCACGCCCACCCGGGCGAGCAGCCGTACCTCCGCGTCGCCCGAACACGCCGCCCAGCACGCCACATTGGCTCCCGCCCCGCCCGGCAGGGTCCGGATCAGGGCCGCCGTGTCGGTGGCGGGCGCCAGCGGCTCCGCGTGCCGGGCCACCACGTCCGTGACCACGTCACCCACCACGAGCAGCGCCTCCCGCGCAGAGGCCGGCGATCCCGGGGCCACGGCTCAGCCGCCGTGGTAGGCGGCGGCGACCCGTGCCGCGAGCAGCACATTGCCCCGTACCGCCGCCAGGTTCGCCTCCAGGGACGCCCCTTCCGTGTGCACCGTCAGATATTCCAGCAGGAACGGGGTCACCGCCTGCCCCGTGATGCTCTTCTCGCGCGCCGCCGCCAGCCCCGCCGCCAGCACCCGGTCGTGCAGCGCCGGGTCCAGCTGGCGCTCGCGCGGCACCGGGTTGCCCACCACGAGCGCCGCGCACGGCCCGCCCAGCTCGTCCTGGGCGCGCATCAGCGCGGCCACGCCCGCCGGGGTCCGCACCGTCCAGTCGACGCCCTCGCCCGACGAACTCAGGTAGAAACCGGGGAACATGTCCGTGCCGTAGCCGACGACCGTCACGCCCAGCGTCTCCAGGCGCTGCAACGTCGCCGGGACGTCCAGGATCGACTTCACGCCCGCGCACACCACCGTGACGCCGACCTGGGCGAGCAGCCGCAGGTCCGCCGACTCGTCCTGGGTCTCGGCCCACTCCCGGTGCACCCCGCCGAGGCCGCCGGTCGCGAAGATCCGGATGCCGACGGCGTCGGCCAGCCACGTCGTCGCCGAGACCGTCGTCGCGCCCGACACCCCGGCCGCGAGCGCGGGCGCCAGATCACGCTGGCCCAGCTTGCGCACCGAGGGGTCCTCGGCGATCCGGGCCAGTGCGGCCGGGTCGAGCCCGACCCGGGCCACCCCGTCGAGGACCGCGATGGTGGCGGGCACCGCGCCGCCCTCCCGCACCAGGTCCTCCAGCTCCTGGGCGACCTTCAGATTGCGGGGGCGCGGCAGGCCGTGCGCGATGATCGTCGACTCGAGCGCGACGACGGGCCGCCCCTCGTGGAGGGCTTCCCTGACCTCTTCGGACACCTGTGTGGACATGCTGGATCTCTGGCGCGGCCGTCCGCGGCGCAAACCTCGGCGCCGTACATCGGCCGACGCGCGCCGGGAGTCGGCCGGTCCGCACCCGGTGGGGGAGCGGGTACGGAATCGGTGCCGCGTCCGGTACGCCGGGGGCCCCGGGGCGCACCCCGGCGCGCGCCCGCGCGGCAAACCCCCGCTGCGGATTCCGTCGCGCCGGCCGGTCCGAAGAACCCGCTGGTCGGAGCAGGAAACGGAAGGTGCGGGTCCATACCGTCCCGGCGGTGGGAACGCGCCGGGACCCCGCTACAGTCACCGGCCATGACGACTTACGCACAGCCCTCCTTCGCCGTCCACATCCCCGACGCCGAGCTCGAGCCCGACCCGCTCGACCCGGCCCAGATCGTCTCCGGCACCCCCGAGGTGACCGGCAAGGTGCTGTGGGAGTCCGCCGACGGCAAGCAGATCCGGGGCATCTGGCAGATCACCCCCGGCGTCGTCACCGACACCGAGGCGAACGAGCTGTTCGTCGTCGTCAGCGGCCGGGCCACCGTCGAGGTCGAGGGCGGCGAGACCCTGGAGGTCGGGCCCGGTGACGCGTGCGTGCTGCGCGAGGGCGACCGCACCACCTGGACGGTCCACGAGACGCTGCGCAAGGCGTACCACATCAGCCTCTGAGGTCTCGGGGGCCCCGGGGTACGGGAGGGGCGGGCGTACGGGCGTACGGGAGGGCGGATCCCGGCCCTCCGCCCGGCCGCCGCGCCGCCGGGTTCAGGCCCGGCGCACCGCGCCGCGCAGCACCAGCAGCGTCATCGGCACCAGCAGGCAGGCGCCCACCACGTTCAGCCAGCCGTAGCCCACCTGCGAGACGATCAGTCCCGCGACGAGGCCGCCGAGACCGGCCGCCGTGTTCATGATGGTGTCGGAGAGGCCCTGTACGGCGGCCCGGGCCGCCTGCGGGACGGAGTCCGTGAGCAGCGCGGAGCCCGAGACCAGGCCCGCCGACCAGCCGAGACCGAGCACGAAGAGGCCGAGCGCGGTCTGCCCGTGGCTCGGGCCCGCCGTACCGGCGAGCAGCGCCGCGGTGGCGATCAGCGCCACCGCGAGGCCGATCACCGACAGCCGGCCGAGCCGGTCCGCGAGCCAGCCCATCAGCGGCGAGAACGCGTACATGCCCGCGATGTGGCCGCTGATCACCAGACCGATCAGCCGGATGTCCGCGCCGTGGTGGGTGAGGTGCACCGGGGTCATCGACATGATCGACACCATCGCGGTGTGCGAGCACGCCACCGTCACCAGGGCGATCCGGGCCCGGGTGGACTCCCGCACCGCGGTGAGACCGGCCCGCAGCGAGCGCCCGGCGGCCCCCGTGGCCTCCTCGGGTCCGGCGAGCGCGCGGGCGGTGAGCAGCGGGTCGGGCCGCAGCAGCACCGCCACCATCACGGCGGCGACGACGAACACCCCGGCCGCCCAGACGAACGGTCCCGCCGTGGCCGGGATGCCGAACCCGGCGACGCTCTCCCCGGCGGGGGCGGCGATGTTCGGGCCGAGCACCGCGCCGACCGTGGTCGCCCAGACCACCGTGGAGATGGCCCGGGCCCGCCGGTCCGGCTCGGCGAGGTCCGCCGCCGCGAACCGGGCGGCGAGATTGGCCGAGGAGCCCGCGCCGAACCCGACCAGGCCGAGCAGCAGCAGCGGGAAGCTGTCGGCCACCGCGCCGAGCACCGCGACACAGGCGCCGACCGCGCCGACCAGATACGCGAGCACCAGACCGGCCCGCCGGCCGCGCCGGGCCATCAGCGAGGCCAGCGGCATCGCGAGCAGCGCGGGCCCGGCGACCGTGGCCGTCGACGCGAGACCCGACATCGCCTCCGTACCGCTGACGTCCTTGGCGAGCACGGCGGCGAGCGCCACACCGGTGGCGATGCCCAGCCCGCCGAGGATCTGGGTGCCGATCAGCACCGCCTGGATCCGGCGCCGCAGCGCGGGCAGCCGGGCGGCGGAGAGGCCGGTGGATATCTCGCCGGAGAGCAGGGCGTCAGGAGCGTCAGGGGTGCTGGTCACTGACGCATAGTGCCAGCCGTCCCACCAGGTGGGAACACGGCCCGGGCACCCCGGCACCGGCCGCACCGCCCGTACCGCCCGCGCGGGCACCGGCATCGCACCACCGGCCGTGCGCCGGGCTCAGAACAGCGGCTCCGGCAGCACTCCCTCCAGGGCGAGCAGCCGCCGCTTGGTCTCCAGACCGCCGCCGAAGCCGCCGATCCCGCCGTCGCTCTCCACCACCCGGTGGCAGGGCACGACCACCGGCAGCGGATTGGCGCCCATCGCCGCCCCCACCGCCTGCGCGGCCGACGGCCGGCCCACCCGGCGGGCCAGGTCCCCGTAGCCCACGACCGCGCCGAACGGGACGGACCCGGCCAGCTCGCGCAGCACCTGGCGGTTGAATCCGGTCACCAGCGTCCAGTCGAGCTTGACGTCGAAGCTCCGCAGGTCCCCGTCGAAATAGGCCGCCAGCTGCCGTATCGGCTCGGCGAGCCGGCCGTCGGCGCGCTCCACCAGCTCGCCGCCGAACGCCGCCGCGAGCCGCTCCAGGGCCCGCTCACGGACCCGTCCGTCCGCGTGGAAGACCACGCTCACCAGCCCCCGGTCCGTCGCGGCCAGCAGCAGCGGGCCGATGGAGCTGGGCACCACGGCCCACTCCACCCGCCCCGTCGCCACGGCCGCCCCCGGCATCTCCTGTCCCATGGCTGCCACCGTACGGCCCGGCACCGACAACCGGTCCCGCCAATTCCCGGACCCCGTGGCCGGACGGGCCACAGGGACGCCATAATCCGATAGCGCTACTCAGCGGTACCGACTGTTTTCGGACGACGTTGCACCAGCGGTGCCAGGGGTGTGGAGGACGGACGCTCATGCAGGGCACGGTCGACGGATTCAGCTACGGCCTGGTCACCCCGGTGGCCGCCTTCCTCATGGCCTGCCTCGGCGGCGCCCTGGGACTGCGCTGCACCACCCGGTCGCTGCGGCACCAGGAGACCTTCAAGGCGGGCTGGCTCGCGCTCGGCGCCACCGCGATCGGCAGCGGCATCTGGACCATGCACTTCATCGCGATGATGGGGTTCTCCGTCCGGCAGGCCCCGATCACCTACGACCGGCCCATCACCTTCGCCAGCCTCGCCGTCGCCGTCGTCATGGTCGGCATCGGCATCTTCATCGTCGGCTACAAGGGCGCCACCACGCTCACCCTGGTCACCGGCGGCACCATCACCGGGCTCGGCGTCGCCACCATGCACTACCTGGGCATGGCCGGGATGCGCCTGCACGGGCAGATCGGGTACGACAGCCGCACCGTCGCGCTCTCCGTCGTCATCGCCGTGGTGGCCGCCACCGCGGCCCTGTGGGCCGCCGTCTCCGTCCACGGCTTCCTCGCCAGCCTCGGCGCCAGCATCGTCATGGGCCTCGCGGTCAGCGGGATGCACTACACCGCCATGGCGGGCGTCGACGTCCGGCTGCACGGCACCCCCGGCACCGGCGCCGGCGACACCGCCACCTCGCTGCTGCTGCCCATGCTGATCGGCCCCGGCGTCTTCCTGCTGCTCGCCGCCGTCGTGGTCATGTTCGACCCGCTGCTCGTCATGGGCGAGCCCGACTGGCAGCCGCCCAGCGCGCGCGGCGGCTACCGCCACGGCGCCCCCGGCGTGCCCGCCCCGCGCCGCGGCCCCGCCGCCCACGGCGAGCCCGCCAACTGGTCCGCAGGCCGGCCCGCCGCCCGCTCCGGCCGCCGCTCCGCACAGCGCCACGCCTACCGCTCGCAGGACTGGTAGCACCCACCGGCGGCCGATCGGCCCCCGGTTGTCAGTGCCGGGTCGTACGGTGGTTCCATGCGGCCCGTTTCCAAGATCGAACGTACGGTGGCGCCCTTCGAGGTCGTCAGTCCCTACCAGCCGAGCGGCGACCAGCCGGCGGCCATCGCCGAGCTCGAAAAGCGCGTCCGCGCCGGAGAGAAGGACATCGTCCTGCTCGGCGCCACCGGCACCGGAAAGTCGGCGACGACGGCCTGGATGATCGAGAAGCTCCAGCGCCCCACCCTGGTGATGGCGCCCAACAAGACCCTGGCCGCCCAGCTGGCGAACGAGTTCCGCGAGCTCCTGCCGAACAACGCGGTGGAGTACTTCGTCTCGTACTACGACTACTACCAGCCCGAGGCGTACGTCCCCCAGTCGGACACGTACATCGAGAAGGACTCCTCCATCAACGAGGAGGTCGAGAGGCTGCGCCACTCCGCGACCAACTCGCTGCTCACCCGCCGCGACGTCATCGTGGTCGCCTCCGTCTCCTGCATCTACGGCCTCGGCACCCCGCAGGAGTACGTGGACCGCATGGTCGACCTCAAGGTGGGCGACGAGATCGACCGCGACCGGCTGCTGCGCCGCTTCGTCGACATCCAGTACACCCGCAACGACCTCGCCTTCACCCGCGGCACCTTCCGGGTGCGCGGCGACACCATCGAGATCTTCCCGGTGTACGAGGAGCTCGCGGTCCGCATCGAGATGTTCGGCGACGAGATCGAGGCGCTGTCCACGCTGCACCCGCTCACCGGCGAGGTCATCAGCGACGACGAGCAGCTGTACGTCTTCCCCGCCAGCCACTACGTCGCGGGCCCCGAGCGCATGGAGCGGGCCGTCAACGCCATCGAGGCCGAGCTGGAACAGCGCCTGAAGGAGCTGGAGAAGCAGGGCAAGCTGCTGGAGGCCCAGCGGCTGCGGATGCGCACCACGTACGACATCGAGATGATGCGCCAGATCGGCTCCTGCTCCGGCATCGAGAACTACTCGATGCACTTCGACGACCGAGAGCCCGGCTCGCCCCCCAACACCCTCCTCGACTACTTCCCCGAGGACTTCCTGCTGGTCATCGACGAGTCGCACGTCACCGTCCCGCAGATCGGCGCCATGTACGAGGGCGACGCCTCCCGCAAGCGGACCCTCGTCGACCACGGCTTCCGGCTGCCCTCCGCGCTCGACAACCGCCCCTTGAAGTGGGAGGAGTTCCAGGAGCGGATCGGCCAGACCGTCTATCTGTCCGCCACCCCCGGCACCTACGAGCTGTCCCGAGGCGACGGCTTCGTCGAGCAGATCATCCGCCCGACCGGCCTGGTCGACCCCGAGGTCGTCGTCAAGCCCACCGAGGGCCAGATCGACGACCTGGTGCACGAGATCCGGCTGCGCACCGAGCGCGACGAGCGGGTCCTGGTCACCACCCTCACCAAGAAGATGGCCGAGGACCTCACGGACTACTTCCTGGAGCTCGGCATCCAGGTCCGCTATCTGCACAGCGACGTCGACACCCTGCGCCGCATCGAGCTGCTGCGCGAGCTGCGCGCCGGTGAGTACGACGTGCTCGTCGGCATCAACCTGCTCCGCGAGGGCCTCGACCTGCCCGAGGTCTCCCTGGTCGCCATCCTCGACGCCGACAAGCAGGGCTTCCTGCGCTCCGGCACCTCGCTGATCCAGACCATCGGCCGCGCCGCGCGCAACGTGTCCGGCCAGGTCCACATGTACGCCGACACCATCACGCCCGCGATGGCCCAGGCGATCGACGAGACCAACCGGCGGCGCGACAAGCAGATCGCGTACAACACGGCCCACGGCATCGACCCGCAGCCGCTGCGCAAGAAGATCAACGACATCGTCGCGACCATCGCGCGCGAGGAGATCGACACCGAGGAGCTGCTCGGCTCCGGCTACCGCAAGGCGAAGGAGGGCAAGGGCGCCAAGGCCCCGGTCCCCTCGCTCGCCGCGCACACGCCGAAGGGCAAGGGCGCCAAGTCCGGCTCCACCGTCGAGCTCGGCGACCGGCCCGCGACCGAACTCGCCTCGATCATCGAGGAGATGACCGAGCGGATGCGGGCCGCCGCCGCCGAGCTGCAGTTCGAGGTCGCCGCCCGGATCCGGGACGAGGTCTCCGAACTGAAGAAGGAGCTCCGCCAGATGAAGGAGGCGGGCATGGCCTGACCGGCCCCGCCGCCCCACCGGCCCGTCCCGTTCCCGGGGCGGGCCGGTGTGTTGCAACAACGACACAAAACCGGCCCGGTCCGGGCAGGTTGTCAGTGCCCCTGCGTAGGGTGCTGCTCACACCGATGAGAGGGGCAGCGCGTGACGGTCAACATGACCAAGGGGCAGGCCATCAGCCTGGAGAAGCAGGGCGGAGGCAGCCTGACCTCCGTGCGGATGGGGCTCGGCTGGCAGGCGGCACCCCGCCGCGGCCTGTTCGGCTCGCGCACCCGCGAGATCGACCTGGACGCCTCCGCCGTCCTGTTCGCCGACAAGCAGCCGGTCGACGTCGTCTTCTTCCGCCACCTGGTGAGCGACGACGGCTCCGTCCGGCACACCGGTGACAACCTGGTCGGCGGCGTCGGCCAGGGCGGCGACGACGAGGCCATCCTGGTGGACCTCGCCCGGGTCCCGGTCCACATCGACTCGATCGTCTTCACGGTGAACTCCTTCACCGGCCAGACCTTCCAGGAGGTGCAGAACGCCTTCTGCCGCCTGGTCGACGAGACCAACGGCCAGGAGCTCGCCCGCTACACGCTCGACGGCGGCGGCGCGTTCACCGCGCAGATCATGGCCAAGGTCCACCGCAGCGGCTCCGGCTGGCAGATGACGGCCCTGGGCAACCCGGCCAACGGGCGCACCTTCCAGGAGCTGATGCCGTCGATCTTCCCGGTGCTGTAGCCCGGCGCCCGCCGCCGCACACCTTCCGACCGAACAGACGGAGCAAGATGACCGCCGAGCTGGTCCGGGGACAGAACCACCCCCTGTCCCACACCCGCCTGGAGATCCGGGTCTCGGCCGGTCATCCGGTCCTCGCCGCGGCCGCCCTCGGGGACGAGCACGGCCGGATCCCCGGACCCGACGCCCTGGTCCACCCGGGGTCCGCCGACGTCCCCGGTGTCGAGGTGCCCCGGCAGGCCGCCGCCCGGCACCGGCTCGCGCTCGACCTCGGGGCGGTACGGGACTCGGTGCACCGGGTCTCCGTGCTGCTCGCCCTGCCGGCCACGGGCGGCGGGCCGAGCCGCTTCGGCGCCTCGGCCGCACCCGTCGTCACCGTCACCGAGACCGGCACCGGCGGGGACGCCGTCCCGGTCGCCAGCTACACCATCACCGGACTCGACCGGGAGTCCGCGCTCGTCGCCCTGGAGCTCTACCGCCGCCAGGGCGCCTGGAAGGTCCGGGCCGTCGGCCAGGGGTACGAGGGCGGGCTCGCCGCGCTCCTCGCCGACCAGGGCCTCGACGGCGCCGCCACGCTCGCCGGTGCCGTCCTGGACGCCGTCGCCCAGAGCCTGGCCCGCGCGGTCGCGGCACCGCCGCCGCGCGCCCCGGACACCGACCGGGTCCCGCGCCCCGCACCGCTCACCCGGGCGGCCGACCCGGCCGCCGCCACACCGGCCACCGGCACACCGGCCACCGGCACACCGGCGGCCGCCCACCCGGCACCGCCCGCCACACCGCCGACCGGGCCCGGCACCACCGGCGGCCCGATCGACTACAGCCACCCGCGCCGCCGCCCCGCGCCCGCGTCCGCACCCGTCCAGGCCGCCGCACCCGCCACCGCGCCCGACGGCTTCCCGGTGCCCGTCGCCGGGGACGCCTCCGGCTGGAGCATGGACGAGCGGCTCTACAACCAGGTCTGGGGGATGTTCGAGGACCTCGCCAGGACCACCGCCGCCTACCGCAGCGCCTGCCGCTTCGCCGAGAACCGCCTCGACCAGGAGCTTGACCGGCTGCTTTCCGACCCGCGCAATCGCGTCGGGGGTGCGGGCGACGCCGCCAGGGCCGCCGCCAAGGCCCGGCACGACGAGCTCACCGCCCGCGCCCAGGAGGCGCTGGACCGGGACCTGGCCCAGCTCGTCGCCGAGTCCGAGGTGGTCGAGCCCGCGCTGCCCGCCGCCTACGCCCGCTGGGACAGCCCGGTCTGGCAGGGCTACCGGGTGCCGATGGAGCCCCCGATGGCCGTCCGGCTCGGCGATCTGCAGCTGCCCGAGCGCTCCGGCCTGCGCGTCCCGTTCCTGGCCAGGCTGCCGCTCGCGCGCGGCCTGTGGATCGACAGCGGCCCCGGCGGCTCTCCGGCCGCCGGACTGCTCGACCAGGCCGAGCTGCGCCGCCTCGCCCTGGACACCGCCGTCGCCCATGTCGTACGGCTGCTCGCCGCGTATCCGGCGGACGCCTACCGGGTCCGGATGATCGACGCGGCGGGCGCGGGCGCCGCGGCCTTCGCGCCGCTGGTGGCGGCGGGCGTCCTCGCGGGCCCGCCGGCCGCCGGGGCCGCCGGGGTCTCGGCCGTCCTGAAGCAGCTCACCGAGCGGGTCGACCTGCTCCAGATGGCGGCCAGGGCCGGGGCCGACGAGGATCTGCCGCCCGGCCTCGACACCGCCGAGGAACTGCTGATCGTCCATGACTTCCCGCACGGCTTCGACGACCGGGCGGTCACCCAGCTGCGCTACCTCGCCGACGAGGGCCCGGCGGTCGGCACCCAGCTGCTGCTGATCGCGGACCGGGCCGACGCCGCCGCGTACGGTCCGGTGCTCGATCCGCTGTGGCGCTCCCTCATGCGGCTCACCCCGGTGCCCGACGACCACCTGGCCGACCCCTGGGTCGGCCATGCCTGGACGTACGAGCCGCCGGTCTTCCCGGCGGGCAGTGGAGTGCTCCGTCAGGTGCTCGGCCAGCTCGCCGACGCCCGTCGGCAATGGGGCCACTGACCTGCGGTTTTGGAATGACTTTAGGTATCTCTTTACCAATCCTTGGTCATTGGGGTAGTCTTTTTCGTGCGGAGGGGAGTACTCCCCATGCGCGGCGTACCCGTCAGTACGGACAGGTCGGACATCTGATCCCGGGGCGCCGGCCCGGGACGTCCCGGGTGGAAGAGACCTCCGGCAACGACGAGGCTGATCACAGCCGTACGACGCCGGAGGCGCAGTGGACGTTTCTTTGACCCTGTGGGTGCTGACCATTCTCGGTCTGGGCGCCCTGATCGCGGTCGACTTCTTCATCGGGCGCAAGCCGCACGACGTGTCGATCAAGGAAGCCGGAATCTGGACCGTCGTCTGGATCGTGCTCGCCGCACTGTTCGGCATCGGCCTGCTGATCTTCGGCAACAGCCAGGCGTCCGGCGAGTTCTTCGCCGGATTCATCACCGAGAAGTCGCTCAGCGTCGACAACCTCTTCGTCTTCGTCCTGATCATGGCGAAGTTCTCGGTGCCCTCCCACCTCCAGCAGCGCGTGCTGCTCGTGGGTGTGCTGATCGCCCTGGTGCTGCGCGCGATCTTCATCGCCGCCGGTGCCGCGATCATCGCCAGCTTCTCGTGGGTGTTCTACATCTTCGGCGCGTTCCTCATCTACACCGCCTGGAAGCTCATCCAGGAGGCGCGCTCCGACGAGGAGGAGGACGACTTCGAGGAGAACCGTCTCCTCAAGACGGTCGAGAAGAAGTTCGGCGTCGCCGACCGCTACCACGGCACCAAGCTCTTCATCCGGAACAACGGCAAGCGGGTGCTGACCCCGCTGATGGTCGTCATGCTGGCGATCGGCACCACCGACGTGCTGTTCGCCCTCGACTCCATCCCGGCGATCTTCGGCCTCACCCAGGACCCGTACATCGTCTTCACCGCCAACGCGTTCGCCCTGATGGGTCTGCGCCAGCTGTACTTCCTCATCGGCGGTCTGCTGAAGAAGCTGGTCCACCTCAGCTACGGCCTGTCGGTGATCCTCGGCTTCATCGGCGTGAAGCTCGTCCTGCACGCCCTGCACGAGTCCGGGGTGCACGTCCCGGAGATCTCCATCCCGGTCTCCCTGGCCGTCATCTGCGGTGTCCTGATCATCACCACGATCACCAGCCTCATCGCCTCCAAGAAGCAGTCGGAGCGCGAGGCCGCCGAGGCGGCCGCCGCCGACACAGCCGAGCGGGACAGCGTCGAGGCGCCGTAACCCGTCACCGAGAACCAGCACCGCACCGCACCGCCACGCACCGCGCCCGCCGTCCACCCCCTCGGGGGCGGACGGCGGGCGCGGCCGCGTGTGCGACGGGGGGAGCGGGACGGTGGCTCAGGCGGGGGCGTGCTCCGGGGCCGGGGCCTTCGCCCGGGCCGGCAGGGTCTCCGGGAGCAGCGCGAAACAGCCCAGGCTGATCAGCGCCACCACCGTCAGATAGGCCGCCACGCCCCACGGCGGGCCCGAGCCGCCCTCCGACAGGGCCGTCGCCACGATCGGCGTCAGCGCCCCGCCGAGCACCCCCGCCAGGTTGTAGCCGACCGCCGCGCCGGTGCAGCGCACCCGCGGCTCGTACAGCTCCGGCAGATACGCGGCGACCACCGAGAACATCACGATGAACGCGAGCAGCGAGCCCAGGAAGCCGAGGAACATCAGCGCGGGGCGCGCGGTGTGCAGCAGCGCCACCATCGGGAACATCCACAGGGCCGAGGCCGCGCAGCCCGCCAGGCACATCGGGCGGCGCCCGTAGCGGTCGCCCAGCATCGCCACGAACGGCGTCACCGCGCCCTTCACCGCCACCGCCGCCATGACACAGGTCAGCATCACCGTGCTGGGCACCCCGAGCCGTTCGGTGCCGTAGGCGAGCGCCCAGGTGGAGACCGTGTAGAAGACCGCGTAGCCGACGGCCAGCGCGCCCGCCGTCAGCAGCACCAGCCGCCAGTGGTCGCGGAAGACCTCGGCCAGCGGCGCGTTCGCCCGGCGGCCCTCGGCGGCCAGCTCCTCGAAGCGCGGGCTCTCGGCGAGCGAGGAACGCAGCGCCAGGCCGAGCGCGGCGAGCACACCCGCCGCCCAGAACGGCACCCGCCAGCCCCAGGAGCGGAACTCGGCGTCGCTCAGGCCCGCGGTCAGCGCCAGCATCACGCCGTTGGCGAGCAGGAAGCCCACCGCCGGGCCGATCTGCGGGAAGCTCGCCCACAGCGCCCGCTTGCCCTCAGGGGCGTGCTCGGCGGTCAGCAGCACCGCGCCGCCCCACTCGCCGCCGAGGCCGAAGCCCTGCAGGAAGCGCAGCACGAGCAGCAGCACGGGCGCGGCGATGCCGATCGTCTCGTACGACGGGACGCAGCCGACCGCGACGGTCGCGCAGCCGGTCAGGAGCAGCGAGGCGAAGAGCACCGGGCGGCGGCCGTGCCGGTCGCCGATGTGGCCGAAGAAGACCGAGCCGAGCGGCCGGGAGAGAAAGCCGACCGCGAACGTGCCGAAGGCGGCGAGGGTGCCCGCGAGCGGGGAGAAGGTCGGGAAGAACAGCGGTCCGAGGACGAGCGCGGCGGCCGTCCCGTAGACGAAGAAGTCGAAGAACTCGATGGCGGTGCCGACCAGGGACGCGGCGGCGAGCCGCCCCATGGAGGGCGAAGGACGGGGCCCGGCCGCGGCCGTGGGCGGCGACTGAGCGTGACTGTGGCGCATGTCGCGCCAACTACCCGCCCGGGGCCCTGGTTACGGGGGCGCGTGGTGGCGCCCCCGGGGTCACCAGGGGCGCCTTCGGGTCACCAGCCGCGCTCGCGCCACTCGGCGAGGTGCGGGCGCTCGTCACCCAGGGTGGTGTCCTTGCCGTGGCCCGGGTAGACCCAGGTCTCGTCCGGGAGGACGGCGAAGAGCTTGCCCTCCACGTCGTCGATCAGGCTCGCGAACGCCTCCGGGTCCTTCCACGTGTTGCCGACGCCGCCGGGGAACAGGCAGTCGCCGGTGAACACGTGCGGGTGGCCGTGCGGGTCGTCGTAGACCAGCGCGATCGAGCCCGGGGTGTGCCCGACCAGGCGGCGCGCGGTCAGCTCGACCCGGCCGACGGTGATCGTGTCGCCGTCCTCCACCCGCACGTCGGTGGCGACCGGGATGCCCTCCGCGTCGTACGCGCCCGCGTACGTGGTGGCGCCGGTCGCCTCGACGACCTCGGCGAGCGCCTGCCAGTGGTCCCCGTGCCGGTGGGTGGTCACCACGGCGGCGATGCCGTCGTCGCCGATCAGCGTGAGCAGGGTGTGCGGCTCGTTGGCCGCGTCGATCAGCAGCTGCTCGCCGGTGGCCCGGCAGCGCAGCAGATACGCGTTGTTGTCCATCGGGCCGACCGCGACCTTGGAGATCATCAGATCGGTCAGCTCATGCACGTCGGCGGCCCCGCCGACCTTCACCGCTCCGCTGTACGTCATGCCCTCACCCTAGCCCTGGCCACCCGCGGAGGTGAGCGGCCAGGGCTCCAACAGCGGTTACAGGGGCGGGAGCTCCGGCAGGCCGGGGCCGGCGAGGACGGCGAGGTGGGCGCCCTGGTCACCGCGGCCGGAGAGCCAGCCGAGGATCTCGGCCGCGGTGCCGCCGAGGATCACCGGGGTGCCCTCGGTGCCGCCGGTGTGCCAGTCGGGCTTCGACTCGTCGAAACCGAGGCACAGGGCGACCGGGGGGACGTCCGGGCGGCCGGACCAGCGGTCGGCGAGGAAGGCGATCTCCCGCTCCGTGAAGTCGTCCGGGAGGTCCTCGAGGTCGTAGCCCGCGTCGAGGTCGACATGGTGCAGGGCCACCTCGACCCAGCGCCGGAACGGCACCCGGGAGGCGGTGTCGGTGACGCCGTTGCGGAGCTCGACGGTACGGGCCCAGTCGGCGGGCTCGTCGCCGAGCGCCTGGAAGCGGGCGGCGGATTCGCGCAGGTCGGCGAGGTGGACGGAGAGCGGGCGGGCGGCGTCGCGCGCGATGTCGGCGTCGCGGGTCTCGGCGTCCCGGTACATCGGCAGGCCCTGGAGGACGTTCACCAGGGCGTCGGCGTTGCGGGAGAGGTGGGCCAGGACGTGGCCACGGGTCCAGCCCGGAAGCCGTGACGGCTCGGCCAGCGCCGCGTTGTCCCAGGAGGAGACCGTCTCGACGAGCCGGTCGGTCGCCTCGCGCACGGATGCGAGGTCACGCACATGGTCGATCATGGCGCCGACCCTAGGGGGTGCCGGGCGGCCGGGGCCAGGCACCCCGGGTCCCCGGGGCCGGGGCCGGGCCGCCGACCAGCGCGGCGGGCGGCGCGGAACAGGCATCCGCGCCACTCCTTCGGGTGAAGCGGGCCGCCTGAAGACGGAAATCGAATGCACGTGCTATAAGCTCGGCGGAAGCATCCGGCATCCTTGGTTGTTGGGTGTTCAGGCACATCCGCTCTCTCAAGAAAGGTGCGGACCGGAGTGGCCGACCGTCTCATCGTCCGTGGCGCGCGCGAGCACAACCTGAAGAACGTCTCGCTCGATCTCCCCCGCGACTCCCTCATCGTCTTCACCGGGCTGTCCGGGTCGGGCAAGTCCTCCCTCGCGTTCGACACGATCTTCGCCGAGGGGCAGCGTCGGTACGTCGAGTCGCTCTCCTCGTACGCCCGCCAGTTCCTCGGCCAGATGGACAAGCCGGACGTCGACTTCATCGAGGGCCTGTCGCCGGCCGTCTCCATCGACCAGAAGTCGACCTCGCGCAACCCGCGCTCCACGGTCGGCACCATCACCGAGGTCTACGACTACCTCCGGCTGCTGTTCGCCCGCATCGGCAAGCCGCACTGCCCCGAGTGCCGCAGGCCCATCTCCCGGCAGTCGCCGCAGGCCATCGTCGACAAGGTCCTGGAGCTGCCCGAGGGCAGCCGCTTCCAGGTGCTCTCGCCGCTGGTGCGCGAGCGCAAGGGCGAGTTCGTCGACCTCTTCGCCGACCTCCAGACCAAGGGCTACAGCCGCGCCCGGGTCGACGGGCAGACCATCCAGCTCAGCGAGCCGCCGACGCTCAAGAAGCAGGAGAAGCACACCATCGAGGTGGTCGTCGACCGCCTCACCGTGAAGGACAGCGCCAAGCGCCGCCTCACCGACTCCGTCGAGACCGCCCTCGGGCTCTCCGGCGGCATGGTCGTGCTCGACTTCGTCGACCTCGCGGAGGACGACCCCGAGCGCGAGCGGATGTACTCGGAGCACCTCTACTGCCCGTACGACGACCTCTCCTTCGAGGAGCTGGAGCCGCGCTCCTTCTCCTTCAACTCGCCGTTCGGCGCCTGCCCCGACTGCACCGGCATCGGCACCCGGATGGAGGTCGACCCCGAGCTGGTCGTCCCCGACGAGGAGAAGTCTCTCGACGAGGGCGCCATCCACCCCTGGTCGCACGGTCACACCAAGGAGTACTTCGGCCGCCTGATCGGCGGGCTGTCCCAGGCCCTCGGCTTCCGCACCGACATCCCGTACGCGGGACTGCCGCAGCGCGCCAAGAAGGCCCTGATGTACGGCCACAAGACCCAGGTCGAGGTGCGCTACCGCAACCGGTACGGTCGCGAGCGCTCCTACACCACCCCCGCCTTCGAGGGCGCCGTCTCCTTCGTGAAGCGGCGGCACAGCGAGGCCGAGAGCGACTCCAGCCGCGAGCGCTTCGAGGGCTACATGCGCGAGGTGCCGTGCCCCACCTGCCAGGGCACCCGGCTGAAGCCGATCGTCCTCGCGGTCACCGTGATGGACCGGTCCATCGCCGAGGTCTCCGCGATGTCGATCAGCGACTGCGCCGAGTTCCTCGGCCGCCTCACGCTGAACGCGCGCGACAAGAAGATCGCCGAGCGGGTCCTCAAGGAGGTCAACGAGCGGCTGCGCTTCCTGGTCGACGTCGGCCTCGACTACCTCTCACTCAACCGCGCCGCGGGCACCCTGTCCGGCGGCGAGGCCCAGCGCATCCGGCTCGCCACCCAGATCGGCTCCGGCCTGGTCGGCGTGCTCTACGTGCTCGACGAGCCGTCCATCGGCCTGCACCAGCGGGACAACCACCGGCTCATCGAGACCCTCGTCCGGCTCCGCGACATGGGCAACACCCTGATCGTCGTCGAGCACGACGAGGACACCATCAAGGTCGCCGACTGGGTCGTCGACATCGGCCCCGGCGCCGGTGAGCACGGCGGCAAGGTGGTCCACTCCGGCCCCTTGAAGGAGCTGCTCGCCAACCAGGAGTCGATGACCGGGCAGTACCTGTCCGGCCGCAAGGCGATCCCCACCCCGGACATCCGCCGCCCCATCGACCCGGGCCGCACCCTGACCGTGCACGGCGCCCGCGAGAACAACCTGCGGGACATCGACGTGTCCTTCCCGCTCGGCGTGCTCACCGCCGTCACCGGGGTGTCCGGATCCGGGAAGTCGACCCTGGTCAACGACATCCTCTACACCCACCTGGCGCGCGAGCTGAACGGCGCCAAGTCGGTGCCCGGCCGGCACACCCGGGTGGACGGCGACGACCTCGTCGACAAGGTCGTGCACGTCGACCAGTCGCCGATCGGCCGCACCCCGCGGTCCAACCCGGCGACCTACACCGGCGTCTTCGACCACGTCCGCAAGCTGTTCGCGGAGACGATGGAGGCCAAGGTCCGCGGCTATCTGCCCGGCCGCTTCTCCTTCAACGTCAAGGGCGGCCGCTGCGAGAACTGCTCCGGCGACGGCACCATCAAGATCGAGATGAACTTCCTCCCGGACGTCTACGTCCCGTGCGAGGTCTGCCACGGCGCCCGGTACAACCGGGAGACCCTGGAGGTCCACTACAAGGGCAAGTCCATCGCCGAGGTCCTGGACATGCCGATCGAGGAGGCCCTGGACTTCTTCGAGGCCGTCCCGACGATCTCCCGCCACCTGCGCACCCTGACCGAGGTCGGTCTCGGGTACGTCCGGCTCGGCCAGTCCGCGCCGACCCTGTCCGGCGGCGAGGCCCAGCGCGTCAAGCTCGCCTCCGAGCTCCAGAAGCGCTCCACGGGCCGTACGGTCTACGTCCTGGACGAGCCGACCACCGGCCTCCACTTCGAGGACATCTCGAAGCTGATCAAGGTCCTGTCCGGCCTGGTCGACAAGGGCAACTCGGTGATCGTCATCGAGCACAACCTGGATGTCATCAAGACCGCCGACTGGGTCGTCGACATGGGTCCCGAGGGCGGCAGCGGCGGCGGTCTGGTCGTCGCCGAGGGCACGCCCGAGGAGGTCGCCGCCGTCCCCACCAGCCACACCGGCAAGTTCCTGCGCGAGATCCTGGGCGCCGACCGGGTCAGCGACGCGTCGGTCCCGGCCGCGCGCGGCACCAAGAAGGCCGCGGCGAAGAAGGCTCCGGCCAAGAAGGCCGCGCCCGCGAAGAAGGCCGTGGCGGCCAAGAAGGCGGTGACCGCCAAGAAGGCACCGGCGAAGAAGACCACCACCCGGGCCCGCAAGGACTGACGCCCGCCGCCCGCCCGCGTCACCGCGAAGGGGGCGCCCCCGCCGGCCGCCCGTCGGCCGGGGCGCCCCCTTCGCGGTGTCACCCGCTCTTCAGCCCGCCAGCTCCGCCGGGTACGGCGGCTCCGCGCCCGCCCGGGTGCAGGTGACCGCCGCCGCCCGGGCCGCCCGGCCCAGCAGCGCCCGCCACTCCTCGGCCCCGAGCCCGCCGAGCTCCGCCGAGGTCCGGTCGCCCAGCCCGTGCAGCAGCGCCGCGTTCACCGTGTCGCCCGCGCCGATGGTGTCCACCACCGCCACCGGGACCGCCGGGACGGACACCTCGCCCCGGCGCGTGAACACCGTCAGACCCGCCGCGCCCCGGGTCAGCACCACCGCGGCCGGACCGCGCGCCAGCCACTCGGCGGGGGAGCCGCCCAGCCACCGGGCGTCCTCCTCCGACAGCTTCAGGAGCGACACGGCCGGCAGCCAGCCCGCGAACCGCGCCCGGTAGCCGTCCGGGTCCGGCAGTAGCCCGGGCCTGATGTTCGGGTCGAGCAGGGTCAGCAGCCCCGCCCGCGCCGAGCGCCGCAGCAGCGCCTCGTACGCGCTCGCGCCCGGCTCCAGGGCCAGCGAGCAGGTGCCGAACGCCACCGCCCGTACCCCGTCGGGCAGCCGCTCCGGCAGCGTGAACAGCCGGTCCGCGGTGCCCTCCACATAGAAGCCGTACCGCGCCGAGCCGTCAGGACCGACCGAGGCGACCGCCAGCGTCGTCGGCTCGGGCCCGCGCTGCACCAGACCGGTCGCCACCCCCGCCGCCCGCAGCCGCGCGATCAGCGCGTCACCGAAGGCGTCGGTCGAGACCCGGGAGCAGAAGGCGACGTCCGCGCCGAGCCGCCCGAGGGCCACCGCGGTGTTGTACGGGCCGCCGCCCGGCCGGGGCAGCAGCGGCGCGAGGGGGTCGGGGGTCCCGGCCGGGACCAGGTCGATCAGGGACTCACCGGCGACGACGATCACGTACCGGAACGTAGCCCATCGCCCGCCTTCAGGGGCAGGGGCCCCGCACCCCGGCCCGCGCCCCGGCCCGCACCCCGGCCCGCGCCGACCTCCCGGGCCGGGGCCCGGGCGCGGGCCGCCCCGCACCCGCCGGTATCGTCGGTCGGGTCCACCGGGGAGCCCCTGTCCCCGATCCGAGCACCGTGGAGCGCACATGTCCGGCCAGTCCAGCCGCCGTACCGTACTGAAGGGTGCCGCCCTCGCCGGGGCCGCCGGGCTGGGTGTCGCCGCCTGCTCCACCGACTCCAAGCTCGGTCACGCCGAGACGCCCACGCCGACCGCGCCGGTCCCGCTCGGCAGCCCGGACGAGATCCCCGTCGGCGGCGCCAAGCTCTACCGCGAGCAGCGGCTCCTGGTGCACTGCCCCGCCAAGGGCGAGTACAAGGCGTTCAGCGCCCAGTGCACCCACGCGGGCTGCGTCCTCGACAAGATCGAGAAGAACGAGGGCAACTGCCCCTGCCACGGCAGCCGCTTCGACGTCACCACCGGCAAGGCGATCCAGGGCCCGGCGACCGTGCCGCTGCCCGAGGTCCCGGTCCGCCTGGAGAACGGCCGGCTGATCGCGGGCCCGAAGGCCTGATCCGCGCGGGGGACGGTCAGGCCCAGTCCCACTCGATCCCCAGGATCCCCGGGCGCACCCCCTGCTCCACCGTGTGCACCGCGTGGTGCCGGCCGCCCAGCGTCAGCTCGGCCCTGCCGCCGCGCGGCGCGCCCGTCGACGCCTGCGCGAAGCGGCGGCAGCGCACCGGCAGCGCCGCCTCGTCGAAGCGGACCTGGAGCATGTACTGCCCGCCCGCGAAGCTGAACCCGCGCACGTACTCCCGGCTCGCCCCACCCGTACCGTCCTCGAACCCGTACGAGAAGACATGGGTGTCCCCGGCCCGCAGCCGGGTGTCGAAGAGCAGCTCGGCGACCAGGACGCCGGTCGCCGAGTGCTGGCGGACCCGGCCCGTACGGCAGTTCTCGGTGGCGCGGACCTCCACCCGGGACGGGTCGCAGCCCGGGTCGCCGCGGTGGATGGCGACATAGCGGTCGACGCCGTCCCGGTGCGCGCGCACCACCTGCTGCGAGTCACGGCCGAGGAGTTCGCGGCCCGGGCCGACCCGGACCCGTTCCTGGTGGCCGACCGTGTGCAGACCGCCGTCCGCCGGGCATTCGAGTTCGGCGAGCAGCTCCTCCACCACGCCCGACGCCTCGACCAGCGAGCGGTAGGAGCGGGTGGCGGGCCGGTCGACCTCGGCGCGCGCCGCGCTGTCCTCGTCGAGCAGCCTGATCAGGGAGTTGCCGGGCAGCTGGAGCACCTCCTCGAGCGCCCGCACCGCCTTCATCGACTCGGGGCGCTGCGGCCGCCGGGCCCCCTGCTGCCAGTAACTCAGCGAGGTGACGCCGACCTTCACGCCCCGGTGCGCCAGATGGTGCTGGACCCGCTGGAGCGGCAGCCCGCGCACCGCGAGCGCCGTGCGCAGCGCCAGATGGAACGGGCCGGTGTGCAGCAGTTGCACGAGATCGGCCTCGGTGTGGCCCACGAGGACTCCTCAGTGAACGTTCACGGCAAGGGAGGACACGGCACACGGCCGCCGGTCGGGCGGGCAGGTGGGTCAGGGACGCGCGTTCACACCCGGGTCACACCGTTCACAGCTCGCCGTCACCCCGCATTGAAGCGTGTTGACCCGATCCGGACAACGTTCGATGCTCCGCAGCAGCGTCCGGACGCGCTCCGCACATCTTCCCCTCTCACCCTCCCCGCCTCGACGGCACCCCCCGTCTCGGCGCCCCCACCCGCACCATCACCCCCCACACCCTCTCCTCCGAACTCCCCACGATCCCCACCAGGGAGGAACGCGATGCGCAAGAGAAGGCTGTCCCTCGCGGCACTCGGCACCGCCGCCGCGCTGCTGCTGGTCCCCGTCGCCCCGGCGTCCGCCGCGCCGCCCGGCCCGGACACCGGCCGCGAGGGCGTCACCGCCCTCGGCTACAAGCGCCTGAACATCACCATGCAGGCGCAGCAGAAGAACAACTGGTGCTGGGCCGCGGGCGGCAACACCATCGCCACCTGGTTCGGCCGCACCTACAGCCAGAACCAGTTCTGCAACGCCGCTTTCGGCCGCCAGCAGGGCTATGACTGCCCCAACTCGCAGGCCACCCTGGGCAATGTCCAGGACGGGCTGAGCTGGGCGGGCATCAACCCGGGTTCGTACGTGACCGGTTGGCTGCGCTACTCCACCGTGCAGACCGAGATCAACGCCGACCGCCCGGTCGAGACCCGGATCCAGTGGTCGAGCGGTGGCGGACATATGCACGTCCTGTACGGGTACGACGACGCCAACAGCTGGGTGTACTGGGGCGATCCCTGGCCGTCCAGCGACCGCTACAACTGGGCCTCGCACGCCTGGTACGTCGACAACGGCTCGTTCTCCTGGACCCACTCGCTCTACCGGATCGGGGCGTGACGACGATGACCGCAGGGAACGGCAGGACCGGCCGGATACCCGGCCGCGGCGCGGGCCTCGCCGCGCTGCTCGGTGCCACGGCGGTGGTCGCCCTCGGCGCGCTCCCGGCCGCCGCGGCGGGGCCCGGTGGCATGGGTCCGCTGCCGAGCGCGCCCAGCCCGGAGCGGGCGGCCGCCGCGCCGCAGACCATCGACACGGTCGCCCGGTTCTTCGCCCGGGACGGCAAGGGCGCCGAGAGCGCCGCGCTCGCCCGGTCGGCGGGCGTGCCGCGGATCGAGGGCGGCTCGGTGCCGGTGCGCCTCCTCTCGCCCGCCTTCGTCGCCGGGAAGCCGGGGGCGCCGGTGGCCGAGGTCGAGTTCCACGCCAGCAAGGCGGTGGCCGCGGACGGCCGCACGGCCTCGCTGTGGACGGTGCGGGGCGCGGACGGCGGCTGGCAGGTGGTGAACATCGCCACCGGCGACGACGAGATCCGCTTCGCCGCCCAGGGGGCCAGGCTGCGGCCCGGCGGGACGGTGTTCCGGGAGCCGCAGATCGACGCCTGGTACGTGCAGAAGGGCGGCGAGGTGCTGCCGCTGGACGAGGACGCGGTACGGGCCGTCGGCCGCGACGGCGTCACCCTCGCCGCGTACCGGACCCGGGTGGCCAAGGCGTACGGCGACAAGCTGCCCGGCTCCGCGTACGCCCGCAAGGGCGTGGCGGGCGGCTACGACAGCGGCGCGCGGGACGGCGGGAAGGCCGGGGGAGCCGCACCGGCGCCCGGCGCCCCGGCCTCCGGCGCCTCGGACGTGCCGCCGTCGGCCGCGGCCCACGCCGATCCCGAGGTCACCGTCGCCTCGGCGGCGGCGGGCGCGGGTGCGGTGCTCGCGCTCGGGCTGATGGGCACGGCGGCGCTGCGCCGCCGTCGCCGGGGGACGGCGGAGCCCACGGCCTGACCGGCGGACCGGCCGCATCCTCCCCCGCCTGAGCCGGGTGCGGCCGGTCCGTGCCGGAACCGGTCCGGGGCTCGTGGCCCCGGACCGGTCTCTGTGCGTACGGGCTTCCGGGGTACGGGCGGGAGTCTGGCGGCGGTCCGGTGGCGGGGTCGTTCGTTCCGGGGGCCTCACGGGGTGAGGACGACCTTTCCGGCGACCGTGCCGGACTCGGCGAGGCGCAGGGCCTCGGCGGCGCGGGCGAGCGGGAGCCGGGCGGCGATCTGGCCGGTGATCTCACCGCGCCGGGCGGCGGCGAAGACCTCGGTGAGGTCGGCGCGCAGCCGGGCGCGGAACCGGCCGGTGGCGAGCGCGCGGCCCGCCCAGATGTTGAAGAAGTAGGCGTGGCGGCCGTTGGGCAGGGTGTTCCAGAGCCAGACCCGGCCGAGCAGCTTGAGCACCGGCAGCTGCTTGGAGCCCTGGTCGTCGCGGGTGGCCGCGCTGCCGTAGGAGACGAGGGTGCCGCCGGGGGCGAGCAGCCGCCAGGAGCCGGTGATGCCGGGGCCACCGATGTGGTCGAAGACGGCGTCGACGCCGCCGGGGGCGAGTTCCCGCACGCGCGCGGGGACGTCGTCGTGGTAGTCGACCGGGGTGACGCCGAGCGCGCGCAGGGCGTCGTGGTGGCGGGGCGACGCGGTGCCGATCACGGTGGCGCCCGCCGAGCGGGCGAGCTGGACCAGGACCGAGCCGACGCCGCCGTTGGCGCCGTGCACCAGGACGGTGCCGCCGCGCCGGACGCGGGCCTTGCGGTGCAGCATCTGCCAGGCGGTGATGCCGTTGACCACCAGGGTCTCGGCCTCGGCCGCGCCGAGTCCGTCGGGCACCGGCACCACGTCGGCCGCGTCGACGGCCACGTGGCTGGCCCAGCCGCCGGTCTTCAGGAGCACGGCGACCCGGCGGCCGCGCAGCGCGGGATCGGCGCCGGGGCCGGTGTCCTGGACGGTGCCGACCAGGTCGTAGCCCGGCACGAAGGGGAACGGCGGCTGGTCGTAGTAGCGGCCGCGGCGCATCTGCTGCTCGGCGAAGGAGACGCCGGTCGCCTCCATCGCGATGACGACCTGGCCGGGGCCGGCGGCGGGCACGGTGCCGTGCCGCAGCTGGAGGCCCTCGGGCTCGACCGCGCCGGGCAGGACGACCTCGACGAGTTCCTGGGACGGGGACGCGGGAAGGGATGCCATCTCACACCTCGAAAGACTCATTCGCAGGAGTTAGAACCTCTAACTGCTGACCAGGATGCGCCGTCGCGGTGACGCTGTCAAGTGTTCGTTATAGGGTCTCACTCATGAGTGATGCAGCCGCCGCCGCAGCGACCGAGACGACCCCCCGCGAGCGCTACCGCACCCAGGTGCGCGCCGAGATCAAGGAACGGGCCTGGGAGCAGATCGCCGACGCCGGGGCGTCCGCGCTCTCCCTGAACGCCATCGCCAAGCGGATGGGCATGAGCGGCCCCGCGCTCTACCGCTACTTCGCGGGCCGCGACGAACTCATCACCGAACTCGTCCGCGACGCCTACCGCGGCCTGGCCGACGCCTTCCGCGCCGCCGCGGCCGACGGCGCCGACCTCGCCGGACTCGCCACGACGCTGCGCGACTGGGCGCTCGCCGACCCGCAGCGCTACTTCCTCGTGTACGGCACCCCCGTGCCCGGCTACCACGCCCCCGAGGACACCACCGCGGTCGCCGCCGAGATCATGGCCGTCATCCTCGACGCCGCCGCCGCGCCCGGCCTGCCGGCCGTACCGGCGCACCCCCTGGACGCCCACCTCGCCATGCACCGGGCCTGGGCCGCGGACCATCCCGCGCCGCCCGCCGCGCTGCGCCGCGCGCTCGCCTTCTGGACCCGGCTGCACGGGGTGCTCTCGCTGGAACTCGCGGGCCACTTCACCGGCATGGACCTCGACCCGGCCGCGCTCTACGCCGCCGAGACGGCCTCGCTCCTCACCGACCACTGACCCGGCCCGACCACCCGACCACCCTCACTGGGCCAGATAGCCGCCGTCCACCGCGAGCACCGCCCCGGTCACGAACGACGCCTCGTCCGACGCCAGGAACAGGATCGCCGCGGCCACCTCCTCGGGGCGTCCGAACCGGCCCATCGGATGCGCCAGGGCGACCTTCGCCAGGTACTCCGGGCCGCCCGGCTCGGTCCGGCCCGCGGCCACCCGCTCGGTCTCGATCGTGCCGGGCGCCACCGCGTTCACCCGGATCCCGTGCGCCGCCCACTCCACCGCCAGGTGCTTGGTCAGCCCGGTCGCCACGAACTTCGCCGGGCCGTACACCGCCTGCCGGGCCTGCCCCGCGACCCCCGACACCGACGAGGTGCACACGATCGCCCCGCCGCCCGCGCCGAGCATGGCCTCGACCGCGTACTTGCAGGTCAGGAACATGCCCCGGCCGTCGACCGCCATCACCGTGTCGAAATCGGCGGCGCTCGCCTCGGTCACGTCGAGCAGCGGGATCACCCCCGCGTTCGCCACCAGCACGTCGAGGCGGCCGAACCGGTCGACCGCCGTCGTGATCATCCGCCGGGCGTCGGCGTCCCGCGACACGTCGCCGACCACCGGCAGCACGGCCCCGCCGAGCTCCGCCGCCAGGGTCTCGAGCCGCGCCCCGTCGAGGTCCGCCGCGACCACCCGCGCGCCCTCCGCCACGAACCGCTCCGCCGTCGCCCGGCCGATCCCGCTCGCCGCGCCGGTGATCACACACACCCGGTCCGCCAGCCGCCCCGCACCCGCCTCGTTCGTCATGTCCGGCCAACGAGCGGACACGGCCTGAGTGTCGGTCCCCGCCAGTAGGGTGGGTGCCATGGCCGACCCCTCCAGCTACCGCCCCAAGGCGGGACAGATCCCCGACTCGCCGGGGGTCTACAAGTTCCGCGACGAGCACCGCCGGGTGATCTACGTCGGGAAGGCGAAGTCCCTGCGGCAGCGGCTCGCGAACTACTTCCAGCCGCTGGCGAGCCTGCACCCGCGCACCGCGACCATGGTCACCACGGCCGCGTCCGTGGAGTGGACGGTGGTGTCCACCGAGGTCGAGGCGCTGCAGCTGGAGTACTCCTGGATCAAGGAGTTCGACCCCCGGTTCAACGTCAAGTACCGGGACGACAAGAGCTACCCGTACCTGGCGGTCACCCTGAACGAGGAGTTCCCCCGGGTCCAGGTCATGCGCGGCCACAAGAAGAAGGGCGTGCGCTACTTCGGCCCGTACGCGCACGCGTGGGCGATCCGCGAGACCGTCGACCTGATGCTCCGGGTCTTCCCGGTCCGCACCTGCTCGGCCGGTGTGTTCCGCAACGCGGCCTCGGCCGGCCGCCCCTGCCTGCTCGGCTACATCGGCAAGTGCTCGGCGCCCTGCGTGGGCCGTGTCGACGCCACCGAGCACCGCGAACTCGCCGAGGAGTTCTGCGACTTCATGGCGGGCCGTACCGGTACGTACATCCGCCGTCTTGAGAAGCAGATGATGCTGGCGGCCGAGGACATGGAGTACGAGAAGGCCGCCCGGCTGCGCGACGACATAGAGGTGCTGCGCAAGGCCATGGAGAAGAACGCGGTGGTGCTCGCCGACGCGACCGACGCCGACCTCATCGCCCTCGCCGAGGACGAGCTGGAGGCCGCCGTGCAGATCTTCCACGTCCGCGGCGGCCGGGTGCGCGGCCAGCGCGGCTGGGTCACCGACAAGGTCGAGGCCGTCGACACCGCCGGGCTCGTCGAGCACGCCCTCCAGCAGCTGTACGGCGAGGAGCGCGGCGACGCCGTGCCCAAGGAGGTCCTGGTGCCCGCGCTCCCCGAGGACGCGGCCGCCGTCACCCAGTGGCTCGCCGAGCGGCGCGGCTCCCAGGTCTCGCTGCGCGTCCCGCAGCGCGGCGACAAGCGGGACCTCATGGAGACCGTCGCGCGCAACGCGCAGCAGTCCCTGGTCCTGCACAAGACCAAGCGCGCCAGCGACCTCACCACCCGCTCCCGGGCCCTGGAGGAGATCGCCGAGGCGCTCGACCTGGACTCGGCGCCGCTGCGCATCGAGTGCTTCGACATCTCCCACCTCCAGGGCCAGGACGTGGTGGCCTCCATGGTGGTCTTCGAGGACGGCCTGCCCCGCAAGAGCGAGTACCGCCGCTTCCAGATCAAGGGTCGTGTCGGAGACACGCAGGTCTGGCACGGCGAGGGCCAGGACGACGTCCGCTCGATGCACGAGGTGATCAGCCGCCGCTTCAGGCGCTACCTCGCCGAGAAGGAGAAGACCGGCGAGTGGGTCGACGGCGAAGGCCCGGACCTCCCGGCGCCCGGCGAGCCCGGGGGAGAGGGCCGCGACGAGGACGGCCGCCCCAAGCGCTTCGCGTACCCGCCGCAGCTCGTCGTGGTCGACGGCGGACAGCCGCAGGTCGCCGCAGCCCGCCGGGCGCTCGACGAGCTCGGCATCGACGACATCGCCGTCTGCGGCCTCGCCAAGCGCCTGGAGGAGGTCTGGCTGCCCGGCGACGACGACCCGGTGGTGCTGCCCCGCACCAGCGAGGGGCTCTACCTCCTCCAGCGGGTACGTGACACGGCTCACGACTTCGCCATCCGCTACCAGCGGTCCAAGCGGAACAAGCGCATCCGCAGTAGCCCGTTGGACGCCGTGCCCGGTCTCGGCGACACCCGGAAACAAGCGCTCATCAAGCATTTCGGCTCGGTCAAACGGCTCCGGCAGGCGACAATCGAGCAGATCTGTGAGGTCCCCGGCATGGGCCGCAAGACGGCCGAGGCCGTGGCGGTGGCCCTCGCACAGGCGGCCCCGGCCGCGCCCGCCGTGAACACGGCAACAGGAGAGATCATGGAAGACGACGGGGGCACCACCGCATGAGCACCCACGCGCACCCGCACGAAGACGGAGCACCAGACATGAGTACGGGCACGACGGAGCCCGTCGGCGACGACGGCGCCGACTCCCTCGCCGAAGCGGCCAACCCCGAAGCGGCCATCCCCGAGCTGGTGATCATCTCCGGCATGTCCGGCGCGGGCCGGTCCACCGCGGCCAAGTGCCTGGAGGACCTCGGCTGGTTCGTCGTCGACAACCTGCCGCCCGCGCTGATCCCCACCATGGTGGAGCTCGGCGCCCGCTCCCAGGGCAACGTCGCCAGGATCGCGGTCGTCGTCGACGTCCGCGGCCGCCAGTTCTTCGACAACCTGAGGGACTCCCTCGCCGACCTCGACGCCAAGCAGGTCACCCGCCGGATCGTCTTCCTGGAGTCCTCCGACGAGGCCCTGGTCCGCCGCTTCGAGTCGGTCCGCCGCCCGCACCCGCTGCAGGGCGACGGCCGGATCGTCGACGGCATCGCCGCCGAGCGCGACCTGCTGCGCGAGCTGCGCGGCGACGCCGACCTGGTGATCGACACCTCCAGCCTCAACGTGCACGAGCTGCGCGCCAAGATGGACGC
This sequence comes from Streptomyces sp. NPDC090025, assembly GCF_044748125.1. Taxonomy (NCBI): domain Bacteria; kingdom Bacillati; phylum Actinomycetota; class Actinomycetes; order Kitasatosporales; family Streptomycetaceae; genus Streptomyces; species Streptomyces sp. NPDC090025. The sequence goes on along the minus strand of NZ_JBIVFL010000003.1, from coordinate 83,559 downwards.
CCAGTTCGCGGGCGAGGAGGAGCCCGAGCTGCGGGCCACCGTGATGTCCTTCGGCTTCAAGTACGGCCTGCCCGTCGACGCCGACCTCGTCGTCGACATGCGCTTCCTGCCGAACCCGCACTGGGTCCCCGAGCTGCGCCCGTTCACCGGCCTCAACGAGGAGGTCGCGAACTACGTCTACAACCAGCCCGGCGCCAAGGAGTTCCTGGACCGCTACACCGAGCTGCTCCAGCTCATCGCGGCCGGCTACCGCCGCGAGGGCAAGCGCTACGTGACCATCGCGGTCGGCTGCACCGGCGGCAAGCACCGTTCGGTCGCCACCGCCGAGAAGCTGGCCGCCCGCATCGCCGCCGAAGGCGTCGAGACCGTCGTCGTCCACCGGGACATGGGGCGCGAGTGAAGCCGTACCGCCGGCGTGCGTCCACCCTCTCGGTGCGACGGACGCTCCGCAGGCGCGGTGCCCAGCCCAAGGTCGTCGCGCTCGGCGGCGGCATGGGCCTCTCGGCCTCCCTCGCCGCCCTGCGCCGCATCACCGGCGACCTGACCGCCGTGGTCACGGTCGCCGACGACGGGGGCTCCAGCGGCCGGCTCCGGGAGGAGCTGGACGTGCTGCCCCCGGGCGACCTCAGGAAGGCGCTCGCCGCGCTCTGCGGCGACGACGACTGGGGCCAGACCTGGGCCCGGGTCATCCAGCACCGCTTCACCTCCGAGGGCGAGATGCACGGCCACGCGGTCGGCAATCTGCTGATCGTCGCCCTCTGGGAGCAGCTGGGCGACCCGGTGCAGGCCCTCGACCTGGTCGGCCGGCTGCTCGGCGCCCAGGGCCGGGTGCTGCCCATGTCCGCCGTCCCGCTGGAGCTCCAGGCCCTGGTCAGGGGCCACGACCCGGCCCGCCCGCAGGACGTCGACACGGTACGGGGCCAGGCCACCGTGGCGCTCACCCCCGGCGAGGTGCAGTCCGTGCACCTGGTGCCGCCCGACCCGCCGGCCGTGCCGGAGGCCGTCGCCGCGGTCCTCGACGCGGACTGGGTGGTGCTCGGTCCCGGCTCCTGGTTCTCCTCGGTGATCCCGCACCTGCTGGTGCCCGAACTGCTCGACGCCCTGGTCGAGACCAAGGCCCGCCGGGTGCTCTCGCTGAACCTCGCGCCGCAACCGGGAGAAACCGAAGGCTTCTCCCCGCAGCGTCATTTGGAGGTTTTGGCCCGACACGCCCCTAAACTCGCCCTGGACGTGGTGCTGGCCGACGAGGTCGCCGTGCCCGACGCGTCAGCGCGAGAACCCCTCGCCGAAGCCGCCAAGCGGTTCGGCGCGACGGTCGAGCTGGCGCCGGTGGCCCGGCCCGACGGTGCTCCGAAGCATGACCCGGAGCTGTTGGCCGCCGCGTACGACCGTATTTTTCGGATGCATGGAAGGATCGGCCCATGGCGATGACGGCAGCGGTGAAGGACGAGATCTCCCGGCTCCCCGTCACCCGGACCTGCTGCAGGAAGGCAGAGGTCTCGTCGATCCTGCGGTTCGCGGGCGGGCTGCACCTGGTGAGCGGGCGGATCGTGATCGAGGCGGAGCTGGACACCGCGATGGCGGCCCGCCGGTTGAAGCGGGACATCCTGGAGATCTTCGGGCACAGCTCGGAACTGATCGTGATGGCCCCTGGCGGGCTGCGCCGCGGCTCGCGCTTCGTGGTGCGGGTGGTGGCGGGCGGCGACCAGCTGGCCCGGCAGACCGGCCTGGTGGACGGCCGCGGCCGCCCCATCCGCGGGCTGCCCCCGCAGGTGGTGTCCGGTGCCACCTGTGACGCGGAGGCGGCCTGGCGTGGCGCCTTCCTGGCCCACGGCTCGCTGACCGAGCCCGGCAGGTCCTCCTCCCTGGAGGTCACCTGCCCGGGACCCGAGGCCGCGCTCGCCCTGGTCGGCGCCGCCCGGCGGCTCTCCATCGCCGCCAAGGCCCGCGAGGTCCGCGGTGTGGACCGGGTGGTGGTCCGCGACGGCGACGCGATCGGCGCGCTGCTCACCCGGCTCGGCGCCCATGAGTCGGTGCTGGCCTGGGAGGAGCGCCGGATGCGCCGCGAGGTGCGGGCCACCGCCAACCGGCTGGCCAACTTCGACGACGCCAACCTGCGCCGCTCGGCGCGCGCCGCGGTCGCCGCGGGCGCCCGGGTGCAGCGGGCCCTGGAGATCCTCGCCGAGGAGGTGCCCGAGCACCTCGCGGCGGCCGGCCGGCTGCGCATGGAGCACAAGCAGGCGTCCCTGGAGGAGCTGGGCGCGCTCGCCGACCCGCCGCTCACCAAGGACGCGGTGGCAGGACGGATCCGGCGGCTGCTGGCCATGGCCGACAAGCGGGCGCAGGACCTGGGCATCCCCGGGACCGAGTCCAACCTGACGGAGGAGCTGGACGACAGCCTGGTCGGCTGACCCGTACGGCCTCACGGACCCCGCCCGGGCCCCGCGCCCGGGACCGTACCGCGCACCGCCGGTGCCTCGCCCGAGGTACCGGCGGTTCCGTTTCATCCGCCGTTCCCCGCCGCCCTCCTGACGGCCCGTCGGACCCCGGCCGGTCCTCTCCGGCCCGCCGCAGGCACCCTTGACGCGGGGTACGGGACCCCACCAGCCTGGCGTCCGTTCACCATTCGTGACGTACGAGAGCAAGGGGGGCTGATGAGGCGCAGAGCGCGAGCGATCCTCGCCGCGGCATCACTGGTGGTCGCGGGACTGGCGACGGCACCCGCCGCCGGGGCGCGGACCGCCGGCCAGGACGGGGAGCCCGAGCACGTCTCCGTCTGGCGGGCCCAGGTCACCAAGGAGCAGGTGCCGCTGCTCCTCGACGCCGGGACCGACGCCCACGAGCTGACCGAGCAGGTGCCCGCGCGCGGGGCCGTGACGGTCGAGCTCCATCTCACCGGGACACAGGCCGGACGACTGAGGCAGCAGGGTGTCGCACTGACCGAGCACACCCTCAGCGCCCAGGCCGAGCGGCGGGTCGAGGCGGCCGGGGACCACGTCTTCCGCCCGTACGGCGGCAAGGGCGGCCTCAAGGAGGAGATCCAGGCGACCGCCCGGGCCAACCCGGGGCTCACCAAGGTCGTCTCCCTCGGCAAGACCGTCCGGGGCCAGGACATCCTCGCCCTCAAGATCAGCAAGGGCGCGGCCAAGGCCGAGGACGGCACCAGGCCCGCCACCCTGTACCTGTCCAACCAGCACGCCCGTGAGTGGATCACCACCGAGATGACCCGGCGGCTGATGCACCACTACCTCGACGGCTACGGCAAGGACCCGCGGATCACCCGGCTCGTCGACACCACCGAGCTGTGGTTCGTGCTCTCCGCCAACCCGGACGGCTACGACTACACCCACGCCGACCCGGCCAACCGCCAGTGGCGCAAGAACCTGCGGGACAACGACGGCGACGGCCGGATCACCTCCGCCGACGGCGTCGACCTCAACCGCAACTTCGGCTACAAGTGGGGCTACGACGACGAGGGTTCGTCGCCCGACCCGACCGACGAGACCTTCCGCGGCCCGCGCGCCATGTCGGAGCCGGAGACCCGGGCGCTCGACGCCTTCGAGAAGCGGATCGGCTTCTCGTACGCGATCAACTACCACTCCGCGGCCCAGCTGCTGCTGTACGGCGTGGGCTGGCAGGTCGCCACCGACACGCCCGACGACATCGCGCTCAAGGCGCTCGCGGGCACCCCGCAGAAGCCCGCCGTCCCCGGCTACCGCTCGCAGGTCTCCTCCGAGCTCTACATCACCAACGGCGAGGCCGACGGACACGCGGCCAACGTCAATGGGATGCAGATGTTCACCCCGGAGATGTCGACCTGCGCCACCGCCGCCCGGGTCGACCCGAACGACGCCTGGAACCCGGCCGACTGCGCCTCCTCCTTCAACTTCCCGGACGACGAGAAGCTGATCCAGGGCGAGTTCGCCAAGAACATCCCGTTCGCGCTCGCCGTCGCCGAGTCCGCGACCCACCCGGACCGGCCGGTCTCCCCGGTCGGCATCGACGCCCCGGACTTCACCCCGGCGGCCTTCGCCACCTCGTACGCCGGAGGCGGCCGCCAGGAAGTGGCGGTCACCGCCCGCAAGTCGCTGCGCGGCAAGACCCTCAACTACCGGATCAACGGCGGCCGCACCCACCACGAGCCGCTGACCGCCTGGCGCGGCGGCGAGACCTACGGCGGCGGCGACAACCTCTACTTCGACGAGTACCGCGCCGCGGTCGAGGGCGCCCGTACCGGCGACAAGGTCGAGGTCTGGTACACCGCGAAGGCCCGCGAGAACGGCCGGGCGACCGCGTCGGCCCCGTTCACGTACACCGTGGCCGCCCGCCCCCGCGCCGACGTGCTGGTGCTCGCCGACGAGGGCGGCACGACGGCCGCCCGGCACACCGCCGCCTATGTCGGCGCGCTGGCCGCGAACAAGCGGAAGGCGGCCGTCTGGGACGTCGCCACCCAGGGCGCCCCGGACGCCCTCGGCGTGCTGAGCCACTTCCGTACCGTCGTCTGGTACACCGGCGCCGAGCAGCCTTCAGGGGCCACCCTGCTGGCCGTGCGCGCCTTCCTCAACGAGGGCGGCAAGCTGGTCAACGCCGGTGAGAAGGCCGGCGGTCTGGTCGAGGTCGGCAACGCCCAGACCAACGACTTCGCCCAGTACTACCTCGGCGCCTACCGCAGGGCCGGGCTCGCCGGACCCAGCTCGTTCAGCGGCGCGGGACGGCTCGGCCCCACCGGAGTGGCACTGGGTGCCGCGTCGGACAACCCGCTCGACAACGCGGGCGCGTACACCATCACCTCCGACACGCTCAAGGCCGACCGCTACCCGCAGTTCGCGAGCAGCGCCGCCGCGGGCGACTACCCGGGCATCCGGACGCCCTTCGAGCCGTACGAGGGCAGCCGGTTCGCCGCGCTGCGCCACACCGACGGCACCTGGGGGCGGCTCAGCAGGACCGTGGACCTCGGCGCCGTCACCGCCGCCGACCGGCCGAACCTGACCTTCCAGGTCAGCTACGACACCGAGCCCGGCTACGACAACCTGGTCGTGGAGGCCCACACGGTCGGCCAGGACGACTGGACCACGCTGCCCGACACCAACGGCGGCACCTCCAGCGAGCCGCCCGCCGACTGCGGCGAGGGCTACTACCTGCAGGACCACCCCTTCCTCGCGCACTACCTGACCCTCGCGGGCGACAACTGCGCGGCCACCGGCACCACCGGCGCCTGGCACGCCTTCACCGGCCCGTCCAACGGCTGGCGGCAGGCGAGCGTCGACCTCAGCCCGTACGCGGGCAAGAACGTCGAGCTGTCCATTTCGTACGTCTCCGACCCGGGCACCGGCGAGATGGGCGCGTTCGTCGACGATCTGCGCCTGAACGCGGGCGCGACGAGCGACCGGGAGGGCTTCGAAACCGGAATGGGCGAATGGTCCGTACCGGGTCCGCCGGCCGGAAGTCCTGGAAATGGGAGCGACTGGTCCCGGTCGGAGGCGCTCTTCCACTCGCAGGCGGCCGTCACCACCCGTGACACCGTGCTCATGGGCTTCGGTCTGGAGCACGTCCCGAATGCGGCGGAACGGGCGGTTGTGCTCGGAAAGGCCCTGAACTCGCTCCGACGCTGATTCGGGCGCTCAGGAGAGCGCCGAATTCGCTCACTCTGCGTAGTGAGGACGAAGGTCCCCCGGCAGCCCTTACCCGTTGGTAGGTAAGGGCTGTCGGCCTTTTTCCGGCGGTTTCGCGACGCATACGGCTGCACTCGATGTCACGCGGAGCCATCCGGAGAGGTAGGGTCGTAAGCGGTCGGGGACATCCCTAAAAGAGAAGCTCGCCGGGCGTCGAAACCCGGCGTTCCTAACGAGGAGATCGGTTCGTGACGATCCGCGTAGGCATCAACGGCTTTGGCCGTATCGGTCGCAACTACTTCCGCGCGCTCCTTGAGCAGGGTGCCGACATCGAGGTCGTGGCCGTAAACGACCTGGGTGACACCGCGACCACGGCCCACCTGCTGAAGTACGACACCATCCTGGGCCGCCTCAAGGCCGAGGTGACCCACACCGCCGACACCATCACCGTCGACGGCCACACCATCAAGGTGCTCTCCGAGCGCAACCCGGCCGACATCCCCTGGGGTGAGCTGGGTGTCGACATCGTCATCGAGTCCACGGGCATCTTCACCAAGCGCGAGGACGCCGCCAAGCACCTCGCCGGTGGCGCCAAGAAGGTCCTCATCTCGGCTCCGGCCAAGGACGAGGACATCACCGTGGTCATGGGCGTCAACCAGGACAAGTACGACCCGGCGAACCACCACGTCATCTCCAACGCGTCCTGCACCACCAACTGTGTGGCGCCGATGGCCAAGGTCCTCGACGAGAACTTCGGCATCGTCCGCGGTCTCATGACCACGGTCCACGCGTACACCAACGACCAGCGCATCCTGGACTTCCCGCACAAGGACCTGCGCCGCGCCCGCGCCGCCGCGGAGAACATCATCCCCACCACCACGGGTGCCGCCAAGGCGACCGCGCTGGTGCTCCCGCAGCTCAAGGGCAAGCTCGACGGCATGGCCATCCGCGTGCCGGTCCCGACCGGTTCGGTCACCGACCTGGTCGTCGAGCTCTCCCGCGAGGTCACCAAGGACGAGGTCAACGCCGCGTTCAAGAAGGCCGCGGACGGCGAGCTCAAGGGCATCCTGTACTACACCGAGGACGAGATCGTCTCCTCGGACATCGTCAGCGACCCGGCCTCCTGCACCTTCGACTCGTCGCTGACGATGGTCCAGGAGGGCAACTCGGTCAAGGTCCTCGGCTGGTACGACAACGAGTGGGGTTACTCCAACCGTCTCGTCGACCTCACCGTCTTCGTCGGCGGTCAGCTCTAAGATCCAGGGCGGGCTTTCGATGTGAAGCAGGGCTCGGGCAGCGCGAAGAAGCGCCGCACGAGCCCTGCGTCATGTGCTCCACCGCGTGTACCAAGGGAGTCAGAGAAACAGATGAAGACGATCGACGAGCTGCTCGCCGAGGGCGTCACCGGCAAGCGGGTGTTCGTCCGCGCCGACCTGAACGTGCCCCTCGACGGCACCACCATCACCGACGACGGCCGCATCCGCGCCGTGCTGCCGACCGTCAAGGCGCTCGCCGCGGCCGGCGCCCGGGTCGTGGTCGCCTCCCACCTCGGCCGCCCCAAGGGCGCCCCGGACCCGGCGTTCTCGCTCGCCCCGGCCGCCGCCCGGCTCGGCGAACTGCTCGGCACCGACGTGGCGTTCGCGACCGACACGGTCGGCGAGTCCGCCAAGGCCACCGTCGCGGGCCTCACCGACGGCCAGGTCGCCGTCATCGAGAACCTCCGCTTCAACCCCGGCGAGACCGCCAAGGACGACGCCGAGCGCGGCGCCTTCGCGGACCAGCTGGCCGAGCTCGCCGACCTGTACGTCGGCGACGGCTTCGGCGCCGTGCACCGCAAGCACGCCTCGGTCTTCGACCTCCCGGCGCGCCTCCCGCACGCCGCGGGCTACCTCATCGCCACCGAGGTCGGCGTCCTCAAGAAGCTCACCGAGGACGTCAAGCGCCCCTACACCGTCGTCCTCGGCGGCGCCAAGGTCTCCGACAAGCTCGCCGTCATCGACGAGCTGCTCGGCAAGGCCGACCGCCTCCTGATCGGCGGCGGCATGGCGTACACCTTCCTCAAGGCCCAGGGCCACGAGGTCGGCATCTCCCTCCTCCAGGAGGACCAGATCCCGAAGGTCAAGGAGTACATGGAGCGCGCCGCCGCCACCGGCGTCGAGCTGGTCCTCCCGGTCGACGTGCTGGTCTCCGCGGACTTCCCGGACCTGAAGACCAAGGCCCCGGCCGACTTCGAGACCGTCGACGCGGACAAGATCCCCGCGGACAAGGAGGGCCTGGACATCGGCCCGAAGTCCCGCGAGCTGTTCGCCTCGAAGATCACCGACGCCGAGACCGTGTTCTGGAACGGCCCGGTCGGCGTCGCCGAGCACCCCGACTACGCCGGCGGCACCACCGCCGTCGCGCAGGCCCTGCTCGACAGCAAGGGCTTCACCGTGGTCGGCGGCGGCGACTCCGCCGCGGCCGTCCGCAACCTGGGCTTCGACGAGACGAAGTTCGGCCACATCTCGACCGGCGGCGGCGCCTCCCTCGAATACCTTGAGGGCAAGACGCTTCCCGGCCTCGCCGCACTGGAGGACTGACCCCCTGATGAGCAACACCCGTACCCCGCTGATGGCGGGCAACTGGAAGATGAACCTCAACCACCTCGAGGCCATCGCCCACGTCCAGAAGCTCGCCTTCGCGCTGACCGACAAGGACTACGACGCCTGCGAGGTCGCCGTCCTCGTCCCCTTCACCGACCTGCGCTCCGTGCAGACCCTGGTCGACGGCGACAAGCTGAAGATCAAGTACGGCGCCCAGGACCTGTCGGCGCAGGACTCCGGTGCCTACACCGGCGAGATCTCCGGCACCATGCTCGCCAAGCTGAAGTGCGCCTACGTCGCCGTCGGCCACTCCGAGCGCCGCCAGTACCACGCCGAGAACGACGAGGTCTGCAACGCCAAGGTGAAGGCCGCCTACCGGCACGGCCTGACCCCGATCCTGTGCGTCGGCGAGGAGCTCGACGTGCGCGAGGCGGGCAACGCCGTCGCCCACACCCTCGCCCAGGTCGAGGGCGGCCTCAAGGACGTCCCGGCCGAGCAGGCCGAGACCGTCGTGATCGCCTACGAGCCCGTCTGGGCCATCGGCACCGGCAAGGTCTGCGGCGCCGACGACGCCCAGGAAGTGTGCGCGGCCATCCGCGGCAAGGTCGCCGAGCTGTACTCACAGGAGCTCGCCGACAAGGTGCGCATCCAGTACGGCGGCTCCGTCAAGAGCGGCAACGTGGCCGAGATCATGGCCAAGCCGGACATCGACGGCGCCCTGGTCGGCGGTGCCTCGCTGGACGCGGACGAGTTCGTCAAGATCGTCCGCTTCCGTGACCAGTGAGGATGTAGAGCGGTAGCGACGTTCCGTCGTACCCTTGCGGGGGTCGGGCAGTCTGACTGCCCGGCCCCCGTCCGTACAAGTCCGAGGAAGTTGGTCCAGCCGTGGTTATGGGGTTCTCGATCGCCCTGGTCGTCTTCAGTGCGCTGATGATGCTGCTCGTGCTGATGCACAAGGGGAAGGGCGGCGGCCTCTCCGACATGTTCGGTGGCGGCATGCAGTCCTCCGTCGGTGGATCCTCGGTCGCCGAGCGCAACCTGGACCGGATCACCGTGGTCGTCGGTCTGCTGTGGTTCGCCTGCATTGTCGTACTTGGTCTGCTGATGAAGCTGGACGGGTAACTCCAATCACTGGACGCGCGTTGGGCCTTACGTAGACTGGGGCATCTTCGGGCACCATCACGCAGGGAGTTACGACCGTGGCAAGTGGCAACGCGATCCGGGGAAGCCGGGTCGGCGCGGGGCCGATGGGCGAGGCCGAGCGGGGCGAGTCGGCACCGCGGCTCCGCATCTCCTTCTGGTGCTCGAACGGGCACGAGACCCAGCCGAGCTTCGCCAGCGACGCTCAGGTCCCGGACACCTGGGACTGCCCCCGCTGTGGCTTCCCGGCCGGCCAGGACCGGGACAACCCGCCGGACCCGCCGCGCACCGAGCCCTACAAGACGCACCTCGCGTACGTACGGGAGCGGCGCAGCGACGCGGACGGCGAGGCGATCCTCGCCGAGGCGCTCGCCAAGCTCCGCGGCGAGATCTGACTCGTACACGTCCGACTCGTACACGTCCGACTCGTACACGTCCGACTCGTACACGTCCGACTCGTACACGTACGGTACGCACCAGCAGAACAGCCAGAACAGCACGGACGGGCCCCGGCCCGCGAACTCACGTTTCGCGGGCCGGGGCCCGTCCGCGTTCCCGGCGGGATGCCCCAGCGACCTGCTCCGGCCAGCGCGATCGGGCTTGAACGCTTTCGTACAGCGGATCAATTAGGTTGGAGGACAGCGGGGCACACACACGCCGTACACCCAGCAAGACGAAGAAATGGGCGATGTCGAGATGACGAACGCAGGCCGCACCAGGCTCAACCAGCTGCCCGAGTGGGCGGCCCTCGGCAAGCACCGCGAGCAGCTGGGCGACACCCACCTGCGCGAGCTGTTCGCCGCCGACCCGAGCCGGGGCACCTCGTACACCCTGCGGGTCGGCGACCTGCACCTGGACTACGCCAAGCACCTGATCACCGACGAGACCCTGGGGCTGCTGCGCGAACTCGCCGCCGCCACCGGCGTCGCCGAGCTGCGCGACGCCATGTTCCGCGGCGAGAAGATCAACAACACCGAGGACCGGGCCGTCCTGCACACCGCGCTGCGCGCCCCGCGCGACGCCGTGATCGAGGTCGACGGCGTGAACGTGGTGCCCGAGGTGCACGCTGTCCTCGACAAGATGGCCGGCTTCGCCGACCAGGTCCGCGCGGGCAGCTGGACCGGCCACACCGGCAAGCCCATCAAGAACGTCGTCAACATCGGCATCGGCGGCTCCGACCTCGGCCCCGCCATGGCCTACGAGGTGCTGCGCTCCTACACGCAGCGCGATCTGACGTTCCGTTTCGTCTCCAACGTCGACGGCGCCGACCTGCACGAGGCCGTCCGCGACCTCGACCCCGCCGAGACCCTGTTCATCGTCGCCTCGAAGACCTTCACCACCATCGAGACGATCACCAACGCCACCTCCGCCCGCGACTGGCTGCTCGCCGGACTCGGCGCCGACCAGACCGCGGTGGCCAAGCACTTCGTGGCGCTCTCCACCAACGCCGAGAAGGTCACCGGCTTCGGCATCGACCCGGCCAACATGTTCGAGTTCTGGGACTGGGTCGGCGGCCGCTACTCGTACGACTCCGCCATCGGCCTCTCCCTGATGATCGCCATCGGCCCGGCCGCCTTCCGCGAGATGCTCGACGGCTTCCACCTCGTCGACGAGCACTTCCGCACTGCCCCGCCGGAGGAGAACGCGCCGCTGCTCCTCGGCCTCCTCGGCGTCTGGTACGGCGGCTTCTTCGACGCCCAGTCGCACGCCGTACTCCCGTACTCGCACTACCTGTCGAAGTTCACCGCCTACCTCCAGCAGCTCGACATGGAGTCCAACGGCAAGTCCGTCACCCGCGACGGGCAGCCCGTCGACTGGCAGACCGGCCCGGTCGTCTGGGGCACCCCCGGCACCAACGGCCAGCACGCCTACTACCAGTTGATCCACCAGGGCACCAAGGTCATCCCGGCCGACTTCATCGGCTTCGGCAACCCGGTGCCCGACCTGGCGCCTGGCCTCGTCGCCCAGCACGACCTGCTGATGGCCAACTTCTTCGCCCAGACCCAGGCGCTCGCCTTCGGCAAGACGCCCGAGGAGGTGCGCGCCGAGGGCGTGCCGGAGGAGCTGGTCCCGCACAAGACCTTCCTCGGCAACCACCCCACCACCACGATCCTCGCCGACGGCCTCACCCCGGCCGTCCTCGGCCAGCTCGTCGCCCTCTACGAGCACAAGGTGTTCGTCCAGGGCGCCATCTGGAACATCGACTCCTTCGACCAGTGGGGCGTCGAGCTCGGCAAGGTCCTCGCCAAGAAGATCGAGCCGGTCCTCGTCGAGGGCACCGGCGGCGAGGACCTCGACAGCTCCACCGCCGCGCTCGTCGCCGCCTACCGCTCGCTGCGCGGACGGTAGACGCCATGGAGGGGGAGAACGCGGTACGGCTGCGCCCGCCGAGACACGCCGTGGACGGCCGGGCCGTCCCCTGGTGGCGGGTGCAGCTCCTGATCGCCACCGCCGTGCCGGTGGCGGTCCTCGCCGGGCTCGGACTGCTCATCGGACCCGCCAGGAGCTGGCTCCTGGCGGCGGCCGGGGCGGTCGCCGTGATCGGGCTCGGCTGCACCGCGTTCCTCCCCGCCTGGTGGTTCCGGGTGCACCGCTGGGAGGTCACCGAGGACGCCGTGTACGTGCGCACCGGCGCCCTCTGGCAGGAGTGGCGGATCGCCCCGATGTCCCGGATCCAGACCGTCGACACCGTACGGGGCCCGCTGGAGCAGGCGTTCAGGCTGGCCACCGTCACCGTGACCACCGCGTCCTCCAAGGGCGCGATCCGCATCGAGGGCCTGGACCACACGCTCGCCGCCGGACTCGCCGAACGGCTGACCGCGATCACCGGGGCGACCCCCGGGGACGCCACATGACCGGTCCGGTGCCCGACGGCACTCCGGTGACCGCGGCCGACGGCACCCGGGTGACCGCGACCGGCGGCGCCGGGCCCGAGTGGCGGCGGCTCGCGCCCCGCACCCTGCTCGCCGGGGTCGCCGTGCTCCTCGGCGTGGCCGGCGGCGCCGCGCTGCCCGCCTTCCTCAGCCTGTCCGCCGGCTCCCGGCCCTGGTGGCAGGCGGCCGCCTGGGTCGTCGCCGGAGCCACCCTGCTGGTCGGCGGTGGGTTCGTCGCCGACTGGGTCCGGCTGCGCCGCACCCGCTACCGGATCGGACCGGACCGGGTCGACCTGCACACCGGGCTCCTCGTGGTGAAACGGCGCTCGCTTGCCCGCGACCGGATCCGCAGCGTCGACCTCACCGCCAACCCGCTGGAACGCCTCCTCGGCCTGGTCAAGGTCAGGATCGGCACCGGCGAGCACACCGAGGGCGAGTCCACCCTCGAACTCGACCTGGTCAGCAGGGCCGAGGGCGAACACCTGCGGCACACCCTGCTCGCCCGGCCCGCCGAGGGCGCCGGGGACCCCGCCCACGACGGCGTCCTCGCCGTCCTCGACCCGCGCTGGATCCGCTACGCCCCGGTGTCCTTCGTCGCGCCGCTGCTCGGCGGCGCCGCGGCCGGGGCGGTCATGCAGGTCAGCGACTGGTTCGGGGCGCAGGCCAAGGTGATCCACTGGATAGGCGACCGGTTCGAGGACGTGTCGCTGCCCTGGATGATCGTCGACCTGGCGCTGATCGCCACCTTCGTCGGGATGCTCGGCGCGCTCGGCCTGTGGGTCGAGATGTGGGCGAACTACCGGCTGGAACGCGAACCCGGCGGCACCCTGCGGGTCCGCCGCGGCCTGTTCACCGCGCGCTCGGTCTCCCTGGAGGAGCGCCGGCTGCGCGGCATCGAGCTGGTCGAACCGCTCGGTGTCCGGCTCGCCAGGGCCGCCCGGGTCGACGCCGTCGCCACCGGCCTCGCCCAGGACGACGACGACAAGCACGCCGACCTCAAGAACCTGCTGCCGCCGGTGCCGCGCGCGGTCGCCGACCGGGTCGCCGCCCAGGTGCTCCGCGAGCCGGAGCCGCCCACCGGCGCCCCGCTGGCCCCGCACCCGCGGGCCGCCCGCACCCGCCGGGTCCGCTGGGCGCTGTGGTCCGCGCTCGGCCCGGCCGCCGTGCTCGCGCTGCTCGGCGCCTGGCTCACCCCGGTGCTGCTCTACCTCGCGGGCGGCGTCGCCGTGGTCGTCACCCCGCTCGCGGTGCTGCTCGCCCTCGACGCGTACCGCAACCTCGGGCACGGGATCACCGGCGACTACCTGGTCACTCGTTCGGGTACGGTCCGCCGGTCCACGGTCGCCCTCCAGCGGTCCGGGGTGATCGGCTGGACGGTCAAGCAGTCCTGGTTCCAGCGCCGGGCCGGGGTGCTCACCCTGAGCGCCACCACGGCCGCCGGAGAGGGCGCGTACGACGTGTACGACACCGGCCGGAGCCAGGGCCTCGCGTTCGCCGCCGAGGCCGTACCGGGGCTCCTGGCGCCCTTCCTGGAGCCCGCGCGGGACACGGCGGGGGACAGGGCGAATACGGGGGACGGGGCGCATACGACGGACACGCCGGACACGCCGGATACGACGAAGGCCCGGCCCACCGAGAGGTGAACCGGGCCTGCGGGGAACCGCTCCGACGACCGCCCGTCAGCCGCGCGGGCTCACGCCGAGGCGGGCGGGTACAGCGCGCGCGGCAGCTCGGCCGCCGCGGCCGCGTCCAGCAGCCACAGGGTGCGCGCGCGCCCCTGGGCACCGGCCGCCGGGGCCTGGATCTCGCCCGTGCCGGAAAGGGCGATGGCCGCGGCCTTCGCCTTGTCCGCGCCCGCCGCGAGCAGCCAGACCTCCTTCGCCGCCCGGATCGCCGGGAGGGTCAGGGTGACCCGGGTCGGCGGCGGCTTCGGCGCGCCGTGCACGCCCACCACCGTCCGCTCGGTCTCGCGGACCGCCGGGAGCTCGGGGAACAGCGACGCCACATGGGTGTCCGGGCCGACGCCCAGCATCAGCACGTCGAAGGTGGGCACCCCGCCGTGGTCGCCGGGACCCGCCGCCGCGGCCAGCTCGGCCGCGTAGGCCGCCGCCGCGGCGTCCACGTCGGCGCCCCACGGGCCGTCCGACGCGGGCATCGCGTGCACCCGGGCCGGGTCCACCGGGACGCTGTCGAGCAGGGCCTCGCGGGCCTGCGTGACATTGCGCTCCGGGTCGCCCTCCGGCAGGAAGCGCTCGTCGCCCCACCACAGGTCGAGCCGGGCCCAGTCGACGGCGTCCCGGGCGGGTGCCGACCGCAGCGCGGCGAGCAGCCCGTTGCCGTTGCGCCCGCCGGTGAGCACCACCGACGCCGAGCCGCGGGCCGCCTGGGCGTCCACGATCCGGGTGATCAGGCGCGCCGCGGCGGCCTCGGCCATCAGCTCCTTGTCGCGGTGCACGACCAGCTGCGGGGTGCTCACTTCGCCGTCGCCTTCTTCGCGGGCCGCTTGGCCGGAGCCTTCTTCGCGGGCCGCTCGGCGGTCGCGGCGGTCTCGGTGACCTCGACGGCCTCCTCGACCACCACGGTCTCCTCGACCGGCGCGTCGACGACCTCGGGCGCCGTCGTGGCCGCCTCCTCGTCGAGCCGCTCAAGACCGAAGCGGAGCGCAGAGGCGTAGGTGTCGTCCGGGTCGAGGCGGCGCAGCTCCTCCGCGATCAGCTCGGCCGTCTCGCGGCGCTTGAGCGCCACGGCACGGTCCGGCTGGCCGTGGATGGAGAGCGTCGCCAGCGAACCGTCCGGCCGGTCGAGCACGATCGGACCGCAGCTGGTCTCCATGCGCACCGAGGTGAGCCCGGGACCCGCCGACGCGGACCGCCGGACCGGCACCTTCAGCTGGTCCGCGAGCCACATCGCGAGCAGTTCGACGCTCGGGTTGAACTCCTCGCCCTCGACCGACGCCGAGGTGACCTCGCACACGACCTGGTCGAGCGCGGCGGCCAGCATCGAACGCCACGGGGTGATCCGGGTCCACGACAGGTCGGTGTCGCCCGGGGTGTACGCGTCCGCGCGCGCGGTCAGCTCCTGGATGGGCTGCTCGGCGGCGTACGTGTCGGTGACCCGGCGCTGGGCGAGCGCGCCCAGCGGGTCGTTCGCCGGGTCGGTCGGCGCGTTCACCGGCCACCAGACGACGACCGGCGCGTCCGGCAGCAGCAGCGGCAGCACCACCGACTGGGCGTGGTCGACGACCTCGCCGTACAGCCGGAGCACCACCGTCTCGCCGGTGCTGGCGTCGGCGCCGAGGCGGACCTCGGCGTCCAGCCGCGCCTTGGCGCGGTCCCGCGGCGAGCGCGAGACCCGCTTGATGACGACGAGGGTCCGCGAGGGGTGCTCGCGGGACGCCTCGTTGGCCGCCTTGAGCGCGTCGTAGGCGTTCTCCTCGTCGGTGACGATGACGAGGGTGAGCACCATGCCGACGGCCGGGGTGCCGATGGCCCGCCGCCCGAGCACCAGCGCCTTGTTGATCTTGGAGGACGTGGTGTCCGTCAGGTCGGTCTTCATGGCCGGCGCCAGCTCCTGCCGTCTCGTGCGAGCATCTCGTCCGCCTCGACCGGGCCCCAGGTCCCGGACTGGTACTGCGCGGGCTTGCCGTGCTCGTCCCAGAACTGCTCGATCGGGTCGAGGATCTGCCAGGACAGCTCGACCTCCTCGACGCGCGGGAAGAGGTTGGAGTCGCCGAGCAGGACGTCGAGGATGAGCCGCTCGTACGCCTCGGGGCTGGACTCGGTGAAGGACTCGCCGTACGCGAAGTCCATCGAGACGTCCCGGACCTCCATCTGCGTGCCCGGCACCTTGGAGCCGAACCGCACGGTGACGCCCTCGTCCGGCTGCACCCGGATGACCAGGGCGTTCTGCCCCAGCTCCTCGGTCGCGGTCTGGTCGAAGGGGGAGTGCGGGGCGCGCTGGAAGACCACCGCGATCTCGGTGACCCGGCGGCCGAGCCGCTTGCCGGTGCGCAGGTAGAAGGGGACGCCCGCCCAGCGGCGGTTGTCGATCTCCAGCTTGATCGCGGCGAAGGTGTCGGTCTTCGACTGCGGGTCGATACCGTCCTCCTCCAGGTAGCCGACGGCCTTCTCGCCGCCCTGCCACCCGGCCGCGTACTGGCCGCGGACCGTGGAGGCGCCCAGGTCCTTCGGCAGCTTCACCGCGCCGAGCACCTTGGTCTTCTCCGCCGCCAGCGCGTCGGCGTCGAAGGAGGCGGGCTCCTCCATCGCGGTCAGCGCGAGCAGTTGCAGGAGGTGGTTCTGGATGACGTCACGGGCCGCGCCGATGCCGTCGTAGTACCCGGCCCGGCCGCCGATGCCGATGTCCTCGGCCATGGTGATCTGGACATGGTCGACGTACGACCGGTTCCAGATCGGCTCGAAGAGGGTGTTGGCGAAGCGGAGCGCCAGGATGTTCTGGACGGTCTCCTTGCCGAGGTAGTGGTCGATGCGGAAGACCGCCTCGGGCGGGAAGACCTCGTGCACGACCTCGTTGAGCTCCTTGGCGGAGACCAGGTCGTGGCCGAACGGCTTCTCGATGACGGCACGCCGCCAGGAGCCGTTCTTCTGCTCGGCCAGACCGTGCTTCTTGAGCTGCTGGACGACCAGGGGGAAGAACTTCGGCGGCACGGACAGGTAGAAGGCGAAGTTGCCGCCCGTGCCCTGCGCCTTGTCCAGCTCGGCGATGGTGGTCTTCAGCTGCTCGAAGGCGTTGTCGTCGTCGAAGTCGCCCTGGACGAAGCGCATCCCCTGGATCAGCTGCTGCCACACCTCCTCACGGAACGGGGTGCGGGCGTGCTGCTTGACCGCGTCGTGGACCTCCTGGGCGAAGTCCTCGTCCTGCCACTCCCGGCGGGCGAACCCGATCAGGGAGAAGCCCGGCGGCAGCAGACCGCGGTTCGCGAGGTCGTAGACGGCGGGCATCAGCTTCTTGCGGGACAGGTCGCCCGTGACACCGAAGATCACCAGACCCGACGGCCCCGCGATGCGCGGGAGCCGTCGGTCTGCGGCGTCACGGAGCGGGTTGGCTCCGGTGACTGCGCTCAAGGGGACTACGCCTCCGAGGGTGTACGGCGGGCGAGCTCCGCCTCGGTCGACTTCAGCAGGTCGTTCCAGGACGCCTCGAACTTCTCGACGCCCTCGTCCTCCAGGACCTGGACGACATCGTCGTACGAGATGCCGAGCGCCGCCACGTCGTCGAGCAGCGAACGCGACTCGTCGTAGGTGCCGTGGATGGTGTCGCCGACGATCTGGCCGTGGTCGGCGGTGGCCTCCAGGGTGGCCTCCGGCATGGTGTTCACCGTGCCCGGGGCGACCAGGTCGTCCACGTACAGGGTGTCCTTGTAGGCCGGGTCCTTGACGCCGGTCGAGGCCCACAGCGGACGCTGCTTGTTGGCCTGCGCCTTGTCGAGGGCGGCCCACCGCTCGGAGCCGAAGACCTCCTCGTACGCCTGGTAGGCGAGGCGGGCGTTGGCCAGCGCGGCCTTGCCCTTGAGGCCCTTGGCCTCGTCGGTGCCGATCGCGTCGAGGCGCTTGTCGATCTCGGAGTCCACCCGGGACACGAAGAAGGACGCCACCGAGTGGATCTTCGAGAGGTCCAGGCCGCGCTCGCGGGCCTTCTCCAGGCCCGCCAGGTAGGCGTCCATGACCTCGCGGTAGCGCGCGAGCGAGAAGATCAGCGTCACGTTGACGCTGATGCCGAGGCCGATGACCTCGGTGATCGCCGGCAGACCCGCCTTGGTGGCCGGGATCTTGATGAGGGTGTTGGGGCGGTCCACCAGCCAGGCCAGCTGCTTGGCCTCGGCGATGGTGGGCACCGTGTGGTGCGCCAGGCGCGGGTCGACCTCGATGGACACCCGGCCGTCCTGGCCGTCGGTCGCGTCGAAGACCGGGCGCAGGATGTCGGCGGCGTCCCGCACGTCGGCCGTCGTGATCATGCGGATGGCCTCGTCCACGGTCACCTTGCGGGCGGCGAGGTCGGCGAGCTGCTGCTCGTAACCGTCACCCGAGGTGATCGCCTTCTGGAAGATGGACGGGTTGGTGGTCACACCCACCACATGGCTCTGGTCGATGAGCTCGGCCAGGTTGCCGGACGTGATCCGCTTGCGCGAGAGGTCGTCCAGCCAGATGGCGACGCCTTCGTCGGAGAGGCGCTTGAGAGCGTCTGTCATGGGAGTTGCATCTCCAAAAAGTCGTACGTGAGCGGGTCAGCGCGCGGCGTCGGCGAGAGATTCCCGCGCGGCGGCGACGATCGCCTCCGGCGTGAACCCGAACTCGCGGAACAGGACCTTGGCGTCCGCCGAGGCACCGAAGTGCTCAAGGGACACGACACGGCCCGCGTCACCGACGTAACGGTGCCAGGTGAGACCGATACCGGCCTCGACGGCCACCCGGGCCTTGACCGACGGCGGCAGGACGGAGTCCTTGTACTCCTGCCCCTGCTCCTCGAACCACTCCACCGACGGCATCGAGACCACCCGGGTGGGCACCCCGGCGGCCTGCAGCTGCTCGCGGGCCTCGACGGCCAGGTGCACCTCGGAGCCGGTCGCGACGAGCAGGACCTGGGCGTCGCCGCCCTCGGCCTCGAACATCACGTAACCGCCCTTGACGGTGTCCTCGTTCGGGGCGTAGGTCGGCACGCCCTGGCGGGTCAGCGCCAGACCGTGCGGGGCGCCCTTGCCGTACACCTTGGTGTGCCGCTGGGTGATCTCGCGCCAGGCGATCGCCGTCTCGTTGGCGTCGGCCGGACGGACCACGTTCAGACCCGGGATCGCGCGCAGCGCGGCCAGGTGCTCCACCGGCTGGTGGGTCGGGCCGTCCTCGCCGAGGCCGACCGAGTCGTGCGTCCACACGTAGGTCACCGGCAGGTGCATCAGCGCGGACAGCCGGACGGCGTTGCGCATGTAGTCGGAGAACACCAGGAAGGTGCCGCCGTAGATGCGGGTGTTGCCGTGCAGCGCGATGCCGTTCATCTCCGCGGCCATCGCGTGCTCGCGGATGCCGAAGTGGATGGTCCGGCCGTACGGGTCGGCCTCCGGCAGCGGGTTGCCCTCCGGGAGGAAGGAGGACGTCTTGTCGATCGTGGTGTTGTTGGAGCCCGCGAGGTCGGCCGAGCCGCCCCACAGCTCCGGGATCACCGCGCCGAGCGCCTGCAGCACCTTGCCGGAGGCGGCACGGGTGGCG
The DNA here is from genome assembly GCF_044748125.1 of Streptomyces sp. NPDC090025. Classification (NCBI taxonomy): domain Bacteria; kingdom Bacillati; phylum Actinomycetota; class Actinomycetes; order Kitasatosporales; family Streptomycetaceae; genus Streptomyces; species Streptomyces sp. NPDC090025. Next base: position 64,132 of record NZ_JBIVFL010000003.1, on the reverse strand, counting down.
ACACCCTGGCCGGGCTCGAAGACCGGCAGCTTGTCGGCCCAGCCGGCCGGCAGCTCGTTGGCCTGGATCCGGTCGAAGGTGGCGGCGCGCTCCGGGTTGGCGGTACGCCACTCGGCGAGCGACTTCTCCCACGCGGCGCGGGCCTCGCGGCCGCGGTCGCCGAGTGCGCGGGTGTGGCCGATGACCTCGTCGGAGACCTCGAAGCTCTGCTCCGGGTCGAAGCCGAGGACGCGCTTGGTGGCGGCGACCTCGTCGGCGCCGAGCGCCGAGCCGTGCGCGGCCTCGGTGTTCTGCGCGTTCGGGGCCGGCCAGGCGATGATCGAGCGCATCGCGATGAACGACGGACGCTCGGTCTCGGCCTCGGCGGCCTTGATCGCCGCGTAGAGGGCGGCCGGGTCCAGGTCGCCGTCGGCCTTGGGCTCGACGCGCTGGACGTGCCAGCCGTACGCCTCGTACCGCTTCACGGTGTCCTCGGACACGGCGGTCTCGGTGTCGCCCTCGATCGAGATGTGGTTGTCGTCCCACAGCAGGATCAGGTTGCCGAGCTTCTGGTGGCCCGCGAGCGAGGACGCCTCGGCGGAGATGCCCTCCTGGAGGCAGCCGTCACCGGCGATCACGTACACGTGGTGGTCGAACGGGGAGGTGCCCTGGGCCGCCTCCGGGTCGAACAGGCCGCGCTCGTAGCGGGCGGCCATGGCCATGCCCACCGCGTTGGCGACACCCTGGCCGAGCGGGCCCGTGGTGGTCTCCACGCCCGCCGTGTGGCCGTACTCCGGGTGACCCGGGGTCTTGGAGCCCCAGGTGCGGAACGCCTTCAGGTCGTCCAGCTCAAGACCGAAGCCACCCAGGTAGAGCTGGGTGTACAGGGTCAGCGAGGAGTGTCCGGCGGACAGTACGAACCGGTCGCGGCCCACCCACTCCGGGTCGGCGGGGTCGTGCCGCATCACCTTCTGGAAGAGGGTGTACGCGGCGGGCGCCAGGCTCATCGCCGTGCCGGGATGGCCGTTGCCGACCTTCTGTACGGCGTCGGCGGCCAGGATGCGGGCGGTGTCCACGGCCCGCTGGTCCAGTTCGGTCCACTCGAGGTCTGTGGTGGTCGGCTTAGTGCTCACCCTGAGTCAGGGCTCCTCTCCACATGTCTTGAGCCGGTGACTGAGGGTGTCCCGGCGCTGTCGAGCCTACCCCCGAAAAACGCGCCTCTTTTCGGGCCGACGCCCCTCAAATGAGCGCACACAGCAAGACTGCCGCCGCCCGTGCCGGTTCGCCTCCCGAGCGGCCGCGCGCCAGGTGAACGCCGGGTGTCCACGCCTCGGGACGCACCCTCGGGTGACCCCCGCCAACACGACCCCACCCCCGCGAAGACCGGCGTATGGCCAACGTCTACAGTGGCGTGGTACGCGCAAGCCTTCACCTGTTTCTCATCCAGGAGGCTTGCTGGGAAATTCTCTGTCAGGGGTGTGCGTGACGGCCGTCGAGTCCCGACCCGCAGGGGTCGTCCTGACTCCCAGCCCGGGGGGCCATCGGCCGTTCGGGGCCCGCGTCAGGGCATTCGTGGCGCTGACCAAGCCGCGGATCATCGAGCTGCTGCTCATCACGACCGTTCCGGTGATGTTCCTCGCCGAACAGGGCGTGCCCGACCTGTGGCTGGTGCTCGCCACCTGCTTCGGCGGTTATCTCTCCGCGGGCGGCGCCAACGCGCTGAACATGTACATCGACCGCGACATCGACGCCCTGATGGACCGCACCTCCCAGCGCCCGCTGGTGACCGGGGTCCTGACGCCGCGCGAGGGCCTGGTCTTCGGCCTCAGCCTCGCGGTGATCTCCACCCTCTGGTTCGGCCTGCTCGTCAACTGGCTGTCGGCCTGGCTGTCGCTCGGCGCGCTGCTGTTCTACGTGGTCGTCTACACGATGATCCTCAAGCGGCGCACCGCGCAGAACATCGTCTGGGGCGGCATCGCCGGCTGCATGCCGGTGCTGATCGGCTGGTCCGCGGTCACCGACTCGATGTCCTGGGCCGCGGTCATCCTCTTCCTCGTCATCTTCTTCTGGACGCCGCCGCACTACTGGCCGCTGTCGATGAAGGTGAAGGACGACTACGCCCGCGCGGGCGTGCCGATGCTGCCGGTGCTCGCCTCCAACAAGGTCGTCGCCAAGCAGATCGTGGTCTACAGCTGGGTGATGGTGGCGGTCTCGCTGTCGCTCACCGCGCTGGACTACACCGGCTGGTTCTACACCTCGGTGGCGCTGGTCACCGGCGGCTGGTGGCTGTGGGAGGCGCACGCGCTGCTCAACCGCGCCAAGTCCGAGGTCACCGGCGCGAAGCTGAAGGAGATGCGGCTGTTCCACTGGTCCATCACCTATGTGTCGCTGCTGTTCGTGGCGGTCGCGGTGGACCCGTTCCTGCGCTGACACCCGCTGTCCTCCGGTGTCCTCCCGGTCTTCCCGGCGACGGCCGGGGTGCGTGGCCCACGCCACGTGCCCCGGCCGTCGCCAGTTGATCTACCCGCGAGTAGCATCCTTGCCATGGCAGACGCAGACACGGCAGACGCAGGCACGGCGGAGACCGCGGAGCAGACCGCGGCCGGCACCAGGGGTGCCAGGCAGGCGGAGCGCAGGGCCGCCAAGCTCGCCAAGGAGATCAAGGCGTTCGCGGGGCAGCACGGCGGCGCCGAGGGCCAGCTCGCCCACATCGGCCAGGCGGGCACCCGGATCGTCCTGGTCGGCACGGACGGCGGCTGGGGCGACCTGGTGGCCCCCACGTACGCCGTCGCCCAGCGGGCCGCCGAGCAGGCCGGACTGACCCTGCACGACGAGTTCGACGGCGAGTTCGCCGCGAAGGTCGTCACCGGGCCCTACGAGTGGACCCGGATGGCGGGCATCCAGATCGGTGGCCCTTCGAACGCCTGACGGTACGGCGCCCGGCACGGCCCGCCGACACGGGTGTCAGCGGGCCTTCGGTGCTGACGGCGGCGCTGACGCGGCGAGCTGACGCCCGGGCCCGCGCCACGCCCGGGCCGACGAGCTTCGGGGAGCCGAAAACCTCGTGCGGGGCTCACCCGTTAGGAGGGGTGGAAGCCCGTCCACACGTGGGAGCCCCCGCAATGATCGCCACCGAGAACCTGGTCGACCAGTACTGCCACGGGGTGCTCCGTACGGAGCTCGGCCTCGGCACCTTCGAGACCCGTCTCGCCCCGACCGCCGCCGCCGCCGCGCTGCCCGCCGCGGGCACCACCTTCTTCGACACCCAGACCGGCTTCGCGGTCCGCCGCTGGTGCCCGCCGCTGCTCGGCCTCGAACCGCACTGCCCGCCCGCCCGCTATCTGGCCAGGCGCCGCGAGCTCGGCGTCCTGGAGACCGGCCGGCGGCTGCTGCGCGCCTCCGGCATCGCCACCTACCTCGTCGACACCGGACTGCCCGGCGATCTGACCGGGCCCGCCGAACTGGCCGCCACCGGCGGCGCCGCCGCGCACGAGATCGTCCGCCTCGAACTCCTCGCCCAGCACGTCGCCGACACCTCCGGCACCGTCGACGCCTTCCTCGGCAACCTCACCGAGGCCGTCCTCGGGGCCGCCGAGTGCGCCGTCGCCTTCACCTCGGTCGCGGGGGTACGGGGCGGGCTCGCCGCGGTGCCCGAGCCACCGGCACCCGGCGAGGTGCGCGGCGCGGCCGGCCGCTGGCTGGCCCGGCGGGCGGCCGGGGGAGCGCTGGACGACCCGGTGCTGCTGCGCCATCTGCTGTGGGTCGCGGTCGGCGCGGGACGGCCGCTGCAACTGCACGTGGGGGACCGGGACCCGGGCACCCTCGCCGGGTTCGCGGAGGCCACCGGCGGGCTCGGCGCCGAACTGGTGCTGCTGCACGAGTACCCGCACCACCGGCAGGCGGCCCGGCTCGCCGCGCACTTCCCGCACGTGTACGCCGACCTCGGCCCGGTGGTGGCCCGCACCGGGGCCAGGGCGGCGGCGGTGCTCGCCGAGTTCCTTGAGCTGGCGCCGTTCGGCAAACTGCTGTTCTCCAGCGGCGCGAGCGGCCTGCCGGAGCTGCACGTGGTGGCGGCGAGCGTGTTCCGCGGCGCGCTCGGCCGGGTGCTCGGCGAGTGGGTCGCCGACGGCGCCTGGTCCCGTACCGACGCGGAACGGGTCGCGGGCCTGATCGCGGCGGGCAACGCGCGCCGGGTCTACCGCCTCGGGTAGGCCCGGCGTACGGCGGAAGGGGTCAGGCGGTGGCCAGCTCGGCGTCCGGCTGGGCCGGGATCCCGGCGCTGACGGCCGGACGCTCGCGCAGGCTCAGGGCGAGCCGCAGCACCGCGATCCACATCAGCGAGGAGCCCAGCATGTGCACGGCGACCAGGGCCTCCGGCACATTGGTCAGGTACTGGACGTAGCCGATGGCGCCCTGGAGCAGGAGCACCACGAGCAGGTCGCGGGCCCGGTCCCGGGTGTCGTCGGGGGCGTCCACCATCCGCAGCACCAGCCACATCGCGAGCGCCAGCGCGCACAGCGCCCAGGCGGCCACCGCGTGGACGTGCGCCGCGTCGGTCCAGTCCCACGGCATCCGGGGCACGTCGCTGCTGTCGCCCGCGTGCTTGCCCGAACCGGTCACCGTGGTGCCCAGCACGATCAGCACGGCCGACACGAGCGTGATCGCCCAGCCCAGCTTGCGCACCGGCTTCGGCACCCGCGGCTTCGGGGTGCCGTCACCCTCGCCGGTCCGGTGCCAGGTGATCACGGCCACCGTGAGCAGCGAGTTCGCGGCCAGGAAGTGACCGGCCACGGTCCACGGGTTGAGGCCCATCCACACCGTGATGCCGCCGAGCACGGCGTTGCTCATCACGATCCAGAACTGGGCCCAGCCGAGCCGGGTCAGCGAGCGGCGGCGCGGCTTCGTCGAGCGGGCGGCGATGATCGCCCAGCCGACGGCGGCCGACAGGACGTAGGTCAGCATCCGGTTGCCGAACTCGATCGCGCCGTGGAAGCCCTGCTCCGCCGTGACGATCAGGCTGTCGTCGGTGCACTTGGGCCAGGTGTCGCAGCCGAGACCGGAGCCGGTCAGCCGGACCGCGCCACCGGTGACGATGATGACCACGCTCATCACGACGGCGGAGAGCGCGGCGCGCCGCAGGATCCGGGGGGACGGGGTCCAGCGCTGGGCGATGAAGGCGAGGGGGGTCTGCACGGGCCCCATCGTAGGACGGGGCTTGTGCACGGTTTCACGAGGGGGTGGTTACGGGGCGAGTCGCCCCGAATCGTCACCGTACGGCTACTCCGCGCAGCGGCCCCCGACCGCTCCCGGCGGCTACTCCCAGCGGAAGAACCGGGCCGCCGTGCCGAGCCCCAGGACCGCCCACACCGCGAGGGTCAGCGCGTCGCCCCACGGCAGCGCCGCGCCGTCCTGGAGCACCGCCCGCAGCCCGTCGGAGAGCGCCGAGATCGGCAGCAGTTCGAGCACCGAGCGCACCGCGTCCGGGAACTTCGCCAGCGGCACGATCACCCCGCCGCCCACCAGGAGCAGCAGGAACACCAGATTGGCGGCGGCCAGCGTCGCCTCGGCCTTGAGGGTGCCGGCCATCAGCAGCCCGAGCCCGGAGAACGCGGCCGTGCCGAGCACGAGGAGCACGAACACCGACAGCGGGTTCCCGTGCGGGGACCAGCCGAGGGCCAGCGCGATCACCGTCACGAGCGCCACCTGGAGCACCTCGGTGACCAGCACCGACAGCGTCTTGGCGGTCATCAGCGCCCAGCGCGGCAGCGGCGAGGCGCCGAGCCGCTTCAGCACCCCGTAGCGGCGCTCGAAGCCGGTCGCGATGGCCTGCCCGGTGAAGGCGGTGGACATCACGGAGAGCGCGAGGACACCGGGCGCGAGGAAGTCGACGGCCTTGTCCGCGCCGGTGTCGATGATGTCGACCGTCGAGAACAGCACCAGCAGCAGCGCCGGGATGATCACGGTGAGCAGCAGCTGCTCGCCGTTGCGCAGCAGCATCCGGGTCTCCAGGGCGGCCTGCGCGGCGATCATCCGCCCGACCGGCGCGGCCCCGGGCCGCGGCGCGTACGTACCGCCCGGGCCGGAGCCCGTACCCGAGCCCGTGTGCGTACCCGTGCTCATCCGCGCAGCTCCTTGCCGGTCAGCTCCAAAAAGACGTCTTCCAGGGTGTGCCGTTCGACCGAGATCCGGTCCGGCATCACCCCGTGCTGCGCGCACCAGCTGGTGACGGTGGCGAGCAGCTGCGGGTCGACCGTGCCGGTGAGGCGGTAGGTGCCCGGGGTGGGTTCGGCGGCCTGGGTGCCGTCGGGCAGTGCCTTCAGGAGCGAGCCGAGGTCGAGTCCCGCGCGGCCGCTGAAGCGCAGGGTGTTCTCGGCGCCGCCGCGGCACAGCTCCTCGGGGCTGCCCTGGGCGACGACCCGGCCCGCGTCCACGATGGCGACGTCGTCGGCCAGGTCCTCCGCCTCGTTCATGAGGTGGGTGGTGAGCACCACGCTCACGCCGTCGGCGCGCAGCTCGCGGATCAGCTCCCAGGTGGCCCGGCGGGCCTGCGGGTCGAGGCCCGCGGTCGGCTCGTCGAGGAAGACGAGCTCGGGGCGGCCGACCACGGCCATCGCGAGGGACAGCCGCTGCTGCTGGCCGCCGGACAGCCGCCGGTAGGCCGTACGGCCGCAGGAGCCGAGGCCGAGCCGCTCGATCAGGGCGGGCACGTCCAGCGGGTGGGCGTGCAGCTTCGCCATGTGCCGCAGCATCTCCCCGGCGCGGGCGCCGGAGTAGACGCCGCCGGACTGGAGCATCACGCCGATCCGGGGCCGCAGCGCCGCCGCGTCGGCGACCGGGTCGAGGCCGAGGACGCGGACGCTGCCCGCGTCCGGCCGCCGGTAGCCCTCGCAGGTCTCGATGGTGGTGGTCTTGCCCGCCCCGTTGGGGCCGAGGACGGCGGTCACGGTGCCCGCCCGGACGTCGAGGTCGAGGCCGTCGACGGCGGTCTTGGCCCCGTACCGCTTGACCAGGCCCCGGACCCGGACCACGGACTCGACGGACTCGTTTCGCATGTCCGGAAGTCTAGAGAGGGGGCGAAGGTCCCCCCGGCTCGGGGCCCGGGTCCCTGGAGAAGGGACCTTTACTCGTCCCTCACGCCCGGGCGCGGGCATAGCGTCGAAAGAGTGATCAGTGTGGCGGAGAACCTCGAGGAAACCGTCGGACAGGCCGCCCACAAGGCGCACGACCTGGCCCGGCCCGGCCGGTACGCGGTCTCGGCGATGCTCGCCGGGGCCTACATCGGGGTCGGGGAGGTGCTGCTGCTCGTCGCCGTCTCGCCGTTCGTGGCCCAGCACTCGGCCGCCGCCAAGCTCCTGGAGGGCGCGGTCTTCCCGGTCGCCCTGACCATCGTGATGTTCGCCGGGGCGCAGCTGTTCACCAGCAATGTGATGGTGATGCTGATCGGCCGGCTGTCCGGCAGGACCGGCTGGCGCGATCTGGTCGGCAGCTGGTCGCTGTCGCTGGCCGGAAACTTCGTCGGCGCGTTCCTCTTCGGCGCGATGGTGCACGCCTCGGGCGTGCTGAACGCGCCGTCCGCGAAGGCGATGCTGCACGAGCTGGTGGCGGGCAAGGAGGCGCTCGCGGGCGGTCAGCTGTTCTGGCGCGCGGTGCTCTGCAACATGCTCGTCTGCCTGGCGATCTGGATGTTCTACCGGGCCCGGGGGGACGCGGCGAAGCTGTTCGTGCTGTGGCTGCCGGTGCTGGTCTTCGTCGCGGTGGGCTTCGAGCACTGCGTCGCGAACATGGCCCTTTTCTCCCTCGCGATCCTCGACGGATCGGCCGGATTCGGCGATCTGGGGCGCAATCTGCTCTTCACGGTGCCGGGCAACATCATCGGCGGCGGGCTCCTGGTGGCCTGCTCGTACTGGTTCACCGGCCGCCCCGACCGGGCGGAAACCGCTGGTCAGAACGCTGGTGATTCGTCCTACGAATGATCGTTTCCGCAGGTCAGGTAAGGCTTACCTGCGTGACGCACAGCACCGCCGCGCCCGAGGACCTCGCTTGTCAGTCCCCGATTAATTACGCAACAATGGCGTTGTGAAAAACGTCGGTGAGGCTCCGCAGGAGGAACTCGCGACCGGTGAGCGCTCCACGCGCAACCGGATCGCGCGCTCCATCCTGGACCACGGCCCCTCCACCGTCGCCGATCTGGCGGACCGCCTCGGCCTCACCCAGGCCGCCGTCCGCCGCCATCTCGACTCCCTCGTCGGGGACAACGTCGTCGAGGCGCGCGAGAAGCGGGTGTACGGCGCCCGCACCCGGGGCCGCCCCGCGAAGATCTTCGCGCTCACCGACTGCGGCCGGGACGCCTTCGACCAGTCCTACGACACCCTCGCCGTCGACGCCCTGCGCTGGATCGAGCGCAGCGCCGGTGGCGGGGCCGCCGGAGAGGCGGCCGTCGCCGCGTTCGCCAAGGACCGCATCGAGTCCCAGGGCGACGCCTACCGCGAGGCCGTCGAGTCCGTCCCGCCCGAGCGGCGCACCGAGGCCCTGGCCAAGGCGCTGACCGCCGACGGGTACGCTGCCACCGCACGCCACGCGCCGGTCGGCGAGCAGCTCTGCCAGCACCACTGCCCGGTCGCCCATGTCGCCGAGCGGTATCCACAGCTGTGCGAGGCGGAGACGGAATTCTTCTCCCGCCTCCTCGGGACCCACGTCCAGCGACTGGCCACCATCGCGCATGGTGACGGCGTCTGCACGACGTTCATCCCGCACGCCGCCCCCGGCGGCGCACAGACCACTTCATCCACCGCATCATCAGCAAGCACCGCCGGGAGGAACCCCGCATGACCACCGAGATCAGCCACCCCGAGCTCGAGGGCCTGGGTCGGTACGAGTACGGCTGGGCCGACTCGGACGCGGCGGGCGCCGCCGCCACGCGAGGTCTCTCCGAGGCTGTCGTCCGCGACATCTCCTCGAAGAAGAACGAGCCCGAGTGGATGCTGAAGCTGCGGCTCAAGGGCCTCAAGCTGTTCGGCAAGAAGCCCATGCCGACCTGGGGCTCCGACCTCTCCGGCATCGACTTCGACAACATCAAGTACTTCGTGCGGTCCACCGAGAAGCAGGCCGAGTCCTGGGAGGACCTGCCGGAGGACATCAAGAACACGTACGACAAGCTTGGCATCCCGGAGGCGGAGAAGCAGCGCCTCGTCGCCGGTGTCGCCGCCCAGTACGAGTCCGAGGTCGTCTACCACCAGATCCGCGAGGACCTGGAGGAGCAGGGCGTCATCTTCGTCGACACCGACACCGCGCTGAAGGAGCACGAGGAACTCTTCAAGGAGTACTTCGGCACCGTCATCCCGGTCGGCGACAACAAGTTCGCCTCCCTGAACACGGCCGTGTGGTCCGGCGGATCGTTCATCTACGTGCCCAAGGGCGTGCAGGTCGAGATCCCGCTCCAGGCGTACTTCCGGATCAACACCGAGAACATGGGCCAGTTCGAGCGGACGCTGATCATCGTCGACGAGGACGCCTACGTCCACTACGTCGAGGGCTGCACCGCCCCGATCTACTCGTCCGACTCGCTGCACTCCGCGGTCGTCGAGATCATCGTGAAGAAGGGCGGCCGCTGCCGCTACACGACCATCCAGAACTGGTCGAACAACGTCTACAACCTGGTGACCAAGCGCGCCGTCGCCTACGAGGGCGCCACCATGGAGTGGGTCGACGGCAACATCGGCTCCAAGGTCACCATGAAGTACCCGGCCGTCTACCTGATGGGCGAGCACGCCAAGGGCGAGACCCTGTCCATCGCCTTCGCGGGCGAGGGCCAGCACCAGGACGCCGGCGCCAAGATGGTCCACATGGCCCCGAACACCTCCTCCAACATCGTCTCCAAGTCGGTGGCGCGAGGCGGCGGCCGCACCTCCTACCGCGGTCTCATCGAGATCGGCGAGGGCGCCCCGGGCTCCAAGTCCAACGTGCTGTGCGACGCGCTGCTCGTCGACACGATCTCCCGCTCCGACACGTACCCCTACGTGGACGTGCGCGAGGACGACGTCTCCATGGGCCACGAGGCGACCGTCTCCAAGGTCTCCGAGGACCAGCTCTTCTACCTGATGAGCCGCGGCCTCACCGAGTTCGAGGCCATGGCGATGATCGTGCGCGGCTTCGTCGAGCCGATCGCCAAGGAGCTCCCGATGGAGTACGCCCTGGAGCTGAACCGGCTGATCGAGCTGCAGATGGAGGGCTCGGTCGGCTGATCCGCCGCCGCCCCACCCGTACCGCAGCGACTGATTCTTTGACGCAGGAAGAGAGCAAGACGACAGCCATGGCTGAGGCTCAGAACATCCCGGCGGGCTCCACCACCGCCGGCTCGATCGCGGTGGCCGCCGAGTCCACCGTCGCCACCCGGATGAGCGCCCCGCCGTCCTTCGACGTCGCAGACTTCCCGGTCCCGCACGGGCGCGAGGAGGAGTGGCGCTTCACCCCGCTGGAGCGACTGGCCGGTCTGCACGACGGCACCGCCAGCGCCACCGGCGAGGGTGTCCGGGTCGAGATCGAGGCCCCCGAGGGCGTCACCGTGGAGACCGTCGGCCGCGACGACGCCCGCCTCGGCCGCGCCAAGCCGGTCGACCGGGTCGCCGCCCAGGCGTACTCCGCCTTCGAGAAGGCCGCGGTCGTCACCGTCCCCAAGGAGACCGTGCTCACCGAGCCGGTCCGGATCGCCGTGCACGGCGAGGGCGGCGTCGCCTTCGGCCACCAGGTGATCGAGCTCGGCGCCTTCGCCGAGGCCGTCGTGGTGATCGACCACAGCGGTGACGCGGTGCTCGCCGCCAACGTCGACTACGTGCTCGGCGACGGCGCCAAGCTCACCGTGGTCTCCGTCCAGGACTGGGACGAGAAGGCCGTCCACGTCGCCCAGCACAACGCGCTGGTCGGCCGCGACGCCTCCTTCAAGTCCGTCGTGGTGACCTTCGGCGGCGACCTGGTCCGCCTCCACCCGCGCGTGGAGTACACCGCCACCGGCGGCACCGCCGAGCTCTTCGGCCTCTACTTCACCGACGCCGGCCAGCACCACGAGCACCGCCTCCTGGTCGACCACAACACCCCGCACTGCACCTCCAACGTCGCCTACAAGGGCGCGCTGCAGGGCCAGAACGCGCACGCGGTGTGGATCGGTGACGTGCTCATCCAGGCCGCGGCCGAGGGCACCGACACCTACGAGCTCAACCGGAACCTGGTCCTCACCGACGGTGCCCGGGTCGACTCGGTGCCGAACCTGGAGATCGAGACCGGCGAGATCACCGGCGCGGGCCACGCCTCCGCCACCGGCCGCTTCGACGACGAGCAGCTCTTCTACCTGATGGCCCGCGGCATCCCGGCCCCCGAGGCCCGCCGCCTCGTCGTCCGCGGCTTCTTCGCCGAGCTGGTCCAGCAGATCGGTCTGCCGGACGTCGAGGAGCGCCTCATCGCCAAGATCGAGGCGGAGCTGGAGGCTTCCGTCTGATGGCCTTCGTCCGCGTCTGTGCGCTGAGCGAGCTGGCCGAGGACACCCCCAAGCGGGTGGAGCTCGACGGCACGCCGGTGTCCCTCGTCCGCACCGAGGGCGAGGTGTTCGCGATCAACGACATCTGCTCGCACGCGAACGTCTCGCTCTCCGAGGGCGAGGTCGAGGACTGCGCGATCGAGTGCTGGCTGCACGGCTCCAGCTTCGACCTCCGCACCGGCAAGCCCTCCGGCCTTCCCGCGACGCGCCCCGTCCCCGTATACCCCGTAAAGATCGAAGGGGACGATGTGCTCGTCTCCGTCACCCAGGAGTCCTGAGTCACCCATGGCAACGCTTGAAATCCACGACCTGCACGTCTCCGTCGAGGCCGAGAACGGCTCGCGCGAGATCCTCAAGGGTGTCGACCTGACCATCAAGCAGGGCGAGACCCACGCCGTCATGGGCCCGAACGGCTCCGGCAAGTCGACCCTGGCGTACTCGCTGGCCGGCCACCCGAAGTACACGATCACCGGCGGCACCGTCACCCTCGACGGTGAGGACGTCCTGGAGATGTCGGTCGACGAGCGCGCCCGCGCCGGTGTCTTCCTGGCCATGCAGTACCCGGTCGAGGTCCCCGGCGTCTCGGTCTCCAACTTCCTGCGGACCTCCGCCACCGCCGTCCGCGGCGAGGCCCCCAAGCTGCGCACCTGGGTCAAGGAGGTCAAGGAGGCCATGGAGAAGCTCTCCATGGACCCGTCCTTCGCCGAGCGCAACGTCAACGAGGGCTTCTCCGGCGGTGAGAAGAAGCGCCACGAGATCCTGCAGCTGGAGCTCCTCAAGCCGAAGATCGCGATCCTCGACGAGACCGACTCCGGCCTCGACGTCGACGCCCTGCGCATCGTCTCCGAGGGCGTCAACCGGGTCCGTGAGAGCGGCGAGGTCGGCACCCTGCTGATCACCCACTACACGCGCATCCTGCGCTACATCAAGCCCGACTTCGTGCACGTGTTCGCGAACGGCCGCATCGTCGAGTCCGGCGGCGCCGAGCTCGCCGACCAGCTCGAGAACGAGGGCTACGACAAGTACGTGAAGGGTGGCGCATCCGCGTGACTTCCGCCCATCAGGGGCTGACCGGCCTCCTCGACACCGAGGCGATCCGCAAGGACTTCCCGCTGCTGGATCGCGTGGTCCACGACGGCAAGAAGATCGTGTACCTGGACTCCGCGGCCACCTCGCAGAAGCCGCGCCAGGTCCTCGACGCGCTCAACGCTTACTACGAGCGGCACAACGCGAACGTCCACCGCGGCGTCTACACGGTCGCCGAGGAGGCCACCGCGCTGTACGAGGGCGCCCGCGACAAGGTCGCCGCCTTCATCAACGCGCCGAGCCGCGACGAGGTGATCTTCACCAAGAACGCCTCCGAGTCGCTCAACCTCGTGGCCAACATGCTGGGCTGGGCCGACGAGCCCTACCGGGTCGACCACGAGACCGAGATCGTCATCACGGAGATGGAGCACCACTCCAACATCGTGCCGTGGCAGCTGCTCGCGCAGCGCACCGGCGCGAAGCTGAAGTGGTTCGGGCTCACCGACGAGGGCAGGCTCGACCTGTCCAACATCGAGGAGCTCATCACCGAGAAGACGAAGATCGTCTCCTTCACCCTGGTGTCGAACCTGCTCGGCACCTTCAACCCGGTGGAGACGATCATCCGGCGCGCCCAGGAGGTCGGTGCGCTGGTCTGCATCGACGCCTCCCAGGCCGCCCCGCACATGGTGCTCGACGTGCAGGCGCTGCAGGCCGACTTCGTGGCCTTCACCGGCCACAAGATGTGCGGCCCGACCGGCATCGGCGTGCTGTGGGGCCGCCAGGAGCTCCTGGAGGACCTGCCGCCGTTCCTCGGTGGCGGCGAGATGATCGAGACCGTCTCGATGCACTCCTCCACCTACGCCCCGGCGCCGCACAAGTTCGAGGCGGGCACGCCGCCGATCGCGCAGGCGGTCGGGCTCGGCGCGGCCGTGGACTACCTCTCGGCGATCGGCATGGAGAACATCCAGCGCCACGAGCACGCGATCACCGAGTACGCCGTCCGCCGCCTCCAGGAGGTCCCCGACCTGCGGATCATCGGCCCCACCACGGCCGAGGACCGCGGCGCGGCGATCTCCTTCACGCTGGGCGACATCCACCCGCACGACGTGGGCCAGGTCCTCGACGAGGAGGGCATCGCGGTCCGGGTCGGGCACCACTGCGCGCGTCCGGTCTGCCTGCGGTACGGAATTCCCGCGACCACGCGAGCGTCGTTCTATCTGTACTCCACCCCGGCCGAGGTCGACGCCCTCGTCGCGGGTCTGGAGCACGTACGGAACTTCTTCGGCTAGGGGACGGCTCGTGAAGCTGGATTCGATGTACCAGGACGTCATCCTGGACCACTACAAGCACCCGCACGGGCGCGGTCTTCGGGACGGCGACGCCGAGGTGCACCATGTCAACCCGACCTGCGGCGACGAGATCACGCTCCGCGTGAAGTACGACGGCTCGCGGATCGAGGACGTGTCGTACGAGGGCCAGGGCTGCTCCATCAGCCAGGCTTCGGCGTCCGTGCTCAACGAGCTGCTCGTCGGCAAGGAGCTGGCCGAGGCGCAGAAGATCCAGGGCACCTTCCTGGAGCTGATGCAGTCCAAGGGCCAGCTGGAGCCGGACGACGCGATGGAGGAGGTCCTGGAGGACGCGGTCGCGTTCGCCGGGGTCTCGAAGTACCCGGCCCGGGTGAAGTGCGCGCTGCTCAGCTGGATGGCGTGGAAGGACGCGACCGCGCAGGCGCTCGGCGCGGAGGCGGAAGGGAAGTCGGCATGACCGAGAACATCGAGGCCACGATGAAGCCGGCCTCCGAGGAAGAGGTCCGCGAGGCCCTGTACGACGTCGTCGACCCCGAGCTGGGCATCGACGTCGTCAACCTGGGCCTGATCTACGGGATCCACATCGACGACGCGAACATCGCGACCCTGGACATGACCCTGACGTCGGCGGCCTGTCCGCTGACCGACGTGATCGAGGACCAGGCGAAGGCCGCGACCGACGGCATCGTCAACGAGCTGAAGATCAACTGGGTCTGGATGCCCCCGTGGGGCCCGGACAAGATCACCGACGACGGCCGCGAGCAGCTGCGGGCGCTGGGCTTCAACGTCTGAGCCGAGCCGCCGGGCGTCGCGTACGCCGGTGACATCCGTACGTGTGGGAGGGCCGCACCCGAGTGGGTGCGGCCCTCCGCGCGTGTCCGGGCCCGAGCGCGTCCCGGGCGGCCCCGTCAGTACGGTGTCGCCGCCGTCTGGGCCAGGGTCGGGGCCAGGTTCTCCTGGCGGATGCGCTGGTCGACGTAGAGGAGGCCGGAGACCAGGGGCTGGAAGGGGGCGATGACGGCCTGGGTGATCAGCTGGCCGATCAGCAGGACGGCCATCATGCCGCCGAAGATGCCGATGAGGTCGCTCGCCGACACCTGGTCCTGCGGGTTGTAGGTCATCAGCGGGAACGAGCCGACCGTGGAGACGATCTGCTGGATGAAGAAGCCGACCATGGAGGCCATCGCCGCCGCCGCCAGGGTGCAGCCGAAGATCCGCCACCAAGAGCCGCGGACCAGGGCGGAGGAGCGGCGCATCGCCGCCACGGGGCCCTGCTGTTCGATGACGGCGACCGTCGGGGCGAGGCTGAACTTCACCCAGAGCCAGGCGGCGAGCGGCACCGCGAGGAGCATGACGAGGAACATCAGGCCGCCGGTCAGGGCCATGCCGCCGCCCACGTCGGACGAGGAAGAGGACGACGCGCTCTCGATCATGCCCAGGAACAGGAACACGAAGCCGAGCACGAACGGCACGACCGGCAGCGCGGTCACCAGTGCCGTCAGCAGGATCGTGCCGAGCACCGAACCGAGCCGTGACCAGGCCCGGCGCCACGCGGTGGCGAAGCCGATCGGGCGCCCGAGGACCGCCTCCTGGAGCACGGCCGGGACGGCCGCGTACACCAGGGCCGAGCTGAGCAGCATGACGATCATGGCGGCCAGCCAGACCACGCCGAAGGCGACCACAAGGGCGGTGATGTCGTCGGCGTCCGCGTCCATGCCGGACGGGGTGGCCTCGAGCCGCCGCACCGTGTCGCCCACCAGCGCCCAGCCGGTGAGCAGCAGCGCGCCGACCAGCAGCGCCGCGCCCGCGTAGGCGCTGATCGCCACGCCGATCAGCGGCTTCCAGTAGCGCCCGTAGGTGCTGAAGGCCCCGGTCAGGATCTCGCCGAAACGCAGCGGGGCCAGCGGTATGACGCCCGGCTTGGGCGGCGGAGGCGGGGGAGCGTATCCGTAACCGTACGGCCCCGTGGGATATGTCATGCGCACACGGTAGCGGGCAGCGATATGTACGGGCGTACACATGCATGCGTACACTCGTACACATGGGATACGGACTGCTCGCGGGAGCCATAGCGGCCGAGATCGTCGCCACCACCTCGATGAAGTACAGCGAGGGCTTCTCCAAACTGATCCCCTCGCTCGTCACCGGCCTCGGCTACCTCGTCGCCTTCGCCCTCCTCGCCAAGGCGCTCAAGACCCTGGAGGTCGGCACCGCCTACGCCATCTGGTCCGGCGTCGGCACCGCCGCCGTCGCCGCCATAGGAGCGCTCTTCCTCGGCGAGTCCATGAACCTCGCCAAGATCGCCGGACTCGTCCTCATCATCGCCGGGGTCGCCGTCCTCAACCTCGGCGGCGCCCACTGATGGCCGCCCCGCACGCGCGCCCCCGCCGCCACGACCCCGACCGCCGCGAACGCCTCGTCGACGCCGCCCTCCGGGTCGTCGGCCGGGCCGGGATCGCCGGACTGAGCCACCGCACCGTGGCCGCCGAGGCCGATGTGCCGCTCGGCTCCACCACGTACCACTTCGCCTCCCTCGACGAACTCCTCGTCGCCGCCCTGCGCAAGGCCAACGACAACTTCGGCCGCGCGCTGCGCGAGAGCCCCGGCATCGCCGACCCCGCGAGCGACCTCGCCGCCGTCCTCGCCCGGCTGATGGGCGACTGGATCGGCGGCGACCGCCGCGGCGTCGAGCTGGAGTACGAGCTCTACCTCGCCGCCCTGCGCCGCCCCGCCCTGCGCCCCGTCGCCGCCGAATGGGCCGACGACGTCGGCCGCGTCCTCGCCGCCCGCACCGACCCCGCCACCGCCCGCGCCGTCATCGCCCTGATGGACGGCGTCTGCCTGCAGGTGCTGCTCACCGGCGGCGCGTACGACGAGGGGTACGCGCGCGAGATGCTCGCCCGGGTGCTGGCCACGCCCGACACCTGAGACCGGTTGGCCCGGGTGGGGGCCCGCCGGTTAGGTTTTCCGTCATGACCACTGCTCCTCGTACCACCGGCGCCGTCGCCGCCGGCCTCGCCACCATCGCCGGCGACGGCACCGTTCTCGACACCTGGTTCCCCGCCCCCGAGCTGACCGAGGCCCCCGGCCCGGCCGGCACCGGGCGCCTCGGCCCCGACGAGGCCGTCAACGCCCTCGGCGAGGGCGCCGCCAAGGCCCTCGGCGTGGACGCCCGCCGCGGTGTCGAGGTGGTCGCCGTGCGCACCGTCATCGCCTCGCTCGACGACAAGCCGCTCGACGCCCACGACGCCTACCTGCGGCTGCACCTGCTCAGCCACCGCCTGGTGAAGCCGCACGGCCAGAACCTCGACGGCATCTTCGGCCTGCTCGCCAACGTCGCCTGGACCTCGCTCGGCCCCGTCGCCGTCGACGACCTCGACAAGGTGCGCCTCAACGCCCGCGCGGAGGGCCTGCACCTCCAGGTCACCTCGGTCGACAAGTTCCCGCGGATGACCGACTACGTGGCGCCCGCCGGGGTCCGCATCGCCGACGCCGACCGCGTCCGGCTCGGCGCGCACCTCGCCGCAGGCACCACCGTCATGCACGAGGGCTTCGTCAACTTCAACGCCGGCACCCTCGGCACCTCGATGATCGAGGGCCGGATCTCCGCCGGTGTCGTCGTCGGCGACGGCTCCGACATCGGCGGTGGCGCCTCCACCATGGGCACCCTGTCGGGCGGCGGCAAGCAGATCATCTCGATCGGCCAGCGCACCCTGGTCGGCGCCGAGGCGGGCGTCGGCATCGCGCTCGGCGACGAGTGTGTCGTCGAGGCCGGTCTGTACGTCACCGCCGGCACCCGGGTCACCCTGCCCGACGGCCAGATCGTCAAGGCCCTGGAGCTGTCCGGCGCCGACAACATCCTGTTCCGCCGCAACTCGGTCTCCGGCGCCGTCGAGGCCCGCCCGTACAAGGCGGCCTGGGGCGGTCTGAACGAGATCCTGCACAGCCACAACTGACGTCCGTGGCACCGTCCGACGGCCCGCCGCCCCGCACCGGGGGCGGCGGGCCGTGGCATGATCGTGGCGCGCGACAGGAGGACGCCCCAGATCCACGTACCAGAAGGACCCCGCACATGACCGCACCGCGCGTCGCCCTCGTCACCGGCTCCTCCTCCGGCATCGGAGCCGCCGTCGCCCGCAGGCTCACCGCCGCCGGGTACCGGGTCGCCGTCAACTCCGCCCGCTCCGTCGAGGCGGGGCAGCGGCTCGCCGCCGAGCTCCCCGGCGCCCACTACGTCCAGGCCGACGTCTCCGACGAGGCCCAGGCCGGGCGGCTCGTCGCCGACGTCGTCGGCCACTTCGGCCGCCTCGACCTGCTGGTCAACAGCGCGGGCACCACCCGCTTCATCCCGCACGACGACCTCGCCGCCGCCTCGCCCGACGTCTGGCGCCAGCTGTACGACGTCAACGTCATCGGCGTCTGGCAGACCGTCACCGCCGCCGTGCCGCACCTGCGGGAGAGCCGCGGCGCCATCGTGAACATCTCCTCCCAGGCCGGGGTCAGGCCCGGCGGCAGCTCCATCCCGTACGCGGTCACCAAGGCGGCCGTCAACCACATGACGAAGCTGCTCGCCAAGACCCTCGGCCCGGACGTCCGGGTCAACGCGGTCGCCCCCGGCTTCATCGACACCCCCTGGTTCGACGGCGTCGAAGGCGCCGACGCGGCCAAGGCCCATGTGGCCTCGGTGGTGCCGCTGCGCCGGGTGGGCCGCCCCGAGGACATCGCCGAGGCCGTCCACGACCTGGCGCGGGCCGCGTACATCACCGGTGAGGTGTTGCTGGTGGACGGCGGCGGGCACCTGCTCGGTTAGGGGGTGTCCCCGGTCCCGCGGCGGCGGGCGCGGGCCAGCAGCGTCAGGACGGTGCCGAGGGTGACCGCGGTGCCGCCCACGAGCGGCCAGGGGCCGATGCCGCCGCCGGTCGCCGCCAACTGCCCGCCGGTGCCGCCGTCCGCGTCGCCTTCCGGGGCGGGCGTCGCGCCGCTTCCGCCGGTCGCCGGTCCGGTGTCACCGCCACCGCCACCGCCACCGGCACCCCCGCCCGTACCGGCCTCGTGGCTCGGATCCGGGGCGGGGGCCGGGTCCGACCCGGGGTCGGGGGTCGGCTTCGGATCCGGCGTGGACTCCGGGTCGGGCGTCGGCTTCGGATCCGGCGTCGGCTCCGGGTCGGGGTCCGGGGCGGCCGGGCGGACGATCTCGGAGTCGCCCCAGTCGGACGCCACCTGCTCGCCGTGCTCCACGTTCACGCCCGCGGAGAAGGAGAAGAGTTGCGTGGGAGTGTCCTCGGTGAACTTCATGCGCAGCGGGAGCGTGCTCGTGCCGGGCGGGAAGGGGCGCCCGTAGAGCACCGGATTCGAATTGAGGAGCTGCGGCGCCTGCCCCGGAAAGAACGTCTGGTCCTGCCACGCGCCGTCCACGAGCATCTGGATCCCCACCTGGTCCGTCCGGATGCCGGGGTCGTCCTCGTCGAAGTACCACACCAGCCCCACCGACAGGTCCCGTATCTCCTCGCTCCCGGCGTTGTCCAGGGTGAGCGTGAACTCCTGCCAGTCGCCGCCCGCCACGAAGCGCTGCGGGAGGCCGGTCACCCGGGCGGTCACCAACGCCCCGGACGGATCGCGTGCCTCCGCCGTCGCCGGGTCGGGGGTCGTGTCCGGGGCCGTGTCGGGCGTGGCGGCCGACGGGCGGGCGTCGCGCGCGAGCGCGGGGGTGGCGGTGGCGGCCAGGGTCGCCGGGGTCAGGATCGAGACGGCCGCGAGCACGGCCATGCGCCTGGATTTCATGGGGAGTCGTCGTTTCGTCGGGGTGAACAGGGGTGATTCCACCCTGACGTGACAGAGCGTCCCCAACTACCCGGTTCTCGTCGATCACCCCATAGGCCGGACTTATGCCCCGAGGAGTCCCCGGAGGGCTACAGGCTCAGCTTGAACCCGTCATGGCTGCGCGCGAACCCCAGCGACGCGTAGAAGCGGTGCGCCTCGGTCCGTTCCTTGTTGCTGGTCAGCTGGACCAGGCCGCAGCCGCGGGCGCGCGCCCTGGCGATCGCCCCGTCGAGCAGGGCCCGGCCGAGACCACCACCGCGCCGGTCGGCCCGGACCCGGACCGCTTCGAGCAGGGCCCGTTCGGCGCCGCCCTTGCCGAGGCCCGGGATGTACGTGGCCTGGAGGCAGCCCACGACGAGTTCCCCGTCCGGCCCCCCGTCGACGAGCACCAGGATCTCGTTGCGCGGGTCGGCCTCGATGTCCGTGAACGCGCGCGCGTACGCGGGCGTGACGGTCACCGAGGCCGGATCCACCACCTCGTCCTCGTCGGCGAGCAGGGCGAGGACGGCGGGCAGGTCGGCACGGGTGGCGGGGCGCAGGATCACGGCGCGCAGTCTCGCACACCCGTGCCCCTGGCCCCGCCCCGCGGGGACGCGCTACGGGCGGAAGCGCAGCACCTGCGGGTCGTGGTCGCTGTTCTGGTCCGCGAACTCGGCGTTGATGTGGACGCTGTCGTAGTCGAAGTGGCGCACCCCGGGGCTGGTCAGGATCTGGTCGAGGACCTGGCTGTTGCCCTGGTAGACGTACGAGTAGCGCTCGCTGCGCGGCAGCGACTTCATCGCCGGGAACAGCGCCCCGCCGTCGGTCAGCGCCCGCGTGGTGCCGGAGAACTCGAAGTCGTTGATGTCGCCGACGACCAGCACGTCCGCCTTCTTGTCCACCGCGAGCACGTTCTTGACGAAGGTGTTCACGGCCTGCGCCTGGAGCAGCCGCTTGGCCTCCGAGGAGCGGACCGGCGGCTGGTGGTGCGAGACGATCGACTCGTCGCCGCCCTTGGAGCCGAAGTGGTTGGCGATCACGAAGACCGTGCGGCCGCGGAAGACGAACTCGCCCGCGAGCGGCTTGCGGCTGTCGGCCCAGGCGGCGTTCGCCGGGTCGATCCGGCCGGGGGACAGGGTCAGGTGCGCGTCGCCCTTGGTGCCGGTCACCGCGGTGGCGGTGGTGGCGTCGCCGCCCGTGCGGTCCACGAAGGAGACCCGCTCGGGGTTGAAGAGGAAGACCTGACGGATGTTGCCGCCGGGCTCGCCGCCGTCCTTGTTGTTCTGCGGGTCGATCGAACGCCACTGGTACGCCGGGCCGCCCGCCGCGACGATCGCGTCCGTGAACTTCTTCAGGGTCGCACCGGCCGAGACGGTGCCGTCGTTCTTGGCGCCGTTGTCGTCCTGGATCTCCTCCAGGGCCACCACGTCGGGCGAGGCCAGGTTCTCGACGACCGCCTTGGCGAGCGCGTCGAACTTCTCCTGCGGGTCGCTCGGGTCCAGGTTCTCCACGTTGTACGTGGCGACCGCCAGCTCGCCGCGGTGCTGGCGGCGGGTCACCTCGCGGTCCAGGCCCATGTCGACGACCTTGCCCAGCGAGTTGGCGACCAGGGTGTAGCCGCCGAACTGGTTGAAGTCCAGCGGGCCGGCCGTGGCGCCCGCGAGCCAGTCGCCGACGTTCGCCTTGGGGAAGGGCTGCTGCGCGACCGGCGCCATCTGCTGCACCTGGATCCGGCCGGTGTTCTGGGCGTCGTACGAGCCGTAGACCGTGCCGCCGCGCCGGTTGAGGTTCTCGAACGGCTTCACCGTGACCCACAGCTCGTAGTACGGGTCGGTGGCGCCGACCACGCGCGAGGAGCCGATCCGGACGTTGGTGCCCTCCAGGGACTCGTAGTAGTCCAGGGCGTACTTGCGGGGGCGCAGGGTCAGCCCGTTGATGGAGCCGCCGGCCGCCGGGTCGCCCTCGGGGGTGTACGCGGACGGGACCGAACCGGCCCAGATGGTCACCGGGGCCGGGACCTTGTTGCCCTGCGACAGGACCTTGACGGCCGGCTTCGACAGCTGGGTCAGCGACTGGTTGCCGGAGGCCAGGCCGCCCGGCACGTACTCCGTCACGGTGCCGTCGACGCTCACCGCGTCGCCGACCGCGACGGTCGGCACCGAGCTGGTGAAGACGAAGACGCCCTCGCTGGTCGCCGGGTCGGCGTCCGCCTGCGGGTCCTGCATCCAGAAGCCGCGCGAGCCGTAGGTGCGGACGCCGGTGACGATGCCGGTGACCCCGGCGACCTGCTTGCCGACCAGCGGGGACACCCGGGTGGTGCCCTGGATGTCGTGGATCCGGACCGCGTCGGCGGCGGTCGCGGTCGTGGCGGCCTGCTCGTCGGCGGACGCGGTGGTGCCGCTGATCAGTCCGGCCGCGAGGGCGGCGGAGACGACGGCGGCGACGGCCGCGGATCGCGGTATGGAGGAACGCATGACAGGGCTCCGGAGGTCTCGGACGAACGATCGAGTGATCTACGCGCGTCAATCTCCTTCTGAGGCGGTCGACTTGTCAAGGCTCGACGGGTGTACGAAGGCTGACGCCCATATGAACCGACGGACCGGCCCCCGGAAGCGTCTACGCTGAGGACCGCTCGACGTACGACGCGAGCCACCGCCCGCCCCCGCCGAGGAGAACACCCCAGATGGCATCGGACCGCCCGACCCTTCCCCCCGTGCGACTGCACTCGGACGCGGAACTGGCACGGGAAGCCCTGGCCGCACCCCTCCTCGTCCGCGCCGTCCGGCTGGCCCGCTGGGCCGGACCCGAGACCCGGGTCGGCGCGGGCGGCGAGCTCGTCGACGAGCAGCTCCCGGCCGCCGCCGAGGTCCTCGGCCTCGCCGACGACGAGGACGGCGAGGCGTACGCCAGCGAGGCATGGCGGGTCGCCGTCGACACCGGTCTGGTCGACGTCCACGACCCCGACGACCTCGGCGACTCCGACGACCCCGACGATTCCGGCGACTCCGCGGGCGCCGAGGGCGGTTCGGAGACCGGCTCGGAGACCGGCACCGTCACCGCGGGCGAGAACCTGGCCCTGGTCACCGGCGGCGCCCCCGCCGACATTCTGGCCCTCTGGCTGGACGGTTTCGAGACCGTCTTCGCCGACGCCACCGCGCCCTACGTCGACGACCTGGACGCCCTCGTCGGCGAGGACGGCACCATCGACTTCGAGGCCCTGGACTGGGACCCGGAGGGCGAGGCCGAGTTCCTCGAAGGCGTCCTCGGCAACCTCTACCTGCTGACCGTCAGCGAGGGCGGCCCGTCCGGCGGGCCGGTCCCGCTGCCCGCGCTCGCCGCCTCCATGGTCGTCCCCGACGACATGGGCGAGCCCACCGACGCCGTCCTGGAGCAGGTCTCCGACGCGATGATGCGGCTCGACGAGCAGTTCCGGATCCTGGAGCCGATCGGACTCGTCGAGTACGAGCCGGTCGACGAGGCCCTGATGATCGAGGAGGGCGCCGAGGGCGCCCGGCCCACCGAGGAGTTCGACGAGGAGGACGTCAGCCGCTACGGCATGGTCCGGCTGACCCCGCTCGGCCTCTACGGCGTGCGGGCCCGGATGCTGGAGGCCGGACTCGTGGTGCCCGCCGTCGGTGAACTCGCCGACCAGGGCGCCGAAGCGCTGCTCGACGGCATCGCCCACTACCCGCAGGACGCCGCCCGCGCCGAGACCGTCGGCTGGCTGGAGGGCCGCCCGGCCCCGGCCGCCGCGCTCGAACTGCTCGCCGCCGCCCGGGGCGCCGACCCCGGCGCCCCGCTGCGCCGGCTGCACGCCCAGCAGGCCCTGTCGCTGCTCGGCCCGGAGGCCGAGCCCGCCGTCCGCGCGGTCCTCGACGACCCGGAGCTCGGCGGCCTCGCCCGGGTCTGGCTGGCCGAGCACGGCGCCGCCGACATCCCGGCGCCGCCGGAGCAGATGATCTTCTGGCTGGCCGTCGACACCATCGCCGCGCACCTCGACGCGGACGGCGACATCGAGGAACTCCAGGACCTCATCGAGGGTCTGACGGGCCGTCATGGCGGCTTCTTCGACAACGTCTGGCGGGTCGAGCACCCCGCCACCGCCGATGTCCTGGAGGCGATGGGCCGCCTGCACCGCGACAAGCCGTCCGCGAAGGAGGCCCGCAAGGCCGCGTTCAAGGCCCGCTCGCGCGGCTGAACCGGCCCGGCCCGGCGTACGGGGCCGCCTGAGGGCTCCGCCCCGTACGCCCGGCCCCGCTCCGTACGCCCGTACCGGCGCGGTGTGCCAGGACCCGCCCCGTACCCCGTACCGCTCATGTCCTCAGGTGCGAGGCCCCGTTCAGGTCGAGCACCGTCCCCGAGGCCCACTCGGCCTCGGGGGAGGCCAGCCACAGCACCGCCGCCGCGATCTCCTCCGGCGCGGCCACCCGGCCGAACGGGCTCTGCGCCCGGATCGCCGCCCCCTCGGGGCCGTCGAGCCGGGGCGCCACCCGCTCGGTGGCGAAGAAGCCCGGCGCCACCGACGCCACCGCGATCCCGTGCGGGGCGAGCGCCACCGCGAGGGACTGGCCGAGCGCGTGCACGGCGGCCTTCGTCGCCCCGTACGCCGGATGGTCCGGCTCGCCCCTGAAGGCGCCCCGGGAACCGATGTTGACGATCCGGCCCGGGGTGCCCGCCGTGATCATCCGCCCGGCCACCAGATGACTCAGGTACGCCGTGCCGAGCAGGTTCACCGAGACGTGACGCTGCCACAGCGTCACCCATTCGTCGTAGGGCGTGTCGGCCGGCGGGTGCGGCAGGTTCACCGCCGCGTTGTTGACGAGCACATCGACCCGGCCGCCGAGCCCGGCCGCCGCCTCGTCGACGATCCGCGCCGCCCGCGCGGGATCGGAGACGTCGCCGGAGACCAGGACATGGCCGTCACCGTCGAGCGCGGCCAGGGTCGCCGCGGCCTCGTCGGCGCGGGAGCCGTAGTGCACCGCGACCCGGTCGCCGTTCGCGGCGAACGCGCGCGCCACCGCGCGGCCGAGACCGCGCGACGCGCCGCTCACGAGAACACTCCGGCCGTGGGAGGGCAGGTTCATGGAGGATCGCCTTTCCGTTCAACCCCCGTTTATACGCGGGCGCGACCGTGTGCGCCGACACCGGGTGACGACAGGGAGAAAAAGGGTCATGACCCTCAACCGCAGAGAGTTCAGCAAGCAGTCCGCCGCCGCGGGCGCAGGACTCGCCCTCACCGGCACGGTCGCCGCGCTCGCCACCGCCCCGCAGGCGCTCGCCGCGGACGACTACGTGGAGAGCAACAGCCACGGGCACGACCACGGCCACGACCACCACGGGCACGGCCACCACCCTCACCACCGGCTCGGCTACGGCCCGCTCGTCGCCGACCCGGACGGCATCCTCGCGCTGCCCGAGGGCTTCACCTACCGCGTCATCACGCACAGCGGCGTCACCCGCCTGGAGTCCGGCGAGTTCACGCCGTCCAACCACGACGGCACCGCCACCTTCGCCGGACCCCGCGGCACCACCTTCCTGGTCAACAACCACGAGCTCAAGGGCCCCCGCAAGGACTGGCCGCACCCGGTCCCGCTCACCGAGGGCCTGGTGTACGACCCGGCCGCGTCCGGCGGCTGCACGGTCGTCGAGGTGCACCGCGACGGCACCGTCGCCGAGTGGGTCGGCATCGCCGGCACCTCCACCAACTGCGCGGGCGGGCGCACCCCCTGGGGCACCTGGCTCACCTGCGAGGAGACCGAGGACAAGGCCGGCAAGGGCGGCATGACCCTGGACCACGGCTACGTGTTCGAGGTCGACCCGCACGACCGCCGCGCCAACCGCGCGCCCAAGCCCATCAAGGCGTTCGGCCGCTACGCCCACGAGGCCGTCGTCATCGACCCCAAGCGCGGCCACGCCTACCTCACCGAGGACGCCTCCGGCCCGAACGGGCTGCTCTACCGCTGGACGCCGCCGAAGGGCTTCGAGCACGGCCGCCGCAAGCTCGCCACGCTCGCCGCCGACGCCGGTGTGCTCCAGGCCACCAAGTGCTACGACTCCGCCGGCCGGTTCGTCGACGACCTGTCGCGCGCCACGAGGATCGGCACCGTGTACGGCGTGGACTGGGTCGACGTGCCGGACCGCGACGCCCGCACCACCTCGGTCCGCAAGCAGTTCGCGGAGGGCGAGGTCACCCGCGCCCGCAAGCTGGAGGGCATGTGGTGGGCCGACGGCGGCACCTACATCGTCTCCTCGTACGCCCGTGAGGAGAGCCCCGGCGCCCCGCACGACGGCCAGGTCTGGTTCTACGACCCCAAGCGCCGCACCCTCACCCTGAAGGTGCTGCTCGGCGTCAACGCCACCCCCGACGAGGACGGCGCCTTCGACGGCCCGGACAACATCACCGTGTCCCCCTACGGCGGCCTCGTCATCGCCGAGGACGGCGAGGGCGTGCAGCACCTGTTCGGCGCCACCGAGACCGGCCGCACCTACCCGATCGCCCGCAACGACTTCAACGACAGCGAGTTCACCGGCGTCGTCTTCTCGCCCGACGGCGACACCCTCTTCGCCAACATCCAGGACCCGGGCATCATGGTCGCCGTCACCGGCCCGTGGCGCCGCCAGCCCCAGCGCTGAACCGGCGCCGAACCCGGAGCCGACCCGGCGCCGAACCCGGCGCCGGACTCCCGGCCCCCGGCCGGACCCTGTCCGTCCGCCCCACTGACATCTAACATGTCAGTCCATGGACGTCTTACGGCCGGTGGGCCGCACCCTGCTGCGCGACCGGGCCTACGAGACGCTGCGCGACGCCATCGTGCGCGGCGACCTCCCGCCCGGTTCCGTGGTCAAGGACAGTGACCTCGCCGACCGGCTCGGGCTCTCGCGCGCACCCGTGCGCGAGGCCCTGGCCCGGCTCGCCGACGAAGGTCTCGTCGAGACCAAACCGCAGAGCTACACCCGGGTCACCCGGCTGGTCAGCCGGGTGGTCAGGGACGCCGCATCGGTGGTCCGGGTGATGCACGAACTCGCCGCCCGCACCGCCGTGCCGCTGCTCGGCCCCGAAGGCGTCCGGGCCATGCGCGAGGCCAACGCCCGCTTCGACGCGGCCGTCCGCGCCCATGACGTCGACGCCGCGCTGCGCGCCGACGACGAACTCCACGACGTGCTCGTCGGCGCCAGCGGCAACCACGCCCTCGCCGCCACCATCGCCCGCCACACCCCGCTGATCCGCCGGGTCGAGCGGCACCTCTTCGGCGACCCCGGGACCTGCCGCTCCGCCGAGCTGCACGCCCGGCTGATCGACGCCTGCGCGGCCGGTGACACCGAGGCCGCGGTCCTGGTCACCACCGAGATCTGGCGCGCCCTGGAGGAGCTGGCGGACGAGGCCACGGACCAGCCGCCGCCCGGCCCGCTCGGACCCCGGCCCGCCGCCCCGCGCCCGGCGGCCGGCCCGCCGCCCGTGCCGGTGCCGTCGTCCGTGCCCGTGCCGGTCTCCGCGCGCTGACCGGCGGCCCCGCGCCCGTACCGCGCGGGCCCCCGCTCGTACCGCCTCGGCCCCCGTCCGTACGCGACCGAGCCCCCCGCCCGTACCGCCGCGGCCCCGCGCCCGCGCGCCGCGGCCCACCCTCCACCCACCCCGGGAGTCCGGATGCCCTCGATCGTCGACCACGACCGCTACCCGCTGCTGTTCGGGCCGTCCCCGACGCACCCGCTGCTGCGGCTCTCCGCCCACCTCGGCGGCGCCGCCCTGTGGGCCAAGCGGGAGGACTGCAACTCCGGCATCGCGTACGGCGGGAACAAGACCCGCAAGCTGGAGTACCTGGTCGCCGACGCCCTCGCGCGGGGCTGCGACACCCTCGTCTCGATCGGCGGCGTGCAGTCCAACCACACCCGGCAGGTCGCGGCCGTCGCCGCGCACGCCGGACTGCGCTGCGTGCTGGTGCAGGAGAGCTGGGTCGACTGGCCGGACCCGGTCTACGACAAGGTCGGCAACATCCTGCTCAGCCGGCTCGCGGGCGCCGAGGTGCGGCTGGTCGAGGCCGGGTTCGGGATCGGCTTCAAGGAGAGCTGGGAGCGGACGCTGCGGGAGATCGAGGAGGCGGGCGGCCGCCCGTACGCCATCCCGGCCGGGGCCTCCGACCACCCGCTCGGCGGGCTCGGCTTCGCCAACTGGGCCTACGAGGTGGCCGAGCAGGAGCGCGAGCTCGACGTCTTCTTCGACACCGTGGTGGTCTGCTCGGTGACCGGCTCCACCCAGGCGGGCATGGTCGCGGGCTTCGCCGCGCTCGCCGAGGAGGGCGGCCGGGCCCGCCGGGTGATCGGGATCGACGCCTCGGCGAAGCCCGCCGAGACCCATGACCAGATCACCCGGATCGCCCGCGGCACGGCGGCCCTGATCGGCCTGGAACGCCCGCTGACCGCCGCCGACGTCGAGCTGGACGCCCGCTACCACGCGGGCGTGTACGGCGTCCCCGACGAGGCCACCCTGGACGCCATGCGGCTCGCCGCCAGGACCGAGGGCATGGTCACCGACCCGGTCTACGAGGGGAAGTCGATGGCCGGGCTCGTCGACCTGGTGGACCGCGGCGAGATCGCCGCGGACGCCACCGTGCTCTACGCCCACCTCGGCGGCCAGCCCGCCCTCAACGCCTACAGCTCGCTGTTCTGACAGCGGGCGGGCCCGCCGGGCCCCGGGCGGGCCGCCCGGGGCCTCAGAGGGCCTGGGCGGCGGGCTTCACCATGCCCCGCACCGTGCGGGACTTCACGAACTCGCCCATCGCCGTCATCTCCCACTCGCCGGAGAACTGGCGGATCAGCTTCGCCATCATCACGCCGGTCTGCGGCTCCGCCGTGGTCAGGTCGAAGCGCACCAGCTCCTCGCCGCTGGCCGCGTCGATCAGCCGGCAGTACGCCTTGGCGACCTCGGTGAACTTCTGCCCGGAGAACGAGTTCACGGTGAACACCAGGCCGCTGACCTCGGCGGGCAGCCGGCCCAGGTCGACCACGATCACCTCGTCGTCGCCCGCGCCCTCGCCGGTGAGGTTGTCGCCGGAGTGCTTGATGGCGCCGTTGACGATCGACAGCTTGCCGAAGTAGCAGCTGTCGATGTGGTTGCGCTGCGGCCCGTAGGCGATGACGGAGGCGTCGAGGTCGATGTCCTTGCCCCGGTACGCGGGCTCCCAGCCGAGGCCCATCTTGACCTGCGAGAGCAGCGGGCGGCCGCCCTTGACCAGGGACACCGTCTGGTTCTTCTGGAGGCTGACCCGGCCCTTGTCCAGGTTGATCTTCCCGGTGCCGACCGGCGGCGCGGCCGGGGGAGCCGACGGGGGCGCGGGCGGCATCGGGGGCGCCGGGGGAGCGGCGGCCGGTGCGGGGGCGGGCGGGACCGGTGCGGGCGCCTGGGCGGCGGGCGCGGGGGCGGCCGCCGGGGCCGGCTCCTCGTCGACGCTGACGCCGAAGTCGGTGGCGATGCCCGCGAGGCCGTTCGCGTACCCCTGGCCGACCGCGCGGGCCTTCCACTGGCCGTTGCGCAGATAGATCTCGATGACCACCAGGGCCGTCTCGGTGCCCAGCTGCGGCGGCGTGAAGGTGGCCAGGACCTGGCCGCCGTCGGCGTCGCGCAGGGTGGCGGTGGGCTCGATGCCCTGGAAGGTCTGGCCCGCGGCGTCGGGGCTCGCGGTCACCACGATCTTCTCGACACCGGCCGGGACGGCGGCGGTGTCCACCACGATGGCGTCGGGCGCGCTGCCGCCGCCGGACCGGTAGGTGACACCGGGGCCCGCGGGCTGGTTGTAGAAGATGAAGTCGTCGTCGGAGCGCACCTTGCCGTTGGCGCCGAGCAGCAGGCCCGAGACGTCGAGCCGCACCGGGGCGGCCACGTCCACCGCCACGCGCGCGGCGGTGAGAGGGATGTTCGAGCCGGGGGTCATAGCGGTCATGACCGGGGTAACGAACGGGTCCCCTTTGCCGTTCCCTTACCCGCGCCGGGTTCGGCCACCCCGGTGAGGGCCGTTCGCCCGAGCGGGTCCGTGGACGGGCTGGTGGGCGGTCCGGCGGGCGGGCCGGGGCGCCGCCGGGAGCCGGGGGGCGCCGGGGGGTGCCGGGGGTGCGGCCCGGCGGGACCACCCGCGCCCGGCGGCGCTATCGGCGCCCTGAGCCGTTGCCCCGGTTGCGCGGGTGCTCGCGCGCGGTGCGCTCGTTGCCGAAGCGGTACGAGCCGGTCCAGCGGGCCATCACCAGCTGCGGGTCGCCCCCCTCGGCCTCGGCCAGGAACTGGCGCGCGCGTGGGCCGCGCAGCGTGGCGGCGGCGCGGCCGTGATGAGTGATGACGACCGTGCCGTCCGCGCGCTCGGCGTAGACGAATCCCCGTGGCTGTGGCATGACGGGCATCCTGCCGGTGCCGGGCACGTCCGTCATATGAATATTCTTTGGGCCCGTGGGTGGGAGCTCTTTCCGGACGCGGGACGTGGACGAGGCGCGCGAGGAGATCGACGCGCGGTATTACGCCAATTGGCTGGATGTGATCGACGCGCAGGAACGTCCCTTCGCGGCGCGCTTCGACACGGTCGGGCTGGGGCCGCTGATGATCGGCGACCTCAGCTGCGGCGCGGACGTGCGGATGCGCTTCGGGGAACTCGGCGCCTTCCATATGAACGCGCCACTTGAAGGCGGCACCATGGAGCTGCGCCAGGGACCGGCGGGGCGGACGCTGCGCGCCACGGCGGGCGAGGCGGTGCTGCTCGACCCGGCGGGGGACACCTTCCTCGACCGCTGGACCGGCGACTGCCGGGTCCTCTCGGTGAAGATCGACGCCGCCGCGCTGCACGGCCGTCTGGAGGCGCTGCTCGGCCGCCCGGCGCGCCGCCGCCTGAGCCTCGCGCCGCGCCTGGACATCGCGAGCGGCCCGGGCCTGAGCTGGGTGACCTTCGCCCGCCAGGTGGCGGCGGGCGCGCTCGCCGGGGACGGCCTCGCCACCCATGAGCTGGTGGCCCGCCCGCTCCAGGAGGCGCTCCTGAACGGCCTGCTGCTGGCCGCCGACCACCCCTGGCGGGACGAACTGGCCCACCCGGGCGGCCCGGTCAGGCCCGCGCCCGTGAAGCGCGTGATGGACGCCGTACGGGCCCGCCCCGAGCACCCCTTCACCAGCACGGAGCTGGCCGGGCTGGCCCGGGTCAGCGTGCGCAGGCTCCAGGAGTCGTTCCGGGAGTACGTGGGGATGTCACCGATGGCGTTCGTGCGCGAGGTCCGCCTGGAGAAGGTGCGCGAGGAGCTGCGGGCGGGCGACCAGGACGGGCTGAGCGTCGGCGAGGTGGCCTGGCGCTGGGGCTTCACCCACCCGGGCCGGTTCGCGGCGCAGTACCGGGCGCGGTTCGGCGAGGCGCCGTCACGGACGCTGCGCGGCGGCTGAGAGCGGCTGAGCGGGTCGGGTCGGGTCGGGGCGGGGAGGCGCGGCGGGCGGCCGGGCGCGTCGAGCGGGTCCGGCGTCAGGCTCCTGGAACCGGTGGGTCCGGTCCCGGGTTTGAAGGGCGTTCAAAGCGTCGCGCTTTGCGGACATCGGCCGCGTTCCGCGGCTCGCGATGATCTTGGTCGGCCCGTAGGGTCGAGAGGTCCGCGTGCGTCACGCACGCGTCGACCCGGGTCCGGCCGGCTCCCCCGCATAGTCCGGCCGGGCCTGTGTATTCCGCGCGCCCCTTGAAGGCGGCGGGGGCGCGGGCGCGTTCAGTGCGGCCAGCGGGGCGGGTCGACACAGAAGTGCCCGCCCAGATAGAGGTCGTCGGCGCTGCCCGGCGCCGGGATCCCCTTCTCGGCGATGACCTTCTCCGCGTACTCCTCGGAGTCGTCGACCGGCTCGTAGCCGAGCGCCCGCGCCGAGGAGAGGTCCCAGAAGGCGCGTGTGTTGGCCGAGGAGCCGTACACCACCGTGTGCCCGACCTCGGGCGCGGTCAGCGCGGCGTGCAGCAGCCGGGCGCAGTCGGCCGGGCTCAGCCACATCGACAGCATCCGCACCGACAGCGGCTCGGGGAAGCAGGAGCCGATGCGCACCGAGACCGTCTCGACGCCGTGCTTGTCCCAGTAGAACTGCGCCAGGTCCTCGCCGAACGCCTTGGACAGGCCGTAGTAGGTGTCGGGCCGGTGCGGGGTGGCCACCGGCACCCGCGGCTCGCCGTCCCGGGGCCGGGGCGTGAAGCCGACCGCGTGGTTGGAGGACGCGAACACCACCCGGGGCACCCCCTCCTCGCGCACGGCCTCGTAGAGGTGGTGCAGGCCCACGATGTTGGCCGCCACGATCTGGTCGAAACCGGCCTCCAGGGAGATCCCGGCGAGGTGGATCACGGCGTCCACGCCACGCACCGCCTCGCGCAGCGCCGCCCGGTCGGCGAGATCGGCGCGGACCGCCCCGGGCACGCCGGGGACCGGCACCACGTCGAGCGCGCGGAGCTCGTACCCGTACGCGGGCAGCAGGTCGAGCATCAGGGTGCCGACGCCACCGGCGGCCCCGGTGAGCAGGACGGTTCGGGGTGCGGGGTTCACGGTGACTATCTCCGTCCGTAGACCGAATTCGCATACATGATTGATGCGGCGACGGGGCGCCACGCTAGGCATCCGTCCGGGCAGCGTCAAGAACACGTGGTCCGAAGGGAGTTCGCTTCTTGACCACCGCTTCGGGGCTGCCTTAGCGTGAGTCCGTTCAAGAATATGGACAGTAGTCAGAATCTTGACCGACAGGGAGGGCCCGTGAGCCCCGAACAGCCCACCGCCCCGCTCGCCGACCGGCTCGACGGCCTGCTCTTCTTCCCCGTCACCGCGTTCGGCCCGGACGGCGGCCTCGACCTCGACACCTTCCGCGCCCACGTCCGCGCCGGACTCGACGCGGGCGCGGGCGCGGTCTTCGCCTGCTGCGGCACCGGCGAGTTCCACGCCCTCACCCCGGAGGAGTTCCGCGACTGCGTCGCCGCCGCCGTCGAGGAGACCGCCGGCCGGGTGCCGGTCCTCGCCGGAGCGGGCTACGGCACCGCGCTCGCCGTCCGCTACGCCCGGCTCGCCGAGGACGCGGGCGCCGACGGACTGCTCGCCATGCCCCCGTACCTGGTCGTCGCCGACCAGGCCGGGCTGCTCCGGCACTACACCGAACTCGCCGCCGCCACCTCGCTCGACGTCATCGTCTACCAGCGCGACAACGCGGTCCTCACCCCGGAGACCGCCGTCGCGCTGGCCCGTACCCCCGGTGTGATCGGCCTCAAGGACGGCATCGGCGACCTCGACCTGATGCAGCGGATCGTCAGCGCCGTCCGCACCGCGGGACTCGACCTGCGCTACTTCAACGGCCTGCCGACCGCCGAACTCACCGGGCTCGCCTACCGGGGCATCGGCATCACCCTCTACTCCTCCGCCGTCTTCTGCTTCGCCCCCGACATCGCGCTCGCCTTCCACCGCGCCCTCACCACCGGCGACGACACCACCGCCAACCGTCTGATCGACGCCTTCTACCGGCCGCTGGTCGAACTGCGCGCCCAGGGCAAGGGATACGCGGTGTCCCTGGTCAAGGCGGCGGTCCGGATGAACGGCCTGGACGTGGGAGAGGTGCGGCCGCCGCTGAGCGAGCCGCAGCCCGAGCACCTCAAGGAACTGGCCGCGGTGATCGCCCGCGGCCGGGCGGCGCTCGCCGAGGAGTCCGCCGAGGAGTCCGCCGAGGAGTCCGCAGTGGAGTCCGCGGCCGGGACCGCCGAGGAGGCCGCCGGATGAGCGGGCCGCACCGGATGCGGGCGGGCGCGTTCCTCTACCCCTGGGACGTCAACGGCGACCCGGCCGCCGCGCCCCGGATCGCCGGGCTCGGCCTCGACCGGGTCACCCTCGCCGCCGCCTACCACTCCACCCGCGCGCTGACCCCGCGCCACCCCCGGCACCGGATCGTCACCGCCGCATGGGCGTCCGTCCTCTACCCGCGGGACCCGGCACGATGGCGGGACCGGGCCCTCGCCCCGTACCCGGCCGGTGACTGGGCCCCCGGCGACGCCTTCGGCGCGGCGGCGAAGGCCCTGACCGCCGCCGGTGTCGAGGTGCACAGCTGGGTCGTCCTCGCGCACAACTCCCGCCTGGGCACCGAGCGTCCGGACACCTCCGTGGTCAACGCGTACGGCGACCGCTACCCGTGGGCGCCGTGCATCGGCCAGCCCGAGGTTCACGACTTCCTGGTGGAACTCGCGGCCGAGGCGGCGGTCCGCCCCGGCGCGGCCGGCACCGAGCTGGAGTCCTGCGGCTGGTACGGCCTCGCCCATCTGCACGCCCACGACAAGACGGCCGGCGTCCCGCTCGACGACACCGCGCAGTACCTGATGTCGCTGTGCTTCTGCCCCGCCTGCCGGGCGGGCTACGCGGCGCACGGCGCGGACCCCGAGGAGCTGGCGGCGGCGGTACGGGCCGCCCTCGCCCCGGTCTGGGGCGGCGCCCCCGCCGCATGGCACGGCCCGCTCGCGGACGCCGCCCTGAACTGGCGGCTCGCCACCGCCAGCGGCTTCCAGGAGGCGGCCGTGGCGGCGGTACGGGCGGCGGCCCCGCCCGGCTTCCGCGTCCTGCTGCACGCCGACCCGGTCCCGTACCGCGGCGGCGCCAACGTCGGCGCCGACCCCGCCCACCTCCTCGGCGTCGCCGACGGCGTGGTCACCCCGGCCCCGCACCTCGCCGCTTTCGCCCGGCACGCGCGCGCGGACACCGTCCTCGCCGCCAACCTGCCGGTCGTCACCGGCCTCGGCGGCAGCCCGCACACCCTCGCCGACGCGGCGAAACAGGCCGCCCAGGACGGCGCGACCGAACTCCGCCTGTACCACGCGGGTCTGGCGTCGGACGCGGACCTGACGGCGGTGGGGGAGGCACTGAGCGCGCTCTAAGGAGCCTGGACGGGGCCCTGGGCGGGGCCCTGGGCGGGGCCTTGGACGGGGCCCTGGGCGGGGGCCCCGGCGGACCGTGCGCCCGTACGGCCCAGGGTCAGGGCGAGCACGCCCGCGCCCACCAGCCCCGCGAGGCCAAGGACCGGCAGCAGTACCCGGACGTCCAGGAACGCGAGCAGCCCGGCGCCGAGGGCCAGCGCGACGGCGTTCGGGGCGAAGAGCAGGGTGTGGGCCGTGCCCGCCGCACGGCCCACGGCGGCTGCCGGGACCCGGCGCTGCACCGCCGTCATGACGGCCACCAGGACCCACGGCATGCCCACCCCGATCAGCCCGCTCGCCCCGAGCGCGACCGGGTCGGACGGCACCGCCCGGGCCGCCGCCCCCACCGCGAACAACGCCAGCCCGGTCGCGGCGAGCAGCCACTCGGGCATCCGGCGCAGCAGCGGCCCCGCCAGCAGCCCGGCCGCCACCGAACCCGCGCCCTGCACCGCGTACAGCACCCCCGCGAACGCCGGGGCGTGCCCCAGGCCACGGTCCACCACCGCGTAGATCGCCGCCCCGTTGAGCCCGGCGAGCAGCATCGTGAAACCGCCCGCGAGCACCAGCGCACGCAAGCCCGGCGACGACCACAGAAGGCGGCCGCCGTCCGCGAGGCGCGGGCGGGCGCCGCGCGCCGAGGGCTCCTCGCGGACCCGGAGCAGCGCGAAGACACCCGCCGCCACCGCGAACGTCGCCGCGTCGAGCAGTGCCACCGGGCCGCCGCCGTACCGGGCGAACAGGCCCGCCGCGACCAGCGGGGCGACCAGCTTCATGGCCTCGCCCGCCGTCATCCGCAGCCCGTTGAAGTCACCGAGCCGCTCCCGGTCGAGCGCGCCCGCCGCGAGCGCCGCCTCCGCCGCCTCATGGACGGCGCCCTGCGCCCCGTACACGACCAGGACGACGAACAGCAGCCAGACCCGGTCCGCCCGGTCCACCCAGAGCAGTACGGGCAGCACCGCGGCCATCGCCAGGTTCACCCCGATCAGCAGCGGGCGCCGTCGCACCCGGTCGGCGAGCAGCCCGCACCAGGGGCCGGCCAGGGCGGGCGCCCACAGGGCGACGGCGGTCAGGGCGGCGAGACTGTCGGAGCCGGTGAGCGACTTGACCCAGATGCCGGACACCAGCCACATCGCGGTGGTGCCGAAGCCGGAGACCAGGACGGCGGTGAGGTAGAGGGGTACGCGCATGCCCGCAGCCTGGCGGCTAAGGCCCGCCGCCCGGATCGGCCGACTTCCCTATGCCTCCACCCCCGTGGCGGCGCGCGCGGGCCTCATATCAGCGCACCGGCCGCGTGCTCACGGTCCGCTCGCCGGGCGTCCGCGCGCAGCGCGAGCGCCGTCGCGAGCGCACCAAGACCCTCCCAGGCGCCGACGGCGAGGAACCCGGCGGGCGCCCGGTCGATGAGCACACTGACCGTGAACACCGTGAACGTGAGGAACCGGAACGGCACCGTCCAGCGGAAGAACGCCCGCCAGTCGGCGAGCGCCGCGAGCACGTAGTACACACCCATGTTCAGCGCCGCCATCGACGACGCCGTCAGGAACAGCAGCGTGTGATCGCCCTCCGCGCGGCTCCCGGCGGGCAGCGGCGTCAGACCCATCAGACCGATCGTCGCGGCGGGCGAGACCAGCCCCACCACGCCGAGGGCGGCGGCGAGGACGCCGAAGACGGCCATGGTCCAGCCGGACAGGGAACGGGGCAGACGCACGAGGGGTCCTCCGGGAGTGCGGGCGTGAGCGAGCGGCAGGCGCCGCCGCGGAACAGGACACCTGCATACAGGGCGCCGGGGGCCGGTGATCAACCGGCCCCCGGTTCAGGGCACTTCACGCTCCGGTCCGGACGGAGCTCCCGCGCCCCCGCGCCCCCGCGCGCCTTGCGCCCGCGCTTTCGGGCCCCGGAGTCCCGGAGTCCCGGAGTCCCGGAGTCCCGGAGCGCCCCGGCCGCTACTTCAGCGCCGCCTTCATCATCTTCTGCGCCACCGGCGCCGCCAGACCGTTGCCGCTGACCTCGGAGCGGGCCGCGCCCGAGTCCTCGATCAGCACCGCCACCGCGACCTCCTTGCCGGTGGCCGGGTCCTTCGCGTACGAGGTGAACCAGGCGTACGGCGTCTTGCTGTTGTTCTCGCCGTGTTGCGCGGTGCCCGTCTTGCCGCCGACCTCCTTGCCGGAGATCGCCGCGTTGGTGCCGGTGCCCTCGTCGACCACCGTCCGCATCGCGCTGCGCAGCTGCTTCGCGGTGTCCGAGGAAACGATCCGCCTGGTGTCGCCGTCCTGGTACGTCTGCAGCGCGTCGCCGTCGGCGTCCACGACCTGGGACACCATGTGCGGGCTCGCCATCAGCCCGTCGTTGGAGATCGCCGCGGACACCATGGCCATCTGCAGCGGAGTCGCCGTCACATCGAACTGCCCGATGCCGGTGAGCGCGGTCTGCGCCTTGTCCATCTTCGACGGGTAGACGCTGGCGTACGCCCGTACCGGCACGTCCAGCTCCTTGTCGTTGAAGCCGAACTTCTCCGCCATCGCCTTCATCTTGTCCTGGCCGAGATCGACGGCCATCTTCGCGAAGACGTTGTTGCACGAGTAGCGCAGTGCGGTGCGGATCGTGGCGTTCTCGCACGGCGCGGAGGCGTTCTCGTTCTTCAGGACGGTGCGGGTGCCCGGCAGCGTGTACGGGTTGGGGCTGTCGGTCGCCTCGTCGACGGAGCCGTACAGACCGTCCTCGAGCGCCGCCGCCGCGACCACCAGCTTGAACGTCGAGCCCGGCGGCAGCGGCTGCCGCAGTGCCCGGTTCACCAGCGGCTTGTCCTCGTCCTCGGTGAGCCGCTGCCACTCCTTGCCGTCGGTGAGCCCGGCGATCTTCGACGGGTCGTACGACGGCGTCGACACCATGCCGAGGATCCGCCCGGTCTTCGGGTCGATCGCGACGGCCGCGCCCTTCTTGTTGCCGAGCGCCTCGTACCCGGCCTTCTGCACCGCCGGGTCGATCGTGGTCAGTACGGTGCCCGGGTCGGTCTGCTTGCCGGTCAGCGCGTCCACCGGGTTCTTCAGCCGGGTGTCCGTGCCGTCCAGGATGCCGGAGTAGATCCCCTCCAGCTGGGTGGCCCCGTACGCCTGTGAGCTGTAGCCGGTCACCGCCGCGTACAGCTCGCCGTCGGTGTAGGACCGTTTGTACGCGAGATCGCCGCCCTTGGTCTCCTTCGATCCGGTGACCGGGTTCCCGGCCACGACGATGTTCCCGAGCGGATGCGCGTACTGCGCGATGATCTTCCGCCGGTTCTTGCTGTTGTCCGCGAGGGCCTTGCCTTCGTACGCCTGCACCCAGGTGGCCCGGCCGAGAAGGGCGAGCACCAGGAGCAGCGAGAAGACCGAGGCGCGCCTGATCGTCTTGTTCATCCCATATGCGGGACGAGCGGAACGGTGCCTGGCGTTCCGGATGTGTCCCGTTTCTCAGCCAACCCTCATGCTGGCCCTCGTGCCGATCTTCGTGCCGGCCTTCATGAGACGGGGCCGTCGGAGGGGGCGTCGGGGGCTCAGGCCGGGACGATGAAGCTCGTCTCGTACGCCGCGATGACCGCCTGGGTACGGTCCCGGGCGCCCGTCTTCGCGAGGACGGCCGCCACATGGGTCTTCACCGTCGCCGGGCCCACCCCCAGCTCCGTCGCGATCTCCGCGTTGGTCAGCCCCTTCGCCATCCGGCGCAGCACCTCCGCCTCCCGGTCGGTGAGCCGGGCCGCCCACGGCGGCGGCGCCGCCGGGTTGCGGCGGGCGTGCTCGGCGGCGAGGCCCCGGACGGCCGCCGGGTAGAGCAGCGAGTCGCTGCGGGCGACCAGCCGCACCGCGCCCACCAGCTCCTCCGGCGCGGCCCGCTTCAGCAGGAAACCCGCCGCACCGACCCGCAGGGCGTCGTACACATAGGCGTCGTTCTCGAAGGTGGTGACCACCACGACCCGCGGCGGCGCCGGATCGGCGAGGATCAGGCGGGTGGCCTGGATGCCGTCGATCTCCGGCATCCGGACGTCCATCAGGACCACGTCGGGCCGCTCCGCGCGCACCACCGACACCGCCTCGGCGCCGGTCGCCGCCTCGCCGACCACGGTCAGATCCGGCTCTGCGTCCAGGATCACCCGCAGCGCCGTCCGCACCATCCGCTCGTCGTCGGCGAGCACGATCCGGATCGGGGCCGATCCGCCGTCCCCGTCCCCGTGCTCGTGCCTGTACCTGTCCGCGCCCCCGTCCGCGCTCGTGTCGCTGCTGTCCCTGCTGTCCCTGTACGTGTTCGTGTCCACGTCCGTCTCCCTGTTCTCGTACGTCTCGTACGTCTCGTACGCCTCGTACGTCATGTCTCCGCTCCCACCGGGAGCCGCGCCGCGAGCCGCCAGCGCCCGTCCACCGGGCCCGCCTCCGTCGTCCCGCCGAGCAGCCGGGCCCGCTCGGCCACCCCGCGCAGCCCGCGCCCGCCGTCGGGCCGGGCCACCGGCGCCGTCGCGGTGGCGGACAGCGGATTCTCCAGGACGATCTCCAGCGCGCTGCCCCCGTCCCCGCCCCCGTCCCGGCCCCCGCCCTCCGACAGGGCGACCCGCACCGTCACCCGCTCGCCCCGCGCGTACCGCACGGCGTTGGTGAGCCCCTCCTGCACGATCCGGTACGCCTCACGGGACACCGCGTCCGGAAGCCCCGTGAGGTCCCCGCGCACGGTCAGCGTCACCCCGGGCCCGGCGCCCCGCGCCAGCGCCTCCAGGGCGTCGAGGCCGGGCGCCGCCAGTTCGCCGTCGTCCTCGCCGGTGCGCAACAGGCCGAGCACGGCGTCGAGTTCGCCGACCGTGCGGCGGGTGGTCGACTCGATCGCGGCCAACGCCTCCCGTACGAACCCGAGATCGGACCCCGCCCCGCCCGCCGGCCCCCCTTGCGATCCCGCCGCGTCCAGGACCCGGCGGGCCGCGCCCGCCTGCAGGGTGACCGCGCTGAGCGCGTGCCCGACCGAGTCGTGCAGCTCACGGGCGAGCCGGTTGCGTACGGCCAGTTCGGCGGCGCGCCGCTCGGCCGCCGCGAGCCGGTCGGCCGGTCCAGGACCGAGCAGCACCGGCGCCTGCCGGGCGAGCAGCGCACCGGCCGCCGCCGCGACGGCCGCGAGCGCCAGCAGCATCGCGAGCCCCAGCGGGAGTCCGGCCCAGGCGAGCCACGGCTGGTCCAGATGCCAGAACGCGCCGAGCTCCGACTCCCGCAACCGCGCCGAGAACGGCAGCGCGAGCACCGCGCCCGCGAACGGCGGCAGCGCCAGGGTGGCCCCGCTGAGCAGCGCGCCCGCCCCGAGGTGCAGGGTGAACCAGCCCGCCGTACGGGCCTTCGCCGCGGGCCCGCGCGCCGGACCGTCGGCCAGCCGCTCCGGCACCACCCCGCACAGCGCCCGGGCCGCCGACACCGACATCGGCCGGGTCAGCGGGAAGAGCGCGGTCAGCGCCACCAGCGGCAAGCCGACCCCGTACGCGCCAAGTTGGAAGGCGAGGCTGCCGGAGAAGGTGGACCGGCCGCCGTCGAACGGACTCATCACCAGGGTGCCCACCAGCCAGTACGGCATGAACAGGGCGCCGCCCAGGATCAGATGCAGCCAGCGCCGCCTGGCCCGCGCCCCGAACAGCACGGCCCCGCACCGCCCCACGCCCCTCATCCGCCCCACCTCAGTCGTACGGCTCACCTTGCTCATACGGCTCCGCTCCGGCGCCGCAGGACCACGGCGAGGCAGCCCGCCAGCAGGAATCCGGTGATCATCTCGCCAGCGTAGGCGGCGGTCATCAGGGCCGTCGGCCGGTTCGCCGGATCGTCCTGCGGCATCAGGGCCACCAGTGACAGGTACGCGCCCCAGCAGCCCGCCCCGCCGCTCGCGACCCAGGACAGCGCGACGGCGGTGCGCACCCGGAGTCGGGCCGGGCGGCGGAGCACGAGCA
Organism: Streptomyces sp. NPDC090025; assembly: GCF_044748125.1. Classification (NCBI taxonomy): domain Bacteria; kingdom Bacillati; phylum Actinomycetota; class Actinomycetes; order Kitasatosporales; family Streptomycetaceae; genus Streptomyces; species Streptomyces sp. NPDC090025. Next base: position 23,632 of record NZ_JBIVFL010000003.1, on the reverse strand, counting down.
GCGGGGTCGACACGGCGGCGACGGCCAGCAGGACCGCGCGCGTCACGTCCACCACGGCGTGATCGGAGTCGTACACCGCCACCAGGCCGGGGGACAGGCCCCGGGTCAGGCCGGCGGCCCACAGCAGCCGCAGTGCGACGGGCCCGAGGGCGAGCAGCCCACCGGCCACGGCCACCGCCCGGACGCCGGGCCCGGTCAGGGCGCTCGGCAGCTCACCGAGCCGCCCGCGCCACAGCGGGGCCCAGCGGTCCCTGGCGTACCGGAGGGCGAGGGCGCCGAGGCAGAGGCCCTGCACGATGAAGCCGCCGTAGACGACGGGGAAGACCCAGGGGTCGAGGAAGCCGTCCTCGGGTGTGCCGGGTGTGCTGGACGTGCCGGATGGGGCGAGCGGTGGGAGGAGCAGCTTGGCGAGCACCTGCGCCGGATAGCCGAGCATGATCGGCGCGAGCAGCCCGGTCGCCGCCCACAGCGGCAGGACCAGGACCCAGGCCCGTACCCGCAGCCCCCAAGGCCGGGTGAGCAGCAGCGCGAGCACCACCACGGCGGCGTCGGCGACCACCGAGAGGCCGTTGGCCACGACCATCAGGGTGGGGTGGTCGAGCAGCACGCTGCCGTCCGGGATGCCCGCCCGACCGCCCGCGATCCAGACGGTCTTGAGCGTGATGTACGGCAGGCAGGCGGCGATCGCGAGGGCCCGCAGGGCGGCAGGGGCTCTCGGGGTCCGCACCGGGGCCGGTGTGCGGGGCGCCGCGGGGCGCTGCGTGGAGGTCATGCCGTCACGCTGCCGCCCCGGCGGCCCGGCCCGCCTCCTGCCGTACGGCGAACCGCCTCCGCCGCTCGGCGGAGACCGCATCCGTCCCGAGGAGGGCCCCAGGGCCGCTACAGGCGGCGGGTCGCCAGGGTCAGCCGGTCCCGGGCGTCGAACAGGGCGTCCTTGATGAGCTGTTCGTGCCCCGTGGTCAGCCGGGCCACCGGCACCGAGCAGCTGATCGCGTCCCGGGCCGGGGTGCGGTACGGGATCGCGATGCCGAAGCAGCGCAGGCCCAGGGTGTTCTCCTCGCGGTCCACCGCGTAGCCCTGCTCGCGGATCGCGCGCAGCTCCTCGATCAGCTGCTCGCGGTCGGTGATGGTGTGCTCGGTGAGCGCGGGCAGCGTCTCCGGCAGCAGCTTGCGGACCTGCTCGTCGCTGTGGGTGGCGAGCAGCGCCTTGCCGAGCGAGGTGGAGTGCGCGGGGAGCCGCCGCCCGACCCGGGTGAACGGCCGCAGGTAGTGCTGGGACTGGCGGGTCGCCAGATAGACCACGTTGGTGCCGTCGAGGCGGGCCAGGTGGATGGTCTCCGAGGTGTCGTCGGAGAGCCGGTCGAGGGTCGGCCGGGCCGCGGCCACCACCTCGTCGCCGTCGATGTAGGAGGTGCCGACGAGCAGCGCCCGCACCCCGATGCCGTACCGGGTGCCGGTCGCGTCCGTCTCCACCCAGCCCAGCTCGACCAGGGTGCGCAGCAGCATGTACAGACTGGACTTGGGGTAGCCGACGGCCTCCTGGACGGCGGCCAGTGAATGCATGCCGGGCCGTCCGGCGAAGTACTCCAGCAACTCCACCGTCCGTACGGCGGACTTGACCTGTGCGCCACCCGCGTCGTTGGCCGTCATCGACCTCGCCCCTCTCCCGGAAGCCTCCATGGGGTCCCCGTGCGCGCATGGCGGACGGCGCCCCTTGTGGAGACGGCTCGCCCGTCCCTAGAGTCCCGGTGTCGGATTCACCTACAGGGACCGCGTTCAGAATAGCGAACGACGCGGTCGAGGGGGCGTGCCGTGGCAGCCGAATCAGCAGCAGCCGAGACAGCCGGGACAGCCGGGACAGCCGGGACAGCCGGGACCGCAGTGGTGGGGACAGCGGAGGCAGCAGCACCAGTGTGGAGCGTGGACCCCCGCACGGGGAAGCGCCGTGAGCAGGTCGCCGTGGAGGCCGGTGCCGACGACGTCGACCGGGCGGTCCGGGCCGCGCACGCCACCGTCGGCGCGCTCGCCGACCGCACCGCCCGGGCCCGGCTGCTGCGCACCGCCGCCGGGCTGCTCGACGGCGCCCGGACGGAGGTCGTGGCCGCCGCCGACGCCGAGACCGCGCTCGGCGAGGCCCGGCTGACCGGCGAACTCGCCCGTACCACCGCCCAGTTGCGCTACTTCGCGGACATCGTCGACGAGGCCGCCTTCCTCGACGTACGGATCTCCCGACCGGACCCCAGCACCACGCCGCCCACCCCCGACCTGCGCCGGATGAAGATCCCGCTCGGGGTCGTCGCCGTCTACGCGGCCAGCAACTTCCCGCTCGCCTTCTCGGTGCCCGGCGGCGACACCGCGAGCGCGCTCGCCGCGGGCTGCCCGGTCGTCGTCAAGGCCCACCCCTGCCATCCGGCCACCTCCGAACTGGTCGCCGGACTGCTGCGGCGGGCGGCAGCCGAGGCCGGACTGCCCGAGGACGTCGTCGTGCTGCTGCACGGCTTCCGGGCGGGCGTCGACCTGGTCCGCCACCCGCTGGTCGCCGCCGCCGGGTTCACCGGCTCGGTGCGGGGCGGCCGGGCGCTGTTCGACGCCGCCGCGGCCCGGCCCGTACCCATCCCGTTCCACGGCGAACTCGGCTCGCTCAACCCGGTGGTGATCACCGAGGCCGCCGCCGCGGCCAGGCCCGAGGAGATCGGCGCCGGGCTCGCCGCGTCGATGACCATGGGCCAGGGCCAGTTCTGCACCAAGCCCGGCTTCGTGCTCGCCCCCGAGGGCCCGGGCGGCGACCGCTTCGTGGCCGCGCTCGCCGACGCCCTCAAGGGCGTCGAACCGGGCGTCATGCTGGCGCCCCGGATGCGCGAGCACTTCCTCACGGCGACCGCCGAGGGCACCCGTACGGACGGCGTCGACGCACCCGTACGCCCGGCGGGCGCCGAACCGCTCACCGTCACCCCCGGCTTCCTCACCATCGCCGCCGACACCCTGCTCGACGGCGACCCGCACGGCCTGCTCCAGGAGACCTTCGGCCCGGTCACCGTGGTCGCCCGCTACGCGAAGCGGGACCAGGTCAGCGCGGTCCTCGCGCTGGTCCCCGGCAACCTCACCGCCACCCTCCAGACCGCCGACGCGGACGACCCCGACGCGCCCTCCCTGCTCGCCGAACTCACCCCGCTCGCCGGCCGGATCCTCGTCGACGCCTGGCCGACCGGCGTCGCGGTCGCCGACGCCCAGCACCACGGCGGCCCCTACCCCGCCACCACCTCCCCCTTCACCTCGGTCGGCGGCACCGCGATCGAACGCTGGCTCCGCCCGATCAGCTACCAGTCCACCCCCCAGCCCCTGCTGCCGCCGGAACTGCGCGACGCCAACCCGCTGGGCGTACCGCAGCGTTGAGTTCCGGGGGGCGGGGCCTGCGGGTCCCGCGCGTCCTGCGGGTGCGGACCGGTCAGGGGGCGAGGTCCCCGGTCGGGTCGGCGCCGGGCGGCTGGACGTCGTACTGGACGACCTCCCCGGACAGGGCGTCGATCGTGGCTGTCCCGATTCCTCCGGACGTTATTCCTCCGGACGTTGCGGCGGGAGAGGTGGTCCCGGCCACCTCTCCGTGGACGAGCCAGCAGATCCGCCAGGTGCCCTCGACCGACTGCGCCACCAGCTGGGCCGCGATCCGCTCGGGCTTCGCACCGTCGCGGCCCGCACCGTCCTGGCTCGCGGCGCGCTGGAACGCGTCCACCGCGTCGGTTCGGGACACGCGCGGCCGTGGCAGTCGCGGGTCGGCGATGTCGCGCATGATCAGCTGGGTCACCGTGCCGGAGCGGTCGATCTGGATGTCGAGCCGCATCGGCTGGAGCACCCCGGCGGCGTTCTGCCGCCGCCAGCTCGTCATCCAGCCCAGTTCCGCCCGCTCGCCGACCGGGACGGTGACGGGCTTGGCGCCTCCCGTCAGGCCCCAGGGCGCGTGTTCCTCGGCGTAGCGGGTGGCGAGCGCGCGGGCGGCGGCCGCATCGGCCGTCGGGGTGGTCGTCCCGCTCACCGGGTAGCCGCTCGGCCTGCCGCTGTCCGCCATGTCGAGGCTCGCCTGGACGGTCCGCCGGTCGGGCCAGGACAGTTCGACGAAGCCCTCGTCGAGGGTGGCGATGACCGTGCCGGTGCCGTGCGGGCCGCGCGCGAACTCGAAGCGCTTGATCTCGTAGTGGTCGCCGAACGCGGCGGTGACCGCCGCGCGTGCCGCGTCCTGCTGGGACTCGTCAGCCGTGGTGACGGCGACGGTGTACTCCACCTTCTCGGGGTGGATGAAGACGACCCAGACCGCACCCAGGAACACGGCGGAGGACAGCGACCAGCCGATCGAACGCCGGGTCGCACGATGCCATGCCCCATCCGTCCGCGACCCGCCCGGACCCCGAGCGTCCAGCACCGCGACCCCCCAGCCGAGCGCCGCACCGGCGAGGACACCAAGAGCGTTCATCTGCAGGTCGCTGGTGTCGCAGCCCCGTCCGAGGAACGTCAGCGCGCCCTGGGCGGTTTCGATCGCGGCGGTGAGCAGCAGCCCGCCGAGCACGGTGGCGGCGATGTTGCGGGTGGCCAGCACGCCGAGCAGCCCGATGGGCACGAACATCCCGGCGTTCAGGAGTCCTTGGGTGGTCCCGAGCGGTTCGAGCAGATCGGCGTTCACGACGCAGACGCGTGACTGCTCGGTGGGAGAGCCGGTGGTCCACAGCGTCAGGGCCACGACGCCGGTGACGGCGGCGGCCAGCAGAGCATGGAGGACGGGACGCGGGGCGCGGGCGACCCGTACCGCCCGGTAGCGGAACGCGCCCACCGCCAGGACGAGGACGATCGCGAGGACGACGAACAGTTCGTGCCCGCGGAAGACTGCGTACAGCAATTCACGGTCTCTCTTGACGATCCGGCGACGAAGGCGGCACCTCGCGGCGCACAAGGCGCCGGGAGGCAGATGATCAGCAGCGCGACGGTATGGCGGCCGGGGTCTGGTAGGTCGTGCCGCCCGAGTAGAGCAGCCCGTTGGTCGGGTAGCACGGGTTGGCGAGCCCCGACCACAGGGCGTTGAACTCCTGGCCGGCGGGCATGCTCTGCGGCGCCTTGTAGTTGGTGTTCCCGCTGCGGAGGTACCCCAGCTTCGCCGTGACCGTGCTGCCGCCGTTCTTCCGGTACACCACGCTTACGCCACCACCGGTGTTGAACAGGTGGATCGAGAGGTAGCCGTTGCTCAGTGTGGTGCAGCGATCGCCTCTCGTGATGTAACCGTCGCTGGGGCAGTCTGTGACCTGTGCGCCGGTACTCCCCGCAGTGGCCATGGAGGCGCCACCGAGGAGGGGAACGAGGCTGATGGCGGCCGTGACCGCGACCTTCGACGCCGAGATACGCACAACGCACTCCTTCTTTCGTTGTCTGTGACGACAGGAGGCTTTCAAGCGGCTGATCGTAGGGGCTAATGCTTTGCAGTTACTCTGTCAACTCTCCTAAGAAGACGTGGTGTTGGCTGAAAATCCCTGTTCATGCCGTCCTTGATGCAAGAGCAGGGCTCGCTTGCAAACCGGAATTTCTCGATGGTGCAAGGGGCGACACGGTTTGCTGCTGCCGCCGCCCCCGGGCCGCACCTCGGCACGACACGACCCCGGACCGACCGGACGCTCAGCGCACCCGCGAGGTTTCACACCCGCACCACGATCTTGCCCGTGTGGCTGTTGGACTCCATCAGCCGGTGCGCCTCGGGCAGCGACGCCAGGCCGTCGAAGACCGCGCCGATCACCGGGGCCAGCGAGCCGTCGCGCAGGCCCGCGCCGAGGAAGGCGGCCACCCTGGCCCGGCCCTCGGGTGTCCTGACCAGGGCTCCGTTGGCGTAGCCGCGTACGGTCAGCGGCCACTGCATGGGCAGTTCGGCGGGCCGTGGGTCCAGCCAGCCGTAGAGGACCGCCGTGCCCTCCGGGCGCAGCGCGCCGCCGAGGCGGGCGAAGCCGGGGCCGCCGACCGGGTCGAAGACGAGGTCGGCGCCCCGGCCGCCGGTGATCCGGCGGGTCTCCTCCACCAGGTCCGTCTCGTCCGTGGCGATCACGTGCGGGGCGCCGAGGGCGAGCAGTGCCGCGCGCTTGTCCGGGCCGCGGGTGGCGGCGATCGGGATCGCGCCCACCCGCAGCGCGGTCTGGATCGCGGCCGTGCCGACGCCGCTGGACGCGCCGGTGATCACCACGTGGTCGCCGGGGCCGAGACCGCCTGCCTCCACCATGCCGCCGTACGCCGTCGAGTACGCCAGCCAGGCCGCCGCACCGGCCACCGCGTCCACCCCCGTGGGCCGCCGCACCAGATACTCCTGCGGCAGCACCACCCGCTCCGCGTACACCCCGTGCACCCCGAAGTCGAAGTTGGCCGCCGCCAGCACCGGATCGCCCGGCGCGTACCCCTCGACGCCCGCGCCGACCTCCTCGACGACGCCCGCCGCCTCGTAACCGAGCCGCGAACCCGGCAGTGTCGGCGCGTAGTAGTAGCCGCCGGACCGGAACAGCGCCTCGGCGCGGTTGACGCCGACCGCCTCGACCCGCACCCGCACCTCGCCCGGCGCGGGCGCCGGGAGCGCGATCTCCTCGACGGTGAGGACCTCGGGACCGCCGATCTCGTGGAACAGAACAGCCTTGGTGGTCATGTCACTTCGCATGTCACGTCGTATGTCACTTCGCATGTCGTCTGCCATGGGGACGACCGTAGGCGGGGGTCGGTGAGACGATCCATGTCCTTCTCGCTCCCGTACATGTCCCGTCGTCTCGTGGCCGGTCCGCCGGAACCGGACCCGGGGGTACGGTGCGGGGCATGGACGTACTGAGCGACGCCGTCGCCGCCATGCGGGCCGGCCGCCCGCACTCCTCCCGCACCGTCCGCTTCGCGCCCTGGGGCATCCGCTTCCCGGCGAGCGAGGGCGCGGGCTTCCACGTGGTGCTGCAAGGGTCCGCCTGGCTGCTGCCCGCGCCGGGACCCGACGGCGCGGCGCCGCCGCCGCTGCGGCTCGCGCCGGGGGACGTCGTACTGCTCCCGCACGGCACCGAGCACGGCATCGCCGACCGGCCCGACACCCCGCTCGTGGACGCCGTGCCCGCACCGGACGGCAGCTGGCCCACCCTGCCGGACCGGGGCCCGGTCGGCGCGGCCGACACCCTGCTCCTGTGCGGCTCCTACCAGCTGCACCGGGCCCGCGCCCATCCGCTGCTCACCGAGCTCCCGCCGTACGTCCACATCCCCGCCCGGATCGGCGCCCACCCCCGGCTGCGCGCCGCCATCGACCTGCTCGGCGCCGAACTCGCCGAACCGCAGCCGGGCTCCGACGCGATACTGCCCGCGCTGCTCGACACCCTGCTCGTGCTGCTGCTGCGCACCTGGTGGCTGACCGAGCGCGGCGAGCGGGGCGAACGGGGTGAGCGCGGCACCGGCTGGTCCGCCGCCCTCGCCGACCCCGCCGTCGCCACCGCCCTCAAAGCCCTGCACGGCGACCCGGCCCACCCCTGGACCGTGGCGGAACTCGGCGCGCTCGGCGGCCTGTCCCGGGCCGCGTTCGCCCGCCGCTTCACCGCCCTCGTCGGCCGCGCCCCGCTCGCGTACCTGACCTGGTGGCGGATGACCACCGCGGGCGCGCTGCTCCGCACCGACGACCTGCCGCTGCGGACCGTCGCCCAGCGCTCCGGCTACTCCTCGGAGTTCGCCTTCGCCAAGGCGTTCAAGCGCGCGTACGGCACGGCGCCAGGCCGCTACCGCGCGGCGGCCGGCGGCGCCCGGTAACGGCACGGAGGAACCGAGCGGCCCGGCCGGGCGTCGTGAAGGAGCATGATCGGATCCACTCCTCGTATCCAGTACGCGACGGCCGCCGACCTCGACGCCGTCACCGCCCTCCACGCCGAGGCCCGCGCCACCTACTACCGCGGCCATCTCCCGGACGAGGCGTTCGAGGGCCCCGAGGAACTGGCCCGCTCCCGGGCGGGCTGGGCCACGGCGATCCCCGCCGGGCGGGTGCTCTGCGCCTGGGACGCGGACGGCGCGCTCACCGGCATCGCCGCGTACGGGGGCCACGAGAAGTCCGGCGGCGTCGTCACGCTCAGCCAGCTCCACGTCCGCCCCGCCCGCTGGCGCGGCGGCGTCGGCACCGCCCTGCACACCGCCTGCGTCACCGCCTGGCGCGCCGCCGGGGCCACCGGCGCCCGCCTGGAGGTGTACGAGCACAACGTCCGCGCCCAGTCCTTCTACGCGGCCCGCGGCTGGGTCCCCGACCCGGTCGCCCCGCGCGCCGGTGATCATCTCGTGCTCCAGCTCACACTCGCCCCCGCGGCGGAATGAATGCGACGCGCCGGGGCGTTCCCGTCAGGCAAGACATCCGCCAAGGCATCCGCCAGGACCCACCCGGGTCCGCCGCCTCACGTCCAGGAGAGAGCCACCCATGCGCGTCGAGATCTGGAGCGACATCGCCTGCGCATGAACCAACGGAACCACATGTTATCGCGGGGGCGTTGACCTGCGCGGATGAACGCACGAAAGCCCCGCCCATGCGCCACGGGGCACACGGACGGGGCGGTTGAGGAACAGTCCCGCTCAGTGCTCGCGGGGTCGGCCCGGCTGACGGGTGGCAGCGCTCCGCCACGACCACAGCCCCCGACAGGCGGGCAGCGAGAGCCCGAAGAACGCTCCGCAGCGCGCGCACCATGGCAACCCGTTCTGAGGGTCCGTGGGGCACTCGTCGGCACAACGCGGGCACTGGCTCACGGGACCTACTTTCAGGCGCTCAGGTCGAACTCTCCGCCCTTGATGGCGGCCGTCAGATCGGCCCACTCGGCGGCCGTGTACGTGACGACGATGTCCGGCCGGTTGCTGTCGCGCAAGGCGACCATGCCGGGGACGTTGGTCGCGACCTCGGGGCAGTTGTTCACCTTCGGGTCGCGGCAAGCGGCCGTCTTGACGAACTCGAACTCGGGCAGCGCAGCGGACATGGGATGACTCCTCTTCGGAGGACTGGCGGGGAAGCGGTCCCCGCGCCGTCGTGCGCCCCGCTCTTTCGGCACTGCATCGGCGGCAGTATCGAAGAAGCGGGGACCATGCCCGGCCCCCGGCCGGACGGGACCACTGATGACAGGGCCTCACCGAGGGTCGGGAGTTTCAGACGGGCGTCACGGCGTCGGGCGGGACCAGCCACTCAGGGCCCCCGCCCTCGGGCCACACGAATGCCATGGGGCTCTTCCGGCGCTCGCTGGGGAGCTTCGCCGGGTCCTCCCATTCAGGGTCTACGTCGCGCAGGATGCCGACCCGTCCGGCGCTGTCCTGCACCTTCAACCCGACATCGCCCTTGGTGATCACCCGAACGCCTCTGCACGCAGCGTGGGACCGTCCTCGGGCTCTTCATCGTCCGGCTCCGGGATGCGGTCCCCTCGGCTCTCCGCGACCCTGAGCGCGTCTTGCAGGCACTCGGACAGGCGCAGGGCCGTGTACCTCACCTCGGAGTGGGGCGACTTGGGGTCGGACAGGACCTTGTGTGCCGACTCCAGGACGTTCGCGCCGATCCCGAGCTGAACGGCTTCCATCTCGTCGGCGAGGCGGGACAGGACGCTGTTCGGTCCGCCGTCCGTGCTCAGGTAGCACGTCTTGCCGTCCCTGGCCCATGGGAGCAACCGGGGCGGTAAACCCGCCGCCGCGTCGGCAAGTTCCTGCCGTCGCTTCCGGTCACCCTCGGTTCTGTTCGTCACGTCGCTCCCTCGGTCCGCTCGGTGGTTATAGGGACCGTACGAGCGACAAAAGGGCCAATCCACGTGTGGTGAGAGGTAGTTCGGGCGACCAGCGCGCCGAAGTACTGCGCTTCGCAGTGGCTCAGCCGGTGACCCCAAGGTGTGCCGCCATACTCCGCATCTCTCCGGTCAGGGTCCGCTTACGGGTCTTGAGAATGTCGGTCATGACGTAACGCGCCATGGGTTGGTGAGTGATCCAGCCCTCGGCGCGCTGCTTGATCTGCATCAGCTCGCCCATGGCGTCCTGGTGTTCACCGGATGCGACATGCGCCTTGGCCACGTCCAGGCGGTGACGGTTCCAGTTGTTCGGGGTGACTCCGCCGAGAGTGCGCAGACCGCCCGCGCTCACGGGGCCCTCATCGGCGCGCCGCAGCACCCCGCGCGCATCCCCGATCAACGACAGGTCTTCGATCGCCTTCATTTCCACCGTTGCCGGACCGAACCCGCCCCAGTGGTCGGGAAAGCCCATGTCCTCACGCCCCATGGCGCTTGCTGCCGTCGCTGCCATCCGCCGGGCCTCGGTAGCTACGTCCGGACGGTTGTTGCGCATGCTGGACGCGGCCACCCTGAGCCACAGCTCGCCCCATACGGCCAGGTGAGTGGTGGACGCTGAAGACAGCCGGGGTTCAATCGCTGCGGCCGTCTGCGCTGCAAGCTGCTCACACTCGTCAAAGCGGTCCTGCCGCAGCAGCAACCAGCACATGCCGACGACACCGGTTGCCGCCGTGAGTGTCTGCCCGTTCTCCCTGGCAAGGCGGATTGCCTCCGCCAGTGCGTAGTAAGCCATGTCGTACTGCCGCACCTGCGTGAGGAACTGGCCTGTCATCAGCAGCACTTGAGCGCGGGCGATCACCGCGTGTTGCTGCTCCTCACCGTCCAGGACGTTCACGGCGGCCTCAGAGCCACGCAAGAGCGGGGGAAGCAACTTGGCCACGGACGAATAGCGGTCCTGGTCGTACAGGGCGCGAGCGTCCCGAACCTTCTGACGAGTTGCGTCCAGCCCCCCGGGTTCCACTGGATCGACGGCGAGAGGGGCGGCGAGCCCGATGGGTGGCATGAGCGCGCGCCGCAATTCAATGAGGTGACGCCGGTTGGCGTCGTCTTGGGGGCCGACCACGGATCGCGGGGCCTCGGTGGCGAACAGCGCGGAGGTGCTGATCCCCAACGCGCGGGCGAGGGCGTGCAGGGTCTCAACCTGTACGTCCCCACCTTGTTCGACCTTGCGAACGGTACTCAGCGAAAGGTCAGCCGCTTCGGCCAACCCTTCCTGGCTCAGTCCGGCCGTGCGCCGGTACTTCCGGATGTTGTCTGCCAACCCTGTGGACATCAGCGCTCACCTCACGACAAGCGTATGCCCGCGCGCTATCCCGGCAACGCTGATCAGTCAAGCCGGGCGGAACGACGACAGCCCCCGGGCCACCCCAGAACGGGCCGACCACGGGGGCTTGGGTGGCTGTAGTGTCAGCCGTTGCGTACGCCTGTCATGCGGGCGGCAGCAGCTCGTCCCAGTCCGGTTCGGTCGGCTCGGCAACAGCGATGCGCGCACCCTCGCTATTGCGGTCCGGGCGGTAAGTCCCCTCCCTGACTGCCTGAATATGCGGTTTGGGCTTTTGCCCGGGTACTGCCATGGGGTTCACCTCCACCGAAACGCTCTGATGAGCCATGCGAGTTTTTTGCCTCCCTGCCGATCAATCTCGGCGAGGCGCGGGGGTCACCCCCTGGTCGCCGACTCAGAACCGGCGAGGACGGACACGCTCAGCAGCCCAACCACCCGGTTGATGCCTCGCGGTCTCGCGGTTGTGACACGACGTGCACAGCGGACGCAGACGCGACCACGCATCCGGATCGCTGACGCCCCGAGCCGCCAGCGAGCGACGCGACTCCGGGAAGTGATCCGCCACCGTCGCGATACGCGAGCACAGCACGCACCACGGATGCGCATACAAGTAGCGGCGCCGGACGCGCTGCCAGCGGGTGTCATAGCCCCGCTCGGCCGTCGTGCCTCGCTGCTGTTGCGCCTCGCGCTCGTGCGTCGGGCAGCGTCCCCCGCTCGTCAGCTCGGGGCACCCGGGGATTGTGCAGGGGGTACGGGGCTTACGGGGCATGTGGCACCTCGTGGCAGATTCAGGGCTGGCCCACCCTCCTATTTGGGTAGCCCAAATAGCGGAGCGCGCAAGCGCCCACAGTGAGCAGCGACGTTGCTTCGGTGCGCCCCTTGATCACGTCTGAGCGCTTTCGAACCGGGAGTCATGGAGACGGTTTGCCGGAGATGCTCATTCCGGATGGCTGGCAACTGGTCGGCTGCCACTGAAGAGAGGAACCTCCCCCCGTGCGTCTTCGTCATGCGGTCGGCGCCGCCTTCGGCGCCCTCGCCCTCATCGCGACCATCCCCACCTCGGCCCACGCCACCGACGGCGCCTTCCTGTACCAGTACGGCGACTCGGCCAACCCAAGTAGCGGGCAGCTGGAACAGCCGAGCACGCGCGTGTGCATCAATATCCCCGAGGTCGAGGGCAAGCCCGGCAGCGCGTTCTCGGCGAAGAACGACGTAGGCGACACCCTGGGCATGATCTACAGCGAAGAGGACTGCCAGGGCGTGGCCACGGAGATTAACTTCGGCGCTGAGCTCGGCGCCGATGTGAAGTTCAAGTCCGTGATCTTCGAGATTGAGTGAGCCACCACACTCCGCCCCGGTACGAGCCGCCACGGCAGGCCCGCACCGGGGCGGTGCCATGTCACGGGCACCAGCAGGCTCTACGCGGCACGAGCGGCCCCGAACTCCGTCGCTGTCTTGAGCCCGTGACAACCCCGGCACAAGACTTGCACGTTGCCGTCCGTGTCGGTCCCTCCCATCGAGAGGGGCCGCACGTGGTCCACGTCCACATCCGCCGCGAAAAAGTCGTCAAGGCACCAGTCACACCACGCGGTCCCCCGACGGTCGATCACTCCACGCAGACGCGCAGCAGCGTCGTGGCGGGCCGCTCGTCGTCGGCTCCGTGTACGTCGGCTGCGAACCGCCGGACGGCCCTCATACACCCCGTGGTGGGTCTCGCAGCGGCCCCGATGGGTCGCCGGTCCTGTGCAGTCGATACAGCGCATGGCGCCCCCTCGATGTTGTGAGCGACCGCATGGGCATCATGCCGCTACCCGTGGGCCCGGTTGCAATGGGCTTGTGGTCGCTCGTCGTCGGCCTGGTCGTCGTTGTCTACGTGCCCGCCCCCGGAGTCGAACCGGGAACTCTGCGGCCGATGTCCCAGACGAGCCGGACCGGTACCGCGCACCTCTACCGATTGGGTTAGACGGGCGTGTGCGTCCTGGCCGGCAGTACCGACCCGGACACAGTGGGGACCGCACGCGCTTGCGACCCCCGTTCGGCGACCCGCGGACGGGCCGGTTACTCGTGGGCGGTGCAGTCCCCGCGCTCTGCCACACGACCCCCGCACTACGCGGGGGTCGTTCCCTTCGACGGGAGGGTAGGCGGATCGATGGGCGAGCCGTCCGGTAGGCGTGGTGTGACATCCACGGTCAGGACGCCACCGGGGTCTGCCGGAGTACGCATTGGCTGGACGCTGCGGGGCATCACCGTTTCCCCTTCCGGCGCCAGGCCCATGTCTGACCAGAGCGGCCGTCCGTGCGTATCACGAGGGAAGTACGGATAGTCCCCGTCCGGGCCGGGGTCCAGCGCGTCAACCGCCATCGTCAGCCCCGTTCCGCAACAAAGGCTTCGCGCTGCGCGTCCAGATCCTCCGAGAACTTGGCTCCGAGTGCTGCCGCCTGCTTCTCTACGGTCCGCTGGATCTCGTCCAGGATCGCGGCGTCGTACCAACGCTGCTCAGGTACTGTCACTGCCTCGCGCAGCGCCGTCTGTGCACGCTGTGCCTCCGTGAGAACGTGCCCTCGCTTGTAGCGGGCGGACCGGTACTCGACATACGCCGCGAACCACGGTTCAGCGGAAAGAGCCGCCAAGAACCGCGCGTGCGCATCGTCGCCGGAGTTCGCGGCTTCATCCGCATGGTCTCGCCACGTGGCGACGACGTTGCGGTTGTACGCCTCTTCCCGTTCAGCGCGGCGCACCGATTCCGCTTCCTGTGCGGCGTCCAACTGTGCCTGTGCATCAGCGAGCGGTCCGGACAGCTTCTCTGCCTGCGCACGCAGCTTCGCCACCCGCTCGGCAGCCTTCTCGATCTCTGTAGCCATGACTCACTTGCCCCCGTTGTTCACATCGCGCCCGTGCTCGGCGGCCAGCTTCTTGTCGTGCTCGTAGTAACCGAGGCTCATCAGGGCTGTGGGGCCCATCCGGTCAAACATCTCTGGGTGGGAACACTTCATAGCAGCCAACTCCTCCATGTGTGCGTTCCACTTCCAGGATTCGGCGCGACTACGCTCCTTGTCGCGGCGTCCGTTGAGGAATTCGGCGCGTCGGAGATTTTCGTTCATTAGGACTCCTTAGTTAGTTATTGTTCGCGGCGGGTATGGAGGCCGCGCGGCGTCTGCGGTAGGCGAATTGCTTGCAGCGATTCGAGCAGAAGCGGCGAGGGCGCCCGCGACCTCTCCAATTGGCGGGCTCACCGCACACCCCACACGTGGCATTCTCACGCTGCCACTGGGCTACGCACTCGGCGTCCTCCAATTCGTCCTGTGCTGTGCGGCAGTCGTCTTCCGCTTCGTCGTCGTAGTCGCAGTACTTCTTTCGTGCGCTTGTGGCTTCGAAGTGTTCACCGCACAGAGGGCAACGCTTCAATGGTTGTCGTGTCGGCTTTTTGCTCGCGCGGTAGGCGACTTGTCGGCATGATGGGGAACAGTAGCGTTCCTGCCTACCCGTCAACCTGTGTCCGCAGTTTCCGCAGTCGGAAAGCTGGTTGTCCCAGGCGTAGTAGCCCACGGAACTCCTATCCGAAACTTGTTACTTAAGAGGATGGTGAGGCCATGGTTTCTATTTTTCTCTTAGTTTTTAAAGAGAAAACCAGAAGCTGTAATAGGTCATGGGGGTTTCGTAGTCGTTTCTTCTCGCTGGGCAGCGAGAAGCCCCGGCGATGTGAAATCTTCCGCCGGGGCTTCGGTGGTTGGTCGATTAGGCGGCAGCCTTCCGGGCAGCCCTAGACCGAGCGACGTGCGCAAGCGAGGCGTCTAGTGGACTCTCGTCCGTCGCAGTGTCAACCCATGAGATGGAGATGCGTTTATCAATCGGGGTGCGGTCGCCACGTCCCTTCGGCGGATTGAGAGTGATTCTCCCTATGGCTGCTCGAAGGAGGGCGCGCTGTCCACTCGGGCCAGCGTTCTCCCATAGCTGTGTAAGAGCCCTCGGATCCATGAGAGGGCTCAGGTCAGCTTCCTTCTCAAGTTCCCTTAGTTCGGCTTTCATTCCATCGATCTGCGTGGAGAGTTCCGCTCGCAGTGATTCATAGCGTGACTCATCCATCCCGCCGCCGATAAAGTATTCTTTTTGGAGCTTGAGCTCGCGCGATGCCGCGCTGTCCAGGGCTGCCGAGACCTCCTGCTTCCGTTTTTCCTTTGCAGGGTCTTTGTAGTCGAGCCACTTGCGGGCGATCGCGTGGATAACGTCGGACTCCGGGGAGAGGCTAAGTATGTGCGTCTCCCACAGCCCGGAGATCGTTTTATCGATCCTCGTACGCCCCGTGGATAGTCCCTTGCATGAGGACGCGCCCTGTCGCTGTCGTGCTTGGCAGCGATAGTTGACTCCTCCGTTTTCCATGGGGCCATTGCAGTGCCCGCAGCGCAACAGGTCCGTAAGGATAGCGACGATTTCGCGCTTTCCGCGGGACCGGTCGCCGATGGAAGTTCCGGGCTGGGCTCGTTCAGCCAAGATCTGATTAATCTTGACGTGTTCCGCAAAGGTGACGACTCCCTGTCCGCAGGAGATTGGGTGGCCATCCTTGTCCAGTAGCGGAGTTCCGCCACGGTGGTACTTGTCCAACTCGTTGCCGTGCTCGTCGCGCATCTTTTCCCGACTGGGTACCAAACCGGCCCATGCGACTGAATGGGCAAGGCTGATGATTCCCGAATCGGTCCACTTGCGGCCGTGTCGTGTCCTCAATCCCTCGCTGTTGAGCTTGTTCGCGATCCAGGCGGGAGTCAAGCGGTTGAGTAGATAGACAGCAATGCGGCGAGCGGTCGGATATTCCTTCGGCAGGTGGAATAGTTTTCCGGATCCCTTGGGGGAGTAGAGACCGTACGGGGCTACTCCTCCGTTCCATTTTCCTTCCATCTTGTTCGCGAGCACGCTCAGCTTTGAAAATTGTGAAATGTCCGCTGCTTGCTCTCGCGCTTGCTCCGAAAGAATGGCTAAGATCATTCGAGACTTGGACGAGTCGATTCGCTCAGCCACGACATAGATGCGGGCCTTTCTGGCGTCGAACTCGTCAAGAAGTAGGCCAACCTGTCCCATTCCGCGTCGCGAAAGGCGGCTTGTCTTGTAGACGGTCAGTGTTTTCGAGAGGCCCGCTATTACTGCTGCCGTTGCTTTCTCGAACTCTTCTCGCCGGACGCTGGCTTTGCTGGCGCTCCGCTGCTCAAACCACAAATGCCGAACTTGCTTGTTTTCGCTTCGGGTGTGGTGGCACATTTCTCGGACTTGCTGCCGGAGCGCGGCAAGGGTGTCTTTCTCCTTGCTCCGCCGCAAGTACATTTCTACGAGGTCGATCGGCTCGCCCGTGGCGGGCTCCCACAACCCCAGCTCTCGAAGCTCGTCGTCTTCGAACCCGAGCGCGCGCAGCGTGGGAAGATCTTCGCGTTCCATGGTCATCCGTTCGCCGAAGGTGACCACCTCCTGAGACTGCGGCGTCGTGTGGCTCTACCCGTAGTAGGGACCAAAGGTGTCCCCGTCATCCGGGTCCCCCGCTGTAGGGACCGAAGGGTTCCTGCCTCCCCGAGAGTTCCGGGGGGTCTGTTCCCTTGTGGGGACCAAGGAGTTCCCGGATGCCTCTGTGGGTGCCCTCACGGTGTTGTAAGGGGCAAGGAATTCCCGATGCCCTGTAGGGAGTGGAGAGTTCCTCCAGTCCCTCATGGGGAGCAAGAAGTTCCCGTCACTGTCCTGTGGAGGCCAGCAAGTTCCTCTCACTCTCTGTAGAGAGCGGGAAGTTCCTGCCCGCCCCGTAGGGACGGAGAGATTCCAGCGAGCACGTTTCCGCAGGTCAAGCGTGGTATGGCTCCGTTCGTCCACGCCTGCCCCTGGTGCTACATCGGCAAGGCCCGCTTCGAGAAGGGGCTCGCGGCCTTCGCCCACCGCGACGAGATCGAGGTCGTGCACCGCTCCTTCGAGCTCGACCCGCACCGCGCCAAGAGCGAGACCGGACCGGTCCTGGAGATGCTCGCCAGCAAGTACGGGCGGACGCTCGACGAGGCCCGCGCCATGGAGGCGCACGTGGCCACCAACGCGCACTCCGAGGGCCTGGAGTACCGCACCGAGGGCCGTGACCACGGCAACACCTTCGACATCCACCGCCTGCTGCACCTGGCCAAGGACCGCGGCGTGCAGAACGCGCTGCTCGACCTCGCCTACCGCGCCAACTTCGCCGAGGAGCGGTCCGTCTTCGACGACGACACGCTCGTCGCCCTCGCCGTCGAGGCGGGACTCGACGAGACCGAGGTCCGCGCGGTGCTCGCCGACCCCGAGGCGTACGCGGACGCGGTGCGCGCCGACGAGCGCGAGGCGGCCGAACTCGGCGCCAACGGTGTGCCGTTCTTCGTCCTCGACCGCAAGTACGGGGTGTCCGGCGGCCAGCCCGCCGAGCTCTTCACGCAGGCCCTGGAGCAGGCGTGGCAGGGCCGCGCCCTCCAGCCGGTCGGCGGCGCCGCCACCGCCGGGACCGCCGACGCCTGCGACATCGACGGCGGCAACTGCTGACGGACGGGCCGACCGGCGGCTGACGGACGGGCCGACCGGCGGCTGACCGACTGCCGACCGGCGGCTGCCCGACGGCGATTCCGGCCCGATGCCGCCCCTCCGTCGGACCGACCGCCGCACTGGCTCATAAGGATGCCTTGGGCTTTCCCCATGATCTTCGCCAATTGACGTGAGATCGTGGGGAATCCAGGCTGGTGCCATGACATCTGTGGATCAGCCGGCAGACCCTTCGACGCCCCTCGGCGGGCCCGAGTTCGCCCCGCAGCGGACCTATCTGAACACCTCGGCCTGCGGCCTGCTGCCGCGCCGCACCATCGAGGCGGTGACCCGGCTCGCCGAGGAGACCGCGGCCGGCCGCGCCGAGGGCGCGGGCAGCTTCGACGTCGTCGACGAGGCCAGGGCCGCGTTCGCCCGGCTCGCCCACGTCACCCCCGACCGCGTCGCCGTCGGCAGCTCCGTCTCCGTCCACGTCGGCATGGTGGCGCAGTCCATGCCCGCCGGGGCCGAGATCCTCTTCCCCGAGGGCGACTTCTCCTCCGTCATCACGCCCTTCACCGTCCGCGGCGACCTGCGGATCCGCTACGCGCCGCTGGAGCGGCTCGCCGACGAGGTGCGCCCGGACACCGCGCTCGTCGCCTTCTCCGCCGTGCAGTCCGCCGACGGCCGCACCGCCGATCTCACCGCGATCCGCGCCGCCGCCACCGCCCACGGCGCCCGCACCCTGCTCGACGCCACCCAGTCGGCGGGCTGGCTCCCGCTGCACGCGGGGGAGTGGGACTTCACCGTCTCCGGCGGCTACAAGTACCTGCTCTGCCCGCGTGGCGCGTCGTTCCTCACCGTCACCGCCGAGGCGCAGGACGCGCTGCTGCCGATCCACGCGGGCTGGGTCACCGGCGAGGAGCTGTGGGTCAACAGCTACGGACCGGTGCGCGAACTGGCCCGGTCGGCCAGCCGGTTCGACGAGCCCCCGGCGTTCCTCTCGTACCACGGCGCCGCCCGTTCCCTCGCGCTCCTGGAGGAGATCGGGATCGAGCGGATCGAGGCCCACGACAAGGCCCTCGCCGCCCGCTTCCGGGCCGGGGTCGCCGGGCTCGGCCACCCGGCGGTCGCGGACGACTCCACGGTCGTCGGCGTGCCCGGGCTCGGCGACCGCGCGGACGCCCTGCGCGAGGCGGGCGTGCTGCTCTCGGCCCGCGCGGGCAATCTGCGGGCCTCGTTCCACCTCTACAACACGACCGCCGACGTCGACCACGCCCTGAAGATCATCGCGGGCTGAGGCGGCGCGGACCGGGGCACCGGGACCCCCGGGCCCCGGTGCCCCGGCGGGCTCAGGCGCCCCACGCCTCCGTGACCGCGCGGCGCGCGCCCTCCAGGTCCACGGTCCGGCCCGTCTCCGCGAGGGCCGCGCCGAGCGCCGCCAGCGAGGACTGGACGGCGCCCGGGGTGGCGTCGACGCCGTAGTGGTTGACCCGGATCATCTCCTTGGCGAGCGCCCCGCCGCCCGCGATCAGCGGCAGCGACGGATCGGCGGCCAGCGCCTTCGCGACCAGCCCGGCGGCGTCCACGCCGGCCGGGGAACGCAGCGTGGTGGCGACCGGGGCCGCGTCCCGCGCCTCGTGGACGTACGGCTCCAGACCGCCGCCGAGCGCGAGCGCGCCCGCCCGGGTGGCCGCCGCGGCCGACGCGTGCCGCGCCATCAGGGCGTCCAGGCCCTCCGCCTCGATCCGGTCCACGCACGCCTCCAGGGCCAGCATCTCCAGCTGCGCCGGGGCGTGCAGCAGCGTCCGGCGCCCGCCGTCGATCCACCGCTCCTTCCAGTCGAGCAGCGAGAGGTACGAGCGGCGCGGCGCGTCCGGGTTCGCGGCGAACCGCTCCCAGGCCCGCGCGCTCACCGACACCGCCGACACCCCGGCCGGGCCGCCCATCGCCTTCTGCGCGCCGATGATGCACATGTCGACGCCCCAGGCGTCCGGCAGCACCGGCTCGGCGCCGATCGAGGCCACCGCGTCCAGGTAGAACAGCGCGCCGTGCGCCCGCACGACCTCGCCGATCTCCGCGACCGGGTTGGTGTTCCCGGTGGCGGCCTCCGCGTGGACCAGCGACACGAAGTCGATCTCCGGGTGCTCCTCGAACGCCCGGGCCACCTGCTCGGCGGTGACCGCCGTGTGGAACGGCACCGCCAGGTCGATCACGGTGGCGCCGCAGTCGCGCAGCCAGTTGCCGAAGGTCTGCCCGTACGGCCCGGTGACCACGTTCAGGGCGGTCGACCCGCGCCGGGCGCCGCTGCGGATGCAGCCCTCCAGGGGCAGCAGCGCCTCGCCCTGGGTGATCACCACGTCCTGCTCGGTGGAGAGCAGCGCGGCGACCCGGCGCTCGATCGACGCGAACTGGGCGGCGGTCAGCGGGGCCAGGTCAAGGAGCGGGTGTGTCACGGTCACGGCGGTGCCTTCTTCGTCGGTGGCGATGCGGGCCAAGACTACCGAGGGGGTACGGCGGGGGCGCGTGTGACAGCCCTGTACGGAACATGTCACAGACCGCGCGCCGGGGGCCCGAGGCGCTTCCCCCGGGACCCGGCCGGTGGGATGTTACGAGCCGGAGTGGCCGGGAATCACCGGCCGCGGGGCGGGAGGACGGGGTGGGCACCATGACGGACGGTTCCGGCAGACACGACGGCACCACAGGCATCAGCAGAATCACTGGCACCACGAGCACCACAGGCACCACGGGTATCGCGAGGTCCACGAGCACCGCAGGCCGTTCGCGGGGACGGCGCGCCCTCGTCATCGGCGCCGCCGCGCTCGCGCTCACCGCGCCGCTCGCCCTCGGCGGGGCGGCCGCCGCGGGAGCGACGGGCCAGGGCGCCACCTCGTACGCCCTCGCGCCCCGTACGACCGTCGCCGTCGGCCCCGCGACGGTCCTCGCCGTGTCGCCGCCCACCGCGCGCACCATCGTCTTCTCGCGCTACAGCGCCACCGCCTCCATCGAGGACCTGTACGCGATCGCCCCGGCCGGCGGCACCGCCGTCAAGGTGACCGACACGCCCACCGTCAGCGACGTGATGCCCAGCTGGTCGCCGGACGGCAAGCGGCTCGCGTTCGTCCGGTACGGCTCCGGCGGCGCCATCGACGGCATCTGGACCATGAAGGCGGGCGGCGGCGGACTGGCGCCGCTGCCCGGCGCCAAGGGCGGGTCCGAGCCCGCCTGGTCGCCGGACGGCACCCGGATCGCGTACGTGAAACCGGTCGGCACCCAGCGCGAGCTGTACGTCGCCGACCTCGACGGCACGCCCACCACCCGGCTCACCCACACCGCCGCCGACGAGGGCAGGCCCTCCTGGTCGCCGGACGGCAAGAACCTCGCGTACAGCCGCTCCGACGCCACCACCGGCTACAGCAGGCTGCTGCGGATCAATGTCGCCACCCACGCCCAGACCCCGTTCACCGGGCCCGTCACTCACGACGCCACGCCTGACTGGTCGCGCACCGGATGGATCGTCTTCAGCCGGGTCGAGACGGCGGGCGGCTTCGCCCACCTCTTCGTGATCCGCCCCGACGGCTCCGGCCTCAAGCGGATCACCGCCGCCCGCGCGAACGACAAGTACCCCGCCTGGTCGCCGGACGGCTCCCGGGTCGTCTTCACCCGGGGCGGCTCCGACGACGCCGACCCCGAACACCTCTGGCTGGTGCGCGGCGACGGCACCGCGCCCAAGCAGCTCACCAAGACCCCGAGCCACGACCAGCAGGCCGACTGGCGCCCCTGATCCGGTGGCAGTTCAGGACGACGGCCCGGCCGCCTCCACACCGGGCCGCCGTCCCCATGCCGTCAGCATCCCGGCCGACAGGTCCGCGCACCCCGGCCCGTCCAGATAGCGCACGGCCTCGTCCACGGCCGCCTCGTCCACCAGGCCGGTCGCGCACATCGCGGCCCGGCCGCGCTCCCAGGTGTCCGCCCAGAACCGGCTGATCGGACTGCCCGGAAGCAGCGGCGGCACATGCAGCTCCGCCCCGACCTCGCCCAGCCCGGCCGCCCGCAGCAGCCGCGGATACGACGGCACCCAGGACACATCGGTGCCGATGGTGTCCCGCAGCCCCTGCCACATCGCCCGCATCGCCCGGGTGTACGGCGTGCCGGGCCGGGCCGCCGCGCTCGTCAGGTCGACCGCGTCGCTCAGCACCAGCACCCCGCCCGGCTCGACCAGTTCGGCGAGCCGGGCGATCAGCCGTTCCCGCTCCGGCAGATGCATCAGCACGAACCGGGCGTGCACCAGACGGAACCGGCCGGGCGCGAAGTCCGGCGCCGTGACGTCCGCCCGCCGTGCCTCAAGTCCCGGCACGGGCCGCTCGGCCAGGAACCGTACGTCACGGTCGACGGCGAGCACCGAACTCACCCCGGCCTCGTCGAGCAGCGCCCGCGCCACCGTGCCCGTCCCGGCCCCGACGTCCAGACAGTGCCAGCCGGGCCCGGCCCCGAGCGCCCGCAGCCGCGCCAGGGTGAAGGCGTCGTAGGCGAGCGCGCCGAAGTCGATCCGCTCGCCCTCGCCCGCCCGCTCCGGCGGGAACACCGCCTCGCCGTACCGCCCGCCGGACCGCTCGCCATGCCGCTCGCCGTCCGTACCGGACCCCGTCATGCCGGACCTCCTCGCCACCGGAGCGCGCCGTCGGCCCCGTACCGCCGCCGCGCGTGCGCCGATGATCCCCGTACCGTCCGGACACCGGCCCCGCGCCGCGCCGTACCCCGGCCGTTCGGCGGCTCGTAGAGTGCCGGTATGAGCGATCACGTGGTGCTGCATGTGAAGGGGCGGGTGCTCGTCGGACCGGAGGACGTACGGGACGAACTCTGGTGCGTCGACGGGCGGATCACCTTCGAGCGGCCGCCCGCCGCCGCGGGGGAGACCCGTACGGTCGAGGGCTGGGTGCTGCCCGGTCTGGTCGACGCGCACTGCCACGTCGGGCTCGACCGGCACGGTCCGGTCGACGAGGCCACCGCCGAGAAGCAGGCGCTGACCGACCGGGACGCCGGGACGCTGCTGATCCGGGACGCGGGCTCGCCGTCCGACACGCGCTGGATCGACGCGCGCGAGGACCTGCCGAAGATCATCCGCGCGGGGCGGCACATCGCCCGCACCCGCCGCTACATCCGCAACTACGCCCATGAGATCGAGCCCGCCGAACTCGTCTCCTACGTCGGCCGGGAGGCCGGGCGCGGCGACGGCTGGGTCAAGCTGGTCGGCGACTGGATCGACCGCGACCTCGGCGACCTGGCGCCGTCCTGGCCGCGCGCCGAGGTCGAGGCGGCCATCGCCGAGGCACACCGGCTGGGCGCCCGGGTCACCGCGCACTGCTTCGCCGAGGACTCGCTGCGCGACCTGGTCGAGGCGGGCATCGACTGCATCGAGCACGCCACCGGGCTCACCGAGGACACCATCCCGCTGTTCGCCGAGCGCGGGGTCGCGATCGTCCCCACCCTCGTCAACATCGCCACCTTCCCGCACCTCGCGGACGGCGGCCAGGAGAAGTTCCCGCGCTGGTCGGCGCACATGCGGCGGCTGCACGAGCGCCGCTACGACACCGTGCGCGCGGCCTGGGACGCGGGCGTGCCGGTCTTCGTCGGCACCGACGCGGGCGGCTCGCTCGCGCACGGCCTGGTCGCCGCCGAGGTCGAGGAGCTGACGAAGGCGGGCATCCCGGCGCTCGACGCGCTGTCCGCCACCACCTGGCGCGCCCGCTCCTGGCTCGGCCGCCCGGCCCTCGCCGAGGGCGCCCCCGCCGACCTCGTGGTGTACGGCGAGGACCCGCGCGCGGACGTCCGGGTGCTCGCCGCACCGCGCCGGGTCGTCGTCAACGGCCGGGTGATCGGCTAGCCGGCCACCCGGCGGCCCGGACCTCCGTGCGGGGTGTCTGGTGCGGGGGGGGGGGGGGGGGGGGGGGGGGGGGGGGGGGGGGGGGGGGGGGGGGGGGGGGGGGGGGGGGGGGGGGGGGGGGGGGGGGGGGGGGGGGGG